>JALNXD010000009.1 GCA_023230565.1 Syntrophales bacterium
CGGTCTTGCTTCCTACGGGGGAGGCCGGAGGAACACCTTTATCGACCACATGAGCCGTGTGCGCAAGACTCCGCTGGTGACGGCGGTACTGGGCAAATGTTACGGCGAGCCGACATGGATGGCTTGTCTTTCCGACTTTGTGGTCATGGTGAAGGGGACGGCCATGGGTGTATCCGGTCCCCGGATCGTATCCATTGCATTGGGCGAGAAGATCACCGACGAGGAGCTGGGCGGCTGGGAGCTTCATTCGAAAGTGACCGGTATGGCCGACCGCGTGGCGGAAAATGAGGACGAGTGCATGCAGATTATCCGGGAATATTTAAGTTATCTGCCTTCCCATAATGAAGAGCTGCCTCCGTTGGTGCCCGTTCCCGAGGGTTCGGGAGAGGGTATGCCGGACATTTTAAACATTCTTCCGGAGAAGCGGAACCGGACCTATGACATGAATCAGATACTGAGATGCATAGTGGACAAGGACAGCCTGTTTTCCGTAAAGCCGCTTTTCGGACAGACGGTGATCACTTCATTCGGAAGAGTCGGCGGCCGGGTGGTCGGATTTGTCGCGAATCAGCCGCGCTTCAACTCAGGGGCCATGGATACCGACGGCATCGAAAAGGTTATGAGCTTTCTGTGCCTCTGCGATTCTTTCAATATCCCGCTTATTTTTATGGAAGATATTCCCGGATTCCTCGTGGGTCGCGAAGCGGAACGCAAGCGGGTCGGCGCCCATGTAATGAATTTCATGAACGCACTGGGCCTTGTAACAGTTCCAAAGATCACTGTTATCTTGAGAAAAGCGTATGGAATGGCCTTTTGGAACATGTGCGGCTCAGGCAGCGGTGCCGACTCGATCGTCGCCTGGCCTACTGCTGAAATGAGCTTTGTCGACCCTGTCATCGCGGCAAACGTGGTCTTCGGAGCCACTCCTGCAAAAACACCGGAAGAGCAGGAAGAACGGGTGAAGAAAATGGCTGAAGGAACCGAACCGTATGGCGCCGCCGGGCTTCATTTCATCCATGATGTAATAGATCCGCGGGAGACAAGGAACCACATCATTAAAGTACTTAAGCAAACACAGGAGTGTTCGAAAACGAAAGGAATCGGGGAGCATCGGCTTGCCAACTGGCCGACCAAATTCTGAAATATTTTTTTTGAGCCCCTTCATCAGAACTGATGGAGGGGCTTTTTTTACCTTGCCGAATATTCGCTCTGTGTTGACTTTACTTGCAGACAGGTGTACAAATTGGCTCCTTTAAGCTCCGGAGGTGAAATCATCAATGAGCGAAGCCGGGCATCTTTTTATGCCTTTGGTCCGCCCTCTTTACAAAAGGACGAAAAATGCTTCGAAATCGGATTTGAAGCAAAAAATGAAGACATCGGAAGAACATAATCATCGAAGGATTTTATCTTTAGCCGCACTCTTTGACGGAGAATTCCATATAGACTGGCTTCAGGAACTTGCAAATGAAAAGGCTTCAAAAATTTTTTCGGCCCTGGAATACGGTGTAACCAACCGCTTCCTTGCCAGCAGCAACTCCTTTATTTTTTCTTTTATCTCACGCACAGCGCAAAAAGGATTAATGGATGATATTTCCGCCGACGAAAAGAAAGCCCTGCACCGCCGCATTATCAAGATTTTCCTTCAAGCGGTCCCTGATGGCCCGGACCGGACAAAAAAAATTGCGTTTCATCTTTTGCATATCACAAACAATTTAGATGAATGCAGGCTTCTCATTGAGGCTGGCAACCTGCACCGGAAGAGCTTCAGAGATGACGAGGCGCGCCGGTATTATGACAAGGCAATCGAAAGTCTCAAAACAATGAAAGGGCATGATGTGTCCCTCTTGTTTATCGAAGCGGCACTTCAGTATGCCAAAGCTTCTGCGGATAATACCGATCCGGCAAAGGTAATTTCAATAATCAAAAAAGCAATAGGCCGCGCCCGGTCCAACGGATATAATGATTATGCCGGTTTTTTGGAAATGCACCTGGGCAAAAGCGAGTGGCTCCGTTCCCGATACCGCCCTGCACTCCATCATTTTAAAAACGGGTGGGCTTTGACGAGGAAAATCGACGATCCTGCGATTCAAAGATCAGCTACAATCTTCGGCATGTTTTTTCATTACTGGTCCGGAAATTATCGGGAAGTTGTACAGAGCTACGAAACGCTTGTACCCGACGTGGAAAACACATTTCCAAAAGACAGCCTGCCGCTTTTAGCCGCCTTGACTGCCGGAGTCTGTCTGGGACACACGGGGGTATACTCTCAAGCTCTCGGAATGCTCCATGCCATTCAGGAGCACGGCCGAAGCATAGGCAATTTGTCGGTTGCGGGGCTCGCGGGAATTACAATCGGATATCTGCTTTTAGAGCTCAACCGTCCCGAAGACTCCCTGCACTACATAGAAGAATCTTTAAAAGAAGCGACAAAAAGCCGCAATGTATATGCCCAGTTGAACGGTTTGGCATTACTCTGTTACGCATCCCATCTTGTAAATGACCACAGGCGTGCACTTTCGGCTCTGCAGGATTACTTTGAACTCAGCGGCAAAGCAAAATTGACTGTAAAATTCAGTGCCGTCTGGCTGCTGATTTGCTGGGCCGTTGAAGAAGGCTCATTCCCTCGCGTTGAAGGTATTTCACTGGAAGAAGATATACGATATTCATTTGAAAGCGGCAATCTTCTTATGAAGGGGGTTGCCTGTCGATACAAGGCGCTTCTCCATAGAAAACAGGGCCGCCCGCCGCAGGATGTGATGTGTGAACTGAAAAAATCAGTGCGGCATCTGGAATCCTCTGGTCATCAGATAGAATTGGCCAAAACAAAGATTGAACTGGCCAGGGAATATCTGCGGGCCGGCAGTGAAACAAGAGCCATGAAATGGGCGAAAACGGCTGCAAAAACACTTTATTCCTTTAATGACGAACTGGTTCCTGACGACATACGCCCGCTCGTCAAAGATCTTCGCTTTGGAGAAAATCTGCTCGAAGAAATTCTCGGACTAAGTCAGGAGCTCACTACGATTCTCGATTATAAAGATCTGTCGAGGCACATTATTGCAACTATTAACAGGATTACCGGCGCCGAAAGAGGGGCCATTTTCCTTTTAGAGGACGATTCTCACGACATCGTACTCCGGGCAGCAAAAAATCTTACATCAAAAGATATCACAAATCCCGGCTTTGAAACGTCCATGAAGCTTATAGAAGAGACATTAAAATCAGGCAATGGACGCATAAGAGAGCTGAATGAGCATAGCGCGCCGAATCCCGCCGGAGCAGATACCATCCGGTCATGCATATGTGTACCTATGACCATCCGCAATAAGACTGTCGGCGTTCTGTATCATGATAACCGTCTATTTTGCAGCGCCTTCAAAAAACAGGATTTGAAAATACTCAACTATTTTGCCGCTCAGGCTGCAATCTCAATGGATAATGCGAGATCATGGCAGGCAATGAATGAAATGTACGAAAAACAGACAATAGAAAAGCGGTATTATGAAAATGAATACCTGGAAACCATTCATTTTGAAGATTTCGTGGGAAAAAGCCCGGCTATTATGAAAGTATTCAGCCAGGTGGAACAAGTAGCCGGAACCGACGCCACTGTTCTCATTCTGGGAGAAACAGGGGTTGGGAAAGAGCTGATAGCCCGGTCCATTCACCGGCACAGCTCCCGCAATGGAAAGCCGTTTATAAGAGTCCACTGCAGCGCACTGCCGGAAAGCCTCATTTCCAGTGAACTTTTCGGTCATGAAAAGGGGGCGTTTACCGGTGCGAATTCAAGGCATATGGGAAGGTTTGAGCTGGCACACGGCGGTACCATATTTCTCGATGAAATTGGGGATATTTCGATGGAAATCCAGGTAAAACTCCTGCGCGTTCTTCAAAGCGGAGAATTTGAACGGGTCGGCGGCCATCATACGCTTAAATCGGACTTCCGCCTGCTGGCTGCCACGAATCGCGATCTGCAAAAAGAGGTCGAAACGGGGCGCTTTCGCCAGGACCTTTACTACCGGCTCAACGTCTTTCCCATAAATGTTCCCGCACTGCGCGACAGGAAAGACGATATTCCGCTGCTGGCTCATTATTTTCTTACTCTTTATGCCGGTAAATTCAATAAACCTCTGGAGACCATCGCCCGTAATGATATGGAAAAGCTCCTCGCATACAGCTGGCCGGGAAACGTGAGGGAGCTGGAAAACGTGATAGAACGAAGCGTGATCCTCAGCAATGGGTCACATTTACGCATTCCTGAGCTTGGAGATAAATCTTCTCCGTTATTTACCGACAAACCCTTTGCAAGTCTCAAAAAAAATGAGCGAGACCATATCATTTCGGCACTTCAAAGAACCAACGGAAAAGTTACTGGCCCCGGAGGTGCAGCGGACCTTCTCGAAATTCATCCCAATACTCTTTTTTCAAGAATGAAGAAGCTCGGCATTCACAAACGGGCTCGTTACTATTCGTCTGATAAATAGAATTCTTGAATTGCTCCGTCGATCGAATCGTCCACCCCGGCACACCCGGGCTGCAAAGGTGAGTTCGCCGGACAGCTTCACAAAATGACAAATTTCCAATTACTTTTATTTACTATATAAAATGTGTAAACGATATTTCGTTAATTTTATTGGAGACGGCATATTTTTATTGATCTAACCCCATATAATCTTTTCAAAATTCCCTTAGTATCAGATGGTATGATTGTTGCTTTTTAATGGACAGGACAGGTTAACCTATGCGATAAACATGTGAAATATGCAGTTTTAGAGCATAGCCGTTTTTATTCAGCCATAGCTGGTCTTTTAAAAAAGATAACAAAGGAGACGGAAAATGGAAAAAATATGGATGAAAAACTGGCCGGATTTTATTCCTAAAGAAGTTATTTATCCCAAGGGGGAAAAACCTCTGTTCGAGTACCTTCGCGACAATGCCAGGGAATTTCCTGAAAGAACCGCAATTATTTTTTATGGAAGAGAGGTTACCTACCGGGAACTTGACGAGAAGTCGGAAAAATTTGCACATTTCCTCCTCGATTCCGGGTTTAAAAAAGGAGACCGTATCGCTCTTTTTCTTCCCAGTTGTCCTCAGTATCACATCGCACACTACGGCATCAATAAAATGGGCGGCATAATCATACCTTGCAGTCCCGTCTTCAAAGAATGGGAACTCGCATACGAATTGAAGGACTCGGGCGCCAGGGCGATCGTATCACTTGATCTTCTTTATCCGGTGGCAGCAGGCGCCGGAAAAGAATGTGATTTACAAAAGATCATTGTGACCAGCCTGCACGATTTCCTTCCCGAAAAAGAAACGATGAACCTGGTACCTATGATGAAAATCCCGAAAGCAGTACATCCCGGAACGGTAGAATTTCTGGACATCATGACCCGGTATCCGGCGGATCCTGTTCAGGCGGACGTAAGCCTTGAGGACATAGTTCAATTCCAGTATACGGGAGGAACAACAGGTCTTCCCAAAGGAGCTATTCTGACTCACAGGGCAAAATTGTTTAAAGTGGCAAACGTAACGAATATAATGAAGGCGGACCTTGAATTTGCCGGATATACGGGAGATGCTCCTGTCTGTCTTTCAACTCTTCCCACGTTCCATATTGCCGGCATGCTGGCAAGTGTAGATGCACAAATTGCACTTGGCAGCACTCAAATTCTGATGGTGATGTTCGATCCGGTTGCCGCCATGCAAGCCATCGACCATTATAAAATAGACTATTTCCAGGCCACGGTCCCAATGACTGTGGGAATCATGGACCATCCGGAACGGAAAAATTATGATCTGTCGACTTTAAAACTCTGTCTCGCCACAAGTTTCGGAATTCAGCTGACAGAAGAGATTGCAACGCGGTGGAAAGAAGACACAAACGGCTGCATTCTCGTGGAAGCTGCCTACGGCCTTTCCGAAACTCATACATTCGACTCTTACATGCCGCTTAATAAACCTAAATACGAGCAGGGCTGCCAGGGCATTCCTCTTCCAGGCGCCGATTTCAAAATTGTTTCTTTCGAAGACAGAACCAGGGAAGTCCCTGTGGGAGAAATGGGCGAAATTTCACTCACTCATCCCGCCGTTTTCAAGGGTTACTGGAATAAGCCCGTAGAAACAAAGGACACTCTCATTGATGGCTGGGTCTATACCGGAGATATGGGCAAATTTGACGAAGACGGCTATCTTTACTTCCTGGGCAGAAAAAAAGAAATGATAAAAACATCGGGGTTCAGCGTGTTTCCAGAAGAGGTTGAGCTTTTCCTGTGCCGGCATGAAGCCGTTGACAGAGCTGCAGTAATAGGCGTGCCCGACGAAAAGAAAGGAGAAGTTATCAAAGCCTTTGTCATTCCGAAGCCGCAGTTTAAAGACACTATTTCGCCGGATGCAATTATTTCCTGGGCGAAGGAAATGATCTCACCTTACAAGGTACCCAAAAACATAGAGATAAGGAGCGATTTTCCGATGAGCGGCGCCGGCAAAGTACTGAGAAGAGAGCTTCTCGAGGAGGAACTGAAAAAGAAATAATGAAAATGTTGATGGAGCGATTAAACAGAGCACATATCGGTGCAACCCACAGCCGGTAAAGTAGTGAAGAGGCCGGTTTGAAAAAATAAATTTCAAACCGGCCTTTTTTTGCTCTTCATTTGTAGGGCAGGAGATATTCGAAAGAAATCTTTTTATCTTTTTGCGAGAGGGGTTTTCATAATCCATTTACGTATGTGATCCGCTACCTCTTCACCTGAAGACTCCTGTATGTAGTGCCCTGTATCGGCGATCGGTTGCGGCGGTGCACAGTGTTTGAAAATATTGCGAAGAGCTCCTTCGCCCTCTTTAAGCGGATCTCTGTCACCCCATGGCAAAAAGACTGGAATATCCAATGTTTTTAGAACTTTCACTGCGGCATAGTTGTCATAGTTACCCGGGTGGTTAATACGAATCGGCACCAGCCTCGGCCAGGTGAATGCTCCAGCCTGATATTCAGCCGATGGAAACGGAGCCCTGTATGCAGCCTGTTCCCCCTCACTTAATGCACAACGATCGGAATACGACTGCATTACTTCAGGAACATCCATATAATTCTGCCGCTGTGCATAATGCCGCCATCGAAGGAATCCTTCGTTTGAACCTGCCCCCTTTCCATAGGGTATCCCCGTGCTCATCGCCACAAGTCTGCCGAAGCGTTCCGGTATCTGGGAAAGCACTCTCAGACCTATCAATCCGCCCCAATCCTGGCATACAAGAGTTATGCGCGACAAATCGAGTGCCAAAATGAATTTACGCATCCACCGGGCAAAAGATTTATAGCTATATGCATTGATTTCGACAGGCTTGTCCGAACGGCCGAAGCCGATCTGGTCGGGAACAATCACGCGACCGATTTCTGCCAAAGGCGGTATCATTTTTCTGTACAGGTACCCCCATGTCGGCTCACCATGCAACATAAGAATGGGATCACCGGCACCCTTTTCCACATAGGCCATGCGCAGGCCTTCAATTTCCATGTAATGCGGCTCATAATCGAATCCCGGCAGATTCAAAAACCGATCTTCCGGTGTGCGCAACACAGATCCTTCCGGCCAGCCGGTATTGCACCTTCCATACTTTTTCGCCAATCCTATGAGCTTCTTTATATTTTCGCCTTCAATTCCCTCCGCTATTTCCGCAAGCCAGAGCAGAAAATCGATGAGATCCGCCTCTATCTCGTGCTCCGGCGGCCTCGGTTCATAGCGGTCCCGGAAACCGTACACAGTCGCCATTGAGGGCCGGCCTTTGCCAAGATCAGCCAGTTCAAGGCCATAGAGATAATCATGATCCGATCGCCAATACACACGCCCGGCACGCATCCCCGCGGCTTTTTCCACCGCGGCGGCAACCTCCGGCATATCGTCAAACTCCTGTTCTGAAAGCAGTGGATCATCTCTCAGAACGGCCAGTTCTTCGGCAGCAGGATTGATGAATTTCATAACGATGCACCTGCCTTTCTGTCAAGGAATTCCACGATTGCATCCGCCAGATCCGGCCCCCTGTCGTCCTGCAGAAAGTGAGCAGCCCGATCAAAGGTCAGCGGTCCTTCAGCATGAGGCAGCAGTTCCTTTAACCTGTGGGCAAACTGGATGGAAAAATTGCCATCTTCAGGTGCCCATAACAGGAGCGCAGGGATAGCGGACAGTTCATGAAGACGTTCCTCAATATTTCTGAAGTCACCCCATCCGCGGTCATTTTCTCTTTTTGGCACTGTATGCGGCCAGCAGAGGACAGCCTGTTCCGAATTCGTCTCGTCAAAGACATGATCATACCCCCGGGCCTCTGTATCCGTCATTCCCCGCTTGCTTATTCTTGAAACGCCTCCGTGCGACCACCACTTGTTCCGTATCATAAAATAGGAACCGGCCAGGGGCAGCTGGGGGGTCATCCACCACCATGGCGGTGTCAGCGGCTTGTCATTGAAGGTTGTATAAAGCCATGTATTCATCAATACTATCGCATCGAGCCGCTCAATGCGCTGCAGTGCCGCGCCTATCCCCTGTGGACCACCCCAATCCTGTCCGACGATCACAAAGCCGCGCAGCCTTAACTGGTCAATGAGCGAGACCAGATCCGCAATATGATGGGCGAGCGTAAGCCTCGAATCAATTCTCGGATGGTCGGAATACCCTGCCCCGATAAAATCGGGCACGATAACCCGGTAGCCCGCGTTCGTAAGCGGATCGACGAAGAAACGATACAAAAAACCCCACGTCGGATTCCCGTGCAGCAGCAGGACAGGACGCGCATTGGGATCGCCCTCATCAATATAGGCCATGTGCTGGCCGTTTACCTTCAGGAAGTGCTGCTCCCATGGAAAATGCGGTAAAAGCCAGTCAGGTGTAACCCTCAACTCAAACATGCGTGCCTCCCGCAGAATGTTTTCCGCTTTCGTTGACGATTTACTTGATGCCAAGAGTCAGAATATGCAATTTTCATATTTGACGGATAGGTAAAAAGCTCTTTGCACTGGCAAGCTCTTAACAAAAAACATCACTCACTCTCTTGAGGAAAAGAGCGGGGTACGGCACGGCATTTCGCCTTCTGCCGTAACCCCTCCGGTTCTATTGGCCGGTCTTCTTTCTCAGATCCTTGACCCTGATGTACTCCAGACCGGGATTCGTCATTTCAACGAGCTTTTCCGGATGTACGAGAACAAATTTTCCGTCCGTCTGGAACTGACCCAGAGGAAACGGCTGATAAGGATATCCCTTCTTCGATTCGTGAAGTGAATCAAAAGCCCAGATCCAGAAGCCGTGCTGGAACTCGCCCCCTTCGATTATCTTTATAAGTTTCTCCACATCTGAAGTGCCTCCTGCATCTTCAACCGCTTTTTTAAGTATCCAGGGGCCGTCATATGTGGAATACGTCGAAGAGAGAACGCCGACGCCTTTCTCTTTCAATTTACTGATAAATGGAACTGTTCTCTTCGTATAGGGAATAACGATTTCCGGCCCCTGGGGCGTGGCGCCCAAGGCACGTCCGCCTGTCATTTTCCAAAACGCGGCATATGCACACGCACCGGCCCAGAGAACGATATCCACATCTTTTGCCGCCGATTGCGCCCACTGTTTTACGAGCGCAACCGTGTCGGTATACCCTGTTATCCAGTAAATCGTATCGGCGCCGCTAGCCGCGACTTTTTCCAAAATAGGCAAAAACATTTTTTCCTTTATATCAGTAAGTGTATAGTAGGCCACTTCAATGCCGTTTTTCTCAAAGTGATCTTTCATTGAAGGAAGCCCGTATTTGCCATTGCGGAAAAGTTCCGTCCAGCCTACATCTTCGATAAGCAGCGCAAGCTTTTTAGTCCCTACAGTATTTCTAAAAAATTCCATAAGTTGTATGCCGGGACTGTAAAAATTGGCTGCGCTGGTTTCCGGATGGAAAAGAAATTTATATTTGTCATATTCGTTCCCTACGATATCCATGTTGAAACCGGCCGAATAGACAGAAAACAAAAGATGCGGATTACTCTGGTACAGGCGGGCACCCAGTTGCGCGCATGCTGTTGTTCCCTCGGTCCCCTCCACGAATATCAACAGGCACTTGTCATTGAGCACCATTTTTTTATACGCAGCCATTGCAAGGGGCATCTGCATCTTGAAATCTTCAGCCACAAGTTCAACGGGCCTTCCCATGATGCCTCCTGCATCATTTATCTCCTGAATGCTGATCTCCAATGAGGTTTTTTCACTTATTCCCTGCGGGCTTGAAAACGCACCTATCAGGCCTATTCTTATCGGCTCTTCAGCCAGGATTTCCGCTGCTGTGCCCGATAAAAAAATTATGCCCGCTATCAAGACGGCCAGGCACATCCACTTTCCGACTTTGTTTCTCCTCACAATTTCCCTCCTTTTAACTATCACATCATATATTTAATACGAAGCACCCTTCCCTTTGCTCTTCCGGCTGACACCGCAAATTCGCTGGACAGCTGCGCAAGACTGCGAATGATCGAGGCCTCACTTACCTGATCAATTTCTTTTTTACCAGGGATCGACGAAATTGTGATTTGCCCCTCGGAATTCCGCCGAAGGAATGTTCGGCAATCCCCGTAAAATCCATTTACGTGTATCAGCCGGGTCGATCACCGCATCCAATTCCAGGTAAGAGGCTACATTGATCGCTTTTCCCCTTCTGTACAATTCAGCTACGAGCGTTTCGTAGAGGGCTTCCCGTTCCTGAGGGTCTTTCACGGCTTCCAGCTCTTTCCTGAAACCGGCTTTAACCGCTCCTTCCAGCCCCATGCCGCCGAATTCACCCGTCGGCCATGACGCCGTAAAGACTGATTCCAGAAATCCTCCTCCCGCCATTGCCATGGCGCCCAGACCATACCCCCTTCTCAGAACCACCGCGAAAATGGGAACCGTTATATTGGCGCCGACTACGAACATACGACATACATGGCGAACCTGAGCCCGTTTTTCGATCTCCGGCCCCACCATAAACCCCGGCGTATCGATCAATGAGAGGATAGGCAGTCCGTGAGCGCTGCATATCTGCTGTAATCTCGCCACCTTGTCGGCACCCTCTGCTTCAATGGCCCCTCCCGTAACCTTGCAGTTATTCGCAAAAACACCGAAGGGTTTCCCTTCGATGCGCATAAAACCGGTAATCATACTGGGGCCGAATTGGGCGCGCAACTCCATGAAAGAATCTTTATCCGCCAGAGTTTTTATAACGGTTCTGATATCGTAGACGCGCCGCCTGTTCTCCGGAATCAAGCGGCGAAGGATGCGCTGGTCTTCAGCTTCCCACTCAGTGTCCGCCCCCTGAAAATAGGAGAGATATTTTTTGGTTGCCGCAATCGCCTCTTTGTCATCAGCTACAAGGATATCGACAGTCCCGTTGCCCGTCTGGATATCCATAGGCCCGACATCTTCCGGTTTAACCACTCCGAGGCCGCCGCCTTCGATCATAACCGGACCTCCCATTCCTATATTGGAGTCACGTGTCGAAATTATGACATCGCAGCATCCAAGCAGAGCGGAATTCCCGGCAAAGCAATAACCGGTTACAACACCTATCACCGGAACTTCGCCGCTTAAACGTGCAAATAAATAAAATGTAGATAAATCCAGCCCTGATGCGACAATTCCGTCCGCATCCACGTCGCCCGGTCTGCCGCCGCCGCCTTCCGCAAGATAAATCAGCGGCAGGCGCTGTTCATAGGCCACCTGCAAAATCCTGTCCTTTTTTTTATGATTAAAGAATCCTTGCGTTCCGGCTAACACGGTATAATCGTAAGCCATTATCATGCAACGGGATTTTTCTTGCCCGTAAAGAGAACCGTTTACAGAACCGATTCCCGCAATCATGCCGTCGGTAGGGGTTCTCTTAATAAGATCATCCAGTGACCTGCGCTGCCGTTGCGCTGCCAGCGCAAACGCACCATACTCGATAAAGGTATCGGGATCGCACAATTCATTCACATAGGTACGGGCAGTGCGCCTGTTCTTGTCATTTCTCCTCGCCACCTCGTCCGGACGATTTTCGTCAAGGCCAAACGAGTACCTTTCGATAACCTCCGCCAAATCCGGACGGATATGATCGAGTTCGATATCCTTTTTAACTGAGGGCTGTTTCTCCTGCTTTTCTTCGGAATGTAAACCAGATTTCATATTTACCGCCTTTTTGCAGATTATAATTCAGTACTTTTCAGTGTTACTTCTTTTTGAGCTTCAGTCCGTATTCTTCGGCTACTTTTTCGTTATCTTCCCCCTTCTTGACCTTGAGCCACTCCATTTTAGCAGGAGTTTCCGACATACGTGGCGGCAAAGCGGGAATTATCACTGTTCCGTCATCGGGAATTTCGCATTCAAGGAAACTTTTGCGGATTTTCCAGTGCTGTTCTTTCATCACTTCTTCGGGCTTCAGAGTCTTTACAACCATTGGAAAACCTTTTGAACGTAAGGGGTCCCGTGCGGCTTTCGCTCCATAGGCAAGTGTTTTCTGCGTAAGCTCCTCTTGCGTGTGCGTGGCGATTTCCTTTTTCATTTCCGCTTCCAGCTCGTCCAGCTTTTCAGGGTCATCCGCAATCCTGTCGAACAGAAAGCGCCAATCGTCCTCCAGGTCCCAGCGGCCGAGAATCTTTATAAGACTGCGAAAGTCGGCATCTGTTGCCGCCGAAACAGTGACATATCCGTCTTTTGCTTTATAGTACCCGTAAGGGAACAGGCACCAGTCGTAATTGCCGACCCTGGTGCGCGGCCTTTCTGTCGTAAACCCCCAGACCAAAGAAAAACCGGGCCATGAGCACAATGCATCGTAGGTGGCAAGATCAACCATTTGCCCCTCTCCTGTCCGGTCCCTGTGAATCAGCGCTGTCAGAATGCCTGCGACACCCACTGCGGCAGACATATATGTTGCCGCCCAAATTCCCGCCTTAACGGGGACATTGTAGGGCTCGGGCGCTTTTGGATTCCCTGAAAGCGCCGGATACCCTGATTCCGATTGAGCGGTCAGATCAGTATCCGGTATATTCCTGAATTCCTCACCTTTTTTCGTGTAATGACCGTAGGGTGAGACGGAAACGTAAATCAGACCTTTATTGGATGGTGAAAGCTGACGATAGCCTATGCCGAGCTCATCAAGATGGCCCGGCTTCATGGCATCGATCAGGATATCGGCTTTCTCAGCCAGCTTTTTTATATTCGCAATGCCTTCTTCATCATTAAAATCAATGGTAACGGATAATTTATTTCTGCTTTCGATTACAAAGGGGAGGCCCACACCATTGATGTAACGCCCGTAATATGTGGCCTCTCTTGCTGCATCCCCTTCCGGCGGTTCTATTTTAATAACTGTTGCACCCATCTCGCCCAGCATCGCGCCGCATACAAGTCCCGGAAAATTGGCATAACTTATTTCCAGAACGCGGATCTGATCGAGCGATCCTTTCTTTGCTCCTGTCGCACTCATCATTTCCGCCAAAAGATTATTAAACTGCTCCAGGTGCTCCTGGGTCTTCTTCCCTGTCATATGCTTGGAAAATACCTGCTGCTTCTTTTTCACGCTCTCAGGTCCTTTCGTCACGTTTGTAATTAAACATTTCATCCTCGGCAATATCGTAATAACTGGGCGGCCGTTTGCCCACACGATTATCCCAGTAGCCGATTATATGCTGCCTTTCCAGTTCTCTGATATCTTTTTCCGAAAGCCCGAGAACCTCCTTGAAGACATACCGATTATGATATCCTATAGGCCGTGTCAGGTGCTTGATTCGTCCGGGGCTTTTCTGGAGCGACACCGGAGGGCCTGCCCACGTTCCCTTCCCGTACATGTCATCTTCAAATTCGACTACACTCCCGCGCTCTTTTCGCCATGGATCCTGCGTAAGTTTCCAGTCATCCATGAGGGCCGAAGCGGGAAAACCCTTTTCCCTGGCCAGCCCGATAATCTCTTCCGCCGTCCGGCTGCGTGCCCATTTTTCCAGGATTGTGTTTATCGCATCGGCATGTTCCGTAAGCAGACGCTGTGATGCTTCGCTGAAGCGCGGATCCTGGGCCAATTCGGAAGAACCCATCGCTTCAGCCAGCATTGAAAACTGTTCATTTGTTGCGATTGCAATAGCAACATATTGGCCATCTTTGGATTTGAATATACCGGAAGGCGCCATAGTCGGGTCGAAATTTCCCGTCTGCGTGAGGTCTTCACCGGCAAGATTCATATATGTCCAGTTATGCATGGCACGCATAAGCGATTCCGTCTGGGCAATATCGATATACTGCCCCTTCCCTGTTTTCTCCCGGTGATGAATCGCTGAAAGCAATCCGACAACTCCCAGAATCGCGGGGTAAAAATCGCCGTAATAATCAGGAAGCTTATAGGTGTAATCTTCCGAAAATCCCGTCATTCTTGCGACACCCGTCACCGATTGCGAAATAAGATCGTAGCTCGGGAAATAACGCAGAGGACCCCATTGCCCATATCCGCTGCAGCTGATATAAATGATCTTCGGATTGATCTTGCTCATAGCCATATACCCGAGACCCCATGCTTCAACGAGACCGGCTCTGTAGTTTTCAATTACTATATCCGACTTTTTCACCAGGTCCTTCAGGAGGTCTTTTCCTTTTTGCTTCTTCAAATCAATGGCGGCAAAATATTTATTCGGATTCAATGCTTGAAAATAAGGGCAGGAATCCTTCCAGAATTTACCCCAGTACGTCCCGGTTCGCCAATCATCTCCCGCCTCCGGTTCCTCTACCTTGATAACTTCGGCGCCGAACATGGCCATCCATTTTGCTATCATGGGACCGAATATCACGCGGGTCAGGTCAAGCACCCTGATCCCTTTCAAAGCCTCGGGTTTCGAGGCCGACTGCGAGGGATCAAAAAGCTGCTCCGTAAACGAAAAATAATCTTGTGTCATTATCACATCCCCTTACATGCCCAAAAATGCCTGTTTGATATGTTCATTATTCAGCAGGAATTCATTCGATCCTTCCATAACGATTCGCCCGTTTTCAAGGACATACCCCCGTGAGCACAGCTTAAGAGCCTGGCTTACATTCTGTTCCGACAAGAGAATAGTCATACCCTGTTCCCGGAGCACTTTCATCGTCTCGTAGATTTCAAGAAGAATTTTAGGCGCCAGACCCAGAGAGGGCTCGTCTATCATCAGCAGTTTGGGAAGAGCCATCAGCCCCCTGCCTACAACCATGATCTGTCTCTCTCCACCGCTCAAAAGCCGTGACTGCTGATTGCTGCGGTCATGCAGCTTGGGAAAGATCTTATAGATCCATTCAAGTGTCTCGAATCTTTTTTCCCATGCTTCGTCGCGACAGGCCGCTCCCATAAGAAGATTTTCCTTCACCGTCATGAAGGGGAAAATCTTTCCCCCTTCGGGAACCTGCACTATGCCCCTTTCATAATGGACGCTCGGATCATTCGCCGCGCATGGTTGATTTTGAAAATAGATACTGCCCTGACTGGGAATTGTCCCGGAAACCGCATTGAGCACCGTTGTTTTTCCCGCACCGTTCGATCCCAGCAGGGCAACACACTCGCCTTCCTTCACGTGCAGATCCAGGTCGTATATCACCTGGATAATGCCGTAAGAAACATTGATTTTTTCTAGTCTAAGCAATTTTCTCTCCCAAATATGCTTCAATAACCTGAGGGTCGTTTGCGATTTCGCCGGGCAGGCCTGAAGAGATGATCTCTCCGTAATGGAGTACTACCACCCGTTGCGTCGCCTCCATGATGATTTTCATCACATGCTCTATCCATAGGATTGTTACGTGAAATTCTTCGATTATCTTTTCGATAAGCCGTATAGCCACTCTCCCTTCAGCTTGATTCAAACCGGCCATAACCTCGTCGATCAAAATAAGCCTCGGTGTCGTCGCCAGTGCCCTCGCCAGTTCAAGCGCTCGCAATTCAAAGAGCGACAAATCGCGGGCCAGTATATTACGCTTTCCGAAAAGTCCTACAAATTCAAGGCAGTGAGATGCATCGAGCATTCCGTCAACCAAACTCATGTTGGGTCTTTTCTTTCCGCAGAGCACTCCGACACCTACATTCATGAGGGCCGTCATATCGGGGAATGGCCGGGGAATCTGATACGTTCTGCTGACTCCGCGCCGGCAGACTTGAAACGGTTCAAGTTTTGTAATGTCATGGCCGTCAAATACTATTTTGCCCTCCTCCGGATTAAATGTACCGGCAATGAGATTCATCAATGTTGTTTTGCCGGCCCCGTTCGGACCTATAAGGCCGACAATTTCACCTTCCTTGATTTCCATGCTCACATTATCGACGGCAGTCAGTCCGCCGAACCTTTTTGTCACGTTTTCAATTGTAAGAAGCGACATAACCTCAATCCTTTAGCGTTTTCTTACCCGTATAGTCGGATAATATTCACGATACCTGTGCATCCGGTACAGACCATAGATGCCTTCCTTAAGCGCAAAGAGGAGTATCAGCAGAATAAGAGGGAAAAGTATATAATGGGCAAGGCCGACTACCGTGAGCGCTTTTTCAAGGATGACCACAAAATAGGCGCCGTAAACAGCCCCGTATACATCCCCTCTTCCTCCTATCATGACCATCAAAAGTATCTTCAGCATGAAAGGAAGCTGCAGATAGGTGACGCCCGAGAAGGTGCCGAAGTAATGTGCGGCAAACCATCCCGCAACGGCTACCATCGTGGAAGTAATCACGAAACTTATGATTTTCCATCTTTTGATATTCAGACCCAGATTATTTGCAACTTCTTCGTCGTCGTTGATTGCGGCGGAATAAAGTCCTATCCGCGAATCAAAGACTTTCACTACGACAAATAAAAAAATAACCATCATGATCAGAGCCATATACCCGGTAATGATATATTCCGCTTTGATACTGCTCACGTTTACCAGGGGCGCTATTCCGTATAATCCCGTTTCCCCTTTGAATATGCTGAAATAATAGGTAATCTCCAGGAAAATTAAAGGAATGATCAGGGTTATAAGCGAAAAATACAATCCTTTGGCAATGTTGGTCAGAGGACTGAAAATGAAACCGAAAAACAGCCCTCCCAAGATCGCAAAAGGCAATGTTGCCCAAGGCCCCCAGCCGAAATGGACGCTCGCGAGGGCCGCAATAAAACCTCCAATGCCGACAAATGCCTGCGGTCCGAAATTCAGCCTTCCGATGCCCGTCATCTGCCATGCAAGCGGTATCGCGATACAGGCGTAAATATTAGCCGTTGCGATAAGGCTCAGCGCGTCAGGGCGTCCTGAAAACACAATGGGCAACAGGGCAAGCAGACCGATTCCCAATATTGGATTCCTCCAGTACCTGGTCTCAATCGGCCATTCAAATTTTTTATCGCCGAAGCGAAATACCATAAGCGCTCTTTTATGTTCGATTCTCACCATAACGTCTCACTTTTTGCGATTCCCTGAGGTTTAAAGATCATTACAAAAAAGACAACAAGAAGGATTGACATTCCCACAAGCCTGGGATTGCCAAGGAAAGCGACAGAAGATGCAATTAAGCCGACAATGAAACTTGCCATCACAGTTCCGCGAAGATTGCCCAGGCCGCCAAGAATTGTCACAAGAATCGCCGTTTGCAACAATGAATGACCCATATTGGGCTCAATGGCCCAGATCGGTGCAATAATGAGCATGCAAATTGTCGGCGGGACTACCGAGAGTATCATGGCGAGCGCATAGACCCGCTCAACCCGCACGCCGAGAAGCCGGGAAGCCTCGAGCTGCTGGCTTATCGCCCGTATTTTAAAGCCGATTCTCGTCTTCATCAGGAAATAGACGAAAAAGGCGGTTATCAGCACTGCAGCAATGATGACGATCAGCATCTGAGCGGGAATACTGACGGATCCCAGTTGAAGAGTATGCGAAAAGATAGCGGTCGGGATATCGACACCTGCGGTCACAGGATAAAAATGGTTCACCGTTTCCTCGACTATAAGGGACACGAGCAGTAGTGATGTAAGCAGAAGCTCCTCTTTTTCCATGTAGCGTTTCACTATCGGAAAATAAATGATACCCAGCGTAAACAGAAACTGGAGAATAAAAACTCCAATAATCGCCACCCAGAGATTCACGCCGATCGTGGATAAAAGCATCCACATTCCGTAAATCGCCACCAGAAACGTTGCACCGTAACCAAGATTGAAAATTCCCAAAACTCCGCATATTAATGAAAAACCGAGAGCTATTAAAAGATAAAGTGAACCCAGTACCACCGTATACACAAGAATACTTTGAATTGCATCCATGGAGAGTAAAGCCCCTTTCGATAAATGCCTTTCCCTGTCAAAACACGAAGCGGACTGCCAGGGAACTGCGATAAGTCCGCTTCCTCTGGATCAGACTTATCGCAGCTTTCTCAACAGTAAATCGGCTGGTTTACTGTCCGGCTCGTTTCCTCAGTTCCTCGACGCGCACAAATTTTTTATCGGGATTGGTTTTTTCTATCAGTTCCTTTGGATGGACAAGAATATATTGACCATCTTCCTGGAACTGCCCATAAAGCACGGGATGGTAGGGATATCCCTTTTTCGGTTCATGTCTCTGCTTATCAAAAGCCCAAATCCAGAATCCGCGCTGGAATTCACCATTTTCTATCGCTTTTATCAAAGCATCCACATCATTGGCATTGCCGACTTTTTCCAGAGCTTCTTTAAGTATCCACGGACCATCATAGGCGCCATATGTAGATGCGAGCAATCCGGAACCCCTTGCCTGCAGCTTGGCAAGAAAGGGTTTCGAAAGATCGGTAAAGGGAATCATGATTTCCGGCCATAACGCATTGACACCCAGCGCCTGTCCTCCCGTCATCTTCCAGAACGCCGCATAGCTGCATGCCCCGCTCTGAAACACGATATCGATATTTTTCGCCGGCGACTGTGCCCACTGCTTCACCAATGTCACCGTATCGGTGTAACCGGTAATCCAGTAAATTGAATCGGCACCGCTGGAGGCCACTTTTTCCAGGATCGGCAAGAACATCTTTTCTTTGATATCAGTTGTTCCGTAATATACGACTTCTATTCCGTTTTGTTCGAAATATTCTTTCTGTGTCGGATATTGACCGGCCTTCCCTTTGCGATAGACCTCTGTCCATCCGATATCCTCCACCAGAAGGGCAATTTTCTTCGTACCTATTGTATTTTTGAAGAAATCGATAAACCCGAGTTCTTTATTGTATGTATCTCCGGTCATGGAGTAGATTCTGAATACGAATTTGTACTTGTCATAGTCATCGGCCACAAGATCGGTAAACCCGTGGTGAGCCGTCCAGAAGGCAAACAGCAGATGAGGTTGACTGGGATAGAGCCTCGATGCCGTCTGCGCGCAGGCCGTGCTTCCCTCGGTCCCCTCAGTGAACACAAGCAGGCACTTGTCATTCAATACCAGCTTTTTGTATGCGGCAACCGCAAGCGGCACTTCTCTTTTCCAGTCCTCGGTAATCAGTTCCACAGGCCTCCCAAGTATACCGCCTGCGGCATTGAGTTCTTCAATGCTGATTTCAAGGCTTGCCTTGTTGCTTGCACCGTAGGGAGTTGAAAGCGCACCTATAAACCCTATTTTAATCGGGTCTTTCGCGATCGACTCTCCGGCTGCACCGATGAAAACCATCACGGTTACCAAAAGGGTGACACAGAAAATCTTACCTGAACCTTTCTTCATATTTCCTCCTTTAATCGGTTAATCAATCTACGGCATGCAATACGTCTTGATGTGCCGCCATCTTGCTGCTGTTCACCGTTCAAAGACCGGTTCTCTGAATTATTTCTTCTATTTCTCTGTAAAAGCTGAACAAGTAAGTACGCATCCGCAGGATTTCAACTGTCTTCTCCCTGTGGTTCCTCTTCCAGATTTTAAAATGTCATCAAACCGCGATGCACCCGCTGTTATTGTCCTGCTCTTTTTCTCAGTTCTTTGACACGGACATATTCGCGATCAGGATTAGTCAAATCTACAAGGACTTTGGGGTGTACCAGAATGTAATCACCGTTTTCCTGGAACTGGCCTAACACGGTCGGATGATAGGGATGTCCCTTTTTGGGTTCGTGCCGTTTATCGAAAGCCCATACCCAGAACCCTCTCTGGAATTCTCCGGTTTCGATCGCCTTTATAAGCTTTTCCACATCATCTGCGCCTCCGGCCTTTTCTATGGCTCCTTTCAGGATCCACGGACCGTCATAGGCACCGTATGAGGATGCAAGGAATCCTGCTTTTTTTGCCCTTAGTTTTTCCAGAAAGGTTTTGGATTCTTTCGTGTAGGGAATAAGAATTTCAGGCCAGGTTGCGGTAATACCCAAGGCCTGTTCACCTGTCATGTTCCAGAACGCTGCATAACTGCAGGCGCCGCTTTGAAACACAAGGTCCATATTTTTTGCGGGCGATTGGGCCCACTGTTTCACCAGGGTCACCGTATCCGTATACCCTGTAATCCAGTAAATCGAATCGGCGCCGCTTGCCGCCACTTTTTCGAAAATGGGCAGAAACATTTTTTCTTTGATATCGGTGATGCCATAGTACACCACCTCTATCCCGTTCTTCTCGAAATATTCTCTCTGCGTCGGGAATACTCCCGGTCTCCCCTTGCGGTAGACCTCCGTCCAGCCGATATCTTCTATGAGGAGCGCCAGCTTCTTTGCACCGATGGTATCCTTGAAAAATTCGATAAATCCCAGATCCGAATTATAGGTATCCGCCGTGCTCGGATATACCCGGAAAATAAACTTGTACTTGTCGTAATCATCTGCCACCAGATCGGTAAATCCTTCATGAGCTGTCCAGAATGCGAACATGAGGTGAGGCTGACTTGGATAAAGCCTGGAAGCCACCTGCGCACAGGCTGTACTGCCTTCGGTCCCCTCGGTAAACACGAGCAGGCATTTATCATTCAATACCAGCTTTTTGTAGGCTGCAACGGCAAGAGGCACTTCCCGTTTCCAGTCTTCCGTGATCAGTTCGACAGGCCTCCCCATTATACCGCCTGCTGCATTAATTTCTTCGATACTGATATCGAGGGCCGCTTTGTTGCTTGCACCATAAGGAGTCGACAATGCGCCTATCAAACCTATTTTTATGGGTTCTTTTGCGATTGACTCCCCGACGGTACCGCACAGAAAAAATGTAAAAATGATTAGAATGGTAACAATGGAAAAAAATCCACCGGACTTTAAAATCTCTCTCTTCATGGTTCCCTCCTTTTCCTTCACAAAGGTTAAGGTCATTAAATATGATAAGCCGCATGCGACTTATCCTCAGCTTATGAAGATTGATGATAGAGATCTTGTGATACTGTGAAAAAAATGACATTTACGGCAGCGACTTGATTTTGAAGTGTGCAACTGTTCATCCCCCAATGACAGAAGCAGCGGCTGCTTTTTATCGGTACAACGCATTCAGATAGAAATTAACGGATTGATGGCTGTTCCTATCGTAACAGGAAATCCTTGTCAAGATTTTTTTGAATATTTCTTCTGTTTTTCATTGACACCCGCCGAAGCCGTCCTTATACTCCTTCGACCATATGACTACGTATCTTTTACTCAAATTAATACGCGTGCTTTATAAGAAAAGCAAGCACGAAAGCGGCAAAACGCCTTTCGTTCTTGCCTTTATGTCCAAATAGTTCGTAAAATCGAACCATTATATAAATCATTATAAAAAAGAGGTGAACCGATGGCACATGAGGGAAAAATCGATGAATTGAATCAGAGAAAAGAAATGGCGAAACAGATGGGGGGTGCCAAAAGTGTCTCAAAACAGCATTCTCTGGGAAAATTGACGGTCCGGGAGCGGATTGATTTGCTGGTCGACAAAGGAAGCTTCGATGAAATAGGAATACTGGCGGGAATTCCCGAATATGAAGATGGAAAATTAAAATCATTCTTGCCCGATAATGCCGTAACGGGCATGGGGAAAATCGACGGGAGGCCCGTATGTATAAACGGTTCGGACTGGACTACACCCGGATTGTCATCAGGGGCGGGCGGCGGTAAGACATGCTTCATAGAACGAATGGCGCTGGACTGGCGTATGCCTGTGGTTCGGCTGCTCGATGCGGGAGGCACGCGGCTGACTATGATGGAGAACATAGGCCATGCAGTAATTCCGGCCAACCCCGAACTGCCGTACCAGGCCAAACTGTTGGCCGAAGTCCCCGTAGTTTCAGCAGTTGTAGGTTCGGCAGGAGGATGGGTCGGTGTGATAGCGGCGCTTTCGCACTGGAATGTAATGACAAAAAAGAATGCACAGCTTTTTGTAGGAGGTCCCCCGGTAATCAAACGCGCTTTCAATATCGATATCAGCAAAGAGGAACTCGGTAATTACAAAATTCATGCAGAAAAAAGCGGCGTCGTATACAATGTCGCCGAAAACGAGCAAGATGCGTTTGATCAGGTAAAAAGCTTCCTGAGCTATCTGCCCGGCAATGTGTGGGAGCAGCCTCCATGTACCGAAAACGATGATGATCCCGAACGGCGGGATGAGGAACTGCTGTCTATCATTCCTGAAAACCCGGGCCGGACATTCGACATGAGAAAATTGATCAAAATGGTCGCAGATCGAGATTCCGTGTTTGAAATCGGACCTCTTCATGCACCCTCGCTGACTACCTGCCTTGCGCGCATGAACGGAATCCCTGTTGCAGTAATGGGAAATAACAGGAAATTTCACGGCGGCGCACAAACTGCTGCGGCATGTGATAAAATGATGAGGTTTGTCGATCTCGCCGATACGTTTCATTTACCAATTATTTATTTTGTAGATGTTCCCGGTTTCATGATCGGGCCTGATTCCGAAGTTGAGGGGACCCTTCGTAAAGCAGCCCGCACGGCCGTTGCGATACAGCAGACTACTACGCCATGGCTGAGTGTCGTTGTCGGCCGGTGTTACGGAGTGGCAGGCTGGTTTCATAAAAACGAGGGCAGAACGGGGATGCGTTACGCCTGGACCACCGCCCGCTGGGGTTCACTGCCTATCGCAGGAGGTGCATTAGCTGCTCATGGCGATGAAATCAGGAATGCGGCCGATCCGGAGAAAAAACTCAAGGAAATAGAGCAGAAGCTGGAACAGATGACATCGCCCTTCAGGACGGCAGAGGCATTCGGGATCGAAGAAATCATTGATCCCCGTGAAACAAGATCGATCCTGTGTAATTTTGTTAAAATGTCAAGAAGGATAGGAGCGACCCAGCTTGGACCGAAGTTCCGGTACGGAATCCGGCCTTGATATTTGTAAATTTGTTTCATCGAAATACTTTCGCAGCCCGCACCCTGGAGGAAATGAGAATAGCACATGCAACAGGGAAAAAGCGGGAAGAAATAAACCTGGAGAACTAAAAAAAGAAGGGGCCCCGGATTGAACCGGTCCAGCCCCTTTTTAATCCTGCGATTATAATTAAAGACCCGCCTTTTTTCTCAAATCCTTTACACGTACATACTGATCACCGGGATTGGTAATTTTTGCGAGATTTTCCGGATGTACCAGTATATAACGGCCATCTTCCTGAAATTGACCAATAAGAAGAGGAAAATAGGGGTACCCTTTTTTCGGCTCATGCCTGCCGTCGAAAGCCCATACCCAGAAACCGTGCTGAAATTCTCCTTCTTCGATATTTTTAATTACTTTTTCCATATTTTCAGTACTTCCAGCTTTCTCGATTGCCTCTTTTACTATCCAGGGGCTGTCATACGCACCCGGGATGCCGCCGGTAAAGCCGAAACCCGCTTTTTTCAATTTTTCCAGAAACGGTTTCGTCTGCTTCGTAAAAGGAATAGTAATTTCCGGTGCGACTTCGGTGACTCCCAGGCATCGTCCGCCCGTCATCTGCCAGAACGATGCATAACTTGACGCCGCACCTGAAGCGAGCACAATATCCATGTCTTTTGCAGCTGATTGCGACCACTGCTTTATCAATGTGACTGTATCCGTATAACCCATGGAAAAACATATTGTATCTGCTCCGCTCGCGGCAGCCTTTTCCAGAATGGGCAGAAACATTTTTTCCTTGCCGTCCGTAACGGTATAATACACCACCTGCATACCGTTTTGTTCGAAATATTCTTTCATCGTCGGATAGACTCCCGGCTTTCCTTTGCGGGGAATTTCCGAAAATCCCGCTTCCTCAATAAGAAGTGCCACCTTCTTTGTTCCTATGGTGTTCTTGAAAAATTCCATATACTTCAAATGAGGATTATAGGTATCGGCAATATTCGAATAGACACGGAATATGAATTTATACTTCTCATAATCATCGGCTACCAGATCGGTAAAACCATCATGCGAAGTCCAGAGGGCAAACATCAGGTGAGGCTGGGTCGAATAGAGCCTGGAGCCGACCTGCGCACACGCAGTGCTTCCCTCGGTCCCCTCGGTAAACACAAGCAGGCATTTGTCATTCAATACCAGCTTTTTGTACGCGGCAACCGCAAGCGGCACTTCTCTTTTCCAATCCTCGGTAATCAGTTCCACCGGTCTGCCCAGAATGCCTCCCGCCTTGTTGATCTCTTCTATGGTGATATCGAGCGTCGCCTTGTTGCTCGCACCATAAGGAGTCGAAAGTGCGCTTATGAAACCGATTTTGACAGGCTGTTCGGCATACGCATTTCCCATGGGTCCTGTGAAACAACACAATCCCGTCAAACAGAAGAAACTGCACAAACGCAACACCCTTACAAAAACCTTCTTCTTCATAAAATTCCTCCTTTTTTTCTGACAGTCACGAACAAGGTGCCCTCCGGCAGAACCGCAAGCTGCACGATGTTTACCCCCTGAACAGCAGCCGGTTTCCGCCGGAATGCGCACAGTATCGCGATCCGTCATAATGACCCAAATCTATAAATCAAAAAATTTTTCAAGACAAATAAATTTTATCTCTATTTTTCCTTCTGTCCAAAGGCAGGCATATGGATAGGAGATTACATCAGGCATGCCCCTTCACTTCCTGCCGGCATGGCTGGTCGCATCAGAAGCTTCCGGGTGTATACTTTGCCCTATTTCTGCGTAGCTGATCTTTCGGCTGAATCAGAATATGCGAGCTGCCGCCGCCTGCATACCTGTCATCGGCCCGCTTGTTTTCGCAAATCGTTAAGCGGTATATATCTGTCGTCGGGATTTGTTATCTTTCTCAGTTCTTCCGGAAAAATAAGAACATATTTTCCATCCGGCTGAAACTGCCCCCAGACAAAGGACTGCACATAGGGATATCCCTTTTTCGGATCATGCTGCGAATCAAATGCCCATTTACTGAAGCCCCTCTGTATTTCGGTAGTTTCTATAATCTTGATCAGGGCATTCGCATCCGTGCAGCCTGCTTTCTCTATGGCATTCTTCAGGATCCAGGGGCCGTCATACGCGCCGGGAGTAGATCCGAGATACCCGGCGCCACTCGCCTTTAATTTGGCCAGGAAAGGTTTGGTACGTTCGGTATAGGGGATCGTGATTTCCGGTGATGCGATGACATTACCCAGGGTCTTGCCGCCCGTCATATCCCAGAACGCTGCATAGCTGCCCTCGCCGCTCTGCAATACGATATTGAGGTCTTTGGAACCTGATTGCGCCCACTGCTTCACAAATGCCACAGAATCGCTGCAGGCGATGATGGCATAGATTGTATCAGCACCGCGCGCGGCTATTTTTTCGAAAATCGGCAAAAACATCTTTTCTTTTATATCTGTGGTTGCCTCATACACAACCTCAACTCCGTTTTTCTCAAAATATTCTTTCTGTGATGGAGCAACTCCGGGTTTTCCTTTTCGATACAGTTCTGTCCATGCAAGATCTTCTATTATCAGACCGACCTTTTTTGTCCCTATTACATCCTTGAACAGTTCCAGCACTTCAAGTTTGGGATTAAACGCATCTGCTGCCTTCCCGTAGACTCTGAAAACGAATTTGTACTTGTCGTATTCTTGGGCTACTATATCGGTAATTTCTCCTCCCTGAACCCAATTGGCAAACATAAGATGCGGATATGTCGGATAAAGACGCGCCCCCACTTGCGCGCAGGCCATACTTCCCTCTGTCCCTTCTGTAAAAACGAGCACGCATCCGTCATTCATCACCAGTTTCTTGTACGCCGCAACCGCCAGTGGCATCTCCCGTTTCCAATCTTCCGTAACCAGCTTGACGGGTCTGCCCAGAATGCCCCCCGCCTCGTTCATCTCTTGAATACTGATTTCAAGCGCCGATTTATTGCTTGCTCCGTAAGGGGTGGAAAGCGCTCCGATAAACCCGATTTTAACAGGGTCTGCGGCATACGCGTCTCCCACGAAACCGATGAGAGAAAAGAGCCCGGTTAAAAAGAAAGAACTACATAGAAGCAATACCCATCTGAGAATTCTTCTCTTCATTAGATTCCTCCTTTTCAGTTTCAGTTGATACACATTACCCATCCGGCTGTTCCGGCAAACCGCAGGATAATCACTACCCGAAAAAGCTGTGATTTCCGCCGGAATGCCATGCCATTCTATCAGTCAGTTGTTCTCTGAAAACCGGAAACCACAAATTCATCAACATGAATCAATTATCATGAGTTTCTTCTATTTCTCCGTTCGTTTTCTCAAATCCCTCACACGAATGTATGTATCGCCCGGATTGGTAATTTCAACAAGTTCCTTAGGGTGAACAAGCACATATCTGCCGCCCGCCTGAAACTGTCCTATAGGAGTGGGCTGATAGGGGTGCCCGGTCTTCGGGTCATGTCTTTGATCAAAAGCCCACACCCAGAAACCATGCTGGAATTCGTTTTTCTCAATCGTTGCAATTAACGCATCCACATTGCCGGCACTGCCGATTTTTTCAAGTGCTTCCTTAAGGATCCAGGGACCGTCATAGGCGCCGAAACTGGAGGCAATCAAACCGGCCTCTTTCTCTTTTAATTTTTTCATAAACGGATTCGTCAGCTCCGTAAAAGGGATCACTATCTCCGGCCCCTGAGCTGTTATCCCCAGAGCCCTTCCCCCTGTCATGTTATAAAACGCGGCATAACTGTGGGTTCCCCCCTGAAAAGCCAGATCCAAATCTTTTGCCTGGGATTGTGCCCATTGCTTCACCAGTGTGACCGTATCCGTATATGCCGCAAGCCAGTATATTGTATCGGCTCCACTGGCGGCAATTTTGTCGAAAATCGGAAGAAACATTTTTTCTTTAATATCTGTAATACTGTAAAACGCTATTTCTATCCCGTTCTTTTCAAAATCCTCCCGAAGAGTGGGATAACGATCGCTTCCCTTCCGGAAAAGCTCTGTCCAGCCCATATCTTCGAAAAGCAAGGCAAGCTTCTTCGTTCCTATTGTATTTTTAAAAAAATCCATAATCTTCAGCTTCGGGTTATAAGAATCAGACGTACTCGAATAGACTCTAAAGACAAACTTGTACTTGTCATATTCGTCAGCTACCACATCGGTAAACCCGGCATGCGCTGTCCAAAAAGCAAAAAGCAAATGAGGATAGGTTGGATAGAGTCTGGCTCCCACCTGCGCACAGGCTGTGCTCCCCTCTGTTCCTTCTGTAAACACAAGCAGGCATTTATCATTTAATACCAGTTTTTTGTATGCGGCCACGGCAAGCGGCACTTCCCTCTTCCAGTCCTGGGTAATCAGCTCTACAGGCCTGCCCAGAATGCCTCCCGCCTCGTTTATTTCTTGAACACTGATCTCGAGCGTCGCTTTGTTGCTTGCTCCGTAAGGGGTGGAAAGCGCTCCGATAAACCCGATTTTAATCGGATCTGCAGCAAAAAGATTCCCTGCAGAACCACATAGAAACGCAAGACTGATCAAAACTGAGGCAACAATCCTTCTTCTCATGACTTTCTCCTTTCTGATTTTGAATTCAAGACATGCAAAGATTTTTTTGTATGACATCAGCATTGCATCATCTTTTAACGGCTAAAATAGTGTTCAAGTTCTGCGTTCGATGTTATATATAAAATTAAACAAGATAGAACTTGAATGCAGAGCGTGGAGCAATTCCCGAGCAACCGCACCCCTTCATGTCGCTTCTGAACGACTAAAGGAATGCCTCGCGCAGATAAAGAAAACGTGTTTTTTTATGAAGCCGATAGCGGGCGGGTACAGGCCGGATCTATTTGATCTGCCTCTGCTGTGAAACTGTAAGAATCAATAAAGCTTTTTGGCAAGACTTCGGCCTTCCATAGTGGAAATGATTTCCATCTTCCGCTTTATCGAACTCCCCCCTGTTGATGATACGGAAATTAATCTCATGATCGCCCGCATAAGTCAATCTGTTTTACACCCGCTTTTGAAATCTGTAAAAGTTCGTTGACAAGGTCAAACGGGTGTGGGATATAGCCCTGTAATCAGGAGTAGTGCCGGTAATTCGTTATATTCGGTATTTCATTTGCAGCTGTCTCACCGATTTTATCATAGCACTGCAGTTTCACCGGCCCGGGCCGGACAGTGCGGAAACTAAAATACTATACAGGAGGATATTTACATGGCAAGAACAGATGTGCTTTATGAAAAAAAGGATCAGATCGGGATAATCACATTGAACCGTCCTGAAAAAATGAATGCAATGACTCATGAGATGCTTGCATTGTTTCTCGAAATTACTGAACAGATCCGCAAAGATGATGATGTAAGAGCAGTCATCCTTACCGGCAAGGGCAAATGCTTCTGCGCAGGAACCGATTTAAGCGGCGATGTTCCGGAGGCCGTCGAAACAGAACTTAACTATTTAAAATCAAAGGATACTACTATTTATTCATATAATGCATGGTTCTTTGCCAGTATTCCCAAACCTGTTATTTGCGCACTAAACGGGCCGGCAGTCGGGGCCGGTTCGGAATATCCGCTTCATTGCGACATCAGAATAGCGGGAAAAAGCGCAAAATGGGGCGAGGTTTTCGTCCGCCGCGGCCTCATACCGGATACAGGCGCAGGAACCTACTTGCTCCCCCATATCGTGGGGTTCTCAAAGGCAGCCGAGCTCTGCATGTCAGGAGAGGTAATCGACGCCGAAGAGATGCTGAGGATAGGCCTTGTTCACGAAGTTGTACCTGATGACGAACTTATGCCTGCAGCGATGAAACTTGCGAGTAAATTTCTGAAAGCCGCACCTCTTGCCGTAAAGATGACAAAGCAGCTGTTGTACATGGGACTCCAGCGGACAATCGACCACCACTCAGAAGCTACCCGTTATTGTTTTCAGCTTGCTACAAAAACAGAAGACATGATGGAAGGCATCAATTCCTTCCTGGAAAAACGCGATCCTGTCTGGAAAAACAGATAATTTGTCCCGCTGCAATGCCAGGAGTAAATGGCATGAGTAATCTGTTCAGCCGAGGGCCTGCTTCTCAAATACTGTCTCCTGCCGTTACCTCACGTGTAAGGCATCGGGAGATTTCGACGGCGCCGTTCCGCTCAATGTAAACAACGCAAAAAAGCGGAATCACGCTGCATCTTTTGGAAGCGGGCCTTTGTCCGTGTTATCCGTAGGTACGGTATCACTCACTACCGCCCCTTAAAAAGAGGCTTGCGCTTTTCATGAAACGCTCGTACACCCTCTTGAACATCCTCGCAGTAATTAGTCACGAGAGTCCCGAGCGCTGCATCTTCGAGGGCATTATCAAGATCCATCTGAGTTTGCTTGTACATCATCCTTTTTGTTATTCTGATTGCTATGGGCGGTCCTTCGGCAAGCCGTACGGCCCAGCTCTGTGCCGTTTCCATAAGCTCGGCATCACCGGCAACTTCATTCACCAGGCCAAGCTCTCTGGCCCTCTGAGCAGTATACACTTCGGAAAAAAGTGACATTTTCAGTGCATTCTGAAAACCCATGTACCTTGGAAATAACCAGGCGCCTCCTTCATCCGGCATAAGAGCAAATTTCAGGCTCGTATCTCCCAGCTTCGCACTTTCGGCGGCGATCCGAAAATCACAGCATAACGCCAGAGTCAATCCTCCCGCAACAGCAGCACCGTTTATCGCAGCCACTGACGGCTTATCGAAATGCCACAAAAATTTTACCAGCTGATGAAAATTATTTCTCATTTCAAGCATCGATTCCAGCCGGTGGCCTCGATATCGTTCCGGGTACTGAAAATCCGGTGATACCTCTCCGCCGGAACAGAACCCTCGACCAGCGCCGGTAATAATCACGGACCGCACTTCGTCGTCATCACGGCAATCACCAAGGGCCTGCAAAAGTTCATGCACCATGGTTTCGGAATAGGCATTCATCATTTGGGGGCGATTCAATGTGATGACCGCGACTTTGTTGTCCTTTGCATATAAAATTTGCGTAAATTCCATATAATCATGCCTCCTCATGTAAAATTATAAGCAAGAGTTCGCCGGGACGTGCGCTTCGCATCTATGACATGGTCACAGTAAACGCTGAGTTGCGGGTCCTGATCCCATGCCTGCAAATAAAAAATATTTGCGAGCGTCACTATCTCACATTCTATTGCCGGCTCGGCCGGCAGGAGAATCCTTTTATGAATCCCCAGATAGCTATCGATCGTGCTTTTTTATGAAAAAATAAAGTTCGCCGTATTCTTTCATGTGCCCGGCCATGATGCCGGCACTCGATCCGGTACCGCAGAACAGGTCCACCCTTGCGGGCCCCTTGATTGCACCTCCCGTATCCTGGTTCAAAACGAAGCGGGAGAAAGGTACCCAGGAAATGATATTGCCGTCTTCATTGATGACCGGCTTTTTCACTTTAATGAACGCAAGAGCTCCCTGCGGAAAAAAAGCCGGATCAGTAGCGATAGAACGGCCTCCTGTAACCGGCACATCGAGACAGCCTTTCGGGCCTTCCTCGACAATTCTGAAAAACACATAACTTTGATTATGTGAAAGGAGATCAAACATTTCATCGGGATGAGTATTGAGGTATTTCTTTATACCCTCAAGCGAAATCTCTCCTATTGAAAGCTTCCCCTCTTCCACAAGATGCCGTCCAAGGCTCCGGTAGGCGTGACCATTGGACTGGGAATAACTCACCTGAATCGAAGTTCCATCGGTAAATTCAATCATCCCGGACCCCTGAATGTGGAGAAAGAAAATATCAACGGGGTCTGCCAGCCAGGCAATTTCAAGTCCTCTGCACGCCAGCCTGTCATCGACATCGATATCTCGTCTGGTGTAATAAGGAACGACCTTTCCGTCTTCGATTCGCGCAATAATCCGTTCTCCTTCATATTTTTTCCGGAATTGCCCTAGATTCACCACAATATGGTCATCGGGAACTCGGTAAATGGGATATTTGAACCGTGATGTTCTGAATTTAGAACCTTCAAGTACCGGTTCATAGTACCCTGTATAGAGAATGCTCCCTTCGCCATCGAGCCCGAGACACTGATACACATTGAATTTTTTTCTCAGAACTTCCGCCAGCCGTCGGTTGTCAAGTGTCGATCCCATTATTTCATAAAAAAGAATGAGCGATTCTTTCATCTCTCTGGCTGTATATGTATCCCGTCCGAATTTGAATAGACGGTCTTCCGGAATTCTGTCCAGAAACACGAGGCTTTTTTCTATGGCCCGGACCAGTGAAGCCCGATCAAGATCATCTTCAATAAGAGGGATTCTCTCAGGGATCAATTTTACCATGTGATCAGGTGTCCCGGCCTCGGAAGGGGGCCTTTTGACAGCCGTGGTGCAACCGGAAAAAAGACCTGACAGGAAGATCGTGATAAGCAGGACACCTGTGAGCACGGAAGTTTTCATATCTCTTTCACCATTAAATTCGATCACTTTGGAAAAAGCTCCCATGCCGGTCACACCGGCATGATACTAGGATGCTGCCGCATCGCGTATCACAGCAAACCCGCTCATTGGCAGCCGGAAGCTCGCCCGGGATGGACGCTTCGCATTTGTATCTTACGTTTCTATTACCATTGGAACTTCATCACAATAATCCGGGTATTTCGGACATTTTAAACATTCGGACCAAACCTTTTCCGGAAGAGTGGCTTTATCCACCTCTCTGAAATCGAGGCTCCTGAAAAAATCCACTTGATTCGTCAGAGTAAATATGCGGTACAAGTCAAGCGTGATTGCTTCCGAAATACACGCTTCTACGAGTTTTGTCGCAATTCCCTTTCTTCTGTATTCCTTCTCCACGAACAAAGACCTGATTTCGGCAAGATTTTCCCAAAAAATATGCATGGCACATACACCGACTACAGTTTTTCCGTCATCCAGACACACTACAAAAAAATCTCTCAGACAGCCGTAAAGATCCATCAGGGAACGGGGCAGCATTTCTCCCCTGGCCGATGATTCATTAATCATTCTGTGAATATATTTTACATCACTTATTTTCGCCTTCCGCAGCATATGACTCCTTAGTTCTTTCACGTATCATTTCAATCACCTTTCGATGCAGCAAGCATTTCCATGGCATGCCGGCGGGTTGTCTCAGTCGTTTCAATTCCTCCAAGCATACGGGCGATTTCTTCAAGGCGTTCCGGTTCCGCAAGCGGCAGGACTCTGGTGTGTGTCCTTCCATCTGAGACTTTTTTTGTTACCAGGTAGTGGGCATCTCCGAAACAGGCAATTTGAGGAAGATGAGTAATGCAGATCACCTGGTGACTGAGTGACACGTCTTTCAATTTGCTTCCTATTCTTTCAGCTGCAGCACCACCTATCCCGCTGTCAACTTCATCAAAAACCACCGTGCCTGCCGAACCGCCTGTAGCAGCAACTTTTTTTATGGCAAGTACAATCCGGGAGAGTTCCCCGCCTGAGGCAATCCGCTGAAGAGGCTTGAGTGTCTCACCAACATTAGTTGAAAGGTAAAATTCAACCCGGTCCAGCCCGTTTTCATGTAACACCAGAGAATCTTCGCTTTCGGAAGCTTCTGCAAACATAATTCTAAATACCGTGTGGATCATGTGCAGGTCATGAATTTCACCTTCGATTTTTTCTTCAAGTATATGTGCATAGTGTTTCCGCATATCCGATAAATGCCGAGCTGTTCTTAAAAGACGGGTTTTCTTTTCAGAGATTATTGCCTCGACGCATTCTATTTCTTCTTCCAGCCGTGTTATCTCTCCGAGTTCTTTTTTTATCGCTTCTTTTCTCTCAAGTACCTCTTCTATTGTCGATCCGTACTTGCGTTTCAACTTCCCGATGAGTTCAATTCTGTCGTCTATCTGTTCCAATCTCGAAGGATCGTCAGGAATATTTTTTACATAGTCACGTAAGGCAAAGGCAATATCTTCAAGCGCAAAGAATGCGGCATCCATCTCCTGACCGGTAACGGAAAACCCCTGATCTATGGCTTTTATCTGTCCTGTCCTCTCTCTGATGCTGTCAAGTTTTTCAAGAATCGACCCTTCATTTCCGTACAGATCGGCATAGGAACTTTCACCATACTCGCGAAGTTTCGAGGCACTTGCGAGAATTTTTTTCTCTTCTTTCAGCGCTTCATCCTCACCTTTTCTAACGTCACTTTTTTCGATTTCCTCCAATTGAAATGAAAGAAGTTTTTCTCTATCGTGCCTCTCGTCATTCGCTTTCAGAAGCTCTTCCCGCCGCTCAACAAATTCAAGGAACTGTCGATACTCCAGAAGATATTCATTCCTCAGATTCAGAAGTCCGCCAAATTCATCGAGAATATCGATATGCCTGTCCGTGCGGAGAAGCGTCTGATGTTCATGCTGCCCGCATATATTGACGAGACATTCACCTACAGCCGAAAGCATCTGCACCGTGGCCGGGCTTCCGTTGATATAAACCCTGTTTTTTCCTGATCTTGAAATGATTCTTCTGATTACAAGGTCTTGTGCTTTGTCTAACCCCATTTCAGCGAGCGTTTCTTCTACTTCACTGTTTCCTTCTATCTCAAAACGACCTTCAACGACAGCCGATTCCTCGGATGTACGAATCATGTCATTTGAGACACGATCGCCCAGAAGCATGCTCAAGGCGCCTATAATAATTGATTTACCTGCGCCTGTCTCTCCGGAAATTACAGTAAGCCCTTCCCTGAACTCAATTGTAAGGGCATCAATTATCGCAAGATTTCTGATAGTGAGTTCGGCCAGCATATCATTAAAGAATTCCGCCCCACCCCAATTTGCTGCGCAAAACTTCCAGATAATCACGGTTAGGCGATACGAAAAGATTGATTGAATCCTTCGACTTTCGAATAGTGACGGCATCGCCCGGCTTGAGGACAAAAGAATCCTGACCGTCCATCGAAACAACCGCATCCTCCTCATGGGTCAGCAGCACAACTCTGACGGTAGAATCCGCAGGGATCATAATCGGCCTGTTTGTGAGTGTATGCGGGCAGATCGGATTTATAATCATTGAATCAAGCTCGGGAAATACTATAGGCCCCCCTGCCGAAAGGGAATATGCCGTCGATCCTGTCGGAGTGGATATAATAAGGCCATCCGCTTTGTACGTAGTGAGGTACCGATCATCGACGAACGTCTCCAGATCTACCATTCGGGAAGGATTACCCTTGTTTATAACCACGTCATTCAAGGCTGACATGTTCTTGCCGTCGACAGAAGCTTCAAGCATCATCCTTCTCGATGTACTGAACTGTCCTTTAAGAATCAGTTCCATTGCATCAAACATTTCATTTAAATTCACTACAGTCATAAACCCGAAAGTACCCAGGTTAACTCCTAAAACAGGGATATTGTATCCCCGTGTACAGCGTGCAGCCATCAACAGAGTGCCGTCCCCCCCGAACGTGACGATCATATCGGATACTTTAGGCAGTTCCTGCTTCGACACACCGGGACCGTACCCCGCTTTCACGGCAATTTCCGAATCGAAATAGACGGAAATTCCGCGTTTTTCAAGCCATTCCCCAAGACGGCACGAATCTTGAGCGGCACTTTCCTTTCGACTGTTGGCTATTATTCCGACACTTCGAATTTTCATCTACTCTTTTACTCCCGCTGATTTAAACGCAGCAATTCTCACAACCATTACTTTACTTTTTTTTTCACGTTGTGCGAACGCATACAGATCAATTCTCTTTCTTTCTGTCTTGAGATCTGATGTCACACGAATTCCTACCACAAATCCAATATGCTGTCTACGCGTAATTAGACGCTTTCCATACCGAAAAAAGATTGCCTCTTGACAATTTTACGGCGACTGAGATAGGTATTCCCCCTTATCTCGTTACAGGCGATTGCTATTCATATATTAAAAAACAGCGTATCTTGAAAAGGACGGATATACATCAATGGGATTGCTCAAAGGAAGTGCAACATTCACAAGATATCGGGTAATTGGTGAAATGCAGGACGGTTTTCGTGATTTTTTTGACACACAGATCAAGCTGCACTCATTCAAGGAGATTTCAACAGGGCTCGAAGAAAAGTCAACAGGATGGACGAGCAGTGAAAATGTTCTCGATACCGATTTTCAGTACGCCGGCTATTCACTCGGCGATTATGTACTCTTTTGTCTGCGTATCGACAGAAAGAACATTCCCCCGGCCCTTTTAAAACTGAAAGTGCTCGAAGCGGAAAAAAAATATGCGGAAGAGAACAATCTCAAAAAGATATATAAGGAGCAGAGAGCTGAAATCCGCGAAACCGTCAGAAGAGAACTTCTCGCTCACACAGCGCCGGTCCCCTCGTTTTACGAAGTATGCTGGGCCCTGTCGGAAAGCTGGCTGATCCTGGGGACACTTTCAGCCAATGTATTCGAAGATTTTGAGGAGCTCTTCAAACGTTCTTTTAATCTTATACCGGTTCACTTTGTTCCCTGGGATCCGGCTTTTGCTGATTCTGAAACGGCCAGCGCACTTGCAATGCTAAAAAAATGAATCAGACAGTCGTGACATTCGGATATAAAAAAATGTATTCCTTTTTTGTATTTACGGTGATTCCGTAATGAAGTGACAAAGAGTGTATATGGGAGAACAAGGCATTATGGATATGGAAAAAAGCGACTTTATCTTTTTGGGAAGGGAATTTCTTACGTGGCTCTGGTTTAAAAGCGAAGAGAGAAACGGAAGCATCCTGATTGAAAATATTGGTGATATCGAACTGTTGTTTTTCCAGCGGATTGTGCTTGAATCAGGCGAAGGAGAGTATTCCGAAACTGTAGCCTGCAGGGGGCTGCATGCGGATCTGAAGGAGGGAAAAGCGGCACTGAAAATGGGGAAAAGGTTAAAAGAAGCCCGTCTGAAAATGAGTATTGGAAGTGATGAATGGGAATTCACATTCAAGGCCGATGATTTCGATTTCCAATCCATGAAAATGCCGGCACGGCAGGAATCAGGTGAAAGCGATGACGAAGCCGAACGGGAGGGAAGAATGCTCGAACGGGTATATATGATAGAAAAGCCCATGAATATGATGGAGAAGCTTTTTGCCGTTTTTCTCAAGAAAAGAAGCACCCCCCTCTGGTCATCGGAAGAGCTGCCGCGAATGGAGCAGTGGTTCACTCGCTGAAATTATTATTGACAATCAACCTCATGCTGTTAAAATTCCATCTATGGCATCGAAAAAGAAAGAGGTCGATTTCAACGAATATTTTGAATTCCTGTGGGAGTATGCCCAATCAAAAGGGATCTCCAAGGGCCTGTTTATGAAAAATTCGGGCCTTTCCCCTCAGCGATTCAGCGAATTTTCTCAAAAAACAAGAAATGTCACAGGTGAATATTTCCTGAAGATGCTCTCAGGAGTCGAACTTTCACCGGAAGAGGCAGAAAAAGAAAGCGGCCGTCCTTTTTCTCCCGAACAAAGTGCCGAGATCAGGTTCGACAGTTTTGTAAAAAGTGAACAGCCGTTTCTGGAAGAGCTGATGAGGGATCCTGCAAAGCTGCACCTTTGCAAGACCTTATTGAAATATAAATCGATTTCAAATAATAAATACGTAAAAAGACTGTTGGTGCGTTTATCCAAACTTCCCTCCCGCCGGTCGGCGCCACAGTCTGACATTCATTTATCTTCATTGACAAAGAAATAAGACTTCTGTATTCATTAAGGGCTGATTTTACTGACGTTGCACCGGATCTTCACAATTTTTGAAAATGTACAGCATAAAAAATATATTATGAGAAGGAGGATGTATGGATTTCAAATTAACTGAACGGGATATATTGCTTCAGCGTTCGATCAGAGAATTCGCGGAAAAAGAAATACCTCCGAGAATGGATACAATGGAAGAAACCGGCGAGTTCCCGCTGGATCTTCTCAAAGGCCTTGCCGACATGGGAATTCTCGGCGTCATTACTCCGAAAGAATACGGCGGCGCCGGACTCGGTCATCTGGCCCGCATACTGGTACTGGAACAGCTTGGAAGAGTTTCGCCAGCCATGCCTATGGCCCTTCAGGTCCATCATATGTGTACCTACGCGTTGACTAATTTCGGAAGCGAGGAGCAAAAGAAAAAATATCTGCCGCCGCTTTCAAAGGGCGAAGAGTTAGGGGTCGTTGCCGTTACCGAACCCTCCGGCGGTTCCGATGTGGCCGGCATGAAAACGACTGCACGCAGGGAAGGCGACACGTTCATCCTCAACGGCAGAAAGTGCTTCATAACCAATGCGCATGTATCAAACACATGGATTGTTCCCGCCATGACAGGCGAAGGACGCAAAGGCATGTCGGCTTTTATAGTAGAAAAGAATTTTACCGGCGCGAAAACAGGACACGTGGAGGATAAAGTAGGCCTTCGCGGCGCCAATACAGGCGAGCTCGTGTTCCAGGATTGTGAAGTACCTGCTGAAAATCTCATCGGCGGCGAAGGGAACGGAATGGCCGTTGCTCTCGGCACAATAGGCAATTGCGGCCGGCCCGGTATGGCATGTGTGGGCCTCGGAATACTGAATGCCGTAATAGAAGAGGCGGTGAAATTTGCGACCGAACGAGAGCTGTACGGCAAACCGATATCCAACCTTCAGGCAATACAATGGTATATAACCGAAATTTTTTCAGATCTTGAAATCGCCCGGCTTCTTGCGTACCGGGCGGGATGGATGCTCGACAACAATATTCCGGCTGATACGGCATGCACGCTGGCGAAACAGTGGATTTGCGAAGCTGCGGCCCGATCGGCGCGTAAGGCGGTTGAAATTCATGGAAGTTACGGCATTCTTAAAGAATATCCCATTCAGAGGCTTATGCGCGATGCGCTCGTTGCAATCCCCGCGGGAGGCACTGCCGAAATTGCAAAACTCGTTCTCTCCCGTGTTGCTATAAAAGAATATCAAAAATGATCTCGCAAAACGTCCGCCCCCTCCCCTTCATCCCCTCCCGCGAGGCCCACGGGGGGAGGGGGAAAAGATTTCTTTCAGGCACGTCGAAACCATAGAGTCGCGTGCTTTCATTATATTGCCGGTATGGATGGCATAAGCAGCTTTTTGCGATACCGTGAAACAATAGAAAGGCAAGAACCGGGAATGCAGATTATAGTGTGTATAAAACCGGTACCGGATCCCAAGTATTTGAGCCGCGTCAGCCTCGATGAAACTACGAAAACGCTTGTGCGGGAAAATGTTCCGACAGTAATAAATCCTTTGGACAAAAACGCCCTGGAAGCGGCACTATCATTGAGAGAAAGATTCGGCGGAGAGATAACCGTGATCAGTATGGCACCGGAATCGTGTATCCCCGTGCTGCGAGAAGCCCTTGCCATGGGAGGGGATCGTCTGCTTGTGCTTTCGGACACGCGATTTGCAGGTTCCGATACTCTGGCAACCGCATCGATTATTGCGGCTGCCATACAAAAAACAGGCGCTTTTGACCTGATAATTTGCGGAAACGAAACAGCAGACAGCGGCACTTCACAGGTAAGCCCCCAGCTTGCGGAATTCCTTGGCGTTCCCAACATCATGCATGTAAGTGCCATAGAAGTATCCGATGACGGTGTATTTAGAATAAAAAGCCGCATAGAAGCAGGATACGTCATTGCGGAACTTTCTGCACCCATGGTACTTTCAGTAATAAAGGAGCTGAATGAGCCTCGTTATATTACATTGATGAATATTCTCGATGCTGAGGCGAAAGATGTTCGGGTTCTGTCAGCCGATGATATGATCCTGAAAGAACCCTGGGTAGGGCTTTCCGGATCGCCCACGCAAATCGTTGAACTTGCAGCACCTGAAAAAAGAGCCAAAGCCGAAATTCTTGCCGGCGATGCCCGCCGGCAGGCTCGAGCTTTGGCGGACCGCCTGTACCGGATGGGATTTTATCATGGATGATGTCACAAGCAAAATTTGGGTATTTGTCGAACAACGGCGTGGCAGAATAGCGGATGTAGGTCTCGAGATACTTGGAAAAGCTCTTTCGCTTGCACCTGCAGCAGGGTGGAAAGTAGCCGCAGTGCTGCTTGGCCATGGAATAACATCGATGGCGGAAAGACTCCTCGAATACGGTGCCGATGAAGTGCTTGTGGCAGACGAAAAGCTGCTGGAAGACTATTGCGGCGGCACATATGTCGCTGTACTTGAACGTGCTGTATTACGCGCGAAACCGGAAGTCCTGCTGATAGGTGCCACCGCGATGGGCACTGATCTTGCTCCCAGACTGGCGGCACGACTTCGCACCGGTCTCTCAGCGCATTCAATCGACCTGGAACTTGACAGCAAAGGAGAGCTGATCGCCGTGATTCCATGGTCGGGAGGGGATTACCTCGGACGTATTTCATGTCCGAAAAGCCGGCCCCAGATGGCAACAATTAATCCCGGCATTTTTGAAATCCCGGAGAAAAGGGAACCCAGAGGGTGTATCAAAGAAATGGATTGTGCCGTTTCCGCTGGTGACCATTCTTACCGTATAGTTGAATTTTACCAGGAGAGCGTTGCCGGAAGCAGCCTCGCAAGTGCGGAAGTTATTGTCGCGGGAGGATACGGCATCGGGAAAAAAGAAGACTGGCACTATGTGGAAGAGCTGGCATCTCTTTTGAATGGCGCAGTCGGGTCGACACGCCCCCCTGTCGACGAAGGCTGGGTGGAACATGACCGGATGATAGGGCAGAGCGGCCGGACAGTATATCCGAAACTTTATATCGGGGTAGGAATTTCAGGCCACATGCACCATATTGTGGGAATTAAAAAAGCTGATCTGACGATTGCCATAAACCAGGATCCTGATGCGGCTGTGTTCGATCACTGTAATGTGGGGCTCGTTGGGGATTTCAGAGAAATTATCCCGGCCCTGATCGAAGAATTGAAGAACAAATAAAAATCTATTTCTGTTTCAGGTTCTCCTCGCTAAACCGAACCGCAAGCCATCCAAGATCGGATACGTTTTCTTGACCGGCATCTCTTCAGATCTTTTAACAGTAAACCCGGGAGGGCAAAAGAGGAATCAATCGCAAAAGAGGAGGAAATATGAAACCGGACAGTATCATTGTGACCTGCAAAGCATGCAATACAAAAAACAGGATACCGGCTGAGCGCATGGGCGATAAGCCCGTCTGCGCAAAATGCCGGGCGCCGCTCGATACGAAAAACACAGCAGACGCAAAACCTGTCGAAATAAGTGATGCGACGTTCGAAAAGGACGTACTGTCGTCGAAGACTCCGGTTATTGTCGACTGCTGGGCGCCATGGTGCGGCCCGTGTCGAATGCTGGCTCCCGTACTGGATGAAATCGCCTCCCAATACAAGGGAAAGGTCAAAATCGCAAAATTGAATGTCGATGAAAATACAGCCACAGCTTCGAAATATAAGACAATGAGTATACCGACACTGCTCTTTTTCAAAGGCGGCGCTCTTGCGGACCGTATGGTAGGGGTGCAGCCCAAGAAAGAAATAGAATCACGCATACTGAAGATGCTTCAAGGTTGATGCTCTCGTAAAAAACTTCCCCTCCCGTTGTGGAAGGGGATGAAGGATGTAGTTTTTAATTATCGGCACCATTTATAACCCTCACCCCCTCCCTCTCCCATGAAGGGAGAGGGAGTATGTAAGCGTAAGTGACGTTTTTCAAATTCACTTACTTCGACTTCTGGAAGCTTCAGTAATATGGACAAGCCTCGTCCCTCATGCTTCGCGTTTCTTTTCAGGCGGTTTCAACTTTTTGTTGAAAGATACAACACTTTCATCCATAATCGCACATCAGCGGTAAGCTGGCTGCGATTCTTTTTTCCCGGCTGAACCGGGTTTACTAAAAATTTCGGATCCGAAATCCGGTTTCCGCTGCGATGAATCGTAATGTGAACTCATTGACCGGTGGATCGATACCCGATGAATACCATGAATTTTTTCAATCTGTACAACCACGGTTTCGTAAAGACAGCTGTCTGCATGCCGTCGGTAAAAGTGGCCGACCCTTTCTATAATGGTGAACGCACCGTCGATACGGCAAGAAAGGCCGCCGCCCATGGAGCAATATTCGCGCTGTTCCCCGAATTGGGTCTTTCGGCCTATTCAAATGAGGATCTCTTTCATCAGGAGGCACTCCTTTCCGGTGTTATTTCCGCGCTTGAACACGTAATTGAAGAGACAAAAGATCTCAACTTGATATTGGTCGTCGGCGCACCTCTGAAAATAGACAATCTTCTCTTCAACTGCGGAGCGGTTCTCTACAAAGGAGTAATCCGGGGAATTGCTGTAAAATCATATCTTCCAAATTACAGGGAATTTTATGAGTACCGTCAGTTCAGTCCCGCTGAAAGTGCGATTTCCAAAATGGTTACACTGTGCGGGCAGATAAATATACCCTTCGGCTCCGATCTTATATTCAATGTGCGTAATATTAAAAATTTCAAGTTCTTCATAGAAATGTGCGAAGATGCCTGGGTGCCTATTCCTCCATCCAGTCTTGCCGCTCTTGCAGGCGCAACCCTGATCGGCAATCTTTCGGCGTCAAATATCACAGCGGGTAAATCGGAATACCGGCATGATCTTGTTTCGAATCATTCGGCCCGCTGTATCGCTGCATATCTCTATACGGCAGCCGGTTACGGCGAATCAACAACCGATCTCGCCTGGGACGGACACGCTCTTATTTATGAAAACGGAACTCTTCTGGCCGAATCGGAGCGATTTCTGCGCACGCCTCAAATCATAGAAGCGGATATAGATCTGGACAGACTTTCTCAAGATCGCATGCGCACCAACAGTTTCGGGCAGAATATGCGGACTCACCAGGACTGGGCTCGCAAGTTCAGATCTGTCACATTTACAGCTTCGATTCCTCAGGAGCGCATGATTCTCGAAAGGCAGTATTCCCGTTTCCCCTATATCCCGGAAAATCCTGAAAAAAGGGATCAGCGCTGCTATGAAATTTTCAATATCCAGATTCAGGGCCTTGCCAAACGGCTGGAATCTTCATCAATTCCTCACTTGGTAATCGGGATTTCAGGGGGCCTCGATTCGACTCATGCACTCATTGTCGCAGCCAAAACGATGGACTTTCTCAGTCTGCCCCGTGAAAACGTTAAAGCGTACACAATGCCCGGATTTGCCACCTCGAAAAAAACATACTCCAATGCGATTAGACTAATGCGTTCACTTGGAGTTGAAGCAAACGAAATCGATATAAAACCGAGCTGTATGCAAATGTTGAAAGACATCGGGCATCCTTTTGCCGGAGGAGAGCACGTTTACGATGTGACGTTTGAAAATGTGCAGGCCGGAGAAAGGACTTCCCACTTGTTCAGGATCGCAAACTTCAGAGGCGGCCTTGTGGTCGGAACAGGCGATCTCAGCGAACTTGCCCTTGGATGGAGCACATATGGCGTAGGGGACCACATGTCCCACTATGCAGTCAATGCAAGTGTTCCGAAAACTCTGATTCAGCACCTGATACGATGGACAGTCTCGTCGAACCAGTTCGGCCCGGAAGCCGCGTCGGCTCTCACAGACATACTTGAAACCGAAATAAGTCCCGAGCTGATCCCGGGCAAAACAGAAAGTGAACCGGCACAGAAAACCGAATCCGTTATCGGCCCGTACGAACTTCAGGATTTTAATAATTTTTATATCACACGGCTGGGATATCTTCCTTCCAAGGTGGCTTTCATTGCATACTGCGCCTGGCATGACAAGACGAGGGGATTCTGGCCGGACATACCGGAACATAGGAGAAATGAATACCGGATAGATGAAATCAAATACTGGCTGATGGAATATCTCTACCGGTTTTTCAAAACAAGCCAGTTTAAACGCAGCTGCATACCGAACGGTCCGAAAGTGGGCTCGGGGGGATCCCTTTCGCCGCGGGGAGATTACCGCGCGCCCAGCGACAGTGAAGCAACGGTATGGCTCGAAAATGCAAAAACGATACCTGATAAGGATGGAGACTCATGAGAAGGATGGACAGCTTCGGCGATTTCGATGCCACGGAATTGTACTGCCCCCGCTGCAGACGTTCCGTGCCTGTACGAAAGCGCCTGCTTCTTGTTCTCACAAACGGAGAGAAGTATGACTATACCTGCGTGTTCTGCGGAACTTCAGTAGGAGATAAAACCGACACTGATAAAAATGATATTTCAATTCTTTTAAAATAGACGGTATTTTAAAATTCGTCCTCTAAATCGGAAAATCAATGAGCTTTCGCATTTGCGTGCGTGGAAGTTCCCATACGTGCCACGCTGCATCGGCACCGCCGGATGACATTACGTTTTATGCGGTTTTTTCAAGGCCTTCTGCAATTTATCGGCGAGCGAATTGAATCCCGAGCCGGAAGGGGCATCATTGTATACTACTTCCCTGTCCTTCGCGGATGATGAACCTTCAAGATACTCGCCAAGGACCTCCCGGCTGTGTATATCATCATGACAGTATACGCATAGATTTTCCCAATTGCTTCCATCGGGAGGATTATTATGGTGATTGCCGTCCTTGTGGTGAACCGTAAGAAGGTGACGTGTGGTATGATCGAATTCGCGTCCGCATCGGGCACAGACAAGCCCGTGCATCGAGAGTGATCGTTCCCGGTAATCCTCTCCTGCCGGTTTTTTCATATCAGACTTTAATTCTCTGATAATTTCATCAACAGTTCGCCCTTTTTCAGGTTTGGCGTTATCGACCGAGGAACGCCTTACGCGCCCTCCCCTGCCGTCAAAGGTCTGTCGTACCACTTTGTGTGCCCTCCCGGCTGAGTATGCTGCCGGGAACGGAAGTATCCGCTGATCCGGCAGTGAGAGTCGAGAGCGGGCAGCTGCCCGCTCTTTGACAATGTTCATGAGTTCCTAAATAATCCCCTGGGCCAGCATTGCTTTGGCGACTTTTACAAATCCGGCAATATTCGCACCGTTTACGTAGTTGCCGGGCGTAGAGTACTCTTCCGCGGCCGCGACACATGCTTTATGTATGCTTGACATTATACGTTTCAGGTAATTGTCGACTTCTTCTCTCGACCAGCTCAGACGAATGCTGTTCTGGCTCATTTCGAGTCCCGACACGGAAACACCTCCGGCATTTGCCGCTTTTCCGGGTCCGTAAAGAATTCCGTTCTCAAGAAAAATGTCGACGCCTCCCGGAACCGTCGGCATATTAGCTCCTTCGCTTACGACGTATATACCGTTGTTTATAAGATTCTGAGCATCTGCCGCATTGATTTCATTCTGAGTTGCACTCGGAAACGCACAATCCGCCTTATGATTCCAGAGAGGATTGTAATTGAGTGACGAATCGACCGGCGTATAGACAGCTTCCGGGTATTTATCGGCATATTCCTTGATACGGCCTCGTTCAATATTTTTCAGCTGCATTACATAGTCAAGTTTTCCGCGATCAATTCCTGACTCGTCGTAAATATATCCCGAAGAATCGGACAGGGTTACTGCTTTTGCACCGAGTTCGATAAGCTTTTCTACCGTATACTGCGCGACATTCCCTGAACCGGATACAAGACAGCTCTTTCCTGCGAGCGAATCGTTTCTCGTTGCAAGCATCTCCGAGGCAAAATACACTGCGCCGTAACCGGTCGCTTCGGGACGAATCAGGCTTCCACCCCAATCCAGTCCCTTGCCGGTAAGCACGCCGGTAAATTCGTTCTTCAGTTTTTTATAGGTTCCGAACAGATAACCGATCTCCCGGGCGCCTACGCCTATATCACCGGCGGGCACATCGGTATTGGGTCCAATATGTCTGAATATCTCACTCATGAAACTCTGGCAGAACCGCATTACCTCCAGATCCGATTTCCCCTTGGGATCGAAATTGGAACCGCCTTTGCCTCCGCCCATGGGCAAAGTCGTCAACGAATTCTTAAATACCTGCTCAAAGGCAAGAAATTTCAGGATGCTCAGATTTACCGAAGGATGAAACCTGAACCCTCCCTTATAAGGCCCGATAGCACTGTTCATCTGAATCCGGTATCCCCGGTTGACCTGAACCTCGCCTTTGTCATCAACCCAGGGTACTCTGAAAATCACCAGCCGCTCGGGCTCGACTATTCTTTCAAGGATTTTTGCCTTCCGGTACTCGGGATGTTTTTCGATCACCGGCTTCACTGATTCTGCAACTTCCGATACAGCTTGCAGGAATTCAATTTCTCCCGGATTACATTCTTCGCACATTTTTACAAACTCGATCATTTCTCTTCTGGCTCCTCTCTGTTATTCTACATTTTGGTATGTGGCGGATCATTCGCGAGCGTTCTGGATACGGAGGTGAAATTTATCATACAAGAAAGGTCACGGTCAATCTGTTATTTTGAATTGAATAAATAAATCAGGTTCTTGTAGATCGCTTTGAGACCGGAAGATAAAATGCCGTACACTTCCTGATTTCAATCCGTCCCGGGGTCTGCCCGCGCACACACAAGAATCGCTCCCCGGCTGCTTCATCCCTGCGCCGGCACACACATGAAACGAGGGCCGACCGATGCCGGACAAGCGATCCGGGGTTTCAATCCAATGGCGCTCGTTTCAAAAAAATGATAAATTGACTCGCATAGTTTCCTATGATAACGAGCTTGTGAAAAATACTTGAGGGTAACAAAATGATTCTGGGAATCGATGTGGGAGGGACACATACCGATGCCGTACTCATTGACGGCAATCGAGTTGTAGAAAAGGTAAAGGTCGTAACCGACCGGATCGATCTCTCCCGCTCTCTTCTGAAAGTGACTGATAAAGCGCTGCATGAAACAAATCCTGAGGATCTCGAACGGGTAGTGCTGAGCACCACCATATCAACCAATGCAATCGTCCAGAACCTGACCAGCCCGGTAGGCATGATTCTGGCGAGCGGGCCGGGTCTTTCGCCCAGTGCGCTCCGGATAAACGAAAATTGCCATTTTGTCTCCGGATATGTAAACCACAGAGGCATTCCGGTGGCGCCGATCGACAAGGGAACTGTCCAAAAAACAGGAATGCTTTTTAAAACCAGCGGCATTGATCATATAGGTATTGTAGGGAAATTTTCCTGCCGCAATCCCGACATTGAAACCGATATCGAAGACGCGCTCGGATTCACATTCAGCCACTGTTCGCTCGGCCATAGAATGTCGGGGAACCTTAATTTCCCAAGGCGTATTGCCACCACATATCTGAACGCCTCCATTTCAGATATCTACGGAGATTTTATAACAATGGTCACCGCGTTTGCAGGCCGGTTCAAAGCTTCCTTCCCCATTTTCATCCTTAAAGCCGACGGAGGGACATTTGAAATCAATCAATCAGCCCGGTACCCGGTGCAGACAATACTTTCCGGACCGGCGGCAAGCATAATGGGGATACTGAGCCTGGCTGAATTCACGACGGACGCAGTCGCACTGGATATAGGAGGCACTACGACTGATATTGCCATATTCGCGGACGGCTCGCCTCTTCTGGAACCGCTGGGTGTAACTATTGCGGGCCATAAAACGTTGATACGCGGGCTCCGGACGCGGTCAATCGGAATCGGCGGTGACAGTGCAGCGGAATTTGTAAATGGTGAATATATAATCGGTCCGGAAAGAAAAGGACCGGCTGCGGCATTTGGAGGGCCGTGCCCCACCCCGACGGACGCCATGGTCGTCCTCGGACTCACGGAAATAGGCGATAAAGAAAAGGCCCTTGCTGCGATCGGCACAATTGCTCAAAAGGCCGGCCACACTGCAGGGAAAGCGGCTGAAACCATTTTTGACGAAACCTGCAGAAAGATTGCCCGGGCGGTAATTGGTATGGTGGAAGAAGTGAACAATGAACCCGTCTATACCATCCACGAACTTTTGGAAGGAAAGCGCATAAAACCGGAAAGGCTTTACGCGGTAGGCGGTCCGGCCGAACCCATGGCGCCCGCAATCGGCAGTATTTTGGGGTATTCCGTAAATATTCCCGATCACGCAGAGGTTGCCAATGCCGTAGGCGCCGCCCTGGCGAGAACGACCACGGAACTGACTGTCCTTGCCGATACCGAAAAAATGATTGCGACTATTGTGGAAGAAGGGCTGCAGCTTTCAATTTCGCCAAAATTTTCAAAGGCCGATGCCATCGGGATTTGCAAGGAAAAACTGCGGGAAAGAGCCCTTTCAATGGGTGCTGCTGAAGAGGATCTGGAGCTTGAAATTATCGAAGAGCACGTTTTCAATATGGTAAGAGGGTACTCAAAAGTCGGCCAAAACATCAGAATCAAAGGCCAGGTGAAACCGGGGCTGATCTCCCGCTGTATGAAAAGCGCCCCAGCCCGATAAAGCCGGTCTTTTTATGATAATCAAATGATGCTGCTGCGTGTGTTCAATTATATTGCTCAAGTATCAGCATGAGGACGACGTGAAAGAAAGCTGCCAGATACGCGTTTTCAAATTCGCTTACCCGGAAGAAGGAAAAACCAATGAAGAAAATAAAAAAAACGGGCCTTGTTTTTTTCCCCGCCTTTGACTGGGCTATTTCACCGACCCATCCCGAACGGGAAGAGCGGCTCCTTTATACACAGGACCAGGTATTTGAAGAAGGACTTCTCGATTTTGAAAATATTATCGAATATAAACCCGGTCTCGCAACATATGAGGATATAAATCGAATCCACATAAGTGTACCTGATGCAGAAAAGGTAACCACTCAGTCTCACCTGATTTCCGCAGGCGGCGCAATAACCGCCGCTGAAAAAGTAATGGAAAAGAACGTGGACAATGCCTTTGCACTCGTGCGCCCGCCGGGACATCATGCAATGAGGGTGGTTCATGGAGCCAGAGGATTCTGTAATATTAATATTGAAGCGATCATGATCGAATATATCCGGAGAAAATACGGCCCCAAACGAATAGCTGTCGTGGATACGGATTGCCATCACGGAGATGGCACAGAAGACATTTTCTGGCATGACCCTCATACACTTTATATTTCCGTTCATCAGGACGGAAGAACACTCTACCCCGGAACGGGATTCCCGCGAGAATTCGGCGGCCCTAATGCGTATGGATGCAATATCAATATTCCTCTCCCTCCAGGTACGTCGGAAGAAGGTTTCCTGTTCACGCTCGACAATGTGATTCTTCCCATATTGAAGGATTATAATCCGGATATAATCATCAATTCCGCGGGCCAGGACAATCATTACACCGATCCGATAACCAACATGAATTTTACGGCCCAGGGGTATGCGATTTTAAGCGAACGCCTGTCACCCCATATCGCCGTCCTCGAGGGAGGGTATTCTGTGGAAACCGCCCTGCCTTATATTAATGTCGGAATCATTCTTGCAATGGCCGGACTCGATTATTCACAGGTACGGGAACCGGATTACGATCCGGCTTTGATAAAACAGAAACCTGAAACCACAAAATACATAGAAGAACTTGCCTCGGCACTTATGAAAAAATGGGAATCAAGAAATGATGAAAAGAATAAATTGCCTCGAAGCGGTCAGTTCGAAAGCCGAACGAAGAGCATTTATTACGACACGGATAATATTCATGAAGAACAGACCGAATCGGTCCGTCTCTGTAATGACTGCAGCGGTCTTGTAACCGTAGATTCAAGAGCTACTACAGGCAACAGAATCTTCGCTGTAATCGTACCCGGCCAAAGCTGTCCCGTGTGCAGAAAGCGGGGAGAAGAAATATTTGCTTCAAAAAGCAAATCTCTTTACGACTACATATATTTCCAGGACAGAGACTGCGATGTCTATGAATGTCGAAAGCGTTAGAAAGCTTTTGATCCCGGGTTCATCGGGATCGACATTCGTTCGGAATGTCCGGATTAAAGAAGAGTTCAATGGAGGAGGAGCAGGTAGTGAGTAATGAAGATATAAAGAAGAGAACCCGGAAAAGAGCTGAACTGCTTTTCGGCAAAGGAATCCGGATGAACCCGCCTTATCATATGTGGAAGGCATTCGACAGAGATCTTGCCAATGATTTCTCCATGTTCATCACCGGTAATCTGTACTCCAGGGATGTGCTTACATTGAAGGAGCGCCAGATGGCCGCCTGCGCGATGCTCGCGGCGCTCAGGGCGCCCGATGAGTTGAAGCTGCATATTAACGCAGCGCTGAACGTCGGGTGCGACAGGGGAAAACTCGCGGAAATTTTTTTCCAGCTTGCACCCTATGGAGGTATGCCGGCGGTCAATGAGGCTCTTGCGATTTACCGGGATGTGCTTACTGAAAGGGGCGAATGGCCTGTTGAGACGAATGAGATCGGCTGAAACGTCTGTTCAGATAAAAAAACGCCGGGCGATTTCCATTTTCAGCCCGGCATTTTTTTGTAGCTGCAAATCAATCAAGAATTACAAGGACCTGATCCACTTCAACTTTTTCATCTTCTTCCACTCGTATTTCCGCCACCCTGCCATCGACGGGAGTGTACACCGAATTTTCCATTTTCATTGCTTCAATGACTATAATTTCTTCATCCGCTTCCACTCTGTCACCGATATCGACCATAATTTCATGAATCTTTCCTGGCATGGGGGCGAGGACTTCCCTTCCCATAGTAAACCTCCTCAGGATACACGATACGCCGGCGGCTTCGCTTCGCCTACCATTTATTGAAAAAAAGGTCAAGCACTTTGAACAAAATCAGAGGTGGTTTATAAAACTGACTTTTGACACCTGGCTTGATTCGTGCTAGATACGATGTGGCAACTGGCCGCACGACAAACGGAGGTGCCCTGTGGCACAAAGCAGAGATTCGGCAACATCCGAACTGGAAAGGCTTCTTGAAATTATCGCACGTTTGAGATCGCCTGACGGATGTGCCTGGGACCGGACAAGAACCCCTCTTGACGTGAACCGCTATCTTGTTGAAGAAGCGTACGAGACTGTGGATGCCGTCATCGAAGGATCGCCTGATCATATAAAAGAAGAGCTGGGGGACCTTCTGTTTCAAATCCTTTTTCTTGCGCACATGTTCGAAGAGGCTGATGAATTCGACATCGCCCAGGTTATGTCGGGAATATCGGAAAAAATGATTCGCCGTCATCCTCATGTGTTCGGCACTACAAAGGCTGAATCAGTCGAATCCATCAGAAGAAACTGGGAAGAAATAAAAAAGAGAGAGCGTGGAGACGGCTACAGGCCTGAATCGGTTCTGGAAGACATACCCCGTTCGCTTCCTCCCATGGTAAAAGCGCGCAAGATAGGCGAAAAGGCAGCCAGGGCGGGCTTTGATTGGGATTCAATAGAAGGGGTTTTGGATAAGGTAGAGGAAGAAATAAATGAATTCAAGGCAGCCCTTTTGAAACATGATGCCGCACACATCGAAGAAGAATTCGGCGATCTTCTTTTTTCGATGATAAACCTCTCTCGCTTCGCTGCCGTGGATCCCGACCGGGCGCTTTTGAAATCGATCGCAAAATTTGCAAAGAGGTATACATTTATCGAAGCGGAATTAAAAAAAGCGGGCAAAGATCCTCAAGATGCACCAATGGAAGAGATGAACCGGCTGTGGAATCTCTCAAAAGAAAGGTAAGGGGAAAAAATACGGGCCATGAAGTTTCTACTCTGTCTGACAGGACTAGTGTTAATCATCGAAGGACTTCCCTATTTCGTTTTTCCCGACCGAATCAAAACGTATCTTATGAAAGTCGCTGAAACACCTGATTCTACTCTCCGGGTCCTCGGTTTTATATCGGTACTCATCGGTCTTTCGCTCGTGTATTTCGGAAGGATGTAAAACTACGGAGATCGAAATCCCCGGAATCCGGCCGCAGGTGATATAATTTATTTGACTTCCTTTCTTTTTTCTGATTATCTGCCTGAATTTTCATTATAAAAGCACGAAATATGAAAACAGAGGATTTCAATTACCATCTTCCCGGCGAACTGATCGCGCAGAAACCGTGCTCGGTGAGGGACAGGTCCCGCATGATGGTGGTAAACCGGTCAACCGGCGTAATCGAAAGCAGATATTTCCATGATTTCCCTTTCTATCTCGAAAGCGGAGATGCCCTCGTAGTAAACGACTCCAAAGTAATACCGGCCCGTCTGGTCGGTAAAAAGGCGACAGGGGGAACTATAGAACTGCTGCTTCTTGAAAAAGTGAGTGCACTTGAGTGGACAGTCCTCTTGAGGCCCGGCAAGCGTGTTAAAAAAGGAACCAGAATATTTTTTGACAGGTCTTCCTGGGCCGAAGTCGAGGAAAATGTCACCGCGAAGAAATGGCTTCTCAGTTTTCACAGCGATCTTGATTTCGATGTCTTCCTGGAGCGACACGGAAGAGCCCCGCTTCCCCCCTATATAAAAAGAAAGGCCGGAAATGCCGGGACAGCCGATCTTGAGAGATATCAGACAGTGTATGCCAGTGTTCCCGGGTCCGTCGCGGCACCGACCGCAGGGCTTCATTTTTCCGATGAAATACTCCGGCTGATAAGGGCAAAAGGAATCTCCATTGCCCCGGTAACCCTTCATGTAGGATACGGCACTTTTCTTCCCATAGAATCAGAAACCGTTGAGGATCACACAATGGAATCCGAATCTTTTTTTGTATCCTCCTCTTCGGCATCGATTATCAATACGGCAAAACGAATTGTGGCAGTGGGAACTACTTCGGTGCGGACGCTCGAATCATCTGCCGGCGAAAGAGGAATGTTGACAATGAAGAGCGGCAGCACCAGCCTTTTCATCTATCCGGGATACCGGTTCAAAAAAGTGGGTGCACTTCTGACAAATTTTCATCTCCCTTCGTCTTCGTTATTTCTTCTCGTGTGTGCATTCGGGGGAACGGAACTGATGAAAGAAGCCTATTCAAGGGCAATTGAAGAAAAATATCGCTTTTACAGCTATGGAGATTGCATGCTTATTATATGAAAAATGAACAGCGTGATACCCGCCCGCTTGTACGAAGCGCCCGTTTTCGGCGCGCGCCATTGAGTGCAAAGCGCGAGTTTGCCGGAACAGCTTCAAGGACGTTCCCGGACGAAACACCGGTCTGAGCCGGGCAGAATCTCATGCCCCTGATCGGGGAATAAACGAGCTCACGCATTACTTGGCTGGAAGCCCGTAATGCCGAAAAAGGGCATTACAATGGAAAGCAGGAACAGGAATAAAAATTGACACTCGATTCCAAAAAAGAACCCTTTCATTTTAATCTTTTAAAGAAAGATGCCGGTTCCCGGGCCCGCCTCGGAACACTCACGACTTCTCACGGGCAGATAAAGACGCCTGCCTTCATGCCTGTGGGAACGCAGGCAACCGTCAAATCTCTTCTACCTGAAACGGTGCGCCAACTGGGAGCCGATATTATTCTCGGAAATACATACCATCTATATCTGAGGCCCGGTCACGAGCTTATACGCAAAATGGGAGGACTCCATGAATTCATGAACTGGCATCATCCCATTCTTACCGACAGCGGCGGCTTTCAGATATACAGTCTCGGTGCTTTGAGAAAGCTCTCGGAAAAAGGAGTTGTATTCCGGTCTCACATCGATGGTTCATCTCATGTCATGACGCCGGAATATTGTATTGCCATTCAGCACGCGCTCGGTTCGGATATTATGATGTGTCTTGATGAATGCCTTTCCTATCCCGCATCATTTGACGAGACCGAAAAATCCCTCGAATTGACAGTCAGGTGGGCCCGCCGATGCAAGGAAACGAAAAACTCCGAACGAAATGCCCTCTTCGGGATCATCCAGGGTGGAGCGTGGCCGCGGCTGCGGAAAAGGGCGGTGGATGATATTTGCGATATCGGCTTTGACGGATATGCATTGGGGGGTCTCAGTGTGGGCGAACCGAAAGAGATAATGTATGAAATGGTTGAAATGACTGCACCGCTGTGTCCTGAAGATAAACCCCGTTATCTCATGGGCGTGGGAACGCCGGAAGACCTGCTTGCCTGCACTGCGTTGGGCATTGATATGTTCGACTGCGTCATGCCGACGAGAAATGCCCGCAACGGAATGTTGTTTACAAATAGTGGAAAGATTGCTATAAAGAACGCCCGATACAGGGAGGACAAGGCGCCGCTGGATGAGCAGTGCCGATGTTATACCTGCCGGAATTACAGCCGGGCCTATTTGCGGCACTTGTTTATCGCCAGGGAGATCCTGGCGATTGTTTTGAATACGATACACAATGTATCGTTCTATTTAACACTGATGGAAAATATCAGAAAATCTATACAAGAGGGAGTCTTCGAGGACTTTCGCAGAAATTTTCTGAAAAATATACGCAAGAACGATTGAGGAGGGGAAAAAATGATATCCGGATTAGCATACGCAATGGGAGCACCCGGACAGGGCGGTGGAGGAGCCCAAGGAGGGGGAGATCTCCACTTTATTATTTTAATGGTCGCTATTTTTGCAATTTTCTATTTTCTCATGATTCGGCCGCAGCAGAAGAAGCAGAAAGAAGTAAAAGAGATGCTGAACAATCTTGGCCACGGCGATCAAATTGTGACGACAGGTGGAATCCATGGGAAGATCACCGGAATCACGGAACAGATCGTTACACTCGAGATTGCCGAAAAAACACGGATAAAAATATCTCGAAGCGCGATTGCAGGGATTACTCAGAAAGCCGCTCAGGAATAACGAAGCGTTCACGGAGGAAGGAATACATCCATGTTCGACAGGAATATCAAAGCGAGGATCGGAATAAGCCTGATAGTAATCCTCATTGCACTTTTTTATCTGATGCCCTCGTTAACTGATCACATCCCCTCATTCTGGAAAAAGAATCTGCCCAGTGAAAAGATTCATCTGGGTCTGGATCTCCAGGGCGGCATGCATCTTGTACTGGAGGTTCAAGCAGACAAGGCGGTTGAAAGTTCAGTGGAACGAATTGCCAACAATCTTCAAGAGTTCCTCATGGAAAAGAGAATCCGGTTCCGGAATCTTGAACGTGTTGACGGCACGTTCATCACTATTGAGCTGGCATCGGGCGAAGCATCCGATCGATTCAGAACTCTTTTGAACGATAACTTTTCTAATCTCATAATTGCAGATTCGAAGGTCTCCGAGGGAAGAGAAACACTGCGGCTCACATTGCAAAACGAGCAAATCCAGTCCATAAAAAAATTCGCTCATGAACAGAGTCTTGAAACTATACGGAACAGAGTCGATCAATTCGGTGTTTCGGAACCTGAAATAGTTCCACAGGCAGACGGGAGAATTCTTGTACAGCTCCCAGGCATAAAAGATCCGCAAAGAGCCATAAATCTGATCGGAAAAACGGCCCTTCTGGAATTCAAGCTCGTCGATGACGGGCATAGCCTGGATGAAGCCCTGAAAGGCAATGTGCCGCCCGGCGATGTACTGGCATACGGTTCGAGGCTGGATCCCTCTACGGGCCAGCGCACCCGCGTTCCTTACCTGCTGCAGGATAAAACGCTCCTGACGGGCGAATCGCTTGAAGACGCCAAAGTGGCAATCGGAAATCGTTTCGGGGAACCGTATGTCGCTATAAAATTCGATTCGCAGGGAGCCCGCGATTTCGAGAGGATAACCGGACAACATGTCAAAGAACGCCTCGCCATTGTTCTTGACGGTGTCGTGCATTCGGCACCGGTTATTCAGGAGCGCATATCGGGTGGAAATGCCCAGATTACAGGAAACTTTACCATGGAAGAGGCACATGATCTTGCCATCGTCCTCAGAGCGGGCGCTCTTCCCGCGCCGGTCGACATTCTGGAACAGCGCACTGTAGGTCCTTCACTCGGTCAGGATTCTATAAATAAAGGATTTCTGTCGATAATAATCGGCATGATCATCGTTCTAATTTTCATGATATTCTATTACAGCTATTCGGGAATCATAGCGGACACCGCGCTTATCCTGAACATTCTTATTATTCTGGGAGCGCTGGCAGCATTTAAAGCCACCCTCACGCTTCCGGGAATTGCCGGAATCGTGCTCACAATCGGAATGGCCGTCGATGCAAACGTCCTTATTTTCGAAAGAATAAGGGAAGAACTCAGGATCGGCAAATCGCCGAGAGCAGCCGTTGCCGCAGGATACGGAAAAGCTTTGATTACAATTATAGATGCGAATATTACAACCCTGATCGCTGCAGTGGTGCTGTTTCAATTCGGAACGGGGCCGGTCAAAGGTTTCGCCGTAACTCTTTCAATCGGTATCGTAAGCAGCATGTTTACCGCTATTTTTGTGACACGGATCATTTACGATTACCTCATCTGGCATAGAAAAATCAAACTGGTCAGGATATAGGAGCTGGCGATGGAATTTATCAAAGCTGGAACAAATATAAATTTCGTAGGAAAAATGAAGATCGCCTTCTGGGTTTCTTTGGCGATGATTATAATAAGTGTAGTATCGTTGATCGTGCACGGAGGCCTCAACCTGGGAATCGATTTTGCAGGCGGCACAATGGTTCAAATTAAATTCGCCACACCTACCGGCGCCAATGAAATACGCGATGCCTTAAGAGCGGTGAATCTTGAAGGAAGTGTGATCCAGCGATTCGGTACACGCGGCGAAAATGAATTTCTGATTAAAACGGAAAAATCGAGTTCCGATCTCAAGGGATTGTCAGATGATATTGAAAAGGCACTGGCCACCAGCTACGGAACCGGCGATTTTGAAGTGAGGCGCGTTGAAGTGGTCGGGCCCAAAGTCGGCCAGGATCTGCGTACCAAGGGCATACTTGCAATACTCTATGCCATGGTGGGTATACTGATTTACATCACCTGGCGCTTCGAATTCAGATATGCCATTGGCGCAATTATCGCCCTTCTTCAAGACGTGTTTATCACGGTAGGAATTTTTTCCATTCTCGGCAAGGAGTTCACCTTGCCGATTGTCGCAGCACTGCTCACGATAATCGGCTATTCACTTAACGACACCATTGTGGTTTTCGATCGAATACGCGAGAATATCAAGGGAATAAAGAAGCGAAGTACGGCGGAAGTAGTAAACGGAAGCATAAACCAGACGTTGAGCAGGACACTTCTGACATCTCTTACAACCCTTCTCGTCGTGGCGGCGCTTTTCTTCCTGGGCGGCGCCGTCATACACGATTTTGCCTTCGCTCTTCTTGTGGGAATTATTGTGGGAACCTATTCCTCTGTTTTTGTTGCGAGTCCGTTAATACTGGCATGGGAGAGAATCAGGCCGACGAAACCGAAGAAAAAGAGGTAGAACACGTTGTCTCCTGTTGAAGAAGCGGGTGTGACCGTCTTTATTCTTCTTCTGTTCTTCGGGATATATTGCATTATTTTCAGATTGCCGGGAACGCTGATAATTTTGATCGATACCGTTGCATACGCTTCAGTAACTCATTTTGAAACCATCGGTGTTGCCTTTATTGCGGTTCTCGCAGCTATATCATTGAGCGCTGAGGGCATTGACCTGATTGGCGGAGTCGCAGGCGTGAGGAGATTTCCGTCATCGAAAACAGCGTTTGCCGCATCATTGGCCGGAGGAATTGCCGGCGCTGTGATTTTAACACCCGTTTTTTTTGTACTCGGAACCATGGCGGGCATACTTTTGGGCAGCATGACCGGTTTGCTCCTCGTAGAGCAGATTGAAAGAAAAAAAATCAAGGCCCTTTTCAAAGAGCGCCCCGGGATAAGGGCAGGCAGAATCGTAATCGTGCTTCTTAAAGGAACAGCCGCAATCATTATGTCGGCGCTTGTATTGTCGCGGGTTTACTCCTGAGGGGAATCGAATGAAAGAACGTCACAAGGAAGTAATAAAAGAATATACAAAAACCATCATCATCGCGATTCTCATCGCCCTGTTTATACGAACCTTCATTGTCCAGGCCTTCAAAATACCATCGGGTTCCATGAAGGAAACCCTCCTTATAGGCGATCACATACTGGTAAACAAGTTTATTTATGGCGTAAAAATCCCTCTTGTCAGAAAGACCCTGATTCCCGTGAGCGAACCCGGGCGGGGGGATGTCGTTGTGTTTATCTATCCAATGGACAGAAGCAAGGATTTCATAAAGCGGGTTATGGCCGTGGCCGGAGATACTATTGAAATCAGGGACAAAAAAATATTCATAAACGGCACTCACTATGAAGACGGGCACGGCGTCTATAAAGATACCCTTATTCAACCGCGTTCATTGCAGCCCAGAGATAATTTCGGCCCTGTCAGAGTGCCGGACGGCCATATTTTTGTAATGGGAGATAATCGCGACCAGAGCTATGACAGCCGCTTCTGGGGGTTCGTAAACCTGGAGGACGTGCTGGGCAAAGCGTTCATAATATACTGGTCATGGAACAAAAAAGCCGGTTCGGTAAGGTGGGACCGTATCGGAGATATCATTCGTTAGGTATCGCGTAACACCGGGTCAGTATCAGGGACGGAACACACACGGCCAATTGCAGGTATAATCGCCTTGACATGGCGAAACGACGCTGATATATACTCCGCATTGTTCAATTTGCCTGTCCAGAGGAATATAAAATGGTTTTGGTCCGCCTTGAAGAAATATCAGTTCCGGCCTTCTCGTCTGCCGATGGGAAGGCTTTTTTTTGATATGTAAAAGAAACGCGGCAGCGCCGGAGATTCACCGTTCCGGGAGGCAAAGGGAGCGAAACAGAAATGAATACGAAAAAACGAGTAGTAATGGACGCAGATAAAATAGAGCGTTCCATAATGAGAATCTCCTATGAAATTCTGGAAGACCACAAGGGAGTCACAGATCTGATTTTTATCGGAATCAGGTCCGGGGGAATTTTGCTTGCCAAACGGCTTTCCGAACGTATTTCCAGAATTGAGGGAAAAGCAATTCCTACGGGAATACTTGACATTAATCTCTACAGGGATGACGTGATGATGGCCGGTGGAAAACGCAAATTGGGAGAAACGCACATTCCCTGCTGCCTTGATAACAAAAAAGTTATCCTCGTGGATGACGTAATATTTACCGGAAGAACGATACGGGCCGCCATGGATGCGCTCATGGATTTCGGAAGACCGAAGATCATCAGGCTGGCCGTTCTGATAGACAGGGGGCACAGGGAATTGCCCATCAGGCCGGACTATGTGGGGGAAAACCTTCCCTCATCCCTCTGGGAAGAGGTGAATGTAACACTCACGGAGGCGAAGGCACACGAAGAAGTCGTGGTCATAGAAAATTAACCTCCATAGATTCGTAAAATGCCATTATGCTGTCACGCCGTCCTTATGAATGGAAAGTAAGTTTTAGAGCATGAATACGCTGACGCATCCACTTACTTGGAAGTAAAAAAACAGGGGCTTTTTAGGAAATTATCAACGCGGGAAAGTCAAATAAAATGAAACTCGTGCGAAAAGATGTGCTTGGAATTGCGGACTTCAGTGTGGAAGAGATCAATCTCGTTCTCGATATCGCGGGTTCATTTAAAGAAATATCCCAGCGGCCTATCAAGAAGGTTCCGACCCTCAGAGGCAGCACGGTCATCAATCTCTTTTACGAACCGAGCACCAGAACGCGTACATCTTTTGAAATAGCCGCCAAGCGGCTGAGTGCCGACGCAATTAATATCTCCGCCTCCACGAGCAGTGTCGTAAAAGGGGAAACTCTGATGGATACGGCAAAAACGCTCGAGTCGATGAACCCCGATATTATCGTTATGCGGCATGCCTGTGCGGGGGCTCCGCACATTCTTGCAAAGCTTCTGAAGCAATCAATTATAAATGCCGGCGACGGGGCTCACGAACACCCGACTCAGGCGCTTCTGGACATGCTGACAATAAGAGACAAAATGGGATATATTCGAGGACTTGCAGTCACTATTGTGGGAGATATCGCCCACAGCAGGGTTGCCCGGTCCAATATATACGGCCTGGCAAAAATGGGAGCGAAAGTGACAGTCTGCGGTCCTGCCATGCTGCTTCCGTACGGCATAGGCCGGATGGGTGTCAGGGTAGAAACGAATATGCGCAAGGCACTTGAAAGAGCGGATGTAATCATGATGCTCCGCATGCAATTTGAGCGGCAGAATAAAGCGACATTTCCCTCTCTCCGCGAGTACGCCTCTCAATACTGTCTGAATGCCGACAATATAAGGCTGGCCAAAGAAGATGTTCTGGTAATGCACCCCGGACCCATCAACAGGGGAATTGAAATCGCACCGGATATCGCTGACGGACCGCATTCGGCCATTCTCGAACAGGTCTCCAACGGAGTCGCCGTTCGGATGGCGCTTCTTTATCTTCTGGCGGGAGGACAATAATGAGGCTGTTGCTTAAGGGGGGAAGAGTAATCGATCCTTCACAAAATATCGACGATATACTGGATATTTTAATTGTAAACGGAAAAATATCGCTCATAGACAACAAAATCGATATCTCGGAAGTAAAAACACGAGGAAGTATCGATTCTGTTGATATAGGCGGAAGAATCCTTGTCCCGGGGCTCATCGATATGCATACGCACCTGCGCGAACCGGGATTCGAATATAAGGAAACGATCGAATCAGGGACGAAAGCGGCGGTTGCAGGAGGATTTACGGCTATTGCCTGTATGGCCAATACGAGCCCCGTCAACGATAATCGGTCGGTTACGGAGTTTATCCTCACACAGGCGGCAAGAACAGGCCGGGCTCGAGTATACCCGATTGCAGCACTGACACGGAACCAGGAAGGGAAAATTCTCACGGAATTCGCCGATCTTAAGGATGCCGGGGCGACAGGTTTTTCAGATGACGGCATGCCCGTAACAGACAGCGGAATCATGAGATGCGCCCTCGAATATGCCTATTCGCTGGATATGCCCGTAATTTCGCATTGCGAAGACCTTGGCCTTGCCCGTGGCGGCATGATGAACGAGGGTCTTGTCTGCGCCGAACTCGGCTTGACGGCAAGCCCGGATATTGCCGAAGAAATTATGGTACTGCGGGATATAATCCTCGCACGATATACACACACCCGGGTCCATATAGCCCATGTCAGCACCGCCGGGTCGGTAGAAGCCATCAGAGCGGCCAAAGCATCGGGAATTGCGGTTACCGCCGAAACGGCGCCTCATTATTTCACCTTATCCGAAGAAGCACTGCGATCATTCTCTACAAATCTCAAAGTCTATCCTCCGCTCAGGAGCGAAAGGGATCTGGAGGCTATAAAGGAGGGTCTTGCCGACGGCACTATCGATGCAATCGCAAGCGATCACGCACCGCACTCTTCCATTGAAAAAGAGGTTGAGTTCGACTATGCGGCAACAGGGCTCATCGGACTGGAAACATCGCTTTCGTTATCTCTCCGGCTTGTTGAAGAAGGGATTCTCAGTATGAGCGGCCTCATAAAAAAGATGAGCACAAATCCTGCCGATATTCTTGGCGTATCCGGCGGCTCTCTTCGGCATGGCCTTCCCGCCGATATCACCGTTATAGATCCCGAAGTCACCTGGACTGTGGACGCAGCCCGATTTCACTCAAAAAGCAGAAACTGCCCCTATCAGGGAATGCAGCTTCGGGGCCGCTCCGTTATGACCATGGTCGGAGGAGAAATCAAATACCGGTCCGGTCTGTAGCGGAAAGCACCCGGATCACCTTTCATTGTAATCGAAGAATATATCCGCAGTATGGCGAAAGACGCATACATCCGGGGGAGGCAGGACGGCAGACCTTGTCATTCGAAGAACCGACAGTTCCCTGTTAATTTTCGCCATCTTTGTATCTTGCCCTTGTGAAATTGAATGAGGAGTGTTATTGTCCTATATTTCTTTGGATTTGTCCCGCTGAAGTATACATTGTCCGATCCGGATTTCGAAAGGAGGTGTTAAAATGAAATCACGGGAAGAAGAAATAAAACACCTCAACACTCTGAAGGAACTGATCAGCCTCAACCGGGAATTCGATATCATCGATCTTTTTTCCAGGCTTCATCCGGCAGATATAGCCGATCTGATCGATAATCTGGAAGAACAGGAGAAAATTCATCTTTTTTCCCTGCTCGATGTAGAAAAGGCTTCCGATGTTATCCTGGAGCTCAGCGATCTTTCGCGGGAACAGATCATCGAAGAACTTTCAGAAAAAAAGCTCACCGAAATAATAGATGAAATGGATTCGGATGATGCAGCCGATTTCATTGCAGAACTGACGGAAGATCAGGCAAAGGCAGTCCTCGAGGGTATAGAGCCGGAAGAATCTGACGATGTAAAAGAACTTCTCAAATATGAAGACGATACGGCGGGAGGCATCATGCAGTCGGAGCTCGTCTTCGTCACGGCTGATGCAACAATCAATGACGCCTTCCAGGCAGTTGTCGATGCAAAGGACGATATCGAAAACATCTATAACATCTTCATCGTTGACAAAGAACACAGACTCATAGGCGCAGTCCCTCTGCAGCGCCTTATCACGGCAAAAAGATTCAGCCCCGCAATCGGCGCAATCGATTCTGCAATCCCCAGCGTGGAACCGGATCTCGACCAGGAACAGGTCGCCCGCTTGTTTGAGAAATACGATCTTGTCTCACTGCCTGTCGTCGATCAGGAAAAACATCTTCTGGGAAGAATCACCATTGATGACATCATCGATGTCATGGAGGAGGAAACATCTGAGGACCTTTACAGGATCGCCGGACTCGATGAAGACGACAGCGTTTTCAACAGCCCTTTCGAATCCGTCAAGAAACGCCTGCCCTGGCTTTATCTCAATCTTGTCACTGCTCTCGTTTCGGTGCTGGTCATCGGCTTTTTTGAAGATACCATTAAAATCATGGTCGCCCTGGCGGTATTCATGCCGGTAGTCGCAGGATTGGGCGGCAATGCAGGCAGTCAGACGCTGACTCTTATCGTCCGTGGAATGGCACTGGGCGAAATAACGTTCGAAAATGCAAAAAAGGCCCTTTACAGGCAGATTCTCGTCGGTGTGACCAACGGGGTGGCCGTGGGAATCGTGATAGGCACCATTGCCTACTTCTGGAAAGGTATCCCCGTGTTAGGCTTCGTGCTTGGACTTGCCATGATAATCAACGTGTTTGCAGGAACGCTTATCGGCGTCCTGATTCCGCTCGCCCTCAAGTGGTTTCACCTTGACCCGGCACTTGGATCTCACATATTCATTACGGCTTTCACCGATGCCTTCGGCTTTCTGTCTTTTCTCGGCCTTGCGACCGTGTTTATCAACCTTTTGACATGACGGGGAAAATGCAAAATAAAGCGACGGGCTTTGTCCTTAATTTCAGGGATTACGGTGAATCGGACCGGATCGTCACTTTTTTTACCGATCAAACGGGAAAATTAAAGGGTATTGCCAAAGGGGCAAGGCGAAGCCAGAAGAGATTCGCCAACGCTATCGAACCTTTTTCATTGTCGGCGATTATTTTTTCAAGGCGAAGAGCGGAAGGACTCTGCCTTATCGAAGACTGCCGCGTCTTAAACCATTTTCCCCGCATCAGGGAGGATCTTGAAAAAACGCTTATGGCTTCCTATTTTATCGACCTTGCCGACAGCTTTACTGAAGAAGGGGCCGTAAGCCATCGTCTTTTCAAGCATATGTCTGATTTTCTGAATCTGCTCGAGGCGGAGAAGGCCGGGGAGTCCATTATGCGCCTTTTTGAGTTTCGTCTCCTGTGCATATCAGGGTACGAACCCACCCTCGGACACTGCATCTCCTGCAGGAAACCCGTTGAAAGTCTGAAAGAAATTTCCTTCGGAATCAGTGACGGAGGAATCAAATGTGAAAAATGCGCACCCCTTACCGCCGGCAGAATCAGCATTTCACCGGGTACGGCACGGACGCTTGTTGCGGGGAAAAACATGCCTGTGGAAAAACTGCGCCGCCTGATATTCACCGAATACTCTCTGAGGGAAAGCCGTTTGTTCCTTGTCCCCCTGATCCGCCATATCACCGGCAGGCAATTGAAGTCACTTAACGTGCTTATGGAAGTGAAGCATCTGACCGATACTATTTGAATAAGCCCCTTTATATCTTGACACCTTTTTTTCTTAGTGATACTGTCCCGCCGATTTACAGAGATAAAACCACTCCAAGGAGGCTGTTGTGACCTTTCAGGAACTTATATTCGCCCTCAATTCATATTGGGCCGGCCAGGGGTGTATCATACAGCAGCCCTACGATATAGAAGTCGGCGCAGGAACGTTCAATCCCGCAACGTTTCTCAGATCCCTCGGTCCGGAACCGTGGAATGTGGCATATGTTGAACCATCCCGGCGTCCTACCGATGGAAGGTATGGTGAAAATCCGAACCGTCTGCAGCATTATTATCAATATCAGGTGATCATGAAACCGTCGCCCATGAATATTCAGGACCTTTACCTCGATTCCCTCAGAAGCTTCGGCATCGATCCTCTGGATCATGACATCCGATTTGTGGAAGACGATTGGGAATCTCCCACACTCGGAGCATGGGGCCTTGGATGGGAGGTATGGCTCGACGGAATGGAAATCACTCAATTCACCTATTTTCAGCAAGTAGGCGGTATCGATCTTCATCCGGTGTGCGTCGAGATTACCTACGGAATCGAACGAATCGCAATGTATCTTCAGAATGTGGATAACGTCTATCACCTTGAATGGGGACACGGCATTACCTACGGCGATGTTCATCACCAGGGGGAGGTGGAGTTTTCCGCATATAATTTCGAACATGCCGATGTGGACATGCTGCGGCAGCTTTTCACCATGTACGAAACGGAAGCGCAAAAAGCGGCTGCCCTGAATCTTGTCCTCCCCTCATATGATTACTGTCTCAAATGTTCTCATATATTCAATATACTCGATGCCCGGGGAGCAATCAGCGTGACAGAACGGACGAGCTATATCGGGCGGGTGCGTAATCTGGCCAGGATTTCCGCAGAAGGGTATGCACGACAGCGCGAAGAAATGGGGTATCCTCTCATGGAAAAACGCACAGGCAGATAAAAGGGTGAAAGGAAACTATCAAATGGCGCAAGAACTGTTGCTTGAAATCGGAACCGAAGAAATCCCGGCCGCCTTTCTTCCGAAGGCGCTCAGCGACATGGAGCAGATGATGAGCCGAGGGCTCGCAGAAAAACGCATTGCCCATGGAACGATCACAACACTGGGGACTCCGCGGCGCCTTTTTATTGCGGTTGCAGATACGGCGGAAAGGCAGGAAGACCAGATCATTGAAAAAATGGGGCCGGCAGTACGGGTTGCCTTTGATCAAAGCGGCAATCCCTCAAAGGCGGCCCAGGGGTTTGCCCGCGGACAGGGAATGGAAGTATCCGGACTGGAGCGAATTGCCACTGACAAGGGAGAGTATCTGGTTGCCCGAAAAAAAATCGCGGGCGAAGATACGGCTTCGATACTGGCAGCTTTTTTACCCGATTTCATAAGGTCCATTCCGTTTCAGAAATCCATGCGCTGGATGGATCTTGATATACGGTTCGCCCGCCCCATCCACTGGATCATGGCCCTCTTCGGCGGTGCGGTAATCCCCTTTACTGTTGGAAACGTAATGAGCGGAAACACAAGCAGAGGTCATAGATTCATGAACCCGGGGCCATTCGAGGTGAAAGATTCAGCCGATTACCTCGAAAAAACGAAGGCGCATTTTGTGATAGCCGATCCGGACACACGCAAGGAGATCATCCGGAAAGAAGCACGAAAGGCCGCGTACGAAGTTTCCGGAACCGTGCTGGAAAATGAAGCGCTTCTCGATGAAGTCGCCTACCTTATCGAATACCCTTCAGTCGTCTGCGGCACTTTCGACAGGGAATTTCTCGATCTGCCGAGAGAAGTGCTTATCACCTCGATGATGAAGCACCAGAAATATTTTGCCGTCGTCGACGGGAAGGGAAACCTTCTCCCCCATTTCATTACCGTAAACAATACCGTCGCGAGGAATCCTTCGGTCGTGGCGGAAGGAAATCAGAAAGTACTGCGGGCCCGCCTCGCCGATGCCCGTTTCTTTTTCGAAGAAGACAGGAAAACGCCTCTGGCCGACCGCCTTGAAGATCTTAAAAATGTCATCTTTCACAGCCTTCTCGGTACATCCTATGAAAAGGTGTCAAGATTCCGAACGCTTGCTGCGTGGATCGCGGAACGTATCGATACGTCCAGGGCAGAACTTGTCGACCGGGCGGCGCTTCTTTGCAAGGCTGACCTCGAGACCCAGATGGTGTACGAATTCACGGAACTTCAAGGTGTGATGGGCAGGGAATACGCGCGGCTCGAAGGCGAAAATCCCGAAGTGGCCGCAGCAATTTACGAACACTATCTTCCGGTGCAGGCGGGAGGAGATCTCCCCGAGACCGAAACAGGCGCGATTGTCAGTATTGCCGATAAAATGGATACCATTGCCGGCTGCTTCGGCGTGAACCTGATTCCCACGGGAACGGCCGACCCTTACGCGCTCAGAAGACAGGCACTCGGTATCATCAATATAATCCAGCAGCGGTCATACCCTCTTCGCCTCGATGATCTTGTCGATGCCAGCCTCGCCATTTTGAAGGACACGCTCAAAAGACCCGCCGGCGAGGCAAAACGGGATATACTGGAATTTTTTAAAACAAGATTTGAAAATCAGCTCATATCCCAGGGGCATCCCTACGATGTCGTCGATGCCGTACTGGCGGTTGACGGGGCGGACCTGGTACGCGCACTCGGAAAGATAGAGGCAGTGGAGAACTTCAAGAACCATCCCGATTTTGAGCCTCTCGTCACGGCATTCAAGAGGGTTGTAAATATCCTGAAAAACTGGGAGGGAGGACCGGTCGAAGAAACACTCTTCGAAAGCGACGAAGAGCGGAACCTCTTCGGCGCTTTCAACGACATCAGCCGAAACACCCGCGCAGCCGCGGATGAAGACCGTTATGCCGATGCCTTGATCGAAATGGCGCGCCTGAGAAAGCCGGTGGATGCATTTTTCGATACAGTACTGGTAATGGCCGAAGACGAAAAAGTGAGAACAAACAGAATGTCGCTTCTGGCCCGGCTGAGAGGCCTCTTCTTCCGGATCGCCGATTTCTCCAAAATCGTCCAGGGAAATTCAATGTAAATCGTTTTCTCTTATGAGAGGTTTTGAAAAATCTTTTTTCAACCTGTGCGAAAAGAGAAATATCTCTACATTTTTTCTTCCACAGATCGTACTTTGCCCTCGAGGCGGCCCGAGGCATTCTCACGGTAATCGGCTCTCAAGGAAAGATAAATACGGCCCGAATCCTTGCGAAGCTCTTCGAAACAACTGTTTACGAGAGCCATTACCTCCGGCCACTCCCCTTCTACACTCGTTCCCATCGGGCCGAGCGTATAGGGCAATCCGCTTTGCCTGATTATTCTCAACATTCCGGCCACATAAGGACTGACGCTTGTCCCCTTGTCAGTGGGAAAGATTGCAAAATCGACAACAACGCTCACGGGATACTCTCCTTTCTTGCACATGCTCCATGTTCTGCATCCAATGTTCAATGATGAGGGATTCACAATGAGGCCAATATGCTGCACTGAGCTTCATCCTTCAGAATTCTTCAATGAATAACGGCAATGCGCCTACTTAAAATCTTGTTTCTTGCCCTTTTACGTGATAGGATCCAATTGTATCATATCTGCCAAAGGAGAGGAAACACATGATTGACGAGGTAATGAAAGACTTTTATCGAATCGCCGTCCCCCTGCCCAACAGCCCCCTGAAGGAACTGAACTCCTACTTCATAAAAGGTGAGGATCGAAACCTCATCATCGATACCGGATTCAACCGCGCTGTCTGTTTCGAGGCCATGCAGGAAGGAATAGAAAAACTTGAAATCGATTTGATGAAAACCGATTTTTTCATTACCCATATGCATGCCGATCACTCGGGCTTGGTTACCCGCCTTGCAACAGAGTCAAGCACGATCCATTTCAGCAGAATCGATTCCCAGGTTTTCAAGAGAGATGGCGGCTGGAATACGATGCTGGAATTTGCCGGGATTAACGGTTTTCCTGAAAATGAACTTATGAGAGCGCTGAACAACCACCCCGGTTTCAAGTACAGTCCCCAGACAGTGCCGGACTTCAGCTTGATCGATGACGGCGATATAATCACAGTTGGCGATTACCGCCTTCAGTGTATTGCGACTCCGGGCCATACCCCGGGACATATTTGTCTGTATGAAGCGGACAAAAAGGCATTTCTGTCGGGCGACCACATCCTTTATGACATCACGCCCCATATAGAATCCTGGGCCTATCAGATCAATTCGCTTCAAGATTATATCGACAGTCTTGAAAAAGTATATACCCTCGACGTCGATATCGTCCTTCCGGGACACCGGAACTTTTTTACCGATCTGAAAGGGCGGATTGACGAGCTGAAAGAGCATCATGAAAGCCGGGCAAATGAAACCCTTGAGGTCCTTGGCCATGACCGCAAAAACGCCTATGAGATCGCGGCAGGCATGACCTGGGACATCGATTGTGAAAGCTGGGACGTGTTTCCTATCGCCCAGAAATGGTTCGCAACAGGCGAGGCAATCGCCCACCTGAGATATCTTGAAAGCGAAGGAAGAGTAAAACGGAATACCGATTCAGAAATCGTCACATTTACGGCCGCATAGTTCAAGGCTTCGGGCAGTATCACAGCATGCCGGCGGCATTTATTTGACGCCCTTCGAACCATAAAGTGGCGGGCAGGCGATACCGAACCACTCCAATATGCCTTCTGCAACGCCTGTATCCGCAGTATCTCACATGCACATATAAAAAAGATGCTCCTCTATTTTGAGCCGGGATTCGCCTCGTCGACGCGAGGCAGTCCGCTTTACCGGGTATATCCCGAAACACGCCGGGAAACTCGTTGAGGCACAGACGGCAATAATAGAAAAAAGCAACGCTCGTGAATTGCAAAACCGGGCATCACCTCTGAAGAAAAGCAGTTCCCTTCCCATTATCCGGGGGGAAACGGACTGACCGGAAGCACATGCATCAGTAACCCAAAAAAGGAGGTAGCGCATGAATATTGCAGATCTTTCAAGAAAAGAAATTGAACGATTCGGCGAACACGTGTCTCTTATCTTCGAGGACCGCGAAATTACAAATGTAGAAATGCACAAAGACGCGGCCCGTCTGGGCAATGCACTGAAAGAACTGGGAGTTAAAAGGGGGGACCGTGTCATTATCCAGATGCCCAACTGTCCGGAAGTAGTGCAAAGTTTTCACGCAGTCTACAGTATCGGCGCCGTTGTCGTGCCGATCAATTTCCTCGTGGGGGATGCTGAAACCGCCTACATTTATCAGGACACCGGTGCAGAAACCATCATCAGCTCTTCGGAATTTTTGCCAAAAATAGAAATCTGCCGGAAAGAGGCGCCGGCCGTCAAACATGTGATCCTTATCAACGAAGCTTCCCCGGCACAAAATGCTGTCCTTTCATATCGTGAACTCCTCAAAAAAAGTTCAGAACAACTGGAAATAGAAAAGACGGATGATGACGATCTTGCCGCGCTGATCTATACGGCGGGGACGACGGGAAATCCGAAAGGGGTCATGCACACTCACGGAAGTCTCTACTCAAATGCAAAAATGCAGCTGGATACCGTCGAGCTTTCGCCGGGCATCGTCACAGTGAGCGTCCTGCCCCTTTGCCACTCTTACGGAATTGCCAGCATGAATTATGGTGCCCTTCTCGGCGGGGGAAAAACGGTACTTCTGCAATCCTTCGATCTGGAAAAGGTCTTTGCCGCAATCGAAAAATACAAAGCCGAAGGCATGGCCGCCGTTCCCACCATGTACATCTACATGCTTCTTTCTCCTCAGCTTCTGAACTACGACATACGCTCGATGAAATTCTGGACCTGCGGTTCGGCACCTCTCACGCTCGATACGTGGAACAATTTCAAAGAGAAATTCGGATTTGAAATCAGCGAAGGTTGGGGTCTCACGGAAGCGGGCGCCAACAATTCGGTCAATCCGCTGCAGGGAAAGAAAAAAGTCGGTTCCATTGGGCTTCCCATGAAGGGAACCACAATGAAGATAATAGATTTTTCAGGTAATGAGCTTCCGGACGGCGAGGAAGGGGAAATCATCATTTCGGGGCCCATGCTGATGAAGGGCTACTGGAATAAACCCGCCGAAACCGCGGAGGTGCTCAAAGACGGCTGGCTGTACACAGGAGATATCGGGTACCGTGATGAAGAAGGATATTTCTTCATCACGGGGAGAAAAAAGGACATCATCATCAAAGGAGGAGAAAACATCGCGCCGAAAGAAATTGAAGAAGTGCTTTTCGCTCACCCCAAAGTTTCCGAGGCGGCCGTGATAGGGATAAAAGATGAAATCTTCGGCGAAAATATAAAAGCCTTTGTCGTCCTGATGCCTGGAGAAAAAGCGCAGCCCGAAGAACTCATCGCGCACTGCGCCGCAAAATTAAATAAATTCAAGCTTCCTAAAGAAGTTGAATTCATAGATGCCCTGCCCAAGAATCTGGTCGGCAAGGTGTTGAAAAAAGAACTCAGGGAGCGGGGCTGATATGCCCTCCCCGGCGGCGGCGCCGTATGACAGGGATTTTGAATTGCTCTTCCATAAGGCAGAAATGGCGGACTCGCAATCGTTATAAAACCTGCGATTTGAAATGGTTGGGAAAAATAGAAGACAGAAACCGGAACCTTCAATGCCTTTTTCCTGTCTCTGTCTTCTATGAAATGACGTATGGAAATTCAGTCGTGCCCGTTATCGCCTCTTTTTTCACACGCGAAACCGGCGTATACACATTATATAAATATCATGCCGAGCGCTTCCGCAATACATGCGGGCTTATCCTGACCCTGAATCTCGATCGTGTGAGTGGTCGTCATAAGATACCTTCCGTTTCCTTTATCCTCGAAACCGCTTAATACGATCCGATCCCGAATTTTGGAACCCGAGAGCACCGGATTGAGAAATCTCACCTTATTCAGCCCGTAGTTGACCGACATTTTCGCTTCATCAAAATGGATGGGCATTTGATAACTGAAAAAAGGTATGTGAGAAAGAGTCAGAAAACCGTGCGCGATCGTCTGACCGAAGGGTCCTTTGGCGGCCTTGTCCACATCAACATGAATCCACTGGTGATCGGCGGTACATTCTGCAAACTGATTTATCTGACCCTGGTTAATCTCTTTCCAATCCGAAAGAAATACTTCCTGCCCCACCATTTTTTTCACTTCCTCTATCGACGCCATACGTTTTCTCCTTCCAATGAATAATTAACAACCATGAATATTCCTTGAATATCAGGTACCCGCCTAAAGTCAAGCACATTAATCGGCAAATCGGGGACGGGTTCACATTTACCTTCATAGTTATATTCGGCCGTCCCCTTGATGTATCGCAGACAGCCCGGTTTGAAACCAATCCGACACTCACACGCGACTACTTGAAACGGGCGCTATTTATACCGTAATAATTCAGTATTAAAATTTATCGACAATTGAAGTAATATACTCCGGCAATGTCCAGGTACAGAATGTGTGTGCGAACCGGAAATTTTCAAAGAGTCAATCCGTCTCCGTTTCACAATACATTCCTGAACGGATTTTAACCCGCGCGACACTTGCAAAAGCGGTAAAAAACTAACAGACGCCTCCTCCTGCTTACGCCTGAACCAAAATCCAAGTTATTCAATACCGCATCTACAAGGCCCCCACGGCTCGGCCGGCACGCGAGCCGATGAAGGAACCTCAGAACCCTCCCTGCAGGTTCCTTCATTAATTGGGGACGGGTTCACATTTCATTGCTACCCCGTTATTTTGAAAGGATTTCACATGACACGACACGCACGGCAAGCACTCCCTGACATTCCATATCACATAGTAAACAGGGGAAATAATCATCAAAAAATATTTTTCGATGGCGATGACTATTATTTCTTTTTTAATGCCATTAAATCGGCCAAGGAGCAGTATCCCTGCAAAATATACAGTTTTGCATTTATGACCAATCATATACATCTGCTTATCGAACCGGTTGAAAGCGGGCATAATCTCGCTTCATTCATAAAGCAGGTATCGCAGCGCCATGGTCAGTACATCAACAAACGGTATGAAAGAACGGGAACACTATGGGAAGGCAGGTTTAAAAGCAGCCCAATCTCGACAGATGCGTATTTGCTGGCATGCTGCCGTTATATCGAAATGAATCCTGCACGTGCCGGATTGACAGACAGGCCTGAAGACTATAAATACAGCAGCTACAGATCAAAAATAGGAATACGTAATTGTAATGTGCTCGATTCCGACCCGCTTTATGAATCGTTCGGATCAACCAGCACGGAACGGCAGCAGAAATATCGTCAATGGTTTCAGGAAAGCGTAGAAATTGAGGAATGGGATCACATCAGGTACGCGATCAAGAGGAACTGGCCTTACGGAAATGACGGGTTCAAAAAGAAGCTGGAAGACACTATGGGCTATACGTTTGAAATTAAAAAAGCGGGGCGAAAACCGGAAAATAAATATTAATGTGAACCCGTCCCCGATTATAGTAAAATAATTTTTTTTAAGGGTGACGTAACGTGACCGGAATTTACTCGCACAGAAATTTTTATTCCCGTTTTGTGTCGCCACGCACTGTCGATGTGTGGACGCCCCCCGACTATGATCTTCCAAAAGGGCGCCGCTTTCCAGTAATGTACGTGCACGACGGGCAAAATTTATTCGATCCGGATCTGTCTTCTTCAGGCGACGCATGGGAACTTGACAAGGCGATGCGCCTGCTTATATCCGAAAACAGGGTGCGGCCCGCTATTGTTGTGGGAATATGGAACACTGAAGAGCGCATGCGCGAGTACCTGCCCAATAAACCGTTTTATCCGCCTCATGCCGCTGAAATCAGCAGAGATATCGAGCATTATTACGGAGGCCCTCCCCTTGCAGATTCCTACCTCCGCTTTCTCACTGAAGAGCTGAAACCCTTTATCGATACGCATTACCCTACAGAGTCCGGCCGGGACGATACCTTCATAATGGGCTCCAGCATGGGGGCACTTGTTTCTCTTTATGCGTTTTGCGAATACTCCGACACCTTTTCAGGCGCGGCCTGCATGTCGACCCACTGGCCGGCAGTGCATGCCGTGTTTCGGGACTATCTTACCGCATCGCTGCCCTTACCCGAGAGACGCAGAATTTATTTCGATTACGGCACAGAAACTCTCGACCGCGAATATGAACCTTTTCAGAGACAGGTGGATGAAATCGTTGCGCAGGCCGGCTATGAGCACGAAAAGAACTGGATTACCCGCCGATTCGAAGGAGCGGATCATTCGGAGTTCTCCTGGCGCTTTCGGGCGCATGTCCCTCTCACTTTTCTTCTCGGAACGAAATAAAATTATCCGCTTCTGCGGCTCTCATACCACTCGATCGTCTTTTGCAGCCCTTCGCGGAAATCGGTTTTCGCCTTGAAACCTATTTTCCTCAATGCCATGTGCGTATCGAGCATTCGCCGCGGCTGTCCGTCCGGTTTCGATTCATCCCATAGTATTTTGCCTTCATACCCTGTGAGTTCCACAATCAGCTCCGTCAAATCGCGGATCGATATCTCGAATCCGGCTCCGATATTCATGGGTTCGCTCTCGTTGTACCGCTCCATTGCAAGAACAATCGCTTCCGCCGCGTCCTCTACATAGAAAAACTCGCGAGTGGCTCTTCCCGTGCCCCAGACGACCACTTCCTCTGCGCCCGCTCTTTTTGCATCAACACACTTTTTGATAAGCGCAGGAATTACGTGAGACGAGCGGGGATCGAAATTATCGCCGGGCCCATAAAGATTCACGGGAAGCAAGAAAATGGAATTAAAACCGTATTGACGCCGATATGACTGGGACTGGACCAGCATCATCTTTTTTGCCAGGCCGTAAGGGGCGTTGGTCTCCTCAGGATAGCCGTTCCATAAATCCGCCTCCTTGAACGGTACCGGCGTAAATTTCGGATATGCACAAATGGTTCCTATTGCGACAAATTTTTCGATGCTGCGCAGGTACCCTTCGTGGATGAGCTGTACACCCATCATCAAATTATCATAAAAAAGCGTCGCGGGATTTTCCTGATTGAATCCTATCCCCCCCACTCTGGCGGCAAGATGAATCACGATATCCGGCGCAAGATCTTCATACATCCGCACGATATCGGTCTTGCTCGTCAGGTTATAATCAGGCAGATCCGCAACGGCAACATTCTTATAACCTTTGCCTTCAAGATTTCTGATCAGATGGGTTCCGAGAAATCCCTTTCCCCCTGTCACTGCAATTCGTTTCTCCTTCATCACCACACCTCAATTGGGGACGGGTTCACATTTCCTGCGAGAAATGTGAACCCGTCCCCAATTGAGGTGAATTTCCCGCGGGAAATGTGAACCCGTCCCCGATTTCTATAACCTGCTATTTCCGTTTCCGGTGGCCGGATAGCCTGCATCAACCAGGGTTTTTTCTTTTTTCGCCTGATCAAGATCGAAATCGATCATCATATCTATAAGCGCATGGAAGCTGGTTTTCGGCGTCCACCCGAGAGCGCGCCGCGCCTTCGATGAGTCTCCCAGAAGCACGTCTACTTCCGTGGGTCTGAAATACCTTGGATCGATCTTTACATATTCATCAAAATCAAGATCGAGCCGGTTGAATACCTCCATGACAAAATCGCGCACCGAATGAGTTTCCCCTGTGGCGATTACATAATCGTCGGGGCTGTCCTCCTGCAGCATCAGCCACATGGCCTCCACATAATCGCCTGCAAAGCCCCAGTCCCGCTTGGCATCGAGATTCCCGAGATAAAGGGCGTCCTGCAGCCCCATTTTAATTCGGGTAGCGGCACGTGTGATCTTTCTTGTAACAAACGTTTCCCCGCGCCGGGGCGATTCATGATTAAAAAGGATTCCGTTTGCGGCAAAAATAGTGTAGGCCTCCCGATAGTTTTTCGCTACATAGTAGGCGTAGACTTTCGCTGCCGCATAGGGACTCTGAGGCTGGAACGGCGTCAACTCGCTCTGCGGAGGAGGCGCCGCCCCGAACATCTCGCTTGATGAAGCCTGATAAAATTTTGCCTTGACGCCTGATTTGCGAATCGCTTCCAGAAGCCTGATGGTTCCCAGACCCGTTACATCTCCCGTATACTCCGGAAGATCGAAGCTTACTCGCACATGACTCTGGGCGCCCAGGTGATAGATCTCATCGGGATTAATTGAGTAAAGAAGACTTACCAGATGGGATGAAACGGACAGATCTCCGTAATGAAGATACATTCGCGCCTTTGGATCGTGAAAATCGGTATAGAGATGATCGATCCGTTCCGTATTAAAGGTACTGGATCGGCGAATCATGCCGTGAACCTCATACCCCTTCGACAACAAGAACTCAGCCAGATACGATCCGTCCTGACCTGTAATACCGGTAATCAGCGCACGCTTCATGTTGAAACACTCCTTTGCGGTTAATTGGGGACGGGTTCACATTTCCCTCAGTTTAGATTTCAAAGAGGGAAATGTGAACCCGTCCCCAATTAAATTTGGTAGCCTTCGGGGTGGCGCCGGTGCCATTCCCAGGCAGACGAGACAATCGCCTTAAGGCTGTTGTAGCGCGGGTTCCAGTCCAGTTCCTTTCTGGCACGTTCCGATGATGCGATTAACACCGCCGGATCACCCGCTCTTCTTCCGGCAAATTCCCATGGCACTTTCATCCCCGTCACCTCTTCCATGGTTCTCACCACCTGGAGATTTGAAAACCCTTTTCCGTTGCCGAGGTTATAGCAACTATGGGGGTTTTCGTCCAGTTTTTCGAGCGCCAAAACATGCGCTTCGGCCAGATCGATTACATGAATATAATCCCGTACACAGGTCCCGTCCTCTGTAGGGTAATCATTGCCAAAAATCGAAAGAGTTTCCCTCTGCCCCAGCAGGACCTGGGCCACAACCGGTATCAGGAGGGTTATCTTTCTATGGGCATCGCCAAGGCGCCCGCTCGCCCCTGCCGCGTTGAAATAGCGCAGAGCGCTGTACTTGATTCCGTGGGCCCGGTGATACCATTCAAGTATCCGCTCGTACATGAGCTTCGATTCGCCGTATGGATTGACCGGAACCTGAGGATGCCCCTCGTCCACAGGCACATAGCAGGGCTCTCCGAAAGTGGCCGCGGTGGACGAAAAAATTATCCGGCTGCAGTCATGAGCGCGCATCGCGTCTAAAAGGGCAATCCCGTGTAATACATTATTCCGGAAGTACTTTCCTGGATCGGCCATGGATTCTTCAACCTTCGTATCGGCCGCAAAATGGAGCACGCCGTCTATTGCGCATTCCCCGAATATCCGGTTCAAAAGGTCGCGGTCACCGTAATTTCCCTCATAAAAGGGGATCCCCTCGGGCACTGCCTCCCGGTGTCCTTCCTGCAGATTATCCACCACTGCGACATCGTAGCCGTGACCGGTCAGAACTTCCACACATACAGAACCGATATAGCCCGCACCCCCTGTCACCAATAATGTCATAAAAAAAACCCTTTCTTCATCGCTCCCCTCTGACTGGCCTGGATCAAATCTTATAATACCCCCGGTACCATTCGACGAACCTTTTAATTCCCGTCTTAAGACCCGTGGCCGGCCTGAAGCCGGTATCGCGGATCAAGTCATCGACATCCGCACAGGTTTCCGGTACATCGCCAGGCTGCATGGGAAGCATTTTTTTCTTCGCCTTTTTCCCCAGCGCGCTCTCCAGCGTTTCAATGAAATCCGAGAGCATTACGGGACGGTTATTGCCTATATTATAAATCCGATAGGGCGCGAAACTTGTACCCGGATCGGGATTATCTTTGTCCCAGTGCGGATCGGGCTCCGGAATCCGCGACATTACCCGCCTCACTCCCTCGGTAATGTCGTCAATATAAGTGAAATCGCGCCTCATGTTTCCGTGATTGTAGACATCTATCGGCTGGCCGTCCAGAATCTTCCGTGTGAAGAGGTAATAGGCCATATCGGGCCTGCCCCAGGGGCCATACACGGTAAAAAAGCGAAGCCCCGTACAGGGAAGCGCGTAAAGGCTGGCATATGTATGGGCCATCAGTTCGTTGGCTTTCTTGGTGGCCGCATAAAGGCTCACGGGATGGTCCACATTATGATGCACTGAAAAAGGCATGAACGAATTGCCCCCGTACACGGAACTGGACGAGGCAAAAACCAGATGCGGAACGCCGCCGTAGCGGCAGCCTTCAAGAATATTCAAAAAACCGGCAAGATTACTTTCTGCATAGGCATGGGGGTGATCGATTGAATATCTGACTCCGGCCTGAGCAGCCAAATGAACAACCACATCGAATGACCCGGCAAATACACCGGCCATTGCCTCCCGGTCGGCAATATTACTATTCAGAAAAGAAAACCGATCCGTATCCCTCAGAAGCGAGAGCCTCGCCTCTTTAAGCGATACCTCATAGTAATCATTCAGATTGTCGACACCGAAAACCCGGTGCCCCTCGTCAAGAAGGCGCCAGGCCAGATGAAACCCGATAAAGCCGGCCACACCTGTAATCAGGACATTCTGCATAGCGAACCCTCACATAATACACTCACACATGAATTTCAACTAAAAAGCAGCAGTACGAACCGAGCCCATCACCTTACACACTCAAAATTGCAGCCAACCATGCAAACGAATTGACTGTTCTCCATACTCCTGAAGCTCGAATGGCTCGGGAACCCTGAAGATCCTCACGATCCAGGCGACTTAACGCTCACCTAACACTTTCATAATCCGTTGTGCCGCCTTTCCGTCCCAAAGTTCCGGTACTCTCCCCCCCTTTATCTCTCCTTTCGTAAACCTTCCGTAGGCGGCCATGATGCCGTCATGATCGGTACCGACAAGTATATTGGTCCCTTCCGTGATCGTAACGGGGCGTTCCGTGTTTTCCCGGATCGTGAAACAGGGAATCCCCAGGGCAGTGGTTTCTTCCTGCAGCCCACCGCTGTCGGTAAGGACCAGAGCCGCATCCTTCCATAACATAAGAAACGGCATATAGGAGAGGGGTGCTATCAGTGAAATGTCAGATCTGCGGATTAATTCGGTAAAGCCGAACTCCTCGATATTCTTGCTCGTGCGGGGATGAATCGGAAAGATTACAGGCATGTCTTCAGAAATCTTTACAAGCGCAAGAAGAAGCTCCCGCAGCTTCTCACGGTTATCCACATTTGACGGGCGGTGCAGCGTCACCACGGCATAGGGCCTGTCCGGTTTCGGTATTCCGACCGGCACAGCACCGTCTTTCAGCCTCCGCAGCTGGAAATAAAGTGTATCGATCATCACATTTCCCGCAAAGAAGATTGAATCTTCACTTTTCCCCTCGTTCCTGAGATTCTCGATGCCGCTTTTCTCCGTGACGAAAAGGTAATCCGAAATCGAATCGGTGACGATTCTATTGATCTCCTCGGGCATGGACATATCTCCGCTGCGCAGTCCGGCCTCGACATGGGCCACATCGATGAGGAGCTTTTTCGCCGTAATAGAACAGGCCAGGGTTGAATTGACATCCCCCACCACAACTGCTATCCGGGGCCGCTCTTTCAGGCACACCTCTTCAAAGGACGTCATAATCTTTGCCGTCTGCACGGCATGGCTCCCGGAGCCCGCCCCCAGGAAATAATGGGGCTTGGGAATCTGCAGATCGTCAAAAAAGGCCTGAGACATCTCGTAATCATAATGCTGGCCGGTGTGAACCAGCATGCAATTGATCGATCTCATCGCGAGCGCCTCTCTGTAGAGCGGCGCAATTTTCATAAAATTAGGCCGCGCCCCGGCCACAAGCAATACCTTCATTTATTTCACCTTTCCATTAATTGGGGACGTTTTTAATTGGGGACGGGTTCACATTTCCCACAGTTTAGATTTTCAATAAAACGAAATGTGAACCCGTCCCCAATTAAAAATGTGAACCCGTCCCCAATTAACCTAGGCTTTGTAAAAGAGTTTCCCCTGCCGTGTGATGACATTTCGGGTGTCCACCACCGGTGTGCCCAGCGCCTCGTAATCGATGCCGAAGTATTCGGCGTGAGGGGTTGCAATCAGAATCAGGTCGTATCCGGCGCCGACTTCCACCGATTTTCTTCCCGCGAATTTCCCGAACTCCCTCGTTTTCTTTATGACCGGCACATACGGATCGTTATAGCGTATTTCGGCCCCCAGATTTTCAAGCTTTTCCATAAGATGATATGACGGCGATTCACGGTCGTCATCGACATTGGCTTTGTATGCGAGCCCCAGAAGAAGAATCTTCGAGCCTTTTACGGCTTTGCCGTATTCGTTCAGAACCTTCATGACCCGGCTTACCACGTAATCCGGCATTGATGTATTGATCTCGCCGGCCAGTTCGATAAAGCGGGTCTGCAGTCCGTACTCGCGGGCCTTCCATGTAAGATAAAAAGGATCGATGGGGATACAGTGTCCCCCCAGGCCCGGTCCGGGGTAAAAAGCCTGAAAGCCGAATGGTTTTGTCGCGGCCGCATCGATTACCTCCCATACATCTATCCCCATCCGATCGCACAGCACTTTCATCTCGTTGACAAGGGCGATATTGACGGACCGGTAAATGTTTTCCAGAAGCTTCGCCGTTTCGGCAACTTTGGGCGACGACACGGAAACGGTCGTATCTACCACGCACCTGTACAGAGCGGCTGCCGCCGCCTGACAGTTCCGCGTGAGTCCTCCCACCAGCTTGGGAACTGTTTTCAAAGAAAAATCCTTATTATTAGGATCTTCCCGTTCCGGAGAAAAGGCAAGATAAAAATCCCGCCCCGCTGCAAGCCCGCTTTTTTCCAGGATCGCCCGCACATCTTCCTCGGTCGTCCCCGGATAGGTGGTCGATTCCAGAATCACAAGCTGGTCCTTTCGTACATAGCGCACGATCGACTCCGCGGTGGCAAATACAAAGCGCATGTCGGGCTCGCGGTTTTTATTCAGCGGAGTGGGCACACAGATAAGAATGCAGTCCACGTCCGAGATCTTCGAAAAATCGGATGTCGCCGCGAAGACCCGGTCTCCCAGATTCATGAGCGGCGCAATATCGATATGTCTGATATAGCTTTTACCCTCGTTCAATGCGGCAACTTTCGCCTCATCGATATCGAATCCCGTGACCGAAAACCCCGCCTTTACAAAAGCGATCACCAGAGGAAGTCCCACATATCCCAGCCCGATGACGCCGACCCGCGCCGACCTGGCAGTTATCTTCTCAATCAACATATACGAAAAGCCTCCATATCAATTTTAAATCGAGCACATTTTTTCCTGCACTCCCCCGGGAAACGTTGTACGCACAATTTTTATAATTTCCTATTTTAGCAAATTGTATGCCGCGGCATGAATCGTTTTTTTCCGCGGAACGCTCTCCGGCAACTCTATGAGCCGGATTGCCTCAATTCCTCCCGCGACCGGCCGCAGGCAGGGCATTTCATGCCTGTATCCAGCCTTTCTCCGCACTCGCACACCCAGCCTGTCTGACGGGCGGGATTTCCGACGACGAGGGCATAATCGGGCACATCATTTATCACCACGGCGCCGGCGCCTACAAACGCGTATCGGCCGATGGTAATCCCGCACACGATTGTCGCATTCGCGCCGATGGTCGCACCCCGTTTCACCAGTGTAGTCCGGGCCTCATCCATTTTGCGGATTTCGGCACGGGGGTTATACACATTGGTAAACACCATCGAAGGCCCGCAGAAAACGCCTTCCTCAAGGGTGACCCCCTTATAGACGCTGACATTATTCTGGATCTTGCAGTTGTTTCCGATCTTCACATCGGGACCGATCACCACGTTTTGTCCTATATTGCACGATTCGCCTACAACCGATCCTGAAAGCACATGGGAAAAATGCCAGATTTTCGTCCCCTTCCCTATGGACGCCCCGTCATCGATCAGTGCGCTTTCATGAACGAAGTACTCACTTTCTTCGCCTTTCTCCTGCACCTTCCGCTCGTCCGGCTTCGCCGCTTCGCTTCCCGAAAGCAGGCTTTCAGTAGCTTTCTCCAGGATCTCTAGAACTTCTATGCCGTTTTGTGCATCCGCCCTTTCGATCGGACTTCCGTCCAGATGCCCGGCAAAGTAAAGGAGCTCTTCCGCAAGCGGCATTTTCTTTTCGTAAGGAATCACCTCGGTGGGGCCGTCATGGGTAACCGGCTCTCCCTGAACCCAATCGATCCCCTTTTCATAAAAAAGAATGTTTTTTTGATCCGATGAATCTTCGTAGGAAAACATCCCCTTCGATCCTATGATCACAATGCGGTGCTCCTTGAAAGGGTGAAGCCAGCTCACAAAGATATGCCCCACCCTGTTTTTCGGATATCGCAGAATCGTCATGGACGAATCATGCACCTGAGGCTGAAGGAATATCCCTCCCCGCGAGATTACTTCATCGGGAAAATCTTCCATAAAGTACTGGAAGATGGAGATGTCATGGGGCGCAAAGCTCCAGAGAATATTTTCTTCCGTCCGCACGGTACCGAGATTCAGCCGATTGCTGTAGATATACTGAAGCCGCCCGATCTTTCCTTCTCGCACCAGTTCCTTCATCTTTAAAATTGCGGGGTGAAAGAGAAGCAGGTGCCCCACCATCAGATTTACGCCGCCAACCTCGGCCATTTTTTTCAGCTCCCGCGCCTCGTGCGCCCGAAGCGTCAACGGCTTTTCAACCAGCACATGCTTATTTTTGCCGATCAGATACGATGCGATATTAAAATGCGTCTCCGCCGGAGTGGCCACTGTGTACCCGTCGAACTCCTCCTTCGCAGCCTCCCGGGTATTCGCAAAAACCTTAATATCGGGATATCTGGAAGCAATCCCCCTTCTGGTCGTTTCATTTGCCTCCACCACACCGCCCAGCAATCCAAGACTGTCCAGCGTCCGGATATGATTCATACCCCAGCGCCCGGCACCAACCACACAAATCCTTTTCATCACACGCTCCTTTTAATTGGGGACGGGTTCACATTTCCCTCGGCGTTAATTGGGGACGGGTTCACATTTCCTGCAGTTTAGTTTCAATAGTGGGAAATGTGAACCCGTCCCCAATTAACCAATTAATGCCCTAACTTTGCGTTACCGCTTTTATGAGTGTATCGGCCACATATTTCTGCATTTCTTTTGTCAGTTCCGGATATATCGGCAGCGCCAGAGTATGGGTTGCCGCATATTCGCTGCACGGAAAATCACCCGGTCTGTAGCCGAGGTATCGGAAACATTCCTGTTCGTGGAACGGCACCGGATAGTACACCTCCGTCCCGATAGAATTATCGGCCAGCGTGTTTCGCACTTCGTCCCGTTTTTCCGAAACAGAAATCACATACTGGTTATAAATATGATAATCTCTTTCATCGGCAATGACAGGAGTTTTTATTGCGCCGCAGCCGCCCAGCGCGGCATCGTAAAAGGAAGCGTTTTGCCTTCGCATGGCGTGCCATTTTTCAAGATACGGCAGTTTCACATGCAGAACCGCCGCCTGAACGGGATCGAGCCTGAAATTGCCGCCGACGAGCGCATGATAATATTTCGGCTGCGCCCCGTGATTCCGAAGCTTTTTCAATTTGATATCGAGTGCGGGGTTATTCGTCACCACCATTCCGCCGTCGCCGATACCCCCGAGATTCTTGCTGGGGAAAAATGAAAAACAGCCCATCGTACCCATAGCGCCTGCTTTCAGCACGCCTTTCTTTGAACGATAGCGCGCCCCGATCGCCTGCGCTGCGTCTTCGATAACCGGAATTCCGTATTCTTCGGCAATCTCAAGAATCGGATCCATGTCCACGCACTGTCCGTAAAGATGCACCGGAATTATCGCCTTTACTTTTGCCGCCGCTTCCTTGTTCTTTTCAAGCCATTCATCCAATGCGGCAGGATCTATATTATAGGTGTCGGGATTAATATCCACGAAGACGGGTGTCGCTCCCACTCTTGCAATTACGCCCGCGGTCGCAAAGAAAGAAAAAGGCGTCGTCACCACCAGATCGCCGGAACCCACATCAAGGGCCATAAGAGAAACGAGAAGCGCATCGGTCCCTGAAGATACCCCCGTGGCATATTCGGCCCCCGTATATTCCGCAATTTCCTTCTCCAGCATAGCGACGCACGGACCCATAATGTATTGCGTCGAATCGATCACCTCGGTGACAGCCGCTTTCACTTCATCCTCAATCGTCTTTAACTGCGCAGACAAATCCAGTAAGGGAACTTTCATATATACTCCTGTAAAAAGATAGAATTCAGCTTATAACACACCCGCGAACACGGCCCATCAGCTTATCAGCTTACATACGTAATATCTATCCTTAATTCACGTGTGCGGGAATAAAAAATCACTCTTATTTTACAGCTTGCCCTTATTTTATATAGATGGTAGGTGTAAACAAAAAAATATCATTCATTAAAGGCCTGCGGTAATGTCCGAAATACTGATAAACATTTTCTGGGTGATTATTATCATCGGCATCTTTGTGTTTGCCCTTTATATCAAAAGCCTGAAGCTGAAAAAAGCAAGCGAGTTCATCATTCGAGACCTGGAAGAAAAACATGCCCATGACCCCTCATCGGCAATTGAACTGCCCTACATGAAAACCTCACCATTACATTTCGGCCTTCGAGACTATCGGCCCATGGCACTTAAAAACCTGATAGAAGCCGATATCGTCCGATTCACTGAAGAACAGCGCTTCTACCTCAATTAATTGGGGACGGGTTCACATTTCCCACAGTTTGGATTTTTCAAAGAGCGAAATGTGAACCCGTCCCCAATTAATTGCTGTCACTGGACAGCCTGTACACCACCCCGGCGATTACCGCAAAGACAACGGCATTCGCCGGCAGGTAGAAGAAATAGTCGAATTGCGCATGGATCAGTGCCGCCGTCATGGCCGTGATCCCACCCAGGATGATCCCCTGGCGCTCGCCATCGCCTCCCCGCCGCAGCGCCCGTATCGCCCTCAAATAGAGCACCCCCACGAAGGCGGCCGCACAGGCAAAGCCGGCAAACCCTGTCTCCGATATAATCTGCAGCGTATCGTTATAGGCGATCCGTGGTATCCAGGTCTGGCTGCCGATGGAATCGTACTGCAGAATAATATGAGGCCAGTTGTTCAGCCCCACGCCCAGCAACGGAAAATCCCCGATCACCCTGATTGCGTCACCGTAAGTAAATTCCCTTAATTGCGGTTTGAACAGTGTCAGCGCCTCGTCGATAATCGGCCCGATCCCCAGCCACAGCACATAGAGAAAGGCCGCTCCCAGTACGCCTCCGTAAAGCATCAGTGTCCGCCGGTCCCGCAGGCGGTAGGCCACGCCCATAAACATCAGCAGCATCAGCATGGTAATAGGCAGCGTCACGAATCCCCCCCGGCACAGAGAAAACAGAAGCGCGCAAATGATGATGACAATCCCGAAACCTGTCAGCAGCGTCTTCGAAGTCGTCCCGCCACGCCGGTGTTTCGATCGATGACCCTTTTCCCGCAAAAGCGTGGAACCCGCTAATTGAGACGTGTCCCCGTACCGTGCCACCAGAAGCCCCATTGCCAGCGGCACCGCCATCTCCAGGAACTGCGAAAAGCTGTTCGGCGATCTGAAGGTCCCCGCCACGGCGCCCCGCACCGACCCGATGTCGAACCCCTGCAGCGCCGTCCCGGCGGCCTTTTGAAAAAAGAACAGCACCGAATTGACAAGGGCCAGCCCGAAGACCGTCCATAAGAGAGCATAGACAAACCGGGGCACCCGCCGCCTATCCGCCGCATCCCGCGGCCGGTACCACAGTATCGTGAAAAATATCCCCAGACAGGCCAGCACCTGCAAGAGAAGCACGACACTGTCATAAACATTGATGCTGAATCCGAACCCCACCTGCACCAGCACCACAAGCACGAAAAAGAGCGCCGGCACCGCAACGGGCGCCCCTTCTCTGAAGACCGCGGGCCCCTCGCCGCGCCTGCCGATTACCGCAGCCAAACACAGCGCAAACGCCACCGCCTCGACCACCGGCATCACCCACGACGGCGTCGCCCCAAATATCAGCACTGGCAATATAATAATAAAAACAAGTCCAACAGGAATCATAACATTAAACTGGCATTAAATTGGGGACGTTCCTAATTGGGGACGGGTTCACATTTCGCTCTTATTAAAATCGCATTTGCGGAAATATGTGGAGAGAAATGTGAACCCGTCCCCAATTAATTCACAATTAATTCAGGTACCTATTTCCCTCGAAACAGGGCGGCGACGGGGATCAGGCGGACGTTGTCGACTGTTGCGTACTCTTCACCGGTATAAAATAGAAACCGGTGTGTGGGTATCTTCTTTTTCGGTTCAAAGTTTTTCAGGATTGAAATGTCTTTATTCCCCGGCTTTCGGGTGGATTTGATCTCAATGGCGCAGATCTTGTCTTTCAGTTCGAAAACGAGATCGACTTCATGTCCCGCCGCACTTTTATAGTAATAGAAGCGGTCTGCAGGAATGTATCCCAGTTTTCGGCGTTTTTCCAGTTCGGCTATGACGAAGCTTTCAAGAAGCTGACCCTGGGCCAGCGGGACGTTGAGGCTGCGGATGATGCCATTGTCGGCAAAATAGGTTTTTGTCGCTTTCAGAAATCGTTTGGCCGGACCGAGGTGATAGCCCTGCAATTGAAACGTAAGCTGAGCCTGGTCAAGGGCATTAAGGTATTTTTTTGCCGTGGGGTGACTTACTCCGGCTTCCCGGGCAAAATTGCTGACTTCAAGATGTGAACCCAGGCTATGGGCAAGGTTGTGCAGTATGCCCAGAAGGCCGGCCAAGTTTTCGATGTTGGATATCTGCATGAGATCCCTGGTAAAATAAGTGTTTTTATAGCGGGTCAGCGCTTCCTCTTTTTGCTCGTCCGTTTCACAGGTGAGGGCTTCGGGAAATTGGCCGAAGGTCATGGCGCGCTGCAGAAGCCGGTTACCCTCTTTCAGCTGCAGAGGATGGGCCTGTTCCGTGAATATGGCATGGGTGGGCTCGCCCAGTTCTTCCCCCCAGCAGGCCGTGGGTAATGAGAGGATGTCGATCCTGCCGGCAAGGGTATCGGCCGCGGCGTCGACAAGACCCAACGTACTGGAGCCGGTCATCAAGAACAGCCCCCCCGCCTGGTCTATAGCATGCTTTACGGCGATGGTAAGCCGGGGGCATCGCTGGATTTCATCTATTATCGCAGATGTTCCCAGGTCCTGCACGAAGCCTTTGGGGTCCCGTTCCGCCCAGTCCAGGTAATCCAGGTCGTCAAGAGTGGCGTATCGCAGTTCCGGATACCTTTTTCGCAGAAGGGTCGTCTTTCCTGAGCGGCGGGGGCCGATCAGAAGACAACTTCTCTTTGTTGAAAATTCAAGCCATCGTGTAAACATAATTTGAAACTAACATGGATATTCTTAAAGTCAAGTTTTAAAAATGCAGATACAAAATCAGACTTTGAAAAGGAGACTCCTTATGTTCCCCCCTTTGAAAAAGGCGGGCTAGGGGGGATTTAAACCAGCAACCTTTGGGCGACGGGTTCGCAAACCATTTGCGGACGGGTTCGCAATACATGGTTTACCAACGCAACTTATGAATCACCAGTTTTACAAGTATTGTGAACCTGTCCCCCTATTCCGGCCGAAGGCTGCCAACCAGGAGTCAGGAATAGAATCTCCTTTAACGGCAAAGACTTAGCGACCATAATTAGGGAAGTGTCCCTAATAAGGGTGCTGTCCCTATTTTTTTGCGGCGCACGCCATCAACTTCGTCACAAATTCACTCACTGTAATAATCGGAACATTCTTGAACGTACCCAGGTCAAGCAAATCTCTGTCACCGGTGACAATGCAGTCAGCTTCGACAGTTGCCGCGCATGCGAGAAATTTGTCATCATCCGGGTCGCGACAGACGCCGTGTATCTCTTCGACCCCCTCAACAACTTCGCAAAAGGGTAGTACCTCGTCCACAATAATCGATTCTATTTCTTCCGGCGTCAAAGAGAACTTTGGATAGGTCAGCACGCTCCTGAATTCCGCAAAGCTAGCCTGGGAAAACAAGGGTGTACAGAGGCGGTTTTTCCAGCCATCCGGAATATCGCCGAGCGTTCCGCCGAACAGAATCGAAGAGACCAGGACATTCGTGTCGAGCACGACCCTGATCATTTACTCTTTTTCCTTGCCCAGGACACCGCGTCCTCCACGTCTTTCTTCGACAGGCCCAGCTTTTTCATTTTTTCACGTATCGCCTTCAGATTGTCGTCGGCCCGTTGAATTTTCACCGGCTCCAGCACTATGACATTGTCACGAACGGAAACGTCAAAATACTGAATCCCCGCAAAATCCTTGACCACATCTTTCGGCAGCGTCAATTGATTTTTCGATGTAAGCTTTGCAAGCATTCCTTACCTCCTTTTTGTAAGGATAGCTTTATCGCATAGACTTTTCAACCTTTAAATCCGGCTTTAGGAAACAGCAGAACAGATACCTGAACCTCACAAAATCACAGTGGCACCGAAGAAAGATGGATAACAATGGGAATTTCCGCAAAAGGAAGGTACTGGTTGTGGTCCATACTTTCCATGAAGAACATAAAGTTATCATGAGAATCATTGGGGACGGGTTCGCAATACACGGTAACCAACGCAACTTATGAATCACCAGTTTTTCAAGTATTGTGAACCTGTCCCCCTATTTTTGGTGACCACGGCTTGCGAACCCGTCCCCTGAGAATGTCCTAAAAATATGACGTTGTCACTAATTTTTCTATTTTTTCCAGCTTTTTACATTTTCATAAATATGCTAGAGAAAAACCATAAATTCAATCTGTAAAGGCCGTACAGTATGGAGAAGAAAGAGATCATCGAAATAATAAAGCACAATAAAAAAGAACTATCATCCCGCTACGGGGTAAAGAAGCTGGGACTCTTCGGATCGTATGTTAAGGACCGGCAACGGAAAAGAAGCGACATCGATCTTCTGGTAACCTTCGACCGCGATATCGATCTCTTCGAGTTTGTAGACCTTCGCGACTATCTTGAAAAACGATTCCATGCCAAAATCGATCTTGTCATGGAATCTGCCCTCAAACCAAAAATCGGGAAGCACATCCTGGCCGAGGTCGAATATGTTTAAAGGTCGCGAGCTGGACGATTACATTGATGATATTATTACAGCGATGACCGATACGAGAATTTTATTCGAGGCATGACTTACGAAGCATTCTCGGCAGATAAGAAGACACGCAACGCAGTAATCAGAAGCCTTGAAATTCTCGGCGAAGCGACGAAACGAATACCATCGTCCATTAGAAAACGATATCCCGACATTCCATGGAACAACATGGCTGGCATGCGCGATGTACTGATTCACAACTACATGGGCGTTGATCTAATGACAGTCTGGAAGGTGGCTAAAGAACGCCTACCGGAATTAAGACCTCTTTTAGAGCACTTGAAATTATCAGAATCTCAAAAACAGAATAAAAACTAAAACCGACGCCATCGCAAGAACTCGAATTTTGACCGCCCCCATAGCCCATAGCCCCTTGGATATTAGAGAGCTTCGAAAAATCCCCTTTAGCTTCAATATCGTCATGCCGGACACGATCCGGCATCCAGCTACCATTTTGTCATACCGGACGCGATCCGGCATCCAAGTACCGTTTTGTCTTTACAAAGGGGGACATCCTTCGGTTCCCCCCTTTGAAAAAGGGGGGTTAGGGGGGATTTCAACCCGTCCCCTTTTTTTCTCCGTTTTACCTTGACAGTTACGGTTTCAAACGCTTATATTTCTTCGCGATTCTTTCTATTCCCATTTTGCTGTCTCCATACGATGAGGGCTGGAGAAAGAAGACCGCCGCCATCGTCGGGCAGAGCCGAAGAAAGGAACATCTATGAAGGTAAAAGAGCTCGAGTGCCCCGTGTTGCTGGTCTGCGGAGAACATGACGAGGCTGCGCCTGTTACGGTGAAAGCATACTGCGATCTGTTCCCCCGGGCCGAAATGGCCGTACTGCCCGACGCCTCGCACCTCCACCACCTGGAACAACCGGTACTCTTCCGCGACATGGTCAACGAATTTGTGAATCAGGAGAAGTCTTATGCGTAGAAGATATTTACCTATTATTCCGGTCGTCATTATCATCATGCTTTTTGTCAGTTGTTTGGATCATGACAGTCATAACAGCACTCCGACGACCGCCTCATGATGATAAAAGCCGGTCGTGATGCGAGGGCGGCCCTGGGATACTAGCGTGAAGTGCCCCTAATTATTTTGTGGGGACAGGTTCACAAACCATTTGGGGACGGGTTCGCAATACATGGTTTACGAACACAACTTATGAATCACCAGTTTTTCAAGTATTGTGAACCTGTCCCCCAGTGTCTTTATTTTATGAGCCAGCGCCACAGGGGCTCTACCCGTATTTTGATTCCCTCCGCTTCTTCTTCCCAGGCCTGATCGTCCGTCAGGATTAACCCTTCATCCAGATCGAGGCGCCTGCTTCCTGAACCGTCCGAGAATCGGCCGCCGTGAAACCGGCCAGACGATCATCCTCGAAATCCAGATACAGTGCCGGCACAGGGTTCTTGCGAAAAATGTCGTAGAGAATGAAGGTCTTCCCGCTCCGCCGGATACCATACAGTATCACCGTCTTTCCGGGGGCAGTTACATGCGCCGGAGATCTCGGCACAATGTGGGGAACCGATTCCAGAATAAACGAACGGTTCGAAAGAAGTATTTCCTTAATACTATTCTTGGATATAATATTTTATCCTTATAATAAGGACAACTAATTAAAGTTTGTCCTTTTGCCAAGGATAAATATCGTACTGGCCGGATCCGAGACGACAATGAACCGTCCTTGTATCCCTTCTTTGAAAAAGGGGGGTTAGGGGGGATTTCAACCAGGAACCTTCAGGGGACGGGTTCTCAAGCCATGGAAAATAATCGGATCATACGCTGCATCAGCGATCACGGCTTATGAACCCGTCGTCCCCTATTTTCAAAATTCAGCCTTGACAATCACCATCCATCGCGCTATGGTGTTTTGGTGATTTTTCACCATCATGGACCATAAGGAGGATGCAGCATGCCGCGCCTGACCATTACTCTTTCGGAAGAACGGCACAGGGCGCTTAAAGAATCGGCGGCCCGAAGGAAAAAAAGCATCGCCACGATAATCGAAGAAAGCCTGGAAATGTACGGAATAAAAACAACAGAATCCGCCCGCGATCTTGTGGCGCGCGCCCGCCGGCAATCCGCCCTCGACGACCGCGCCGCCCTCGATCTGGCGATCGATGAGACACGCAAAGTACGTTCCAAATGAACCAGCCGGCAATTATCGATAGCAATGTCCTTGTCAGCGGAATTCTGTCAAAAGAGAAGGATTCGCCCCTTTCCGCGATTGTCGATAAAATGCTCAGCGGCGAACTGCCCTTCCTGCTTTCACCGCAGCTCCTGTCCGAGTACCGGAACGTCCCTTTGCGGCCAAAAATTGTACAACTCCACGGGCTTACAGAAGAAGAAATCGACAAAATGTTGGAAGAAATTGCCCTGGATGCCATTTGGAGAGAACCGCAGGCAGCAGCCGCTGCACCCGATCCCGGAGACGATCATTTATGGGCTTTGATGTCAGCGGTTCCCGGATCGATCCTGGTCACGGGCGACCAACTCCTCTTAAAAAACCCTCCGCCCGGTGCCTCAGTCCTTTCCCCTCGATCCTACATGGAATTAAAAAAGTGGTGATTGGGAACGGGTTCATAATGCATGCACCACTGGAAGAACTAATTAGAAGTCGGAATGCTCCCTCTCCCTTGATGGGAGAGGGCGGGGGTGAGGGTGATAAATCATGCTATTACAAGTAGTTAATTTCCCCTCCCCTTCATCCCCTCCCACCAGGAGAGGGAAAATATTTTTTTACGACTTTGCCAACATAGAACCTTGAACATAGAACGTAGAACAAAAAAATAGGGGCTCTGTCCCTAATTTTTGAGATTCTTCATTAACACCATGAGCTGCAAAGGCGAAACAGGCGAAGGTTCAAAACCGAAGCGCTCATAGAACTGTTTTGCCTGCTCGTCTTTCGCTTCAACGAATAAGGCACGAATCCCCGCTATTTCAGAGGCTTGCAGCGTTCTTAACACTGCGTCCTTCGATAGCCCTCTTCCGATCTTCTTCCCTTGATGGTTGCGGTCAACGGCCAGCCTTGCGAAAATCATCACCGGTATAGGATGGCGCGCCAGTCCTTTACGAACCCTTACTGTAGCAGAATCCTGCTCAACGGAACCGACAGCAAGGGTATAAAACCCTATAACACAATCATTTCGGCATACCACATACGTTTTTGCCGCATCGGCGCGTTGATTCTGCAGCGCAAAACGACGGAGCCACTCGTTAAGTGACGCATGGCCGCAATCAAAACCGTCGCATACATGAGAGGAAGAAAGAGGAACCGGCGCGGAATACTCGATTCCGCCGGTCGCGACTATTTTTCCCATGGGGCGGGCTCTGAAATCAATTTCCGCAGTGCCTCATTCAACTTCGGCGGCTTATCAAGCGCGTCATTAAAGGCCTGCCACGCACTATCATCCATCATAAAATAGCGTTGATCCATAAGCGTCTGTTCCGCTTTCTCGCAGGCGCTCGAAATAACAAATTCAGTCACACTTTTTCCCCGAATTGCAGCAGCACGCTGGATGAGCGCCGCCTGCGCAGGAGTCGTCCTCAATCCAAGCCGTTCCGTTCGTGCCGGCAACGCCC
>JALNXD010000010.1 GCA_023230565.1 Syntrophales bacterium
CTTTCCTTCAAGGGGATCGAGGCTGATCGCCTGCTGGAAGAAATAGGTCCTGAAGTTGCCGCATCTGCCGGCGCAGCCTGCCATGCCGGCAAGACTGCCGTATCCCACGTTCTTGAGGCCATGCATGTTCCTCTCGAATGGGCAAGAGGAACACTGCGATTCTCCGTCGGCCGCATGTCGACCGAACAGGAAATAGACCGTGCAATCAGTGCAATTGCGGAGGCAGTGATCAGGCTTCGTAATTGATTCAGTTGTTATATAAGGCATTTTTTCTCTGCCCGATACCAGCCACTTTCCCTGAATCCTCACCGGCTTCCTTCCAAAACGTGCCTTTTTCAGCAGGTTGATGCAAAATAAGCTATAATTCTTGACAATCCGGGATGCAGTCTATATTTGTATGATGTTTGAATACATATCTAATTCGACCGGATCATGTTCATCGGCGTCTCTATCGTGTGCACGCGAGAGGACCGGGAAAGGAGAAGAACGTCATGCTTCACCGAAAGGTTATCATAACTGCCGCACTTGCCGGCGCCGGTACATTTAAAAATCAGAATCCCAATGTTCCATATACATTAGATGAATTTGCCGAAGAAGCACATGAATGCTGGAAGTCCGGCGCCGCCATAGTCCATGTGCATCCGCGGCAGGACGATGGTGTGCCGACCCATGATATCGATCGGGTAAAAGCGACATATGATGCTATTCGGGACCGGACTCCGGAACTTATCGTAAACCTCAGTTCCGGCTGGGCGTTTGGGACCACAACGGAAAAAAGAATTGCCCAGATTCTTGCCGTTAAACCTGAATTGGCCTCCCTGAACACGAATACAATGAATTTCAGCATAGTCGATCGGAAAACCGGCCGTCTTGTCTTCGATAATGTTTTTGAAAATACCTTCACTATGCTCCAGGACTTCGGCAGCGCAATGGAGGAAAATGGGATCAAGCCCGAGATAGAAGTATACGACATGAGCGGAATCGATAACGCTCTTCTTATTGCCAAACAGGGATTTTTTTCCGATCCAATGATTTTTAATTTTGTATGGGGAGTGGCGGGCGGTGCAGCCTTCAGGGCGGATGCCTTTGTCGCAATGATGCATGCCCTGCCTGAGGGAGCCCTTTTTACAACCTGTGGAGTCGGGATAGAACAATTTCCCAGTGTCACGCAATCCTGCCTTCTTGGAGGGCATATGCGGGTAGGCCTCGAAGATAATATACGTATGCCGGGTGGTGAGCTGGCTAAAGGAAATTATGAACTTGTAGAAGTTGCGGTAAAGATAGCCGAATGCCTGGGGAGGGAACCGGCGACTCCCGGTGAAGCGCGAGAAATTCTCGGAATTAAAAGTAGTTGAAAAAATACCTGTAATGGTCCCACAGCGCGCAACAAAGAATCTGAGAGCGTTGCTGCAATTCCGCTGTGCTCCATTTAACCGGCGAATATGATGGTATACAGAATGGCAGGAGGCGTTGAATGGAATCAGGTTCAGTTAGCTTAATTTTTTTCTTCGGTCTATTCTGGGCATCTGTCATTGCGAGCGTTAATCGCTATCGTCCGTTTGCAACCGCCGACTTTTGGTCCGATGAATATCGGCCGGCCGCCGTCAAGAGATTCGGAATTTCCTTCGTGCTGCTTAATCTTTTCCCTGTTTTCTGGCTCTGGTTCCTGTACCGATTTATAGTGCCCCAGAATTCGGGGGTGCTTCCGGTGCTTTCCGCAGCCCTGGCGTCTCTTTCAGTCTTAGGCCTTCATAGGGTATTGCATGCTCTTATAGCTTCTGACAGTACATTTCGCTGCTTTTTTCAATCCGACGAGCATATAGATATCGCCAAGCAGTGGCAGGAGCGAGGCGTGAACTCGTTTCTTGCACATTTCATTCCTGGCATTGCATATCTGCTAGGTTTTGCTTTTTTTGCCTGGATAATGGGCAAGTTTTCGTGACCTCTGGTCTACTGGTGTCGCACATGCGGGCGGAGCGGACACTCATTACTCGAATTTCTTCAATAAAATCTCCCTTATGAGTTTGGGATTGGCTTTTCCTTTCGATGCCTGCATAGCCTGGCCGATGAGGAATCCCATAGCCTTTTGAGTGCCCGCCTTCAAATCGGAAACTGCCTGCGGGTTTTTTGCCAGCACTGAATCGATGAGCGATACAAGAGCATCCGTATCGGAAACTTGTCTGAATCCGAACTCATTGACGATCGCCTCCGGGGTAGAATCGGTGGAAAAGAGTTTCGTCAATACCTCGCGTGCCGACTTGGCGTTTATTTCATCGCGCTCCAGCATGCCAATAAGTGAGGCAAGGCGTTCCGGCGTGATGGTAAGATTGGGAAAGGTCTGGTTGTTGTCTTTCATCAACGGCATCAATTGTGTTGAGATCCAGTGGACGGCAGTCCTCGGCGGTATGGCCAGTTTGGTGACCGTTTCGAAATACTCCGACAGTTCCCGTTCGGAGCTCATAAGTGAGGCTTCATCGTGATTCAGGCCGTACTGGTCGGTAAACCGTGCTGCCTTCCGGACGGGCATTTCGGGAAGCCGGGTTCTCATCTTGTTGAGCCATTCTTCAGATATCGTTATTGGAGGAACCGAAGGATCGGGAATACATGGGCCTTCAAATTTTCCCCTCATTGGCAGGGTCACTTTTTTTTCCGGATCCCAGAGTCGTGTATGAAGGATGATCGGTTCGCCGGTATCCAGGCATTTTGCCTGCCTTTCGATTTCATAGGCGATAGCATCCCCCACGTTATGGATAGAATTCATATTTTTAATTTCAACTTTTGTGTTGAGTTCTTCGGACCCCTCCGGGCGAATCGAAACATTGGCATCGACCCGCATTGTTCCTTGTTCCATGCTGCATTCCGCACTTCCGGCATAGCGAATCTGTGCTCGAAGAGCTTTGATATACTCCATAGCCTCGAAGGGAGTTCGAATATCGGGTTTGCTTACAATTTCCGTAAGTGGCGTTCCTGCCCGGTTAAAATCGACGAGACTTATCGGAGTTCTGCCCTCGGTTTCATGCATAAGCTTTGCAACATCTTCTTCCATATGGACCTGATGAATGCCTATTTTTTTCGGACAGCCTTCTTCGTCGAAGATTTCAACCCACCCGTTTTTTGCCAGCGGCTTGTGAAACTGGGAAAGCTGAAACCCTTTGGGGAGGTCAGGATAATAATATACCTTCTGGTCAAAGGCATTTACGGGCTGTATCTCACAATTGAGAGCCAATGCAGTGATCGTTGCCTTTTCAAGCACTTCCTCGCTGAATCTTGGAATGGCGCCGGGCAGCCAAAGGCAGATAGGACAGGTATTTTTGTTCGGATCGTCTCCGGGGCAGTTCGGGCAATCACAGAACATTTTTGTTTTCGAGTTAAGTTGTACATGTATTTCAAGACCAATAACCGCTTCGTATTTCATCTTCGACCACTCCTTTTTTTACCGGACAAGATACCGTGCGAGAGAAAGCAATTCTCCGTCTCGCAGATGCCTTGCTATAAACTGAAGTGACAGCCCGTCCTTTGAAGGCAGGCAAAGAGCAGGGTGTCCCGTCACATTTGCCGGAAGGGTAAGTGCGCACAGATCATATAATGTGTCGATGGCGGTTGTTTCCGACTCCGGTACTGACCGAACTGCCTGTGGAAGCACAAGAAAATCTATAGTGTCGAACAGGGTTTGCACTGTCTTGAGAAGCTTTGCCCGGATACGGCAGGCTTTTTCAAAAGTTCCGTAATCTTCAAATTGGAAATACGCTCCCTGAAAAAGAAAAGATTTGACTACAGTTCCGAAAGATTCGGCGCGAGACTTCAGATACATGTCATTCCAGTTTTTTGCTGCGCCTGCCCTGTGGCCGAAACGAACTCCATCATATTTACCTCCGCTGGAAGATGCCTCCACGGAGCCTACTATGTGATGAACCGTCCGGAAAAGGTCGAAATCTTCCAGACTGATTTCCTTAAGCATAAATCCGGCATCTTCAAGTGCTTCCAGCGCTTCTTTGAATATTTCCTCTTCCGCGGGAGCAAGGAATGCGTGTGCCTGTGTGATCGTTCCGATAGTGGTTGCGGACGGTTCAATTTCATCGCTGCTATCGAATGAAGGAATGTCCGGGGACATTGAAAAGTCTCTTTCATCGAAACCGGTTGCAGCTTTCAGCACGTCCGTAATGACTTCGGGTGATTTGGCGATAATACCGATACATTCCATTGAGGGTATAAGCCCGATAAATCCGAATCGTGACATGATACCGTAACTTGGCTTGAAGCCTATAAGTCTGTGTGCTGCCGCAGCAATTCGTGCCTCGCCCATCATGTCCGCAGAGAGTGTCGCGTCGGCATAGCCTTCTGAAACCGCACGGGCGGAGATATTTCCGCTCAGTCCCAATCCCAGTTCGCTCATGGTGAGGTTCCCGGCAATAGAGGCACCTGCCTTTCTGAGGCGTTCCACAACAGTGGCGTCTTCAAGAGCGATAAATCCTTCCAGTGCCCGTGAGCCGGCCTCGGTCGGCCAATTCCGCACGGATATATTGGACTGAAGCGCAATCATTGTTCCCGAAAGCGGCCCTTTCGTAATATCCGAAATCGAATCCGTGGCGGCATGTATGAAAATATTAGCTGTCATGAAACATCCCCTTTTCTTATGGAACTATTCCAGAATACTTGCGACTTTAAAGAAATCACCCTTAACGGCCGGTGCGTTTTTGAAGATTTCCCCCCGTTGTGCCACAGGATGTCTCTTAGCTTCCGATACCCGCCGCATCCGGTTTGAAACCTGCATCACTGAGAAGAGCGGATCATCATCCATCTGGATGGCGCTGACATTTTTCGCCATTTTTTGAGCCGTTTTCACAGCCTGCGCAACAATCTTTTTCTCGTCATCCCCAAGGGCGATCCGGGAGACCCAGGACAATGTATCGATCAGATCGCCTTCTTTCTGTATGCCGGATATACGTTTATCATTTCCCGGATCAAGGAGCCCTATCTCGGCAAGCTGATCCCGGGATACTCCTGACGGTGCCTGTGTGAGTGGACAGAAGGCGCTGCGGTTTTTTGGAAAAGCGATCACTTCTCTTATTGAATCAGTTCCGAGAATCATAGCAACCACCCGGTCCATTCCGAGAGCAAGCCCTCCATGCGGAGGAATTCCGTAATCGAAGGCATGGAGGAAAAAGCCGAACTTATCCTTTATGTCCGTCTCCGTGAGATTCAGTGCTTGAAAAATTTTATTTTGGACCTGTTTGCTGTTTATCCGAATGCTTCCTCCACCAAGTTCTTCACCGTTGACAACCAGATCATACGCTCTGGAGCGAAGGGATAAAAGCTGATCCCGGTCGGCCGGATCGAAATTGATATGATCCGGTGCGGTAAATGGGTGGTGACTGGAGGTAATACCCTCGTCAGCAGCTTCGAAGAGGGGAAAATCGGTAATCCAGACTGGGCAGTAGAGGCCGGGCGCTATAAGTTCAAGCCGATGTGCCAGATGAATTCTGAGAAGGCCGAGAACGGAGGTAACCACTTCATAAGAGGGATCGGCAATCATAATAATGACATCTCCGCTTTGAGCACCGAATCGTTCAATAATAGCCTGCTTTTCCGTTTCACTGAAAAACTGGACGATATTCGACTCGAGTTCTTCACCGGCGACCCTCATCCATGTCATACCTTTGGCACCAAAGGATGGAACAATTTCTTTTGCGTATTCATTCTGGAGTACGTTTTTGCTCAACCTATCGGATTGGCCTTTTATGGTGATTCCTTTAATGCGGCCTCCGCGCTCCAGTACCTGCTTGAAAATTCCGTAGGAAGTCTGTCCGAAGATATCCGTAGCCTCAATGAAACGCAGGCCGAACCGAAGGTCGGGCCGGTCGGAACCGGTAGTGTCGATCGCTTCAGTATGAGTCATACGCGGAAAGGGCCGGGGCAGTTCGATATGACCCACCCGGAACATTCGAACCGTTAATTCTTCCAGAAGTTCATAGATGAATTCCTCATCAATGAAAGACGCCTCTATATCAAGTTGTGTAAACTCGGGCTGGCGGTTGGGACGCAGGTCTTCATCACGGAAACATCTGGCGAGTTGGAAGTACCGCTCGAATCCGCTTACCATCAGAAGCTGTTTGAAAAGCTGCGGAGACTGCGGAAGGGCATAGAACCGACGCTCATGAAGACGGCTCGGTACAAGATAATCCCGGGCACCCTCGGGCGTACTTTTAGTCAGGATCGGTGTTTCTATTTCGATAAAACCCTGTTCATCAAGAAAGTCACGGATGCACTTGAATATCTGGTGGCGTTTTATAAAATTCCGCTGCATGGAAGGGCGGCGAAGATCGAGGTATCGATATTGAAGTCGAAGATCTTCAGAAACCGATTCGAGCTTTTTCATCGATGTCCCTGCGATCATGGCTTTTTCCGATATAGGGAAAGGAAGCGTGTCCGCATCACTATAAATAGCAAGAGTGTCTGCAACGACTTCGATTTCTCCAGTCTCCAGATGTGGGTTTTCCGTTCCCTCAGCTCTTTTGATCACATGGCCGCTGATAGTGATGCAGAATTCATTTCGCAATTGTCGCGCATTTTGACACACCTCGAGAGGTGATGAATCAGGGCTGAAAACTACCTGCACGATGCCGCTTCGGTCGCGTAAATGGATAAAGAGAACCTCTCCATGATCCCTTAGTGCGTCAACCCATCCGGCCAGACAGACTTCTTGTCCCCGGTCGGCAAGACCAAGCTGCCCGCAATATATTCTATGGTCCTGCATAGCAATCCTTTCCACTTCCGGTTACCGTTTTTGATGGTCTTTTGTGTAGAGTCGGATTAAACGGCAACAGATGTAGGAGTTTCATTTTTGCAGCGGAGTATATGAAGAAAAATATAGTCTGTCAAAAATTTTATTTATTGACGGGTTCGTAAGATACTCCCTGTGCCGGCCACGCCGGCAACATCGTGGAAAATAAGTGAAGCTTTCGCATATTTGTTTAAAAGCTCTTCGTTACTTAGGGCATGAGATTTTGCCCGGCTGGATCTTTTTACGATCTGCAAGGACAAAAAATTATCTGCATCTCACCAGGCCTAAAAAAATACGACGGCTTTAAGGAATTGTGATATTATTGATTTAGCCAAAAAGCAGCGGGGAAGAAAGGAGGAGGCAATGAAGATAAGCGCACGGAACACTTTGAAAGGGACTGTTAAAAAAATAAAAGAAGGCATGGTCAATAATGAAATTATGATCCAGCTTGCCGGGGGAGATGAGATTACATCCATAATTACCAAAACGTCTTGCGAATCTTTGAATTTGACGGAAGGCACGCAAGTAGTGGCAGTGATAAAGGCCTCAAATGTTATGGTTGCAGTGGAAGACTAGAAATCTTTTTTTCTCGTAATTGTAAAGTTCACCTCCGGAAGTTTCCTGTCATCAGGGCAAGCCTTGCCCGGATGCTCTTCTGCGGGTCTCATGCTGCCGGAAGTCCTTTAGGATTGCTTCAATATGCTTTCAATATCTATAATGCATTAAAACTTTTAATTGACAATCAGATATATCTGTTGGAAGTATCACTGTCAGATAAACCGGAAAAGAGCAGCAATTACCGTAGAAGCGCTTCTGAAGAAAAGTTTGAAGATGTAATGGCAAAATTATTAATAGTCGACGATGAAAAGAATATGAGGCTTGTATTAGGCGCGATGCTTAAAAAGGAGGGGTATGAAGTCTTCAGTGCCGGAAACGGTATCGAAGCTTTGAATGTCCTAGAAAAAAACAGCATAGATTCAGTAGTGACCGATCTTAAAATGCCTCATCTTGACGGTTTGGGTCTGTTGGAAAAAATCGGAGAAGAATACCCCTTGATTCCGGTCATTATTATTACCGCACACGGTACGATCGCAAATGCCGTTGAGGCGGTAAAGCAAGGTGCGTTCGACTATATCACAAAACCTTTTGATCAGGAGGATATCAAAAATATTGTAAGTAAGGCGGTAAAGACCAAAACTCTCAATGAAGGAGAACTGGTTGCGGAATCCTCAGGGTCAGGCTTACCTGAAATTATAGGTACCGGACCGGCAATGACTGATATTTACGAGATTGTTAAAACCGTTGCTCCTACAACAACAACCGTTCTCGTTCAGGGGGAAACAGGAACAGGCAAAGAACTTGTTGCAAGGGCGATTCATCGCCAGAGCTATAGGAGCAGTGGACCCTTTATTAAAATAAATTGTGCGGCTATTCCTGAGACGCTTATGGAAAGTGAACTCTTTGGGTATGAAAAGGGGGCGTTTACAGGAGCCGCAAGCAGAAAACCGGGTCGTTTCGAACAGGCACATAACGGGACTCTCTTTCTCGATGAAATTGGGGAATTGCCAAAGGATATGCAGGCGAAACTTTTAAGGGCAATTCAGGATCAGGAATTTGAAAGAGTCGGAGGGCTCGAGACAATCAAGGTTGATGTGCGACTTATCGCAGCCACAAACCGTGATCTTCGCAAGGACGTAAAAACGGGGCAATTCAGGGAAGATCTTTATTATCGCTTGAATGTGCTTCCTGTTGAACTTCCTCCCCTGCGGGAGCGAAAAGAGGATATAGCGCTTCTTCTGCAATATTTTCTTGATAAATTTAATAGAAAGTTGAACCGGAATATTGAATCTGTCGAGTTAGATCTGGTAGAATGCTGCCGGAATTATTCCTGGCCAGGAAATATACGGCAGATGGAAAATCTTATGGAAAGGTTGGTTCTTCTGGCCAAAGATACTGTTCTCCATGCGGCGAATCTTCCTCCCGAAATAAGATATACTTCCCGGGCCGAATCCGTCCAGGCACATTGTCCCGACACTTCCTCTTTCAAGGACATTTTAAAAGAGAGAACAGAGTCTATCGAACGGATAATGATAGCCAATGTGCTGGAGGAATGCAATGGGAACGTATCTCAGGCGGCGAGAAAACTGGGACTCAGCAGAAAAGGGCTTCAGCTTAAAATGATTAAATACGGACTCAGGAAATAAGTACGATCGAACACTTTTTTTTAATGATGAATTATATATTTTACGGTGAAAGAGATAATGATCAATAGAATCGCAATTGGTTTCAGACCGGGCATTGCCGATGCCCTGGGTAAAAAAACAAAAAAGAAAATACAGGAACATCTGGAAATTGGGGTTCGCGAGGTTGAAGTTATAGATATCTATACCGTGGAAGGCGATTTAACAATGGAGGAACTGAAGGCCGCAGCAGAAGGTCCGCTTTCGGATCCGCTTATCCATCAATGTGCAGTGAATCGTCCTTTGGCCCGGGATTTTGATTGGCTGATAGAAGTGGGCTTCCGGCCCGGCGTAACAGATAACGTGGGTAAAACGGCACGAGAGGCTATTTCACTTATGCTCGAGGGGAAAAAAGGAGAACCTCAGGGCGTCTACACTTCTCGACAGTATCTATTACGAGGTGATATTGAAGTATCAGATGTTGAGAGGATTGCCGCCGGTATTTTGGCCAATGACCTGATAGAACGATATGAAATAATAGAAGGGCGTGCGTGGGATTCCGAAAGAGGAGTTGCACCTGCGGTTCCTCATGTACATATAGAAGAAACGCTCTGTGTTGAAGAAATAGATCTCGGGGTATCTGATGAAAAGCTTCAAGATATAAGTAATAAAAGGGTTCTTGCCTTGACAATAGAGGAAATGAAGGCAATCCGGGATTACCTGGCCCGAGAGTCCGTCATTCAGGAGCGAAAAAAAAGGGGTCTTGCCAAAGGTATAACAGATGTAGAGCTGGAGGCACTTGCGCAAACATGGTCCGAGCATTGCAAACACAAGATATTTAACAGTATTATTGAATATGAAAACGAAAGAGGGACAATTGAGATAATAGAATCCCTCTTCGATACCTACATCAAAGGCTCAACCGGGAAAATCCGCGAAATAATGGGTGATGAAGATTGGTGCCGTTCCGTTTTTGTCGATAACGCGGGTGTAATAGAATTTAATGAGAAATTCAACCTTGTATTCAAAGTGGAAACCCACAATTCACCATCAGCGCTCGACCCCTATGGCGGTGCTCTTACCGGAATAGTAGGCGTGAATCGGGATCCTTTCGGAACAGGAAAAGGCGCGAGGCTGATTTTTAATACCGATGTCTTCTGTTTTGCCAGTCCTTCCTACAGCAAGGCGTTGCCTCCGCGTATTCTTCACCCGAGGCGAATTTACGAAGGAGTCCGTGAGGGGGTAGAACACGGCGGGAATAAAAGCGGTATTCCCACAGTGAATGGCTGTATCGTCTTCGACGACCGCTTTCTGGGGAAACCACTCGTCTACTGCGGCACCGGAGGCATAATGCCGGCTGTGATCAATGGAGCGCCAAGCCATATTAAGGAAATCATTCCAGGAGATTTTATCGTAATGACGGGAGGGAGGATCGGCAAGGATGGTATTCATGGCGCAACCTTTTCTTCGGAGGAACTTCATGAAGGATCTCCAGTGACAGCTGTACAGATCGGGGATCCCATTACGCAGAAAAAGATGACCGATTTTCTTTTAATAGCCCGCGATAGAGGCTATTATCGCGCAATTACTGATAACGGGGCAGGAGGACTTTCTTCTTCTATCGGGGAAATGGCAACACTTTCAGGCGGGTGCGATATGGATCTTGCACGTGCGCCTTTAAAATATCCCGGTCTTCAGCCTTGGGAGATCCTCGTATCGGAAGCCCAGGAGCGAATGAGCCTGGCAGTAAAACCTGAAATGCTGGATTCATTTCTTAACCTTGCAAAGCGAATGGATGTAGAGGCCACGGTTCTGGGAACATTTACCGATTCAGGAAAATTTCACATTCGATATGGTGATTGCACAGTAGGCTTTCTCGACATGCACTTTCTTCATGAGGGACTTCCCTCAATGAGGCTTAAGGCCGCATGGACTCCTCCCGTACACGATGATTTTAATCTTCCGGTGCCTGCAGAACTGGGGCGGGCATTGAAAACAATGCTCTCAAGACTGAATATTTGCAGCAAGGAATCGGTGGTGCGGCAGTATGACCATGAAGTTCAGGGAGGAAGCGTGATAAAGCCTCTGGTGGGAAAAGACAATGACGGCCCCAGTGATGCTTCAGTGATCAGGCCGCTTCTCGATTCTTTTGAAGGAATAGTAATAGCGAACGGCATCTGCCCCCGTTACAGCGATATAGACACTTACCATATGGCGGCCTGCGCTATCGATGAAGCAATAAGGAATGCAATTGCCGTCGGCGGATCGCTGAAGAGACTTGCTGGAATTGACAATTTCTGCTGGTGCGATCCGATTGAATCGGAAAAGACCCCTGACGGCCGGTATAAACTGGCACAGCTTGTTCGGGCGAATCAAGCTCTTTACGATTATACATGTCTATATGGGGTCCCCTGCATATCCGGGAAAGACAGCATGAAAAATGATTATATTATAGGGGATACTAAAATATCGATACCGCCGACACTCCTTTTTTCGGTTATGGGAAAAATGGATGATATAAGGAAGGCCGTAACCATGGATGCGAAGAAATCGGGCGATCTTGTGTATATCTCAGGCGAAACCAGAAATGAACTGGGTGGGTCCGAATGGCTCGCCCTCCACGGCTTTACAGGAAATGATGTTCCCAAAGTGAAGGGAACCGAAGCGAAAGTCCGCTATACAGCACTTTCGGATGCGATTAATAGAGGGCTTGTTGCTTCATGTCATGACTGTTCTGACGGTGGTCTTGGAATCGCGCTTGCAGAAACGGCATTTTCAGGCGGACTCGGAATGACCGTTGATCTTGCGTCAGTACCGGCGCTCGACATATCCAGGGATGATTATCTTCTTTTTTCAGAGACTCCGAGCCGCTTTATTGTAACCGTTCATCCGGAATGCAAGGAAGAATTCGAAAGTATAATGGCGGGAACGACTGTGGCTGAAATCGGATTCATCACCGATGAACCACTATTCACTGTTCGAGGAATGAAGAAAGAACTAATTATCAGGGAAGATATTGCCGAACTTAAAACTGCCTGGCAGAGGCCGCTGGCATTTTAAACAATACAACTTTGGGCTAACAGAAAATTATTAACAGGTTAAATCTCCCCCTCATTCTCTGTTACCCAATCAGGAAAATGATGTATGAAAAAACGAGTACGTTCTATAGTTATTACCGGTAATGGGACGAATTGCGAAATGGAAATGGCCCATGCCTGCCGCCTTGCCGGTTCGGATGAGGTGGATATCGTCTATTTAAACGAAATTATTTACGGGGAAAAGCGGCTCGATGATTATCATTTTTTGAGTCTTCCCGGGGGATTCCTCGATGGTGACGATCTCGGTTCTGCAAAAGCAGGAGCGAATCGGATCATCCACGCACGCGTTAAAGAGAGTGAAGAACGGATTTATGATCAACTGATTCGCTTCATACGCGAAGGGAAACTGGTACTGGGAGTCTGCAATGGTTTTCAGCTTATGGTAAAGCTGGGCCTGCTTCCCTCTTTCGGAAAAGAGTATCGCCATCAGAGTGTTACGCTGACTTTCAATGATTCAGGACGCTTTGAAGACCGATGGGTGTACTTGAAAGTGAAACAGGATTCCCCTTGTGTTTTTACGAAGAATCTATCCAACCTTTATCTGCCTGTGAGACACGGTGAAGGAAAATTTTTTGCCCCCCGGGAAGGAGTGCTTGAGAAACTTCATTCCCAAGAACAGATAGTTCTTCAATACTGCGAAAGCGATTATAAAGAGCCGACCATGAGGTATCCGGAAAACCCTAACGGTTCTATTGATGCCATTGCGGGAATATGCGACGAAACAGGAAGGCTTTTCGGCCTCATGCCGCATCCCGAGGCCTATACTCACAGAACCAATCATCCGCGCTGGACAAGGGAGACGCTTCCTGAGGAGGGGATGGGTATTTCTATTTTCAGAGGGGCGATCGATTTTATACGCAAAGAGATTCTTTAAAAATAGGTTGCGTGAAATGACGGATTCAGGTAGTGGTCTATTCCTGTATGTATTTCAATTTGTAATGAAGAAGCATGACAAAAAATGAAATATAGTAATTTAGACAAGCTTTTCAATCCTCGAACTATCGCTCTCGTCGGTGCATCGGCCAATCCGGTGAAATGGGGATTCATTGTTTTTTTCAATATTTTAAAAGGAGAATTCACAGGGCCTGTCTATCCGGTAAATCCAAAAATAGAATCCCTTTTGGGGATTCCCTGTTATCCATCGATTGAAACGGTTCCCGATTCAATCGATCTCGCAGTCATTACTACTCCGGCGCCGACCGTCTCATCTTTGATAGATGAATGTGGAAGGAAGGGGGTATCGTTTGTTGTAGTCATTACCTCGGATTTCAGCGAAACAGGTGCCAAAGGCGCCGATATGGAGCAAGAAATAGTTGAAAAGGCCCGCAGTTACGGAATGCGGCTCGTCGGGCCCAATACCATGGGCATTTTTAGTGCGAAAACACATCTGCATGCATTAATGCCGCCGGTCATGCCTCTGCATGGATCGCTATCCATGTTTTCTCAAAGTGGAAATGTGGGTGTTCAGATGCTGTATTGGGGTATAAACAAAGGTGTAGGATATGAAAAGTTCGTAAGCAGCGGCAATGAAGGTGATTTAAGATGTGAAGATTACCTTGGCTATTTTGCCGAGGATGAGGCAACCACGGTAATTTTAGCATATTTGGAAGGCATCGATCCGGATTCGGAATTATATAGAACAGCCCGCTGGGCCTGCCGGAAAAAACCTGTACTTATATTCAAAGGAGGGCGAACCAAAACAGGCGGCAAAGCGGCTGCTTCGCATAGCGGGGCCATGGCCGTATCCTCGAAAGTTCTGAAGGCGGCATTTCACCAGGCAGGTATCATTGAGATAGATGATAGCCAGGGACTGGTAGATTGTGCCAAAGCCTTTTCTGCATACCCTATTCCCAGGGGCAGCCGCATCGCAATTCTCACCCGTGGAGGAGGATGGGGAGTTATAACAGCCGATGCATGCGAAGAACATGGTTTAATAGTCCCCCCTCTTTCCCGGGAAATACTCGAGAAGCTGAATACCATTCTTCCTCCTTACTGGAGCCATGCAAATCCTGTGGATATGGCAGCTGTAATTACATCGAAGCCGTATCTGGAATGCCTTGAAATCTTGGCGCAATGGGATGAGGTAGATGCAGTAATTGCCCTTGGCGGATCGATTCAGGGTGCTCTTGATTTTAAAAATGATGTAAAAGGAACCGAAGAGCTAAAGGAAAGCTTGGCCTTTGCACGCGAAATTGCCAAAGATTATGCAGAGAAGAACGATATTGTCCTTGACCTTGCTCGAACGCTGGTGGACAAAACCGGAAAACCTATTATAATGGTCACTTTGGGAGATTATGAGGATCATAAATCGGATCTCACAAATCATCGGGTAGTTTCCTATCCTACCCCGGAGCGAGCTGTCAGAGCGCTTGCGCGAATGGTCGATTATCGGCGTTTTTTGAATTCGCCGGACGAGGATATTAAACAATAATAAAAGGAGATATGGGTATAATGAAGATTTTGGAAGAAGCATTGAAGCGAGGAGATTCAACCTTATCTGAACATGATTCGAAGCTCTTTCTGGCCTCGCACGGTATTCCCGTAACCCGCGAACAAATCGTAAAGACTGAAGAAGAGGCTGCATCTGCAGCGGCTGAAATCGGCTATCCAATAGTGCTGAAAGGATCAGGAGCTGAATTGGCACACAAAACAGAAATGAACCTGATAAGGCTCGATCTCAGGACTGACGGAGAAGTCAGGGAGGCCTTCAAAAGCCTGAAGAAAAACTCTGCTGTAAAGGAAGTATTAGTGCAGCAGATGGTAAAAGGGGACAGGGAACTCGTGGTAGGGCTCACACGAGATCCTCAATTTGGCCCTTGTGTTATGTTCGGACTCGGGGGAATTTTTACTGAAATACTTGAAGATGTTTCGTTTCGTGTAGCCCCCCTCACTCAGTGGGATGCCGAGGACATGATGGAAGAAATCCGGGCAAAGAAAATTCTCGGAGCGTTCAGAGGAAAACCCGCCGTTGATAAAAAGATCATGGCCGATGTTTTGATTTCTATAGGAAAAATAGGACTTGAATACGAAGCAGTAAAGGAGATCGATATCAACCCTATGAAGATTTTGAATGGAAAGCCGGTTGCCGTTGATGCGTTAGTGGTGCTCAATAATAAAAAAGACTGATGTACGCAGTGTAAATTTCATTAGACGGCAAAAGCATTTGCAGATGTACCCTCTCGAAATCCGCTTTTGTTCCGGATTAGCAAAAGAGTTACATTATGCCCCCTCGCCGCCGGTAGAAAAAAGTACGGTCTTATTCTCAGAATACTGAAAGAGCATATGCTTGGGAGATGTACTTTTGTTTACCGGCGGCGGATTTTTTATTATGAATTATGAAATTAGACTCTAAAACATGCTTCCCCCTGTTGCAGCCGGACAAGTAAAAAGAGATACCTAAACGAGATAGGAACCGAAAAGGCCGGCAATTTTTCTTTCATACCAGCAGCCGAAGGGAAAAGGGTCAAGAAAGCCGCAGTGCCCTCCATGATGCTGAATGCCGATTTCAAGGGATTCATTTTTTTGGAGAGTAAAAAAATCTTTTACCGGTATGACGGGATCGTCCTCGGCTGCAAGAATGGTGAGGGGTATAGTCAAATCGGCAAATGTATTATTCAAAAGAGTATAGTTGTTGAAATATTCACGATAGCCGGCAAAATCAGTGTAGCGTTTAATCAGAATGTCAGTCATTTGCAGCGTATTTTCCATTTTAAAAATATCTTCAAAATTATATCGATGAGGGAAAAGCTGCTGTTTTTTCTCAAGAGATTGTTTCCATTTTTTCAGGAAATACTTGCGGTAGATAAAAAGGCCTGAGTCGATGCAGAGTGTTGCCTTATAAGGATCAAGAAGCGGACTGACACAAAAAATATGCCTGAGGCCTTCTATTTTCTTTGTCCCATGGCTCAGAGCCACCCGAAGAGCAAAATTCCCTCCCAATGAAAAACCAACAATGAAAAAAGGCTTTCCTTTTGCAAAGCGGGCCGTTTCATGTACAGCCTGTACTACTTCTTCGGTGAGTGCACCATGAAAGATCCCCTCGTTTAAATGATGGCTTTCGCCGTGATCTCTCAAATTAAGGCGAAAAATATCAAAGCCTTCCCTGAACAGATAACGGCCGCTATGAAGTACATATGTAGAATCCGAACTTCCTTCCCAGCCGTGAAGCAGAAGCACCAATGCTTTTGAAAGTGGTTGGGATGAATGAAAGCCGAGAAGGCGCACATTATTACCGCAATTAAGTATCGTCTTTTTTGAAGCCCTGACCATTTCATTCCTACCGGCAGCTCTTATTTTCAGACTTGCAAAGATACTTTGAATATGGGTGTTTTTCGCCCATCTCTGTGGACGGAATTCATTATCGCGCACTCCGGATAATTCATGGTTCAAGTATCTTCCTGAATTGTTCATGTTTCGTTCCTCAAAAAAAACGAGAGTTTGCCGGTACATATTTGAAAGACAATAGGTGGTGACCCGGGAAAAAGCTGATCCGCGGTCAAATTTTCATGTCTAAAAAGAGCTTCTGAACTATCCGCGAACTTTACGTGCTTTTCATTATATTGTCGGCGTGGCCGGCACAGGGAACTTCTAGATACGCGATGTGACGCATCAGTTACTTTTCATCCGGCTTGATCATCATAAGGAGCTTTTTACCACATTATCAGCAACATAATCGTAATCGTCAATATATGAATGATTCGCAGTTGCTTTGTCAAGTTCAAAGCTTGGTAAAAAAGGTTGACAGGTGTATGCAATCGACTTATGTTCTCTCCTCGATACCGTTAAGCCATGCTGCACGTATCGATATTTTTTTAGCTGCTTTTATCTCTTGAAAAAAAATATGAGGAGATTTATGAGAAAATTCTTTCATCCTGATTCAATAGCAGTGATCGGTGCAAGTGAAAGACCGAACAGTCTTGGTAATCAAATCATTATAAATCTGCTTTATGGATATGAAGGCCGGATATTTCCCGTCAATCCGAAGTATAAGTCCATAATGGGAATTCCTTCGTTTGCGTCAGTTGAATCCATCCCCGATACTGTGGATCTGGCAATCATCATTGTTCCGGCCTCCGCTGTTCCTTCTGAGCTTGAGGCATGCGCCCGAAAAGGAATTGACAGAGTTATGATTCAAAGCGCAGGGTTTTCAGAAGTCGGTTCCGAAGGAAAAATACTTCAGGAAAAATGTAGCGCCATTGCGAACGCAGCCGGCGTCCGCCTGTGGGGGCCGAATTGCATGGGGCTCGTCGATATACCGAGGAAGCATCTTTTTACTTTTATGCATCCGAAGGTGTATGAGGACGGGTTAATTGAAGGGCGGATATCGCTGATCGTTCAGAGCGGCATGTTGTCGGCGGGTTTTCTCGCCGATTTGATGAGTAATCGCGGGATAGGTGTGGGGAAGGCCTGTTCAATAGGAAACAAGATGGATATAGATGAATGCGATATCATGGAGTACCTCCTTGAGGATGATGAAACTGATGCTGTAGCTCTTTATCTGGAATCAATTCCAAGAGGAAGACGGTTTGCCGAACTTGCGAAGAACTCACACAAGCCTATCGTGCTTCTCAAAGGAGGGAAAAGTTCAGCCGGATCAAAGGCTGCTCTCAGCCATACGGCAAGTCTGGCGGGCAATGCCGTGCTTCAAGACAGCGTGTTCGAAATGGCCGGAGTTACCATTGCCCAGGATTTTCAGCAAATGATGGAACTTGCGTTCGCGCTTGCGACTATTCCCCACACTCCTTGGCCGTGCCGTACGGCTGTTTTGACATTCAGCGGAGGCGCCGGTATACTTTCTTGCGATCTATTGGAGGAGAAAGGACTAACTGTTACTCAATTCTCTTCAGATACGATTGCAAGATTGAATTCCGTCTTTCCCGAATGGCTTTCTGCATCGAATCCGGTAGATTTATTCCCTGCCTTCGCTTTGAAAGGACCACGAGCTGCATACGCAGGTGCCTTTGACGCCCTGCTGAAAGATGCTGATACCGATGTAATTTTTCTTCACTATTTTGCCGGTCTGGATAGGAATCATGAAGCGATAGGCAGAATGAAAGAAGCAGCCGATAGTGCCGGAAAAATCCTTGTATTCTGGGTTATAGGCCGGCATGAGGGGGCGAGGGAATTCAGAAAGGAAGCTCAAAAATGCGGGATACCCGTTTCGGGAGAATTATCGAGAGTTGTGGAATGTCTGGCAGCAGCATCAAGGTACAAAGGAAAGAATTCTGGTGCGATATGTGAAGCTGTCCCTGAATTGCCGGTATTTGATACAGATGATTTTCTGAAAAAAGATCTTTTGGAAAATGTCCGTGATGAGTATGAAAGTAAGCGGCTGCTGGAAAAGTACCGAATTCCTGTTGTTGAGGAAATGATTGCCTTGTCGTTTGAAGATGCAAAAGAAGCCGCTGTCAGATTAGGTTTCCCTGTTGTTATGAAAGGCCTTCTTCCCGGCCGCGTGCACAAGACGGAATCGGGCCTGGTACGTCTCGGAATTGCCGATATGGAAGCCCTGAGGAGTAATTTTACTGAGCTGGAAGAAAAAATAAAAGAACAAGGACGTATCATTATACAAAGGAATCTCACTTCAGATTACGAACTAATTGCCGGTTTCCTTAACGACAATCAGTTCGGTCCCGTGGTCATGTTCGGCATGGGAGGTGTTTTCTCGGAGTTACAAAAAGATGTGGTTTTTACATTGGCGCCGCTTACAAGAGAGGATGCCCTCCGGTGTATATTGCGAATTAAAAATCTGAAACTGCTTCAGGGGTATCGGGGCATGGCACCCCTGGATTGCGAGGAAATGGCCAAAATACTTGTAAATCTGGGAAATCTCGGAGCCGGGTTTCCACAAATAGAACAAATCGACATTAACCCGTTCGCAGTCGTAAAGGGCTCTCCAATTGCGGTAGATGCCACTGTAGTTACAAAGTCTTAGAAAGTATGTGCTAATTTCCAGCAGAAGCCATCTGGGTTTCGTGCCCCAGAATGCATATCGGTTACAATTTTCTTTCTTCTTTTAACCCGTCCCCGAAAGACGGTTCCAGGGATCTCATTTCAGAATCGTCAAATTCGCTGTCGATGCCTGCAAGATAACGGGCAAGCCTCTTTTTTTCATTATAATCATATCCTATATTAAGTGCGATGGTTTCCATTACGGGTGATCCTCCTCCATGCACTCCGGCAATTAAATACCATGCGGTCATAGGTGATGCGCCTACACTTTCGACAAATTTCCATATTTTCAAAGCATCTTCTGCTTTTATGCTGCTGTTTCGAATAATGAATTTTTCCAGATCTCTTTTTGTTTCCGGTGCATCGAAGTCCTCTGAGAAGGGAAGTGTGACAGAGATTCCACCTGCGACTTCAGTAAGGATGTTGTATTCGTGGTAAATTGATTCCCCCGTCATGCGCCTTCCGACATTGGCATAGATCTCGTTCGGGAAAAAGACACCGCTCGAAGTCTTTTCGCCATATACCGCTGCAGCAACGCCCGCCGCATACGCAAGTTCGGCCGCTCCGGCATAGGCCGATAATTTTTCTCTGACATGAGGCATTTTTGCCACATTATTTGCTTCGGCTGCCAAGGCGGTCGCACCGCAAAGGACATCCGAAACTCCTGGTTTGCACCCGCTGTAGCTGTGACGGTGGGAATCGGCAAAGAGCAGGGCCATCCGTCTTCCATACTGCCATTCCCCGCACATGAAAACCCGTTCCCATGGTATAAACACATTATCAAACACAATAACCGAATCTGATACACCATATCTGGAAAAAGGAGCTGCATCTTTCTCATCTTTATCGCGAAGCCACACGGGCCGGGTAATCATTTTGATTCCTTCCTCGTCTGAGGGAACTGCAAATGATACAGCCCAGTCGCTGTCTTCTTCCGTGAGAGCCCGTGTAGGGACTACGAAGAGCACATCGGCATATGCCGCTTGCGTAATGGACATTTTCATTCCTCTTACGACTATGCCGTCACTTTTCTTCTCTACCACATGGACATAGGAATCAGGATTTTCCTGCTGCGAAGGTCGTTTCAGGCGATCTCCCTTTATGTCGGTTTGTGAACAGGTGCCGTCAAGATCTTGTAATTGATATCCATTAAGATAGTTCATGAATCGCGTATGGTATTCAGTACCGCATTCATCATCAATTTCTTTTGTGCATATGGCCAGTGCATTTATTGCGTCATGTCCCATACACCTTTGAATGCATCCGCCGACCCGGCGTGCCGCTAGACGTATAAGTTTCTGTTTTTGCAGAAGATCATAAGGATTCTGGGGCAGATGGTTCCATCTGTTTATTTGCTCTCCCGAGATTGATGACTCTGCAGTGGCAAGTCCTTTCCAGTCAGGGTTTTTTGCCAGATCGAAGGTTACGTCAAGGACATTGAGCCCCGGCATTAATCTGTGATCATCCCTGCCGACCTTCTCACCTCCGATGTATATATTTTTTTTCATTGAAAATAGGCGATCGTGGTACTGCTCTTTTGTTCTCAGCATTTTTCCCTCTCTTCCTTTTTCTTTCCTTATTCTATGAAATCTCAAAAACCCTGTCCTGCAGTGTTATTTTACTGAAATCGATTTTGCTCAATGAGGCGCTTTTTATTAAATTGTCAGTTTTTATTTCTGGTTCTTTACCATGGTTTGATGCTGACATTCCAGAGTATTATTTTTTTTCCGTGCCGTTTTATCCGATAAAGAGAACTTTTTACTTATTCTTCTTGGCTGCTCTTCTTCCGAAGTCAATTCCCAGGCGATTCATCTTGTTTCTGAGAGTACTGGGATTAATGCCAAGGAGATCCGCTGCTCCGCCGGGACCATGCACTTTCCCCTCCGATTCTTTCAAGGCTCGCCGGATGTGGCCCGCGGTTTCTTCATCAAGACTTTTAATCTTCCTTTGCGAAGCAAAGAAGTTTTCATTATTGTAATCGCCAGTCTGCAGAAAATTATCAAAATCAAGCGTTCCATTGCGGTTCAGAATTAACGCTCTTTCAATGACATTTTCGAGTTCCCTCACATTGCCCGGCCAATAATAATTTTTAAGACGATTGACGGCACCGGGAGCTATGTGTGGTTCCATATGAAAGCCCAGTTGTTTTGATTTTCGTACAATGAAATATTTGGCAAGAGCCGGTATATCATTTTTTCGTTCACGAAGAGGCGGAATGATTATGGGGAAAACATTCAGGCGGAAGAGGAGATCCTCCCGGAAAGTTCCCGATTGGATCATATCGGTCAGGTTTCGGTGCGTGGCTGCAATTATACGAATATCCACCCGGACAGGTTCGGATCCGCCGACTCTTTCTATCTCGTGCTGTTGCAGAACTCTGAGCATTCTGATCTGAGCCTGCAAGGAAAGTTCGCCGATTTCATCGAGAAAAATCGTACCTCCGTTGGCGCGTTCGAAACGGCCTCTTTTTTGTGAAATAGCGCCTGTAAAGGCACCTTTTTCATGACCGAAAAGTTCACTGTCAAGCAGGGTTTCAGGAATTGCCCCGCTGTTTACCGTAATAAAAGGGCCGTCTTTTTTATGTGATGCATGATGAATGGCTCCTGCAATTAATTCTTTTCCCACTCCGGTCTCGCCTAAAAGAAGCACCGGACTTGTGAGAGGAGCCACTTTTTTTACCATTGACATGACTCCTTTCAGCCCACCGTCGACACCAATGATTTCATCGCCTGACAGGCGCAGCAATTCCCGGTGAAGATAACGATTGTCATCAGTCAGCATGTCTTTAAGTTGCAGTACCTTCCTGTGCCTGAGAGCATTTGCCATAGCTATGGCAAATGGTTCGTTTAGAAGAGACAAAAGCCGTGCATGCTCATTTGAATATCTGTCCAGTCCCTGGACGCCTATGGCTAAGGCACCAAGATCTTTTCCTTTAATGGATAATCGCATTAGAATATTAGATGAATTATAGTGATGAAACGCCCTGGACATAACTTTGCAAATCGGATTATTTTCAGGACGGTTAACCACATTTACGGGAGACAGCCGATTGTTGTCAATAACGTCGCATGCATCATGAGGAAGTTGGGTAAGAGTATCAAGGCGATCAGCTCGAATGAAGTCTACCATTGCGATTGTTCTCATGGCGCTGAGATTCCTGTCATAAAGATGCAGGCTCATCCATTCTACCGGTATGTGTCCGTTCAAATAGAACAGGCAGTTCTGCATGGCTTTTTCGATATCAAGTCTTCCGCATATGCGAAGTGTAGCCTGGCGAAAAAATTCATTTTCGTTTACCATCAGATTCCCTTTTCAGCAGTCTTTTGTTACTATCGGTGCAACTCGCGGCACTATATCACCGGGTTGTCAAATAAGGCAATTAAAATTGCCTATTTCGACAATTCATGCGGTGGTGCGTAGGTATATTATTAGAAATATTATATTAAATTATGGCATGAATTTCGCTTTAGCAGGTGAGAGTTATGATCAAATCTTTTTTCATAATAATTGAAGTTTTTCCCCACTGATGAATTTTTTTTAAATGAAGGGGAGAAATATAACGCCTCTGTCATGTAGCGATCTTCTATGAAGGAGTTTTTAAGATGAGAGATAAAGAATTGGATATCCTGTTTGAACCTCTTGATCTGAAAAATTTTACGGTAAAAAACAGGTTTTTTATGGCACCAATGGGACATACATTTTCCATGGATCAACTGATAGAATATTTGACAGCTCGTGCCAGAGGTGGAGTAGGGATGATAACCACTGGAGTTATAAGTGTGCATCCGAGCGGCGGAGTCGGTGAAAATGATGTGGCCAGTTTTGAAACCGACGATGGAATAAAAAAGTATAAGCCTGTCGTAAAAGCGGTTCATAATGCCGGTTCTAAAATTGTAGCCCAGCTAAACCATGCAGGCCGTTATGCACCGTCATGGATGATCGGGCAGCAGCCTGTCGCTCCGTCAGCCATTGCTTCAAGATACACAGGCGAAATGCCACGGGAGCTTTCAGCGGCCGAAACAGAGGAATTGATAGAGGCATTTGCTTTGGCGGCGGTAAGGTCGCGCAAGGCCGGTTTCGATGGAATAGAATTCTGTGGATGTTCCGGATACCTGATCAGTCAATTCCTTTCACCTCTTACTAATAAAAGGAGCGACAGATTTGGAGGCGATGTTCTGGATAGAGCAACTTTTCTACTGTCTATTCTCAAGAGAACCCGTAAGCTTGTTGGGGATGATTTTGATATATGCGTAAAATTCGATGCTGAAGACGGACTTGAAGGCGGAAAGACTTTGCAGGATTCTCTTTTGCTTGCTCCTCATTTTGTAAGCGCTGGAGCGGACCGCCTGCATATATGGGCAGGCTGGCATGAAGCGACCCGTCCGATGCTTCCCATGTTCGTTCCGCGAGGGGCTTTCAGCTATCTTGCCTCTGCGATCAAGCAAATGGTAGATGTTCCTGTTTCAACAGTCGGAAGAATAAACGATCCATATGTGGCAGCAGAGATACTTCGCAATGGAGATGCGGATCTTGTAGGGCTTGCCAGGCAGCTTCTCTGCGATCCGGATTTTGTAAAAAAAACCGAAGAGGGTCGTGTTGATGAAATACGGCAGTGCACTGCATGCTGTTATTGTTTTGATCAACTGATGTTCGGCATACATGGTGCGAGCGACGTGCGGCTTTCCTGCGCACTTAATGCGGAACTTGGACGTGAAGGGGAAAAACTGCTGGCAAAATCGAAATCTCCTAAAGATATAATTATTGTAGGAGCGGGACCCGCAGGTCTGGAAGCGTCCAGGGTAGCTGCATTGCGCGGGCATCGGGTTGCTCTCTTCGAAAAGGAAGAAAAAATAGGCGGCACTATTAATACTGCAGTTCTTCCTCCCCATAAGGAAGAGCTGAAAAACATTATTGACTATTATAAAAAACAAATGGAGTTGCTGCCAATCGATTTACATCTGGGGGAAGAGTGTAATGTAACGACGATTTTAGAAATGAACCCGGATGCAATCATAATTGCCACAGGTGCGAAAGCATGTATTCCAGATATACCAGGTATTGACAAAGCGCATGTCGCAAGCGCTCTTGATGTTCTAAAAGGATCGGTTTCTACATTTGAGCAGCTTGTTATTATAGGGGGCGGTTTGATCGGTCTTGAAACGGCCGAGCTGTTAGCGGATCTAGGCCATAACGTGACAGTTCTTGAGATGCTTCCAACAGTCGGATCGGATGTGGGACCATCAACACGCTGGGGAATGATTTCGAGGCTTCGCAAAAAAGTTACAATAAGACCCTCCTGTAAAGTAAAGGAAATAACGGATACCGGTGTTATATTCGAAAATGCAAGGGGCGACCGTGAAGATGTTTCTGCAGGTACGGTAATCATCGCAGCAGGGATGGAAAGTCACAGAGAACTGATTGGGAGCCTCGTTGATAGAGGCATTTCTTTTTACGAGGCCGGATCATGCACCACACCGGGTCAGATTGCAGCGGCGATTGCAGATGGCTTTAAAATTGGATGCGATCTGTAAAATATTCTGCATGAGTAAATAGTTGTGAAAAGTATAAAAAAATAATAAAAGATCCAATAATGAAGATACAAAGGAGCATTAATTATGAGGACCAGACTTACTGAAATGATGGGAATAAAATATCCCGTTATATGCGGTGGTATGATGAGGCTTGCATATCCTCCTCTCTGTGCAGCGATATCAAATGCCGGTGGGCTGGGAAATCTGACAGCGGCTATGTATAGTGATAAAAGAGAATTTCAGGACGCAATTGAGACGACGAGATCTCTCACAGACAAACCGTTTATGATCAATGTAACACTTCTTCCGTCCATCGGGATCCCGGAAGAGAGATATATGATGTATTTTGAAACCATTGCCGACGAAAAGATTGCCGCTGTAGAAATCAGCGGTATGCCCCTGAACAGGTATGCAGGAGGGGTCTATCTCAAGAAATTGAAAGATGCGGGTGTGAAAATAGTTCATAAAGTGGGATCTGTCAGGCATGGCAAATCAGCCGAAAAGGCAGGGTACGATGCCGTTATTGCGGCCGGTGTAGAAGAAGGGGGACATCCGCTCAATGAAAATGTTGCTACTACGGTACTCACACCCCGAATGGCGGAAGAACTCAAAATTCCGGTGATAACCGCTGGAGGTATGGCGAACGGCCGAAGCCTTGCCGCGGCATTATGTCTCGGGGCCGACGGAATAATGATGGCTACACGGTTTATCAATACGCTCGAATGCGCAGTACATGAAAAGGTTCGGGAAGAGATAGTGCGGCGCCAGGAAAATGAAACTGTGCTTTACGGAAATTCAATAGGATTGCAGGGCAGAGGACTTCTCAATGATTCAATGAGAGAGGTTCTTAAAATTGAAGCAAGAGGGGGTACTTTGGAGGAAATATTCCCTCATATTGCCGGTGCCCTGGGGGATGAGATCTGGCAGAAAGGGGAGGTTAGCAAGGGACTTATAGCTGTAGGCCAATCGATCGGTCTTGTTCATGATGTGCTTTCCTGCCGGGAATTGCTTGATGGTATCGTTAAAGAGGCTGAAGAAGCACTCGCTTCCGGGTTAAAGAGGTTTCAAGAAAATTGATTTGAAATTCTTTTCGGATTTATTTATCAGGCTTCCACTGCCTCTTTTATCTTGCAGACGAGATCTTTCAATCTGAAAGGTTTCTGGAGAAAGTGAATTCCTTCATTCAGTATGCCGTGATGGTCGATCATATCTGCCGTATACCCGGACATGTAAAGGACCTTGATATCGGGTTTAAATTCTTTTAAGATGTGAATCAATTCCCTGCCATTCATTTCCGGCATCACAATATCAGTAATGATGAGGGTTATCCGGCTCCCCTCCGCTTTGCAATAGGATATTGCATCCCTGGGAGTTTCCGCAATGATTACGTTATAACCAATGGATTCGAGCATTTCCCTGGTAATATCCAGAACCATTGGATCGTCTTCCACCAGAAGAATATTGCCTCCCACTTTAAAAACAGGTGCTTGAGATGATTCGGCGGCAGGTTTCTCCTTCTCGGCAGTCCGGGGTATGTAAATATGAAATCTTGTCCCTAATCCGGGTTCGCTGTATACGGATATCGCGCCGTTATTCTGTTTGATTATCCCATAGACTGTTGCCATTCCGAGACCTGTTCCCCTGCCAGCTTTTTTTGTAGTATAAAAGGGTTCAAAGATATGGTGCATCGTTTCTTTGTCCATTCCAATTCCGCTGTCACTTACGGTCAACTGCACATATTCACCCGGAAGGACTCCCACATGATTTCTGCAATAAAACTCGTCGAGGATAGTATTTTTGGTTTCGATCTTCAGCTTTCCCCCTTCATGCATTGCATCACGGGCGTTTACCGCCAGATTAATGAGTATCTGTTCGATTTGTGAGGGGTCATATTTAATCTTCCAGAGAGAATTCTCGAGTTGAATCTTGAGATCTATATGTTCACCGATGAGCCGAATGAGTAATTTCTGCGTATTGACGACCAGTTCATTGAGATTTATGATTTTAGGGGCAATAATCTGTTTGCGGGAAAATGCAAGGAGCTGCCCGGTAATGTCACGGGATCTTACCGCTGCTTTTTCGATTTCAACCAGATCGGTTAACACGGGGTGCTCCTTGGCAAGTCTCATTTTGGCCAGATCCACATATCCCAGGATGACGCTTAGCATATTATTGAAATCATGTGCAACGCCTCCGGCGAGGCGGCCCAGAGTCTCCATTTTTTGTGCCTGCATCAACTGACTTTCAAGTTTGCCTTTTTCCTCGGCTGCTCTCTTACGTTCTGTCACATCTCTGCCACTATAAAGAATCCCGGTAGGTTTGCCTTCCTGATCGCGTGTAAAGGTCGTAATAACCTCCATCCATACTGTTCCTCCATGTTTATGGTACGCTTCCACTTCTATGATTTGGGGCTTGTTTCCCTCTGTCCTTCCATATCGGGCTTCATAATTCAGGGCACATGAAAGGAGCTGTTCGACTTTGAACATTGAATCCGGTGTTATCCGTTTTGATATCGGAATATCTGCGAGTTCGTCCAAACTGTACCCTGTAATTCTTTTAATAGAGGGACTCTGATAGGTATACCGAAAATCCATATCCATAGTGGCTATCATATCAGTCATGTTTTCAACAATCATCCGATATCGTTTTTCGCTTTCTCTGAGTTTCCTTTCAAATCTTTTACGTTCGCTGATATCTCTTGTAATACCGACTATTGCGAAAGGTCCGCCTTTTTCGTCCCGGTTGAAACTAACGTTTACCTCTGTAAACATTCTACTTCCGTCTTTGCGCTTCAGCGCCATTTCGATAGTTACCGGCTCACTTTTGTCAGGAGAGATTCTCTCTTTTTCATTATCCATTTCATTTTTTAAAATCTCTTTGATTCGGGCATAGGTTTGCTGACTTACCATTTCTTGAAGTGGTATTTTTTTGAGTTCATCCGGTGAATATCCCGTAATGGGAAGAACGGAAGGACTGAAATAGGTAAAATTGAGGTCGGAATCCATTGTCCAAATGATATCATTAATATTTTCGTTGATTAGCCGCAGATGTTTCTCGCTTGCCTCAAGTTTCTGCCTCGCTTTAACTCTTTCGGTAATATCACGTCCTAATCCGTAAAAACCTATCGGTTCGCCTGTCGGTGCCCGCAAGAGTGAAACGGACATGTCAAGATAAAAAACTGAGCCATCCTTCGTCAGCAGCATATATTCGGGAAATATTTTTTCCCGGCCGGTTTTGAATATCTCGTTAAATTCCCGGAACGTGCTGTTAACCTGTTCAGGCGGTGTTACGCGACGGTAATTCATTCCCATCAGCTCTCCGCGGGTATAATTCAACTTCCGCCGCCACGACTCGTTGAAATCTGTGTAATTTCCTTTAAGATCGGTTTCCACGTATAAATCTTCCATATTTTCGAATATGGTCCTGTATTTTTCTTCTTTTTCATGCAGTGCCCTCTCGGTGTTTTTGCGCATGGTAATGTCGCGAACAACTCCTTTAAATCCTGTCGATTTGCCCGTTTCATCCTTGACAAGAGAAATTGAAGATTCCACATCTAAAAGATCCCTGTTTTTTTTAAGAATTTTCCATTCAAAACCTTTATTTGGCTGTCCTGTGACGAAAACGTGGTGAAATGCGCAATATACCTTACGGGCGTTCGCTTTATCCATCAGCCGGAGAAAATGCAAGCCCTTGAGTTCTTCCTCTGTATAGCCTAAATCCCGTATAGCCGTGCCATTGAAGAAAAGAATCCTCCCCCTGAGATCGACTTCAAAATACGTTTCTTCGATTGTATTTATGATTTTTCTGTAATGCGCGGCCTGCCGGGTGATATCTTCTACAAGCCGGGTCAGAGATGAAATTTTTTGTTCAGTTTCCCTAAGAAAAAGATTTGCTGCGTGTGCGAAACTATCAAATACGCCATTTGATGGCGTGGCAGTAATTTTGGCGGAATAGTCTCCTTCCGCTGCTTTCAAGAAGATGTCTGCCGCCTGACGGATAAAATTCTTTTCTCGCTTTGAAACCATAAATGCCTGCCAAATTGGTTATGTCGATATAATTAAGGTGCATCCTTGATCTGCCGCGTGCATAATTTTTTAATTCGAGTCTCTTGCTATATCATATCGGTTAAATAGTTCAAAACTTAATCTATTTTCATTTTTGAGATTTGCAGGTATTTCTATCAAAAATTATTCTGCGATTGAAACGGGGTCTTGATCTGTTATCGCGAAAATGGAAATGAAAAGGCAGAACGGATAGCCGTTCTGCCTTTTGCTCTGCTTGAATATTGTTGCTGAATCTTTCTTCTTTTTTAATTGAATATATCCGGCATGATATTAATCAAAAAGATCTTCCCTGACGTCCATTGTTTTAATCATGACGGGCTCTCCGTTCTGGATCTGATAGAGAGTAATCGGATACAGAGTGTGCCGTTTTGCCCCCCATATTTTGGAACCGCCGAATCGAAGCGTACCTACCGGAGTTTCCCATGTTATGCTCTCCAATGCTTCTGCAATTTTAAAAGAATCCAGGCTTTCAGCTGTTTCAATGCCCTTTGCCAAGCTAGTGGCCAATCCATATTGGGGCCAGACAGTATTGTCCCAGGCCTCTTTCCCCCATTTGGCGACAAAATTTTCATAGACCTCCTTTTGTGCAGGCGTTACTGGTTTTATAGGCCCGCCGAGAACAAGATAAGCCTTTTCAGCATGCTCCCCTGCGATTTTTTTCACCTGAGAAGGTATGGGTCCCCAGCCCAACAAGAGCGCTCCTTTGTACCCCAGTTCTCTGGCCTGTTTGCAGATAAGCGCCTCTGTCGTAGGATCAGTGTAACTGGTATCAAGAAGATCGGGCTTCAATGAAACCGCCTTGGTCAGAAGTGGAGTAAGATCTTTGCTTCCCCGCTCGAAATAAAGCTCGGCAAGTACCTTGAATCCTTCCATCTCAGCGGCAGCCCTTGAAGCCTTCATTCCCGATTTTCCCGTTGCATCATCGGGATTTACGATAACTATGGACTTGATATTTTCAGCTTTTTTTAAGTACGGGAAAATAGCTGTGGTGCTGGCCTCGATTGACGGGTTGTAAATGAACATCAAAGGATTATCCGGTGTTACCAACTTTTCTACACCGCCGGCGTTGTTAAGAGTCAGAATGTTATTCTCCTTTAGCATCGGCACGCATGCCAGAGCAGGAGAACCTCCGTGGACTGACAGGAACTTGCACTTGTCAGCAAACAACGCTCTGTTTGCGGCTTTAACCGCCTCGGCGGGTATATACTTATGATCATATACTATAACCTCGAATTCGTATTTCTTCCCGTTAACAGTAAATCCCCCTTTTCTATTGACTGATTCCGCATCCAAAGTGACTGCCCTGGAATTTGAAATGCCCCATGGAGCTACAGGCCCGCTTAGCGCGTAAATAAGCCCCAATCGAATTTTTTCGGTATTCTCCGCTCCGGCCGTGCCATTGAAAATGACAATACCTGTTGATATTAATAGAAAGAAAATTCCAAAAACAGCGATTGCCTTTTTCATCTAAACCTCCTTTTCATCAATTCCAAAGTTGAACAACCTCGTAAAAAGCTTCTCATACCGGTCCTGTTTCTTGTTCATACTAGCCTGTAAAATAGTACCTCCTTTCTTTATTTCTTCTTTTTCCGGCGGAAGAACGGTGAAAATCCGACCGGCCGAAAAGTGTATGATTTAAAGAAGAATGATTAGTGTGCCTCTTTGGATTGACTCGCGAAAAACGCTCATTTATAGTATGTCTTACAAGCTGGCAACTATGGTTCCGGAAAAGAGATGCGGATCAAAAAGATTGAATTAGAGGAGTCCCTGAGGTCTTGCTATTCAGACCGCATCAAACGGGATTGTGAAGTCAGTAAACCATACTATGCGTTTCCTGTCAAAGATATATTATGCTGTTATTTACTCATTTACGGGCCAGTCATGTGTTTCGAAAAATTGGCCCGTTTCGAGTCGACCTGATGTCAAGCCGGTTATTTGTCCAATGTAAAAAACCATTTAAGAGAATGAAATGGACCAGAAAAATATTATAATCGAACTCGGCCCCATGGGGCCAATAGGTGAGCAGGACGCTCTGATACTCAGAGTGAATCGCAATTGTCCCTGGAACCGGTGTCTTTTTTGTTCCGTATATAAGGACAAAAAATTCAGTATTCGAAATAAGGATGATGTTAAAAAAGATATCGATGCTGTGGCCTATATCCAGAGTGAGCTTGAAAAGATATCGTGGGAAATGGGAACGAACGGACGGATTAACGGCGAGACGATCAGAGAGACGTTACGACGATATCCGGCCGTTTTTGGAAGGTTTCCTCATGAAATGTCTCCGGAACAGGCGCATGCCGTCAATTCTCTGGGTGCTGTAGCAAGTTGGCTTCTTCATGGTGCGAAAAGGGTTTTCCTCCAGGATGCCGATGCACTTATAACAAAAACTGATGAATTGGCAGAGATTATTCTCTATTTGAAGGAAGCATTTCCTTCGATTGATATTGTTTCTTCTTATGCGAGATCAAAAACATGCCGGAATAAGAGTTCCGGTGAACTGGCAGTGCTTAAGGCGGCCGGTCTGAACTGGTGCTATGTAGGTATCGAATCGGGTTCAGATGATGTGCTTACCTATATGAAAAAGGGGGTCACTCGCAAAGAGCATATTGAAGGAGGCAAAAGATTCATGGAATCCGGAATTTCCATGGCAGCGTTTATCATGCCCGGCCTTGGCGGCGGAGAGGCTTTATTTGCAAAACGTCACATTGAAGATACAATTTCTGTCTTGAATGAAATCAGACCTTCGGAAGTGAGAATTAGAAGCCTGGCTGTGCATGAGGCCTCTCCTCTCTATGACAGCTGGCTTTCCGGTGATTTTCACGTTCCTACTGATGACCTGATGATAGAAGAACTCTGTTTGCTTATTCATGGGCTTGATTTTGATTGCATCTTCGAGACGCTTCAAATGACGAATCCTCTTTTTGCCGTCAGAGGGCGATTTTCAGAATTAAAGGAAGATATGTGCCAATCTATAGAAGAATACAGGGTTCTGAATGCTGACGAGAGAGCACGTTTTATTTTCAAACGGTATGTCGATGAGGGGTATCTTTCATTTGTGAGGAGATGGGGAAAATGTGATGAGGAGCTTCAGAGAATAATTGAAACAGCGCGGATCAGCCTGAAAAAAGGCAATTGCGATGCGATAGAAAAAGTGAACCGGGCCGTTTTCGCAATCAAGTCAAAAGGAGTGCCATGAGAATTTAGAAATTGAGAGCTTTGCGTAACCTTTTTCTTCGTCATTTCTGACAATCGGAGCGCGACCGGAATCCGGGGAGTAGATGAGAATACTGATGCCGCCGGATTCGGGTCACGAAACTAATTCTGCTCATTTAAATGGAAAAAGAACAGATCACTTTCATAGAAAAAATTCTTCACCGATTGTCGGAACTCGAATCGATCCCTCTAATCCCGATGATTTCCAGGCTTTTTCAGCTTCACTTTCCCATCGATCATCGGACCAGCCGTACCCGCAATTCCCTTCTCCATCTTCATGACCGCTCATATGGACAATAAGTGTCTGATGAGGGTGAAGAACCGAAGCATATTTTTTGACAGTATAAAAAGAAAGGTGCCCCGTGTTAAACCCCTGTACTTCTTCGACACTCCATTCCAGGCAGTCAATAAAGAGATAATCCGCACCGATCATCAAATCCCGGGCATGTGCCTGTTCATCAGTTTCGGGACGAAGTATCCACTCATTCATATTATCAGCATCCCAGAGAAGTATTGCCTTCTTCGATTCGGTTTCGATGACGAAAGAAGCACTCGAGTATAGCTTATTCTTGAATGTAAGGGGATCTATATCTGCCGTATAATGAGAAACAGTAACAGGGGTGATTTTAATTCCTTCGATGCCCAGCGGGACAGCCTCGAGTATTGCTCCGGGTGACGATACTTCTTCGCTTATATATGGACGAAGATGCCTGTACCACTCATAGGAGTAATTTTTTTGAAGCCATCGGGCTGTGCCGTTCCTGCACCACGCAGGAATCCTGATAAATTTTGTGTTCCGGTTCCGAGCCATACGTCTTAATGTTTCTCCCAATCTATTGAGTTCGAGAGTGTGATCCGGATGCCAATGACTAAAAAGGAGCCAATCCAGTCTCGCATCAGCCGGGGAAAAATAGTCACAGAGACTTCTTGTAACGCCGAGCCCTGTATCGACAAGACAATGCCATGCTACCTCTCCATTTTTTTTATCCGTTCCTACAATTGATGCTGAGGTATTTGCTACGTGTTCATCTCTTTGGCATCTTGCGCAGAAGCAACCGAATTCTTTTAAAAAAGCATGGCCCAAACCATTTATTACAAGGCGAAAATCCATAAAACCCCCATTGGTATTCTCTTATATTGGAACCATGAATAATTAAACCAAACATTTTGCTTTTTTCAAGGATAAAAAAGAAATCGATTAATGCTTGACAACATGTCATTATTGGCATATGTCATCGCAGTACAAGATCCGTTTGTAAACAAAATATATGATCCTGCTCTCTGCTAAATGACTGCCGTTCGCATTAGTGGAATTTGGTGCAGCATAACGCAGAGATCGGACTTTCAACGAAGCGGTCAATTTTAGAGGTTCAAAATGTCACACACAATGTTGCAGTTGAATGGAATGCACGTAAAATTTGAGCCCGGCCAATCGATCCTTGATGTCGCGACGAATTCGGGGATAGAGATACCAACGCTCTGTTACTTAAAAGAGGCTGCACCAACCGGGGCGTGCCGCATGTGTATGGTTGAAGTGGCGGGTGCACGGTCGCTTGTCGCCGCCTGCAGCACTCCTGCTGCCGAAGGTATGGAAATATGGACGGATTCGGAAAGAGTTCACAGGGCCAGGAAGTTGAATATAGAACTTCTTCTGGCAAGCGGAGAACATGACTGCCTTGTCTGCGAGGCAAACGGCAATTGCCGTCTCCAGGATCTGGCATATAAATACGGAATTATCCAAGTACGGTTTCCCCGCAGTTTCCACCCGCATCAGAAAGAAGAAGAAAATCCTTTTATCATTCGCGATTTCAGCCGCTGCATCCTTTGCGGCCGCTGCGTGCAGGCCTGCAACGAAGTCATGGTAAACCGGGCCATAAGTTACGGCTACCGAGGCTCCCATTCAAAGATAGTCGCCGGTACCGATCAATCCTACTTCGACAGCGACTGTGTCTTTTGCGGACAGTGTGTCCAGGTCTGCCCCGTCGGCGCACTCGTAGAACGGAAGTCGAGGTACAGGGGTCGGACCTGGGAACTGAAAAAAGTACGTACCACCTGTCCCTACTGCGGTGTTGGCTGCCAGCTCTGGCTTCATGTAAACGACGAAGGGCGCATCGCGAAAGTGACCGCCGTGGAGGACGGTGCGCCGAATAAGGGCCGCCTCTGCGTGAAAGGACGATTCGCCTATGATTTCATCTATTCAGAGGACCGGCTTACCACTCCCCTTATAAAAGAGGGAGAAGGATTCCGCGAGGCCTCCTGGGATGAGGCGCTGGATCTGGTGGCGACAAAGTTCACGGAGATAAAGGAAAAATACGGGCCCGATGCCATTGCCGGCGTAAGCTGTGCCCGGAGCATCAACGAAGATTCCTATCAGATGCAGAAACTCTTCAGATCGGTGATCGGAACGAACAACATCGATCACTGTGCCCGTACCTGACACGCCCCCACTGTCGCCGGTCTGGCGGCATCCTTCGGCTCGGGCGCGATGACCAATTCCTTTGATGAATTCAGCAGGGCGAAGATGTTCCTCTGCATCGGCACCAATATGATCGAGGCCCACCCTGTTGCGGCAACCTTCCTCAAAAATGCGGTGCTGAACGGGGCTGAACTCATCGTGGTCGATCCCAGGAAACAGCCCCTCGTTACCTTCGCCACGCTTCATGTCCCCATCAATGTGGGATCGGATATCGCCTTTCTAAACGGCGTCATGCACGTTCTTATTACAGAGGAACTTTACGACAAGGAATTCGTCTCTTCCTGTTGTGTCGGCTTTGAAGAATTGAAGGCGAAGATCCTCGAATATCCTCTGGAAAGAGCGGGGGAAATCACCGGTGTTTCCGAAGGCATGATCCGGGATGTGGCCCGCCGCCTGGCGGCCGCCGATTCCTGCATGCTCTGCTATACCCTGGGGATCACCGAACACACCTGCGGCAAGAACAACGTCATGTCCACGGCGAATCTGCAGATGCTTCTGGGGAATATGGGCAAAGAGTGCGGCGGCGTCAATCCGCTGCGGGGACAGAACAATGTCCAGGGGGCCTGCGATATGGGCGCCCTTCCCAATGTCTTTCCGGGATACCAGGCCGTCATAAATCCCGACTGCCGCGCCAAGTTCGAAAAGGCCTGGGGCGTTTCGAATCTTCCCGACAAAAACGGCCTTATGATCCCCCAGATGATGGAGGGCCTGAAAAGCGGCGCGGTCAAGGCATTCTACATTTTCGGAGAGAACCTCGCCAACAGCGAACCCGATATCGCCAAGGTGGAGGAGGAACTCTCTTTGGCCGAATTTGTTGTCTGTCAGGATATATTCCCCACCGAAACGACGCGATTCGCCGATGTAATTTTCCCTGCCGCCGCCTGGTGCGAGGACGACGGCACCTTCACCAACAGCGAGCGCCGGGTCAGCCGGGTGCGGAAGGTCAGCGAGCCGCCCGGAATCGCCCGCCCGAACTGGTGGATCTTCAAGGAACTGGCCCGGCGGATGGGGCATGAGTGGCAATCCGACAGCTCCCGGGAAATATGGGATAATGAAATTTCGGTCCTGGCGCCAAATTTGATGGGCGTGAAATACCGCAGAATCGAAAAGGACGGCCTGCAGTGGCCCTGCCCCGACGAAGATCATCCCGGCACCTGTTTTCTTCACCGGGAAGGGAAATTCACCTGCGGCCTCGGCCAGTTCAATCCTGTCGATTGGACCCCGCCGGCGGAAGTGGCCGACGAGGAATATCCCTTTGTGCTCAGCACGGGCAGACGGCTCTATCAGTATCACACCAGGACGCAGACCGGTCGTGCCGACATGGATTTCCTGCTTCCTGAGGAAACGGCGGATATATCGCCGGCCGATGCAGTCAGGCTGGGAATCGAACATGATGAATTGATCCGGGTCAGGTCGAGGCGCGGCGATGTAAAAGTGAAGGCACACGTCACGGAACAGGTACCGCCGGGGATGGTCTGGATGGCCTTCCATTTCAGGGATGCCTGTGCGAACTGGCTGACCAATCCGGTCTTCGATCCGGCCACGCAGACGGCGGAATACAAGGCCTGTGCAGTGACTGTGGAAAAAATTTAGCACCATAATTGGGGCGGTCGCGATGAGGCGGCCGCCCCTAGATCTCTCTTCGGTTCCGGTCAAAAATCCCCGCATGTAAAAACGGGCGTTAAAGGAATCGCGTCCGGCTTTTCGGACGACAGAGAAGGGACCACGCGTATGTATGCTAAAATTAACATATTTTTCTTTGACGGCGCCGCGTTTTTCAGGTATAAATTTGCTCTATGTTAAATTTAACATAGTAACATTGATGAACTCGTAAAAAGTCCGTTCAGCATGTCATTTCGAACGAATGTGAGAAATCTTTAAAAACTAACGTCTAGTAAAGACAAGGATTTCTCCATGCGGTCGAAATGACACTCACTCCGTTTTTTGACTTTTTGCGAGACCGTCAACACTCGGCCTTAAGGAAATCGGTCGAATCGGAAAGGCTTCGGTTTTATGAAAATGAAGATTGTTTCGCATGTGAACGTTTTCTTTGTGTCATCCATTGCTATAATGATGATTTTCTCCTCCTTCCTCTCTTCCGCATGGGCCGGCGATACACTGATCGTGGCCGTGGCGGCGAATTTCATCCTTCCCTCCCAGGAACTTGTAACAATGTTTCAGAAAAAGACGGGGGTAGCCGTCGAGGCAACCTATACTTCGACGGGAAAGCTTTACGGTCAGATCGTAAAAGGAGCGCCCTACGATCTCTTTCTTGCAGCGGACGAAAAGCGCCCCGGCCTTCTCTATGAAAAGAAACTCTCCGACAAGCCTTTTATCTATGCCGAGGGGCGGCTGGTCCTCTGGACGGCAAAACAGGAGTTGTGCGGTGCCTCGGACTGGAAGAAGGTTGCAGCGGGAGATAAGGTCCGCAAGATCGCCATTGCCAACACGCTCACGGCCCCCTACGGAACCGTCGCCATGCAGGTATTGAAAGAAGCGGGCCTCTGGGAGCTCTGCGAGCGCAAGTTCGTATTTCCGCAGACCGTGGCCCAGGCCTTTCAGTATGCCTCCACGGAGGCGGCCGATCTCGGATTCTGCGCCTATTCCTCGGCGCTTTCCGAAGACGGCAGGAAGGGATGCTTCTATACGATACCGGAGGCGCCTCCCATCATGCAGGCCGCCTGCGTGCTTGCCAATACCGGAAACAGAAAGGCGGCGGAAGAATTCGCGCGCTTTCTTCTTTCTCCCGAAGCCCGCAAAGTGAAGGAACGATACGGATATAGATAAATGGACCTGATGCCCCTCTATCTTTCAATCAAGCTGGCGATCGTCTCCACGATCATATTGATCGTGCTGTCGGCACCGCTGGCCTATCTTCTGGTCTATTTCCGCTTCCGCGGCAAATCATTTCTGGAAGCCCTGCTCAATCTTCCCATGGTGCTCCCGCCGACGGTGCTGGGGTTTTACCTTCTTGTGGTCATGGGGCCGAAGGGGGCTCTGGGACGGCTCTGGGAGGCGATTACGGCGTCGCCCCTGGTCTTCACCTTTGCCGGGATCGTCTTCGCCTCGATCGTCTACAGTTTCCCCTTTGCCATCCAGCCGATGAAGACCGCCTTCGAAAAGATCGACAGAAGGCTTCTGGAATCGTCATATGTGCTCGGTCTTTCGCCTCTGGCAACGTTCTTCAAGGTCATCGTCCCGAACGCCCTGGGAGGCGTCGCCGCTTCGGCCATACTCGTCTTCGTCCATACCATGGGCGAATTCGGAGTCATTCTAATGGTCGGCGGAAGCATACCCGGCGAGACCAGGGTGGCATCCATCGCCATTTACGAAGCGGTGGAAGCCCTCAATTACCGGGAGGCGGGGATCATGTGCCTGATCCTCGTTCCGATCAGTTATGTGTTTCTTCTGATTATCAACCGGCTCACCAGGAGTAATCTTTATGGGTCTTAAAATAAAAATAACGAAAAAGCTGCCCCACTTCGAGGTGGATGTGGCCTTTACCTGCGATGATGGAAAGGTCCTGGCCCTTGTGGGGCCCTCGGGCGCCGGCAAGACGACGATCATCCGCATGATCGCCGGGCTGGAGCGGCCCGACGGCGGTACGATCTCATACAACGGCGAGGTATGGTTCGACAGCGAAAAAGGAATCCTGCTGCCCCCGCAGGAGCGGTCGCTGGGATTCGTGTTTCAGGACTACACCCTGTTCCCCCATCTCAGCGTCTTTAAAAATGTGGCCTTTGCCGCGCAATCGAAAGAGGAAGTGATACGGCTCCTCAAACTCTTCGACATCTGGCATTTGAAAGACCGGAAACAGCATGAGATTTCCGGCGGCGAGCGGCAGCGCTGCGCCATCTGTCAGGCCCTTGCCCGAAGGCCGAGGATTCTGCTCCTCGACGAACCCTTTTCCGCCCTCGATGCCAATACGCGAAGGAATATGCGGGACGAACTGAAAAACCTGCGGAAGCAGGTGTCCATCCCGATAATTCACGTCACCCACGATATCGACGAGGCCCTCTTTCTCGCCGACGACGTGCTGCCCATGGTGAACGGAAAGATCGTCAGAAAGTGGATGCTGCAGTTCATGCTGAAAGAACGTACCGGTATGGGCACTCACGATGACGATTACAAATACGGATTTACCAAGTACCACGGCTTTGACCGCTCGGTTCTGTACGACTCGATGGAGATTGAAAAATGGCGAATGTAGGAATCTACTCCTTTGAAGAATATATCCACCTGGTAAAATCTTTTCACGGAAGCGTGGCGCCGGGAATCATTATCGGCGGCTTCATGGTCCAGCTCGCAAAGAGCCGGATGCCGGAGAACGTCCTGTGCGATGTCCTTTGCGAGACGCCGGCCTGTCTTCCAGATGCCGTCCAGCTCTTGACGCCCTGCACCATCGGCAACGGCTGGCTCAAGATTGTCGACCTCGGACGATATGCCGTGACGTTTTACGATAAGTATACGGGAGAGGGGATAAGGGTCTTTCTCGATGCCGCCAAACTGGACGGGCGGCAGGAGATAAAAAACTGGTACCTGAAATTGAAGCCGAAGAAGGAACAGGATCTGGAACTGCTTCTCGATCAGATAAAGGAAGCGGGGTTTCAAATCTATGGTTCGCAAAGCGTTGCGATCCAGCCGGAATTCATGGAAAAACGGAGCAAGGGAAAGACCATCGCGATTTGCCCCTGCTGCGGCGAAGCCTATCCGGGAAAGGACGGCGATCTTTGTAAAGGCTGCAGCGGATCGGCGCCCTATCGCAGCAGGGAAGTTTCCATGCAAGAAAGCGGTCCCGGTCTTACGGCGGTGCCCCTCGATGAAGCCGTCGGAATGACCGGTCTTCACGATATGACAAGGATCGTTCCCTTTGAAACGAAGGGACCCGCTTTCAGGCACAACCAGGTTATCAGGGCGGAAGATGTGGACATGCTTCGAAGTATGGGGAGAGAGCACGTCTATGTCAAAGAGATGGCGGCGCCTGACGAAAATTGGGTTCACGAAGATGACGCGGCCCTGGCCTTTGCCCGGGCCATGGCGGGACCGGGCGTGGCCGCAAGCGAAAAACCGAGCGAAGGGAAGGTGACCTTCCGGGCCGAGCGGGCAGGCCTCTTGACGGTCGATGCCGAACGGCTGTTCGCCTTCAATCTCATTCCCGACGTTATGTGCTCGAGCCGGAGGAACGGCACCCTTCTTTCGAAGGACGGCGCTATCGGCGCGACGCGGGCCATTCCCCTTTACCTCTCGAAAGGCAATTTCGACCGGGCCATGCAGGTGCTCGCCGGCAATCCGCTCTTTCGCGTGCTGCCGCTTCGAAAGGCGGTGACAGGCATCCTGGTGACGGGGACGGAGGTGGCCAAAGGGCTGGTGCCGGACCGTTTCGAGCCGCTCGTCCGTTCGAAGCTCGAACGGCTGGGTTGCGAGTCCTTCTACAGCCGCATCGTCCCCGACGACAGGAAGGCCATTGCCGAAGGGGCGGCCGAACTGATCGGCATGGGAATCGACCTGCTCGTCACGACGGGAGGGCTTTCCGTCGATCCCGACGACGTGACGAGGCAGGGGCTCATCGATGCGGGCGCCGACGATCTCCTTTACGGGGCGCCCATTCTGCCGGGCGCCATGACATTGGTCGGACGGATCGGGACAGTCCAGCTGGTAGGGGTCCCCGCGGGCGCCCTCTACTTCGAAACCACCAGCTTCGATATCCTCGTTCCCCGCCTCCTGGCGGGACTCGAAATCACCCGGCAGGATCTCGCGGGACTCGGGCACGGCGGCTACTGCCTGAACTGTAAAACCTGCGTCTTTCCCCTCTGCCACTTCGGCAAATAGGGATATTTTCCTTTTTTTTGGACGAGGCGGAAAATTTCTTGCAATATAAAGTGAATTGAGGCAAATACATATCTACTGTCTTTTATTTTCCAACGCTGTAAAGAATCAGCAGTGAAATCACCCGGACCGATTCCTGCCGCCGATTTTCCCATTTCCGAGACCGCATGCAAGGATTCACTGACTACCAAATAATGATGGAGTCTGCCATGAAGCTCTGCGGGTCTGTGATTTTTTTTATTATCTTTGTCATTGCTATTATCCCGGCAACCGGCACCGCCGCCGACTGGCGGGTGATGGTCATCGATACGCCTGCCGAGGTGCAGAGCGACTATCACTGCCGGATCGTCCTGGACGGCGAAGGCTACCCGCACATGGTCTACGGCGAGCGGGCCGTCAACCATGTCTATCTCGATCCGCAAGGCTGGCACAAGGAAACGGTCGCCGTCTTCGGAACGCCGGGCGCGGCCCATCCCGCCGTCGCAATCGATAACGATAATTGCGCCCACATCGTCTATCGAAACCATGAACTGGCGAAGCTCGTCTATGCCACGAAGGCGGGCAGCGCCTGGCAGACCACACTACTGGATTATGACAGCACTCTGTTTACCGTTGTCGCCGATCCGAATAACGGGCCGCATATTTTGCACAGATCCTTTGTATCCGGTAGCGGCATCTTTTTTCACACCACCCCTCAAGCGGGAGTATGGACGACGGAACAGATCGACGAACATGCGAGTACGGCACCGATCCTTGCCCTCTTCGATTCGGCTGATTCCCTGCACGTCATCTACATCACCCCCACTGAGATGCCGTCTCGTCCTCCCGGTGCGATCGGTGCATCGATTTTCTATCCTCAATTGTTTTTGACCTATGCGACAAACAAAAGCGGCGTCTGGTCGTCGGAAACACTCGCCTATGTGGATGTACTGAGGAACGGCACTTTGAATCCCTGCCGATTGTACATGGATGAAAATGCCGCTTTGCACGTATTCTATACGCGAACTTTCATCGACCCTGACACCGTCTGCCTGGATCATGCCCTTCGCCTTTCGGGTGGCTGGTCTGTGGAAACAGTTCCCTATGCCGATTTTCCCGGTTCCCCCTGGCCTTACGATCCCGTTAAATGCATGCCCTTGTATTTTGGGGCCTTCGGTCAAGAGGCGGAACCCCGGCAGTTCGATTATCTTTTCAAGTACTCAGGCTACATCCCCGGTATTTCTTACAGCGGACTTTATTACGGATTCATCGAAAACGGCCGGACGTGGGCGGTTCCGGTGGATATCAATAACCGGATTGCCGCGGGATCGTTCAATTGTGTCCCCGATCCATCCGGTTATCTCCATGCGGCCTACTTCGATGTAAATGAGTGCTTCAAATATGCCACGAACCGCCCCGTCAAAAAGGGTGATATAAGCGCCGACGGAACGGTCGGTTTGAAGGACGCCCTTATCGCGCTTCAAATACTTTCCGGTTCCGATCCCGAAGGGCCGGTGACAACCGGCGCCGACGTGGACGGCGACGGCAGGCTCGGAATGGAGAACCCTCTTTATATTCTCCGGGAGGTTTCCAGCACGCAAAGCCCTGCAGTTCCCGTGATTCCGATTGATGTTATATCTGTAGAGAATATAATTCTCACTACCTCTACTACGACTTCCGCCGCCGTTTCCACCACGCATCCGACTACGACCTTAGAGGAAATGACTACGACGTTTGAGGAAACGACCACCACGGAAGAGGCGACGTCCACCACTTCGGAAGAAGAAACAACCACCACTTCGCTGTCGACGACCACCGGTACATGGCCCACAACCACCGCCGAACCCACTACGTCGACAGCATCATCGGAAACCACCACGACGTGGCCAAGTACACACATAGGGTCAACGATAACCACCATGACATGGCCGACGACAACGACGCGGCCGACGACCACGACAACAACCACCACGACTATGACTCTATCAACCACGACAACGACTGCTGCTTCGACGACAACTACAATACCCTAGAGAAGCAGCTTCACCTTCGCTTCACCGCGCTGGCCTGCTGCAGTTGCCGGTCCGGGGAATACGCCCGACTGTCTTTCCCCCACAGTCACTTCTTGCCTCCGGATCCGCCTTCGGCTTTCACCTTTTGTCACGATTATTATAAGGACTTTGGTGTTCTTCTGGTGTAGTATTCGCAGGCATATCGATTCAGCGGCATTAAGGGGAATTTCATTCAATGGATGGCACCAGACGGGAAGAAATAAAGCCGGGGATGCGCGTGGCCGTCGTTCTCAAGGAGGATCAGCGGTCGGGGAAGACGACGGAAGGGATCGTTCAGGACATCCTGACCAGGTCGGCCTCTCATCCTCACGGGATCAAAGTACGGCTTGTCTCCGGCCTCGTGGGGCGCGTGAAAGAGATCGCGGGGAAAGCGTAGATGACCGCCGGGTATCGCAATCCGCAGGACCCGTCTTCTCTGCCGGCCCTGATCGCCCACCGCGGCGCCTCCCACACCGCACCGGAGAATACACTGTCCGCCTTCAGGCGTGCCTGGCAGGAAGGCGCCGACGGAATCGAAGGGGATTTCCGCCTCACCGGGGACGGAAGAATTGTCTGCATCCATGATGCCGCCACAGGCCGTACCTGCGATCGGGACCTCATCGTCTCGAAAACGGCGCTTTCCGAACTGCGGAAACTGGACGCCGGTTGCCGGAAAGGGCGGCAATGGCGAGGGGAAAAGATCCCCCTTATTGAAGAAGTCCTTTCCGCGGTGCCCGAAGGCAAAGTCATATTCATTGAGATCAAGGGAGGCGCCGAGATGATCGATCCTCTCAAAAAGATTCTCGCCTCATCGGGCCTCGCCCCGGAACAGATGGTCATCATTGCCTTTGCAACAGACGTTATCAAAGAAGCAAAGCGGCAACTCCCGGATCTCAAGGCGTACTGGCTTACCGAATTCAAGAAAAACAGCGAGACCGGAACATGGTACCCCTCGGCGGCATCGGCCGTGGCGACATTGAAATGCACCGGCGCCGACGGTCTTGGAGGGAAGGCATGCGATGCCATTGACGATGCTTTTGTCGGCGAAATCCATAGATCCGGCAAAGAATTGAACCTCTGGACCGTGAACAGCAGGGTGAAGGCGAAGCGATTCAAGGATTCGGGAGTCGACTCCCTTACCACCGACTGTCCCGGATGGCTGAGAGAATAATTCGGGGACGGGTTCACATTTCCGATTCCCGTACTGTTTTTTTTACATTCTTATCAAGGACAGATTGTCAGATATGAATTAATTCAACTTGTTTCCTCCAGGCACAATGTTTGCATTATTTAATTCATTGACATCATTTTAAAAAGGGGAATATATGCCATGAAACAGTCATGGTTCAGATCTACAGGTGTGAGTATATTTCTTTGCTTTATCTGGATATATGCGCCTGCTGTCAATGCCCAGGAAAACGAAGTTCCGAGGATATCGAAAGAAAAAGTGAAAGCCATGCTTGGTGACCCCGATCTTGTGATTATTGATACATTGCTGCCGGAGCAATGGGAGCTGGTGGATAAGAAACTGCCCGGAGCAGTTCGGGAAGACCCGGAAAATGTTGAAAAATGGGCTGATAAGTACTCCAGGGACAAAACCATGGTTATTTACTGAGCCTGACCCGGCGAGGCCACCAGTGCCCGTGTGGCACGGCAGCTTATAGATACAGGATTTAAGGATGTGTACGTGCTGAAGGGGGGGCTCAGGGAATGGACAAGGGCGCAATTCCCTGTCGATATCAAGCTTGTGCACAAAAGAGAGTGTGTCAGCTGCCATCTTGACGTAACTCCAGGGATAGTGTCGGACTGGCAGCTCAGCATGCACAGCAAAAATATGGTCTCCTGTTCTGTCTGTCACGGTGTTTTCCATATGTCGGAGGATGACGTGGAACTCGCCAAACCGGTTGAACCGGAAAAATGCGGCATGTGTCACGAACCTCAATGGAACCAATTCAAGGCGGGAAAGCATGCGAAGGCGTGGAAGGCGATGAAGGCTGTGCCCGCAGCTCACTGGCAGCCCATGCTGCTTATGGAAGGGATGAAGGGATGCGGGGGATGTCACAAAATCGGAATCAAAACCATTGATGAAATTGATACCCTGAGAGAAGAGGCAGCGGATTTCGGTATCGCATCATGCGATTCCTGCCATACGAGGCATACTTTCAAAAAGGCCGAGGCCGTCCATCCCCGAGCCTGTCAGACGTGTCATATGGGGTTCGATCACCCGCAATGGGAGATGTATTCATCGTCCAAACACGGGGTCAGATTTTTTCTGAAACAGGAAAATGTGTTGCCGGAAGACGCTGCCGCTCCAGTTTGCCAGACCTGTCATATGCAGGGAGGCAATCATGAAGTAAGAACCCCCTGGGGGTTTTGGGCGATTCGGCTCCCGCTTCCTCAAGAAGATGCCTGGGCCGCTGCACGAAAAAAGATTTTACAGGCCATGGGAATTCTGGATCTCGAAGGTAATCCGACAGAACGTTTCGAAGTTGTGAAAGAACTTGATATGGCAAGGCTTACGCCAGAGGCATGGCAACAGGAGCGGGAAAAAATGATCGGTACCTGCAATAAGTGCCACTCTGTCAATTTCGCCAAAGGAGAACTGGAAAAGGGCGATCGGATGATACGAAAGGCCGATATGATTCTTGCCGAGGCCGTCGATATTGTCGCCGGACTTTATGCCGAGGGCATTCTGAAAAAACCGGAGCGCTATGTCAGACCCTTTCCCGATCTACTGGCCCTTCATGAGGCAGCTACATCGATAGAATTAAAGCTGTTTCATATGTTTCTGGAACACCGCATGAGAGCGTTTCAGGGTGCTTTTCATAATAATCCAGATTATGCGTTCTGGTACGGCTGGAGCAATCTGAGACAGGATCTGACCGAAATCAAAGAGATGGAAAAAGAACTGCGCAAAAAAAAGCAAAAACAGACTGAGAACTGCAATTTCCAAATTCAGAATTGATTTAGTTGAGCAGAGTATGCATTTTTATTGACTTGGCATGGGAGGGGTTACTCCTCTGTAAATGTGTTTGCCCCCCGGATATACCTGTGGTAAAGGAAACAGCGGTTCATACATTTCGGAAAAAGGAGGAGCAATGAGTCCCATCAAATCGAATCTCGATCAGTTCAAGGCATTAGCGAAAAATCCAAGCGACAGCCCTATTGTGATGCTCAATCTATTGAAATTCAAAGAAGATGGAGGAGCCGAATCTTATGCCCGGTATGCAGAAGCTGCTGATAAATTTGTGACGGCTCTGGGGGGAAAATCGATATATGTCGGTAAGGCTATGGAACTTCTGAATGGGGAAGAGACATGGGATATCGTGATGCTCGTCCAGTATCCTTCACGAAAGGCCTTTCTTAAAATGGCAAACGATCCTGAGTACCTGAAAATTCATAAATTCCGGGAAGACGGTCTCGAGCGGGCGGTACTCTATTCTACGGAGAAGATCGGATTTCGTGAATTGACTTTAAAAAAGTAAGCTAAAGAATATTACGGCTGGTGCAGCTTAACAGTGTTTCATGGGTAACAGAAAAATAAAAAGGTTCTGTTACCCATGACTTTCTTGTTTTACCAATTGTTTTGCCAAAAAAAACTGCCTTGACTTTTTTACATTCTTATTCATAAATTTTTTCATCTGCTGCATCCGCTTCTTCTGCATCATATTCGAAGTTGCGTGCCAGATGATTCTTCTTCGTTTCAAAGTATTCCCTGTACCATTCGTGGGCTGTGATCATGGACATGACTTCGCTGGTTCCGGTCCATATTGAAGCCAGCCTTATATCCCTGTGAATGCGTTCAACTGGAAATATGGTCGTGTAGCCGATGCCTCCCATTACCTGCATGGCATTGTGCACCGCCTTCTGGCAGGATTCGGTGATAAACCTTTTTGACTCGGAAACCATGCGACGGATACGATTCATATCAATGCCGGCATCAACGGCCCTGGCCGTGGTATAGGCGAGCGAGCGGGCCGCATCAAGGAGCATGACAGCTTCGGCAATTTGAAAACTCACCCCTTCAAACCTATTAATTACCTGACCGAAGGCCTTCCTACGGGACGAATAGTGTGTAGCGATATCCACAGCGGGCTGGGCGGCGCCGATGGTCATGGATGCAGTGCCGAGGCGCTCCGGAATCATCATCGTATTGAAGACATCGTGAGCGCCGTTAATTGTGCCCACAATGTTTTTTTTAGGGACCTTCACATCTTTGAAGATTACGCGGGCCGTGCCGCCGCCACGGCATCCCATAAGACCATAGAGGTATTTCGTTTCTATGCCGGGTCCCCGGTCAACGATAAATGCAGTAAGCGATTCCTGTGGTTTTGCCTTGGAATCAAGATTCGTGCGGGCATAGACAAGGAAGAAGTCAGCTCCATCTCCCCCGACTATGAACCGCTTCTGGCCATTCAAAAGAAAATAATCCCCCTTGTCTTCGGCTCTGGTGACTGCACCGAAAAAGTCAGAACCGCCTCGGGGTTCGGTAAGGCATTCGGCGGCGAAGATATCGCCTCTGAGAAGCGGTTTTACGTACCGCTCTTTCAAATCATCTGTTCCATGAAGAATGATGGCGTCGCAGACCAGTTCAGCGCCCACGCCAAATACGCAGGCAAATTCGTACCCCAGCATTCCTATTTCTTCCATGAGCATGCAGGTGGTCACCCAGTCCATATCCCGTCCGCCCCATTTTTTTGGATACCGGCAGCCCAGGAGATTGCGCCTGCCCGCCTCGCGAAGAAATTCCTTTGGAAATTTAATAATATCCTTATCCATATCGAGGATCATCTGGCGGGGCACCCATGCTACCAGTTCCCTGGCTTCTTCGCGAATTTTCAACTGCTCTTCACTCATTAGATAGTCAAACATAGACATCTCCTTTATGCATTTGTTTTTATACAAATATGAGGTGCACGATCTTTAATCCAAAATGATGTTTGCGAAAATAAAATGGAAAAGATAAAAATACCATTATATGCCCTTTTGTGATGTTTTTGCGGTGGGTGAGTGCGTCCGCAGAAATGAATATTATAAGCATAACGTGCCTTATTTCGGAGAACTAACAGGTGATACCGGGGATGTCAAGATAATCATTCGGGTATTCAGTGTTCAATTAGTATTGACACAGACCTTCATATTTGCAATGTTTCTTTTTAATCAGAACGAGCAGATGAAAGGAAGCTACCATGAATCAAAACCGTTTGAAAGAATTGTGGAAAAGCGGCGTAAGGCTTATGACAGAAGGATACACATGAGCAGAGGCAACCCTGCAGGTTCTGCGGGAGGCTGAAGGATGGGACGATGCGCCTCAACAATGGGCGGCCATAGGATATGAAGGAGCCATAAATTCGGGACGGACAATTTGTGGAACGCTATTCGGGGCTGCCGCCTTTCTCGGGTTTCGTGCCGGGAGCAATGAGGGGATGGCGCCGGGAGTCCAAAACCCGCAAAGGCTCGAAGCGATAAAATCGGTAAACAACTTGTTTAACGGATTTATCGAACGTTTTGGCGATACCGATTGCAAGACCCTGACCGGATGTGACTTCAGCAATAAGGAAGAGGCCGAACGGTACATGCGGGAGGAGATATATAAAGACACTTGTTTTCATCAGTTCGAATATGTTCTTTCGGAATGCATTTCCAAAAAGAAGGAATAAGTTTATGTCCTGAAGTAACAAGGCATCAGTAAAAGAAGCCGGTCCTTATTCCGTTTTAACCAAGGTTAAACCTGCCCGCTCGAGGGCGCGTTTTTCGAAGGACGTCTGAAATCCTGGAGAGTAGTTCATGTAACCGGGTACAGGATAGCGAAGCCCTGCATCATGCGTTGCTTTCAAACCTTCAACAAGGATATCCAGTTTTTCACCGGGGCAGGCAAAGATCACTTCCGAATCCTGGGTGCCTCCCCAGATTCTGTCTCCGTTTCCTGCAATTACAATTTGAGGCTTCTTTGTGAGAAAAGGTTTTATAACTCCTTCATGACAGGAGCTCATCCTACCCGCTGCTGTCGACTCAATTGCGCCACCTTCGCAGTAGAGATACCCTTGAATGAGACGCATCATCTGGGCGGGAAGACAGTAAACGAGAACTACATCGGGCATTATTCTAGTCCGTGCAAGGGGTGATATTATAAGTCCTTCATATTTATTGTCGAGCAGGTAGGTGTAGGCCTCTCCCTTCTTGGCCGTTTCCATATCCTTGCTGTAGAGGCCCACATTGAAAAGAAGCAGATTTTCCGCCTCTTTATCATCAAAAACATCCCAGCCATAGACCATCCGGGCGGCCCGGCAGCTGGTATCCTCTCCGGTCACTGCAATAGTCCAGCCATACCTCCTGCACATTGTAAAATTTTGACAGATAAAGTTTCGAAGGCCTAAATCCCGTAAAGGCCGTTTAAATTCACCGGGAATATCTTCGGTCGATCTTACCAGTTTGACGGCCAGCGGAAAAGACTGCAATCGCAGATATGTATCCAGTATTTCACCAACATGGCAATAAAAAGAATTATCTTTACGCATAGATGACCTTCCTAAATTGGGGACGGGTTCACATTAAAGAAATGTGAACCCGTCCCCAATTATTTTGATTGCTATTTATTTTTCTCGGAAAATGGCAATTCTTTCCACCAGGGATAAAAATCCGGCATATCGGAGCTTGGTTTCATCGAAAAATCAGGCGGGCGTTTTTCGATAAAGGAAGTAACGCCTTCCTTTACATCTTCAGACAATAGCATATATCTGAATCCCTCGGATTCCAGCCTGTGTGTTTTCATAGGTTCTGTCTCACCAAGAGTTTTCCAGAGCAGTTGTCTTGCCAGGGCGGTAGATATTGCTGATGTATTGTCCGCAATTTCACGGGCTATTCCGAGTGCCGTCGGCATGAGTTCTTCCGGCGGCACAACCCGGTTAAAAAGTCCAAGTTCAAGGCCTTCCCGGGCATCAAATAAGCGGCCCGTAAGAATCAACTCCGCTGCTTTATTAATGCCGACTATACGTGGAAGGAAATACGTGCAGCATCCCTCAGGAACTACTCCCCGGCGATTGAATACGAATCCGACTTTTTTGGCGGCTTCAGATGCGATTCGAATATCCATGGTCATTGTCATGGTGATTCCAACGCCGACAGCATTGCCGTTGATCGCACCGATTACGGGTTTTTTCATGTCGTAGATTCGAAGTGTTATCATGCCTGCCGAATCCCTGAATTCAGGTATTTTTCTCAATTCTTCGGCACTTCCGAATCCGCCTGCACTTAAATCCGCTCCCGCGCAATATGCCTTGCCTGCACCTGTAAAAATTACCACCCGGATATTATCGTCATTGTCGGCTCTGTCAAGCGCATCGAGAACTTCGTTCATCATGACAGCAGTCCATGCATTGAGTGCTTCGGGGCGGTTCAAAGTGATCGTGGCAATCCGATCCTCCGCCTTGTAAATAATCTGCTCGTATCCCATTGCTTTCACCTCCACGATTTGAAATTACATAATGTATGATGAATTCCTAACAGGTTTTTTTTAAAATCGCAATTTCTTTGAAATGGCATGCATGTTTCTAACGCTTTTTGCCGGCATGGAAGTAAACAAAAAAGTATTCAAAGCTTCTAAAAAGGGAAATTTATGATATACGTTTGAACTCAATATTTTATTTACCATTGTTTTCAATAAACTTTTTTTGGTAACATCGTACGCTGTTTAAGAGGTCTGAGTGCAAAGAGAGTAAACTGAAAAGGTGCGCATAAAAGTAATGAGCTTTGTAATTCGCCCTCGCCCGGGGAAAAGACTTTCTACTGAGAATTAAGATCGCAGGGCTATTAAAGCTCTTTTGAATGAACGGGCCGTTCTCTTGTATTTCCATGATGAGATACACCGGATGTGGAGAAAGGAAAAGATCACCGCGTGCGGGAGGAAAATATGAATATCATCGAAGATTTGAATTCAAGCAGAGCTATGAGATTTTTTGTAATGGCTGCCGCTTCTGTAATTATCATTGCCGGAATGCGATTAGCGCAAGCGATAGTGGTTCCCTTTTTATTGTCAGCATTTATTGCAATTATCTGTACTCCTTCTTTGTTCTGGTTGCGCCGGAAAAAAATTCCTCTTGGTGTTGCTCTTGTAATCGTAATTGCGAGTATATCAGCTGTGGGAGTTATTATAGCCGCGATTATCGGTACTTCTCTTGGCGATTTTTCCACGTCCCTTCCGGAATATCAGAAACGGCTGGAAGGTAAGACTGCGGAACTGTTTACGCTTTTGGAGCGCTTCGGCATAGTTTTTGAGTATAGGAGACTACTTGAATATATCGACCCCGGGGCCGCCATGCGGCTGGCATCAAAAATGCTGACCGGACTTGGAAATGTATTAAGTAACACTGTCTTGATTATTCTTACAGTAATTTTTATGCTTCTTGAGGCTGCCACTTTTCCGGTAAAGCTAAGATCCGCCCTGGGTTCCTCCACAACAACCATAGGTGCCTTCATGAATGATATCAACCGTTATATGGTAATCAAAACATGGGCGAGTCTTGCGACGGGCATATTGGTGACAATATGGATGGCTGTTCTGGGAGTAGATTATCCAATCCTCTGGGGAATTCTCGCATTCATGTTAAATTATGTTCCTAATATAGGCTCCATAATTGCAGCCGTTCCGGCTGTCATGCTTGCCCTCATTCAGCAGGGTCTCGCTGTTGCGCTTCTGGCGGTGGCGGGCTACATCCTCGTAAACCTACTTATAGGAACCTTTATTGAGCCCAGATACATGGGAAAAGGGTTAGGGCTTTCCACTCTCGTGGTATTTCTTTCATTAGTATTTTGGGGGTGGATACTGGGTCCGGTAGGCATGCTGCTTTCGGTACCTCTTACAATGGCGGTAAAAATAGCCTTGTCCTGTTCCGAAGACACACAATGGCTGAGTATTCTTCTCGGAAATGCCGTGCCTGAAGAGGCGCTGGATAAAAAGTAAATTAATTTCATTTTTTCTTTCAGGATTGATCATGAACTTCAACGTACCTGTAAAAAAGAATGCAAAGTTAATAACGCTTCTAGAGCATATCAACAGGGATTCAGAACTTCTGCAGCTTTGGAAGTGTGCCAATGTAAATGCCGTAGATCGTGGCGGCATCAGTGACCATGGAGAAATTCACATTCGCATCGTATCAAATGCTGCGCTCCGCATTTTGCGGCTTCTTGTAAAGGGAAATATATCTCCGAGCGTAGTCACGAACTACAATATGGATCCTGAAGATGCAGAAGTAATTGTGATACTGGCATCTTGTTTGCACGACATAGGAATTTCAGTTCATCGGCATGACCACGAACGTTACAGTCTTTTGCTGGCTTACCCGAAAGCCCGCCAGCTTCTTGCAGGCATTTATCAAGACCCTGAGCTTACAATAATCACATCCGAGGTACTTCATGCCATTGTATCGCATAATACACGGGAGAACTGTCTGACAATTGAGTCGGGAATTCTTAAAGTTGCTGATGCATTGGATATGGCTGAAGGAAGATCGAGAATTCCGTTCGAGGCAGGAAATATTAATATTCATTCCCTCTCGGCCAGGGCAGTGGAATCTGTGAATATAGAGGAAGGAGAAAAACAGCCGGTCAGAATTGTGATAAAACTCGCCAACTCGGCGGGTATATTTCAGATAGATGAACTGCTTACTAAAAAACTCCAAAATTCGTCTATCAGAAATTATGTTGAAATTATTGCAAAAATCGAAGGAGAAACGGAACGGAAATTGATTGAGATTTACCGGTTCTGAAAGAGAAATACTTATAAAAAGTATTTGCAAAATAAAGACAAGAAATACACCGAAAGATGCAAGGTAAGCTAAAAAGAGAGTGGAGCTGAAGGAAGGGTGAGGACGTCATGGGCTGGTGGGGCAAGATGATTGGGGGAACTGTAGGCTTCTTTTTCGGTGGCCCCCTGGGAGCACTGTTAGGTGCCGCTGTCGGACATGGATTTGATGCGTCGTCTGAGATACCCATGGAAAGGAGGTACACAGGTTTTACGGAGAATGAAAAAGTTCAGACAGCCTTTTTTACTGCTCTTTTTTCCATTATGGGTCATCTGGCTACAGCCGACGGAAAAGTTTCAGAAAAGGAGGCGGAAGAAGTTCAGAGAATAATGGAACAAATGCGTCTTGTGCCTGATCAGCAGAGAGTTGCTGTCAAGCTTTTTAATCAGGGCAGGCGAGCCGATTTCCCTCTTCATGAAGTGCTTGAGCAGTTCAGGAAACAGTGCAATGGCCGTCGCGATCTTGTGAAAATCTTTTTGGAGATACTTCTGAAGACGGCAATGGCGGATGGTGAAATTGATGAGCCGGAATATAAAATTCTTTCATTCGTAAGCGATAGCCTGCATTTTCCTCGAACTGATTTTGAACATATTGTGAGGATAATGGAAGCTCGTCATCATGAAAAAGGCACTGAGAATTCAGCCGGTTCTTTTGCTGTAAGGAGGCAGTCTCTTCAAAAGGCGTATGAAATTTTAGGTCTGTCCAAAAAGGCCACTGAAGAGGAAATAAAGAAGGCCTACAGAAATCTTATGAGTCAGTATCATCCCGATAAGATGGTTTCAAAGGGACTTCCTGAAGAAATGATAAAATTCGCGACTGAAAAAACCCGGGAAATCAAGGCAGCGTATGATGTCATAAAAGAATCACGGTCGAATTGGTAAATAATGAATTTATTTTTATAAAGCACAATCTTTTATTACTATTCGAAATTCTTTATGAGCATGGTGGAAGGATCAAGGCGAAGTTTTGTATCAATCGCTCGTAATCCCGGATTTTTCAGTGCGATAATATGTACTTCGGCGCCATGAGGCTTCAGTTCCAGTGCAACATCGAACAGCTCAAGTACCTGCAAGAGACGGCCTGAACTGTTTTCGATTGTTTCATCTGGGTGAGTATGTACAGTGAACCATAATTGAAGTTTATATTTACAAGCCAATGCTTTTAATTCTGAAAACTCTTGTTTTTCAGGATTATCAAATGAGAACCCGTCAATTATTATTATTGAAGGATGAAAGATATTCTGTGCCGTCAAATCGGTAAGACGTTCCTCGAGTACCGGCACATTGAATTTTGATATTTTAAAAGTCATGATAAACCTGTGGGGAAGAATCTCCTCCCAGAGTTTCGGCCTTTCTTCTATACTGCATTCTCCTGAGAGACGTTGAAACTGTTCGTGATACCAGAGGGAGACCTTTTCGATTGAATCACCGAGGCTTATATGAAGAACATTTTTCCCCCGCAGCATGCTGTTGAGTGCAAGCTGCACCACGAAAGCGGTTTTCCCTACACCAGCCCTGGATAGAACTGCCCCGAACCCGCCTTCCGGCACGATTTCATTAACATCGCTTCCACCAGTATAAAATGGATTTCCTAAAATCAAATCTTGTGTACGCATAAAGAATTCCCTTTTTTAAATTTTACAATTTGTGTTTTTGTCGTTACTGACCTGCCGAATTTTGGACCTCCGATACACATTATGCTGCTGAACGTTTCTTTTTGGCAGCTTCTGCAGCCAATTCGTCGGCTATAGACTGAGGTATCTGACGGTATTGGAGAAATTCCATTGTAAATTGAGCCTGTCCTTGCGTAGAAGACCTCAATACTGTTGAATATCCGAACATTTCCGCAAGAGGAACCTGTGCTTCTATTGCGCACATGATCCCTTCATCCTGCGAGCCTACGATAATACCCCGCCTCTGGTTAAGAATTCCCATAACTGCTCCCTGGAATTCCGTGGGCGTTTCCACGACAACTTTCATTATAGGTTCGTGTATAACTGGATTTGCTTTGAAGTAGGCTTCTTTGAAGGCACCTCTTGCCGCAGCCTGAAACGCCATATCCGAAGAATCTACGCTGTGAAATTGGCCATCATTAATAGTGACTTTGATGCCGGTTACAGGAAACTCCATCTTCGGCCCTTTTTTCAAGCACTCTTTGAAACCCTTTTCACAAGCCGGTATATATTGAGTTGGTATGACTCCGCCTCTGATATCATTCACAAATTCAAATACTCCTTCGCTCAAGGGTTCCAAAAAGCCGGCCACCCTGCCATATTGTCCCGAGCCGCCCGTTTGCTTTTTGTGAGTGTAATTGAAATCGGCTCGTCGTGTAATTGTTTCACGATACGCAACTTTCGGTTTGCCTGCAGAAACTTCGGCATTATATTCCCTTTTCATTCTTTCGATATAGATTTCAAGGTGCAATTCGCCCATTCCTTCAATTATGGTCTCATTTGTCTCTTCATCTACATGGCTCTTGAAAGTAGGATCTTCTTTGATAAATCTGTTTAAAGCCTTGGACATATTTATTTGTGCCTTGTTATCTTTGGGGGTAATCGCAAGAGATATGACAGGTTCGGGAATGTACATGGAAGTCATAGAGATATTCGTGCCGGGAGAAACGAACGTATCGCCTGAAGCACAATCTACACCGAAGAGGGCTCCTATATAGCCTGCAGAGATTTCTTCGATATCTTCCATTTGATCTGCATGCATACGTATCACTCGTCCAATTTTTATCTTTTTGCCCGTCCGGGTATTGATCACTGTCGCGCCTCTCTCGATCGTTCCCTGATATACCCGTATATACGTAAGCTGTCCATAGGGGCCGTCTTCCAGCTTGAAAGCCAGAGCGACTGCGGATTTGTCGGGCCTGCTTTCAAGTACTACAGGTTTTTCGTCCTGGTCCATATCCAAAGCCATATTTATAACTTCAGTCGGATTCGGCAGAAGGGCAGTGACACCGTCCAGAAGTGGCTGTATCCCTTTATTTTTATATGCTGAGCCGAGAAAGACCGGTGTAATTTCCCGTTTCAACGTTCCGGTTCTTAAAGCCTCCAAAAGAAGCGATTCTGTTATTTCGCCGTCTTCAAGAATAACTTCGGTCAACCTGTCGGAACACATTGATGCTGAATCAATTAATTTATCACGCCCTGTCTTTGCGTCCGCAACAAGATCGCCGGGAATTTCAGAGACTCGAATTGCCTCACCATTTTCGCCTTCAAAATAGATCGCTTTCATCGAAACAAGATCGATTACGCCTTCAAAATTGTTTTCCAGTCCTATCGGGATTTGCATTGCAACAGCATTATGGCCGAGCTTTGCTTTCAGCTGCTTGATAACTCTTTCAGGATTCGCACCGCTCCGGTCACATTTATTAATAAAAGCAATACAAGGGACCTTATAGCGCTTCATTTGTTGATCGACAGTTATGGATTGAGACTGGACTCCTCCAACAGAACACAAGACCAGTATCGCGCTGTCGAGAACTCGGAGCGAGCGCTCTACTTCTACTGTGAAATCAACGTGCCCGGGGGTGTCAATAATATTAATTTCATGACCTTTCCAGCCGCAGGAAGTTGCAGCCGATGCAATGGTAATACCCCTTTCCCGCTCAAGTTCCATTGAATCCATGGTAGCGCCTACACCGTCTTTACCCTTTACATCATGAATAGCGTGAATTCGGTTCGTGTAGAAAAGGATCCGCTCTGTCAATGTCGTTTTCCCGGAATCTATATGTGCGCTGATGCCGATATTTCTTACTTTATTTATATTTTTATTCATCTTCTTCACTCTTCATTTTTATAATATGCCTAAAGCAATTTTCATCCGCGTAGGCGCATGAAATAAAAGCTTCCGACTTACGTCCCGTTAGTGGCGTTTTAAGTTGGAGATACGCGTGGGCGGGAAATACCCTAAGGATATCAAAAGAACTTGACTCTATACTATGGGTCATATGCAATGTCAAGAAATTATTACTAGCTTTTTATAATTGTATTGCGATTTACATCTATTTTTCGGATACCATGCTGTCGATGTGAAACCGGCACCGGAAAACTCCGGGCCGCAACTCACGGGTTTGCCGGTACAGTTTCGTGAGATGATTCCAGATCGAAAAAATGTTCGAGTCAGGCACGCCTTGTACCCTCGAATACAGAAATTTGGATTTTTTGGAGCCGTCAAATCTTAAATTTAAAAAAACGGCAGGTATACTTCTGCAGATATGCATGATACTATTACTTTCAATTTCTCCGGTATCAGGCAGGCTTTGCAAATGGTAATTACTGAAAAAAAAGCAGAGGATTATTCGATTCTTCTTACCCGCAGCGAAAGCGATGAAAAGTACGTGCGAAAGATCGCGTGGATAGGATTGGCTGTAAATATCGTCCTTTGCGCATTTAAGTTGTTTGCTGGAATGATCGGCTCAAGTCAGGCAATTATTGCTGATGCAATCCACAGCCTGTCAGACAGTGTAACCGATGTAGCAGTGCTCATCGGATCACATTTCTGGTCAAAACCTCCCGATGAGGGTCATCCTCACGGGCACCGCCGCCTGGAAACCCTCGTCACCATCTTTATCGGAATAATTCTGCTAATTGCAGGAATAGAAATAGCAAGGAATTCTATAAGTTCGTTTTACGAGAAAGATACTGTGCCTCCTGGCGGCATTGCACTTGCCGCTGCAGCGGTATCAATAGTTTTGAAAGAGATTCTCTACAGGTGGACGGCGTTGGCAGGAAAAAAAGTAAGGTCTTCAGCACTTATTGCAAATGCATGGCACCACCGACTGGATGCGCTCAGTTCAATACCTGCGCTTGTGGCAGTCGGCGGAGCCATCTTAATACCCAGATGGGGTTTTCTCGATCGTGCAGGAGCTATTGCCGTTTCAATTTTAATTGTACATGCAGCAATTAAAATTATATGGCCGGGGATACGTGAATTTACAGACGCGGGAGCCCCAAAAAACGTTTGTGATGAAATAAAAAAAATCGCTTCTCAGGCAAAGGGAGTTTCGGATGTTCATACTGTCCGTACCAGATATGTAGGAACACACCTTCAGGTGGATCTTCATCTGGTCGTTGAAAGAACAATAAGCGTACTTGAAGGTCATGACATTGCGGAGGGAGTAAAAGAACGTATTATAAAAGAGGGCCCGGATGTCATTGATGTTCTCATTCATTTAGAACCTAAAAATCCGGAATAAAGAAAGGCTGAAGAGAAGATCGGCTGAAAACTATTCAATTATATCGAGTACCACCCGCTTTTTATGTTTGGATGACACTGCTGAAACCAAAGTCCGCAAAGCTTCAGCTGTTGCTCCATTCCTTCCAATTACCTGCCCGAGATCACCTTTCGCGACATGCAACTCATAGACAGTTGTTGTCTTTCCTTTAATTTCAATTACTGCCACATCATCCGGGTTATCAACAAGCGCTCGAACAATGTACTTTATCAGATCTTTCATCGATTTTTCCCTTTCTCCTTATGCGACTCACCTTTATTTTCAATAAGGCAGTTTTAAAGAACATCGACATTCATCTATGAGTGGAATTTTGTCAGTGTATCATCTATTAAAAGGTAAGTACAGGCAAAAATAAGAAAAAACAGTTACATACAAAGGAATGTCAATTGAGAGGGTACACCGCAAAAATAAAAGCACTCCAGAGAGAGTGGCATATGATAAGAGGGACCAAATTTCTCGTGTACAGATAAATAGCTCCCCAGAAAATCCCCGCGACAGCGGCTGCCCCTATCAGTATAAAATTAAATGACCATATGTGAACACTCGCATAGAGGGCTACCGCAAGCACATAGCCGTTCCGGAGGCCAAAACGGGACATCAGTTTTTCTTGGATAAAGCCGCGCCAGTAGATCTCTTCTCCAGGTCCGGTGATAGAAAGAAGGAGCAGAAAAATAAGCCACGAAGGTGTTGATCCGCCTTTATCGTATATCATGTGTATCTGAGCCTTTGCGAAAGGAAACACAACAGATGAGATTTCTTTACCTGCCCAGAAAATAAAATACAGTATGGAAGCGAAAATTATTCCTGCCAGAACACTTTTTTTATCGATACGGAATCGGTTTCCAAGATTCCGGTCCGCAAGAAGTGAAATCGTTGCAAGTAAAGCAACTGAAATCCCTATTTTAAGCCAGAACAGGCCGAAGGGAATATAAAAAGTAATAAACCAGAAAAAATGTGCGAGGATTATTGTTGAGTAAACCATTTTTTTGAATGGACGGCCGTTCTTCAAAGGAGCCTCTCTATCACTAGTGAAACAATAAGCAGGACACCGAAAGCTGTTGTCATTTGCGCTGTTCTTGCATCAGCATCAATGGGAAATGTGCTGACTACTTGTTTGAGAAGACCGAAAGAAAGTGGAAAAGAAAGCAGAACAATAAGCGACCAAAGAGGAAGCGGATCCAAAAGTGCAAGTAATATGATCGCGACATACGCGAGAACAACGAGAGCTACAAAAAGCCCGATACTCTTTTCTTTTCCGGCAAGTACGGGCACTGTCCTTATGGTGTGGTTCCTGTCATGTACATTATCACGAATATTATTTGCGAGAAGAACAAGGGCCACAAGAGCGCCTTGCGGGAGAGAAACCCAGAAAGCATCAAGTGTAAAAGACATGCGTTGTACATAACAGGCGCCTTCCACCATGAGCGGCCCCCACATAATGAAAGCTGAAAATTCACCAAGAGCTTTATACTTATAGTTAAAGGGGGGAGCCGTGTAAAAGATTCCTGCTAATATGCCCGTAATTCCTATAAAGAAAACCGGCCATCCTCTTGTAAAAGTCAGATATATCCCTATCAATAGGGCGATCATGAGGAGTATAACTGCCTGGATCAATACTGCCTGAGGTTTAATTTTTCCTTCTACCAAAGGGTGCGGGCGATATTGCGCCGTACCTACCTCCTTCGTGTCGATGCCATGGAGCACGTCATAATAATCATTGAGCAGATTCGCCATGCCATGTATGAGTATAATTCCTAAAAGAGTCAAGATATACAAGTGCCAGTAAAAAACGCCGCCCTCGGCACCTAAAATGCTTCCGGCGGTCACAGAAATTGCCGTCATAATGAAAGACCAGGGCCGCATTGCGAGAAACCATGTGCGATAGAAATCTTCAGCCATTTTTCTCCTCATCTAGAATTCGCTGTCTTAAGCATAAATTTCATTTAAAAGAATCTTAATGGAAATGTCTTTTTCTTTGCTGTGTAACGGCAAAAGATGTCAACTTCGATTTCGCTCTCTTTCCGTTACTCTGTGCTTGATATTCTGTCGGTATTTGAATTATTTTTTCACTTTATTTATCAATTGCTTTTTCCCAATTGTGTTAATGCATCGACAATAAAAATTCCTGCCTTTTCGCTGTGAGTTGCGCGATTGCTTTCCATAATTTCAAGCCGGGCTCCTGGAATGGCTGCCGCAATTTTTTTAACTTCATCTATTCCATGAAGGCGATCTTTCTGAGCGCCCACAACTATTACGGAAGTATCTATTTGAAGGAGTTTTGTATGAAGACTGTAGCCTTTTAAAGAAATCGCACTGGCTTTCAGCCGGTAAGGATCCGCTGCATCAAGTGTGCGTTCGTATTTCTTTAACTGTTCCGGTTCTTCTCTTTTGTCGATGCGGAAAGTTCCGAGATACCATTTGATAAATCCTTTCACTACAAAATATGCGGCAGGAGGAAAATAGCGGGCGATAAAAAATCCCCACTCAGGAATCGAGAATTCTCCATTTGGAGCAATCGCAATTGTGAGTTTCGGTTTTCGTATTTGTCTGCTCAGATAATCCAGAACTGCCGTCGATCCCAAAGAGCTCGACACAAAAACAAATGGCCGGTCGCGAGGTACAAGTGCTTCCAAAACTTCGTGAATGTCTTCAATTATGCGGGAGATTGAAAAATCGGTTTTTTTCTTCCTTGGTATAAGGGCGCTTCTTTTTTCCCTTGTTTCAATATAAATAATTTTATAAAAAGGAACCAATTTGCTGAGGACCTCTCCCCAGCCTTCAATCCCGGATATCCAGCCGGCTATGAAGACAATTACCGGCTTTTCACTGCTGTTTTCAGGGGGAACGAATTCAAAGATTTTCAAAGCCGCTCCATCGGAGACCGTTACAAATCTTACAGTAACCGAAATGCCTAATTTCCTGAGATACGAGCAGTTCTGCGATGCCACCTGGAAGGTTCCTTCACGCGTCGGTGATGTTTTTCTCACCTGAATCAATAAAGTAAGGATTAGTTTCCCAAAAGGAACCATGGCGTTACTTTAGCCGGTGATATTTATCACTATTTATTCAGATTTTTTTTTACTTTCTTTGAAAAAGTTGTGCAGGAATTCCTCCTCCATAGGTGAAAGATTGAATTCCTGGCCAGCCTTCTGTATAAGCTTCGAGAAAGATTGGCTTTCTTCTTCTTCCATCTTATTTGAAATTGATTTTATAGCCTGACGTATTTTTTCCCCTTTCGGTTGAACTGTTGACATTTTTTTCTCCTCTCAGTCTTCTATCGGATGCCCGATTCTACACTATTGAAGAATTATTATCCATTCCGATTATCAGTTTCAGTTTTAAAAATTTCTGTTGCTTCCAGCTTTATTTTTCTTGAGCTCGGCTTTTGGCAATTAAAGTTTAAGTATCGCCATCGAATCGGTACCTCCCGAATCTCCAGTAAATTTTCCTTCTGTAATAATGATGCTGTCCCCTTTTGCGGCAAGATTCCTTCTTTTTAATAGTTCGAGAACCTCTTCGCGCCAGTCAGTGTGAAAGGTTTTTATCAGCAAAGGATATACTCCATAGGATAGAAAAAGAAAATTGCGCACCCTTTTTTCCTTCGTCAAAGCCAGTATCCATCCCTCAGGTTTCAGACGGGAAATTCTGCGCGGGGTCATGCCCGTTTTTGTCGGTGTCAGAATGAAAGGCGCGGAAAGAGTCTGCACTGCTTCAGCCACGTTCATAGAGATCATGTCGGCAATTGTGACATGGCCTTTAATAAGTTCACTGTTAATTCTTTCTTTGAGAGTTTTTGCCCAGGAAATTGTTTCCCGCTTCATTTCAAAAGATGTTGCAATTCGGGCCATTACCTCAAGAGATTCCAGGGGGTATTTCCCTATTGCCGTTTCCTCTGAGAGCATTACGGCATCACTTCCATCCTGAATCGCATTTGCTACATCATTTGCTTCTGCACGGGTAGGACGATGATTTTCTGTCATTGAAAGAAGCATCTGAGTCGCTGTAATTACCGGACAGCTTTTTCGCACCGCTTTATGTATTATCTCTTTTTGTATAGACGGAACATCTTCTATAGGAACTTCAACTCCTAAATCGCCTCTTGCAATCATAATGGCATCGCTTGAGTCAAGTATATTTTCGATATTTGAAACGGCCACTGAACGTTCAATTTTTGCTATGGCGTAAATTGATTTTCCCCGGGATTTTGCAAAATCTTTGGCGTGCTCTATATTTTTTGCATTTTCGACAAATGAAATGCCGAATGTATCTATGCCTGCTTCAAGGGCGAAATCCATTATCTGCCGATCTCTTTTTGTCGGGTTTTCGAGATACACAGTTCTGCCCGGAATATTCAACCCTTTACCAGATAGGAGTGTACCGCCTGTTATCACGATACATTCAATCTCATTTCTTTCAATTTTGGCTACCTTGAGTTCTATGAACCCGTCATTAAGGAAGATAGAGTTCCCTTTTTCTACACTATCAGACAGGCGGTCATAGGAAACCGGTATCTTGAATCTGGTTCCAGGGACATTTTCCGTAGTTAAAAACAGAGTACCACCCTTTTCAAGTACAATGGGCTCGTCTTTGAGATGTCCCACTCGTATTTTTGGTCCCGGCAGGTCAGCAAAAATTATAGCAGGGCGCCCGGCTTTTTTAGCGGCTGCCCGTATCGCACTAATCGTTTTTTTATGCTGTTGAAATGTGCCATGAGCAAAATTAAGCCGGGCAGCCGCCATCCCGCCTTTGATCAAAGAAAAAAGAACATCAGGTGATTGTGATGCCGGTCCTACAGTACATATTATTTTTGTCCTGTGAGGAGTCAAACATATGTCTGGTAAATGTCCCATAAATGTATTTCAAAAATTAAAACTTTTTATCATGAATATCATCGACTCTTACTTCCCGTTATACTGCCGGCCCAGCCGGCATAAAGAGCTTTATTTTCTCAATATTCTACTACAGGCTGTGGTGGTTGTCATAATAAAATCGTACTTGTAGTAACACTATCCCATCCAATCCCATCCAATCCTTGACCTCAAGTATTTCCTTGTTTATAATCTTCTGGCAGCTCAGACATAGCCGGGAAGACGCTTCGCACCGATTGCATGGTACCCTGATCCGCGGTCAGAATCTCATGCCTGTAAATATGCAAAGAACAAGCATGCGAACGCTTCGCTTGCTTCCCAATATAATAAGAAGCTTTTCACGAAATAGTAAAAGCCTAAATATTTTAACTTGAAAGGAAAGAATTATGGATAAGCGGGATCCGGATATTGATATTATCGAACTGACCGGTGATCTGGAAAAAGAATCTGAAGTTGAAGAATCCGACTCGGGCGATCAGTACGGCGATGAGTCTCGACCTTTCAATCTTCAGAAAAAGACTCTTATCATAGGGGGAGCGGCTGTTATATTAATCATAATCATAGTAGGCTTTTTGTCTTCAGGGGAAAGTGAGTTTTCAAAAACCGAATTTTCATCTTTAATCCAGAGGATAGAGAATATGGAAGCACGAGTATCCGATCTCGAAGGAATGGAAAGAAGAATAAGCTCCCAATTTCAGATACAGAAAGAGGCGATCAGAGAAAATTTGACTGAAGCTGCGGGAACGAGCGGCACAATGGTTCAGCAACTGAATCTTCTCGCAGAAAAAGTAGAAGCTCTTCAAAAAAAAATGGGATCCGTAGTAGAGGAAGCAAAGGCTGTCAGGACTGCGAAAGCGGAAAGAGCCCAGTCGCAAATTGCTCGGTATCATATAGTCCAGCGTGGGGAGAGCCTTTATAGGATCGCTCTCAAATACGGGCTTACCGTAGACGGACTTTGCAATTTGAATAATATTACACCGAGGCAGTCAATATTTCCGGGCCAGAAACTCTTCATAAAACGATAATTCCGGGATGCAGCACGGTGCGTATGAGGATCCTGCTGCGAGGTGCCTTCCGGCATAAATAAATATGCCGCAGGAATTTAAAATTACAGGGCCTGGATTGTATGATTCCCATACGAGATACCATCCGTTCTAAAAATTATCCCGTCATCAACATGACATTGATACTTGTTAATGTCATAGTCTATTTTATCCAACTCGGGCATTTCCAAAATCTCGAAGCCTTTATTTTTACCTATGGACTTGTTCCGGCACGCTATACAGTGCCCGAAGTTGCTGCTCACTTCAGCTTCGGACAGCAGATTCTGGCTTGCATCTCCTTTATGTTTTTGCATGGCGGATTTTGGCACATTCTGGGAAATATGTGGTTTTTGTATATATTTGGTGACAATGTAGAAGACAAAATCGGTCCGTTCCGTTATCTGTTTTTTTATCTGATCTGCGGGTGGATTTCAGGATTGACGCATGTTCTTTTTAATTTTCATTCTTCTATTCCCACTATAGGCGCAAGTGGTGCCGTTGCGGGAGTCATGGGCGCATATTTCATCACATACCCGTATTCGAAAATATTAACACTGATCCCGATTGTTTTTATTCCCTTCTTTGTCGAAATTCCTGCTGCCGTATTCCTTGGAATATGGTTTATTATTCAGTTTTTTAGTTCCATTTCGAATGTTCAGGCAAGCACAATCGCCTGGTGGGCCCATGTCGGCGGGTTTGTCGCAGGAATTGTACTGTTCAGAATTATTGGAATGCTTCCCGATTATGGCTTTGCAACGCAGGTCCGTACGAGAACCGTAAGGGAAAGATCTCCAAAACTTCATATGATAAAAAATGGAGACAAAAAAAATAATGATTTTTATGGGGTCCTCACAATTACCCCGCGTGAAGCTGAAACAGGAACACGGAAAACAGTGAGCATCCCTTTAGGATTCAGTAAGACGCTTTTTTCAGTGAATATACCTCCGGGTATACAGAGCGGCCAGACTATACGCCTTGCAGGAATCGGGAATCGTGCAGGGATGGCGGGAGGAGATGCCTTTTTAAAAATTGTGGTGGAATAGGAGCGCTCATTGCGTTGGCCGGAGGCCCATGGATATGAAAAATATTATTTGGAAGATTATATATACCGCTGCCGGAATGGCAGAAGCACGCATCATTACGGGCAGGCTTGAAGCAGAGGATATCCCGGTGAAGCTTGAATACGAAGCGATTGGAGCGATATACGGACTGACAATTGACGGGCTGGGCGAAGTAAGAATTCTCGTTCCTGAGAGGTATGAACATGACGCAAAAGAGGCTTTGGCTGTTATTTACGATGAAAATGAAATTGTCTGGGATAAAGAGCCGTAACCTTACCGCTCTATTGTTCGAGTGATTCTCTGAGACCATTTCTATGAGCGGAGCATAATCCACAATCCTGCGATGATAAAAGCAAAACCTGCAATTTTGGCCATCATCTTTTCGTTTATAAAATGCGAAAGAGCACTTCCTGCAAAAACTGCCAATGCCGAAGCCGCAACAAGCGCAAAAGCGGAGCCTGCGAATACGATCAATTTGCTGTTCTGGGCCCCCGATGCATAAAGCATAGTGGCCAACTGGGTTTTATCCGCAATTTCGGCTATGAAAACCGTTGCAAAAACTGTAAAAAAAAGTTTCACTTTACTTCATCCTTCTACATGTTATTTCCCGGGATCTCCTGGCCGGGCAAAAACCTCATGCCTTAAAATCTGAAAGTAAATAAGCTCCTGCATTCACTTTCCCGGAACAGATATTTGAATAATAACCGGTGTCAGAAGATACCTTCCAGTGGCGTTTTGCAATTTGGGCAACTGCGGTCATGCAAATGGATTCGATTTATACGGAATCCGGATCTTTCTATCAGAGGCTCACTGCAGACGGCGCAAAAGGTGCTTTCTGTCTTTTCACCGGGAATATTCCCAATATATACATATTTTAAACCTGCCTCCCTGCCTATATCATAGGCAGTACGGAGTGTCATGTACGAGGTAGGAGGCCTTTCTCTCATTTTATATTGAGGGTGGAAACGGCTGATGTGCCAAGGTGTCTCCTCGCCCAATGCTGCAACAAAGCGGGCAATATCCTTCAGCTCTTCATTGCTGTCATTGAGACCTGGAATAACCAGTGTCGTTACCTCCAGCCAGATACCCGCCTTCTTCACGGCCTTCAAGGCATCAAGGACCGGCTGGAGCCTGCCACCGCAATAATGTCTATAAAAATTGTCATTCATCGATTTCAGGTCGATATTTGCCGCATCGAGAAAAAGCGGCAATAATTCAAGGCATTCCTTTGACATGTATCCATTTGAGACAAACACGCTCCCGATTCCTTTTTCTCTGGCTTTTAACGCAGTATCGAACGCAAATTCGAAGAAGACAGTCGGTTCCGTGTAGGTATATGCTATTGTGCGTGAACCGCTTTGAAGCGCCTTTGCAATAATAGATTCAGATGAGGTTTCTCTGCCCATAAGACTTCCTTTTTCGCGGGGCATTTGAGAAATTTCATTATTTTGACAAAAGATGCACCGGAAGTTGCATCCTGCAGCGGCTATGGAAAGGGACCTGGATCCCGGAAAAACGTGAAAAAGGGGCTTTTTTTCTATTGGATCGATGTTTTCCGCAATTATATTTCCGTATGCAAGAGTGAAAAGTTTCCCATTCCGGTTTGTCCTCACGCCGCAAATCCCTCTCTTTGCCGGAGAGATGACACAGCCATGGGCGCATAGAAGGCACTGTACGCGATTTTGAGAATGCCTTTCAAAAAGTGCCGCTTCTTTAATCATTGTTCATTTCCCGGCTTGCTGTTCCTGGAACCCTGCTTTCGGTTCGCAGTCTTTCGTTTAAATTGGCCTTTAATGGATCCTGGATTGTTCTGTGCGAATAAGTAACAGGAAAGGACAATCCCAAAAAAGCGCCGAAAGGATTCTTTGCCGTAGGTATTTTTTCTTCCGCTCCTTCAGCCAGAGGATAGCAAAATGAAGGAAAAAAAACTACACTTCCCCACTGGACGGGAACACTGCCCAGAACGCTTTTTACCATTCTAATAAGATTGTAAGGACCGAAGGATTGGATAGGTTTGTCGTCGTTGCACAGCGCTCCTTCTTTTAAAAGTGAGTGAGCACATAAAGAAAGGTGGTTCAACACGCCAACGAACACTCTGCCTCTGCTAACTCTTACTGCTTCACCCAATGCTTTGGCTGGATTGTGAACTGTTTCAAGAGATGTTATCAAGGTGACGATATCGAACTCGTTGTCTGAAAAAGGCAGATCTTCCAAATCGCCCCGATGGAGATCGGCTCTTGAACCCATTTTTTCCCGTGCCGCATCGAGTATGAAGCGTGATTTTTCAACACCGGTCACATTACAGCCTTTCCGCTTGAAATAGGCCAGATGGTGTCCCGTTTTGCAGCCGGAATCGAGCAGTTTTTCACCGGGCTTCGGGGACAGGAGCGACATGATTAATCCCCGCTCACGCCTGTCCACATATGCTCCTGTGGGAGATCTGAGCCACTGCTCATAGGATTTGACTATCTCTTCGTTCCGGCTCATTCTTGAATCTATAGTTTTTCACCGTTCAGTTTGAATGAGGTGCAGACTTTGCCGGCAGAATCAAGCCGAATCTAACCCCCGATTGAGGACATGTTCCTCACACATTTTTTTCTTGATGACTGATAAGAGGGACCTTCATAACTACGGGGCTTTCTACTTATCAGGCCGGTTATAATTTCATGAAGCTCCTCATCAGTGCACCCCTCCCTGAGAGGGGTCTTAAGATCCGCTGCAGGTTCATCTGAAAAAAGACAGGCTCTCAGTTCCCCGTTCGCAGTCAATCTGAGTCTGTTGCAAGTATTGCAGAACTGGTGGCTCATGGCGCCTATAAACCCCAACTCCCCCTTGCATCCATCAACTCTATACACCCTGGCGGGTCCTCCGGCTCGTTCCACACTGTTCCGGGACAGGAGTGTATACCTTTTTTTAATCGTGTTAATTATATCATCAGTTGAGAGGTGATGAAAACTTTCGTTCATGGGGGCCCCAATCGGCATGTATTCTATAAACCTCACTTGATAAGGCTTGTCTACGATAAGTTCAGCAAAATTTTCAATTTCATTATCATTAAAGCCTTGTATTCCTACGATATTGATTTTAATTGGTGAAAACCCTGCAGCACGTGCCTTTTCAATCCCCCGAAGTACCCGATTCAAATCGCCGCCTCGCGTAATCATGCGATACTTTTCAGGTACGAGAGAATCAAGGCTCACGTTTATGCGATGTATTCCAGCATCAAACAGCCGTTCGGCGAAATCTTCAAGCAGTATGCCATTTGTAGTGAGACTAATATCCTGAAGTCCCTCTACATTCATGAGTTCTGAAAGAAATTCAATAACTCCTCGGCGTACCAGAGGTTCTCCTCCTGTAATTCTGATTTTTATTATGCCGAATTTTACTGCAATATTCACTATCCTCAGAATCTCTTCATATCGGAGAATATCTTCGTGGCCAAGAAAGGAAACGCCTTCTTTTGGCATGCAGTATACGCAACGGAGATTGCATCTATCCGTGATAGAAACTCTCAAATAATTAATTATACGATTATAACTGTCTATCATAAAACTGTTATTTTTTATTACCCCTCAATAACCGAGTGTCTACCATACTTTTATTGTCATGGCAATATTGTGATTTAATTTAATTTATTGGTTACCACACACGCGAAAAAGATTTTCTTTCGAGCTGTTCGTAAATGGTGAAAAAATTGCCTGCAAAAGGGAAAAGCTACATTCCTGTTCGAATTTGATATGTTATGAGTTCCCTGCCTTTTCTAATCACAGGGACATCGAACCGGATTGTAAACGCATCCAGTTTCGTATAGGGATGGCTGCTTTCAATTATTTCCCAGTTTCCATACATTGACTCAATAATACGTACGTTTATATTTTTCTGTTTGTGATTTTCAATAGTAAGTCGCCATTTTGATTCGAAAAGCCGAGTTGAGATCTGCTCAAATTCGGTCTGGGTTTTTTCAGCTGTTATGTCAAACGCTTCACCGGCTTTTAAATCGATTTTTTTATCCGTGGGAACGTGATCAATCCTGTCTTCTCCTATGAATTGCCGGCTTCCGGTGCCATCTTTTTTGTAGAGTCTGATAATTCCAGCCGGTAAAGGAATTCCCAAATTATTTTCGGTCGAATTTCTGAAACAGTAATGAACTTCTACATTCTGTTTTTGACTCGTCCCGGGATATGGGCGTACCAAATACTCTTTAGATCCATAAATTCGATAATCCTTTTCAATCTTCACTCCGGATGTTTCAAAAAGGCGTATCTGTTTTGACTGGCTGTTTTCGATCGTTGTGGGCCGTGACAGATCATACATATGATATTCAAAAAAAGATTTTTCCTTAAACTGAGGTTCAGTCGAAGCAAGCATGAGTTCTTTTCTTGAAACGGCATCTCTTTGCGGTTCAGAGATCCGTTGAATATCACCTGCTATAAGTTTGAGTTTTGCCTTTCTATATGTTGCTCCGCTTCTATTGTCAACAGTAATCCAACCGGTTAATTCCGATGATGCTTCTTCTTTTTCGATCATCATAATATAATCGGCGTGCCAATTTATATTTTCAGTGATGTAGGATACTTCAAGTTTTTTCGCCTTTTCCGATTCATTTGCGAAAAGCCAGGTGAGAGCGGGTTGCGCAATCAAATTTCCCGGCAACTCGGGCAGAATCCTTATGCCCGGATATCCCAAGAAAATCTCACCGCCTATTTGAAAAATCTGATCTTCATTATTGCTGAGCAGGGTGGCTTTTACAATTTCCTTTGTATCCTGGTACTTGTTCCAGTTAAGGATCTTGATTTCTTTTCCTATATACTTATCCAGAAGCACCCGGGCGTTAATAAGATCATAATTGTAATTCTGTTCGAGGATCCGAAAGTCTTCAGATTTTTCGGCTGATGAAACATATACGGTTACAGGTAGTATGCGGGAGGCTATATCAATGAATTGCAGTTCTCCCTCACCCTTACACAGAGTAACATTTCTTGTATCCTTCACTAACCCGATGTTGCTGTTGTATATTGTGATTTCCAGCATAATTTGATCCGAAGCAGTGCTTTTAAATACGGGAATGTCTGCCCACGAACGTCCGGCAGTCAAAAAGACAAGTGCTCCTAAAAGTACATATCTGAATTTCATTCAAACCTCCGTCTATCGTTCTTTTTAAAACCGGAATTTTCCCACTGCCATATTTCCGCACCCATTTTGTTCTATCGCAGAAAAAGGGTATCATATTTCCTGTTAAAAGATCAGCAGTCTTTTTTTGGTCATATTCGAAAGCAGGATTTTTTGACACGTGCGCCATAAAAGTGCCGTTTTTTCGAAGCCCCATTTACCTCATTCCCATTGGAATCGGGCTTAAATCTTTCTGATTCAGGGATGTAAGATTTTGGCAGGCCCTGCCCTTGTTTTTCGACCATGCAGTGTCATGCGAAGCTGTCCCGGCGAACGTGCGTGTTGCGATCGGGCATTGTCAGAAGAGCGTTCGCATCCAGACTTATCAATATAAATTTAATTTTAAAGAAAAAAGGTACGAATGTTGCTTGATGAGGGGAACTGCCAAAAATTCCGGTTAAAATGGTAAAGAAAGAGAAATGTATTCCCAGAGAACGGTACAGCCGATTCTATTCGGCTTGAGAATCGGTATAGTCCTTTTCCCATCCTGCTTCTTGTTAGACTGGTTTTCATATCCGCAGTATAAGTATTATCTTTTGATCATCCGTATTGCCACTGCATCTTACTTTGTTTTTTCCTGTTTTCTGCTGAAACTGCACGGGGAAAGAGTATTGAATTTTGTAATGTGTTCCTGTTTTTTTTTAGCAGCATGCAGTATTACACTCATGTGCGTTGTCGTGGGTGAAGGCTTTGCTTCTCCGTACCGCGCAGGAATCATGCAAGTGTTAATAATTTCAGTACTGCTTTTTTACATGCGGCCGTTTCTTTACAGAATCACGGTATTTCTTGTTGCCTTGCAATACTTTGCTGTTCTCGCATTTCTCCCTTTTACCGTGAAAGATTTCCTTTCTTCTTTTTTTGCCATAGGCATAACTGTTGTTATGGCAATTTTGATACATTATTTTATGAAAAAGCTCCTGCAAGAAATCAAAACGCTCAAAGGGATAATTCCAATTTGTGCCCGATGTAAAAGAATACGTGATGACAGAGGCTACTGGCATCAACTGGAATCTTTTATCCGGAACCATTCGGATGCGGAATTCAGCCACAGCCTGTGTATTGAATGTGCCAAAGAACTCTATCCGGATATTTACCTGGAGAAGTAAATTTCTTCCATTCATTGATTGGTATAACACTGCAGGTCTCTGTCAGACAAAGACTGACGGAATGTAGGATCACATCCCATTTTTAATTCAGACGAAAGCCGATACCAAAATAAATAGCTATGGAGTATTCGATTATCACCGGGCGGCGAAGAGAAGATTAATGTGTTTTTAAAAAAGGCATGGCTGGCGCGAAGAGATGCCTGGCTCTTGTGGGCTGATAATAAAGGAGAAGGAGGCGAATAATGGCTGAAATTAATGAGCAAGATTTTTATAATAAGGTGTTTCCTGTTCCTGAGAGGGTAAAAGAAAAATCGTATATTAGAAGCAGGAATGAATACGAGAAGCTCTATAAGGAATCAATAGAAAATCCCGATGCTTTTTGGGCAAAGATGGCCGAAGAGAGATTGAGTTGGTTCAAACCGTTTGATAAGAAAAAGGTTTCTGACTGGTCCTTCGACGGGAATCTTCATGTAAAGTGGTTTGAAGGTGGAAAAATCAATGTGAGCTACAATTGTCTTGACCGGCATCTGGAGACGAAAAAAAATAAGGCTGCCATTATTTTTGAGGGTAACGATCCGAATGACTGGAAAGTATATACTTATTTTGACATGTACAGGGAAGTCAATAAATTTGCCAATGTACTTAAAAGCATGGGAATCAAGAAGGGCGACAGGGTATCCATTTATCTCCCCATGATTGCAGAGCTTGCCATTACAATGCTCGCCTGCACAAGAATAGGAGCTATTCACTCGATAGTTTTCGGTGGTTTTTCGGCGGAGGCTCTGAGGGACCGGATTAATGACTGCGGGGCAAGAATACTCATTACGTGTGACGGGACATATAGAGGTGCAAAAGCAGTTCCTCAAAAGGCTAATGCCGACAAAGCGCTCAATGAATGCCCGTCGATTGAAAAGCAGATTGTAATAAAACGCACAGGACTGGAAGTCCCCATGCAGGATGGTCGAGATCTGTGGTATGGAAAATTGATGGAAAATGCTGCGCAATATTGCAAACCGGAGGAAATGGATGCTGAAGATCCCCTCTTTATTCTTTATACATCAGGCTCAACGGGGAAACCGAAAGGCGTTCTTCATACGACTGCGGGTTATTTGCTCTATGCGTCGATGACTCAGCAACTTGCATTTGACGTGCGGGACGAAGATGTATACTGGTGCACGGCCGACATAGGCTGGGTGACAGGCCACAGTTATGTGGTATACGGGCCCTTGTGCAACGGATATTCAAGTATCCTTTTCGAAGGCGTTCCAAGTTATCCATCATACGACAGATTCTGGGCCGTATGTGAAAAATACAATGTAAACAACTTTTATACGGCTCCGACAGCAATTCGAGCCGTTGCCAAAGAGGGTGACGAATGGGTCGAAAAGCATGACCTCTCATCATTGCGTGTTCTGGGATCGGTTGGTGAACCGCTGAATCCTGAGGCATGGTGGTGGTATTATAATAAGGTTGGCGGCGGTAAGTGCACCATTGCAGACACATGGTGGCAAACCGAGACCGGAGGTCATATGATTCTTCCTCTTCCGGGTGCAATTGATATAAAACCCGCAAAGGCAATGGTCCCGTTTTTTGGAGTAAAACCGGTCTTGATCAGCGAGGATGGTAAGGAGATAGAAGGTCCCGGTTCAGGTGCTCTCTGTATTAAAACGGCATGGCCCGGTATAATGCGAGGCATCTGGGGTGATCAGGGTTTGTTCAAGGAGAATTATTTTTCTCAATTTCCGGGATACTATTTTTCAGGTGACGGCGCCGAACGTGACGAGGATGGCGATTACAGAATAACTGGTCGTGTGGATGATGTTATTAATGTGTCGGGTCACCGCATGGGAACAGCAGAGGTTGAAGCTGCCTTGACATCACATCCGGATGTGGCTGAAGCGGCGGTGGTGGGATTCCCGCACGAAATCAAAGGACAGGGAATTTTTGCCTATGTCACTCTTAATCACGATGTTGAAAAAAATGAAGATCTGAAAAAGAAACTTGTTGCCCACGTGAGAAACGAGATCGGGCCTATTGCGACACCGGATAAAATTCAATGGGCAGATGGTCTCCCGAAAACCCGTTCAGGGAAAATCATGAGAAGAGTTCTCAGGAAAGTAGCTGCTGCCGATTTTACTGATTTCGGTGATACATCGACTTTGGCAGAACCGGGTGTGGTTGACGATCTCGTTGCCGGAAGAAAGAAAATAGGGTAACATGTGTGCCATCGTATAACCCATCTTTTGAAACTATAAGAGAGACCGGAATTTATATACCGGTCTCTCTTACCCCGATAAAAATTTCTTCTTATAACCCTCCTGAAAATTGCCTAAAAATTGCTTGACAAGATTCCTTATGCAGTTGATTATTTATTATATTTTCTCATTCCGGAACCGATCTTTACACTGATTTAAAAAATTTCGACTGCCTCAGGCATATGATCGCACCGATTTGAAAGCCCTGTCTCGAAACAAGAGATGGGGTTTTTTGGTCACAAAAAATTACAAGGGAGTCAATTGTGATGAAGGTCGATATCGCTGAGAATTGGTCGCATCTGCAGGACCTGCTTTTTTATGGTGCCTGGAACGAGAGATTGAGACGGTTCCGGTCTCCCTGGACATTTCGTGGGCTTTCCGAGGCATCTTATCGCCTCGATACGACTCTGATGCGGCTCGGCAGTCCCTTCGAAGAATTCGAGCGTCATCTGTTGCGCAATTTCATGAAATATGCCGAACGTGATGTCGTTGAAAAAGATTCTTACTGGCACTGGCTTTCGGTTGCTCAACACCATGGCTTGCCCACACGTCTGCTTGACTGGACCTATTCGCCGCTTGTGGCAATGCATTTCGCGACTGCCAATACCGCTAAATTCGATCGTGACGGTGCGGTATGGTGCATCAATTATGAACAGGCGCATGCCCTTCTGCCGGAACGGATCAGGATGGCCCTCAACAAGGAAGGTGCAAATTCCTTTACGGCGGGACTGCTCGCTCGAACCGTTGCTTCTCTGGAAGAACTGGATCATATGTCGGAGTCGCCTTTTCTTCTCTTCTTCGAACCGCCTTCCATGGATGACAGAATCGTAAATCAGTTCGCGCTGTTTTCGGTAATGTCAAGTCCCGAGACCGGACTTGACGACTGGTTTGCACGATATCCCGATTTGTGCCGGAAGGTTGTCGTGCCCGCAGCAATCAAGTGGGAGATACGGGACAAACTTGACCAATGCAATATGACGGAGCGCGTTCTGTTTCCCGGTCTCGACGGATTGAGCCGATGGCTGCACCGCCACTACAGCCCTAAGCACCTGATCCGGTAAATATTGACAAGGTTTCAGCAGAGGAAGGGTACGCCGCAACCGGTAAACAGGAAAGGATTTTACATGAAAACAAGATTATCCAATCTTTGGGAATCAATACGAACCAGCTTCTGGTTTCTTCCCGCTCTGATGGTTGTTCTTGGGATCATTTTATCCTTTTTCTTTGTAGAGATAGACAGGAGGGTGAAAATCGATGCGTATCGGGTATTCGGTTTTACATATGCCGTGGGACCCGAGGGAATACGGTCGGTTTTATCCGTTATTGCCGGATCCATGATAACCGTTGCCGGTGTTGTTTTTTCGATCACCGTCGTTGCCCTCACTCTGGCCTCCAACCAGTTCGGTCCCAGGCTGTTGAGAAATTTTATGCTCGACAAAGGCAATCAAGTGGTTCTTGGAACATTTATATCAACATACATATACTGCCTGCTCGTTCTTCAATCTGTTCGTACTGAAGACCGGGTTTTCATGCCGTCTCTTTCAGTTACATTCGCGGTTGTTCTTGCATTAATCAATGTAGGAATTCTAATCTATTTTATTCATCATATTTCCACCTCAATTCAGGCGGACCGGGTAATCGCTCTTGTATATTATGATCTTGAAATGCATCTCCGCCGGTTTTTTCCTGAGGAATTTAATCCTGAATCACCGGGCAGAGAACAAAGCGAACCCGAGCTGCATTTGAAGACAGCCCGTTGCCGGGAGTGTAGAGTAGCCGCTCCGAAAGCCGGGTATTTACAGGCGATCGATCGCGACACCCTGTTGGAGAGTGCCAGGAAGAAAGATCTGGTGCTCAATATTCCGTGGCGACCTGGAGAATTCATAGTGGAAGGAAGCACGATCGTGAAGGTGGAAAATTGCGAGAAACGGGATGAAGGACTTGAAAAACGGCTGGCCGAAGCTTTTATTCTGGGCGAACAACGTACGCCTGTGCAAGATCCCGAATTTGCAATTCACCAGCTCGTCGAAGTCGCCCTGCGGGCGCTATCACCCGGTATTAATGATCCTTTTACTGCAATTGCCTGCATTGACCGGCTCTGCTCGGCCTTGTGCTATTTGTCAGGCAGAAAATTCCCCTCCCCATATCTTTATGATGATAAAGGTATTTTGCGGATCAGGGCTAAAACCGTCACATTTTCAGGAATGACAAGTGCTGCATTCGATCAGATACGGCAGTATGGCCGCCCGACTGTTGCGGTAACGATCCGGCTCCTGGAAGCAATGGCAACACTTGCTGCCCATTCGCGCAATTCAGAGCAGCGGCGAGCGATTCTCCGCCAGACCGAAATGATAGAAAAGGCGAGCCATCGGGTACACCTTGAAGAATATGATCGAAAGGATGTCCTGCAAAGGTATCGGACCGTACTTGATCTTGTCCATGATCCGAATAGCGGCAAATGATCTTTATCATATATGTTACCTTTCACGCACAACGCCTCCGGATGATATTTCAAGCCCGCGGAGGCACTGTTGAAAATTACATATGCGTACACTACTATTTTGAAACTTTGAATTCATCTCTACGGTTCCGGGACCAGGATTTCTCGTTATGATCCAGAGCTGCTGGACGCAGCTCCCCGTAACTTATGGTTCTAATCCTGGAATTTGAAATCCCGAGGGAAGCCAGATAGAACATTGCGGCCTCTGCCCGTCTCTGCCCGAGAGCAAGATTGTAATCTTCAGTTCCACGTTCATCGCAGTGGCCTTCGACTATTATTGAAATGTCGGGATGGAGCTGCAGCCATTCGGCCTTTTTCTCAAGCACTTTTCGTGCCTGGGGTTGTAAATCATAATTATCGAAGTCGAAGTAAATCCTTTCCGACTCAAAAAGATCTTTTCCCGACGGACCTGCGATCAAAACAGGCGCGGTTTCTGTATTCACGAGCGGTGTTTTTCCTGTTTTTGCCGGGGGAGCTTTCTGTCCTGCGACTGCTGGTTTTGCTTCATTTGATATCGTGACCTGCTTTTTTGCACATGCATATAAAAGCAGCAGCGTCGACAGGGCGAAAAGCAATACAATTGATACTCTGAGTTTTTTCACATTGACACCTCTGGACTAAATTGAAATTCCATTTACCGGAGATGCCGGGAAAGGGTTTTTAACCCTTTTCCCGGGTCTATCTTCAATTTCCGGTCTATTTAACTTCTTTGAAGTTTGAGACCGTCAAAGTCTTTGTTTCACCTTCAGCCTTGACAGTACCCTTTACCTGAACAGTCTTGCCGACCAAAGCTGCAAGTTTTTTCCCGACTTCACTCTGGGCGATGAAATAGGAGTTTCCATCCTCGGCAACCAGCTGTCCGGTCGCATTCACAATGCCTGTAATCTCCGTTTCAGCTGCGCTCGAGCTTGTCACGGTTGCTGTTGCAAAGAGTATCGACACTGCCGCTAAACAAACTACTGCCACTAACACGCCTGCATACTTTTTCATTCTTATTCCTCCTTCCGGAATATATTTGAGCTGCGCTCGTGTATTACGGTTCCATCAGATCGCCGCCTGGGCAAAGTGATGAAGTGCCTTTCATAAGTATGAAAGCATTTGTCGTGCCTTTATCTCAACTTATTAACTTTACTTCATATTTTTCATATGATTGAAAAATAATCGGAACAAGGGTTCCGCTTCTGAAATCTGGGCTCGGGAAGATGTTTGGGTATAACAATTTGAATTATATAAAAAATGTGAATTGTCGGAACTTTCGATCCGATTTACATTCAGGGAAGAAAAGTTCCTTTCTGATGCAAGGGATTTACATCCTGAAATTTTCCTTCTGAAGGTCATATTTTTTCATGAGTTTATGTACCTGGCGGGTGGAAATTCCTGCATCATCCGCCGTCTTCTGAATGTTACCCCTAAATTCCGTAAGGAGTGTCATAAGATACTCTTTTACTGCGGTATCCTTGACCTCGGCCAGTGAACCGGCGCCTCGAGGCATGTGACAACCATTACGATATCCGAAGGACAATTCTTTTGGGATGCTTGAAACAGTAATAACTTCGGATTTTTCTATTATAAAAGCCCTTTCGATAATATTCTTCAACTCCCGGATATTACCCGGCCATGGATAGTGCCGGAAAATTTCCATAACTCGCGGATCGATATTATTGATCGTCTTCGTATTGGCCCGGTTCAGTTCCTTAAGAAAACTGTCGGTCAGCAGCGGGATATCTTCGATTCGCTCCCGCAGTGGAGGAACTTCGATGGGAAATACGCTAAGGCGATAAAACAGGTCATTCCGAAACCCCCCCTCTCTGATCATCTGTTCCAGATCTGTATTTGCTGCCGCAATGACGCGTATATCAACGGGGATGTCCGCTTCGCTTCCGACGCGCTGTAAAGTTTCTTCCTGAAGAACCTGAAGCAGCTTAATTTGTGCAGACGGGGTAAGAGTGCCCACTTCATCAAGGAATATGGTGCCCTTGTCGGCGATCTCGAACTTACCCAGCTTACGGCGGTCCGCTCCGGTAAATGCGCCCTTTTCGTGGCCGAACAACTCGCTTTCAAGCAGTGTATCCTGAATCGCTCCGCAGTGTACTTGTATGAATTGTCTTTCGGACCGGTTACTAAATTGATGGATGATCCGTGCAAGAACGCTTTTTCCTGTGCCCGTTTCGCCGGTCAGAAAAACCGTTGTCTTTAAAGGGGCGACCGCCATGAGTTTGTCTATCGCACCGCGCATCATCGGGCTTTCGGTATGAATAATATCGGCGCTCTTCTGTACATATCTGCCCCGCAGGTAATGGAGCTCCGATTTCATCAGCAATGTGCGGTACACGTTCTCTGTGATATGGTTCAATTCGTCCTTGTTGACGGGACGGGTGATATAATTGCTCGCTCCTCCCTTTACGGCCATCACGGCCTTTCGAATGTGCTCTGGGGAAGTGAGGACGATAATCTGTGCTGTAGGAAATATTCTCCAAAAATTCATAAGCGCAGACTTGAAAAGCGGGTCTATTTCGTTTTCTTGCTGCAGATGTTCCAAAAATTCGATATCAATGAACAGGTACTCGCATCGTTTCCTCCCGAACATTTCAAGACACTGTACCGCGCTTTCCGCCCTTTCGATACGGTATTCCGCCTGGAACGATTCCCTCACTGCCTGAACAGATTGCTTATCGGTTGTTGCAACAAGAATGATCTTCATAAAATACTTCTTCGCTCCTCTTTCGCCTGCAAGGACGTTGAAGAGCTTTTAATCTTACATGGCTATAAATACAAGAGAAAATTACAGCAGCCCTGGCAATTTATCACTTTTTTGGGAGTATCTTTCACAATGAGAATTTTAAAAATGTTTCGGTGGAATCGAAGTTGGAAATCATCAGCTGAATAAAAACACATGTCATTAATCATTACTCATTTTTCTTTGTAAGGTATGCTTCTCGCAACTAATCATTAATTTATTTTTAATATTCAGAGCATCGCTGTGTATTGATCTCCGGCAGGACTTCGTGTGACAACCGGAATATCCGGCAGATTTTTTTTCAAGCTTTTTATTGTAGTGCGATTTGATCGAGATGTTTGTCCCACCAGTGTCATCAATTTTTGCATGAACACCTTCATCTCGATGGCGTGCATGCTCATTTCCCCGGATGCGCAGGCGAATTTTTTCGCTTCGGCCGAGACGTACCGTACTGCCTGTTCCATATCGCACCCAGCGTTGTTGAGCTGCTCAATACCTGCAGATTGTTCGTTTGATGCTGCCGATATTTTTTGTACAAAGTCCATTACGTCGGCAGAGCTTCGTTCCAGCTCGCCAAACGCCCGGTCTGTTTCAGTGACAAGATTTGTGCCCTCGTTTACTTTACTGATTGTCCCTTCGATGAGAGCCCCGGTATTACGGGCCGCTTCTGCGGCACGTGCCGCCAGATTTCTCACTTCGTCCGCCACTACCGCAAAACCTGCCCCCGCTTCACCCGCCCGGGCCGCTTCAACGGCTGCGTTTAAAGCCAATAAATTCGTTTGAAATGAAATATCATCAATAGTCTTGACTATCTTGGATGTTTCCGTGCCGGCGGCGGAAATTTCCCGCATTGAATCGGCCAGCAGTTTCATGGCGCCGCCGGCGCGGCTCATGATCCGTTGCGTTTCCCGTGTCAGTGCAGTGGTTCGATGTGCGCTTTCGGCGGTCAGTTGAATTTTGACAGTCATTTGCTCGAGGGCCGATGCTGTTTTTTGTAAAGAAGAAGCGTGTGTCTCGGAGTTTTCGGCAAGCTCACGGCTGGAGGAAGCGATGCTGGCAGACGCGGATTCAACCTGTTCTGAGGTTCGGTTAAGACCGGATATCACATCAACCAAAAGATGTGTGACATTCCGGCTGATCAAAAACCCGATAACGAGAGCCAGGCAAAAGCCGAATGCGATTCCACCCAATGCAACCCATTTAGCACGATCGGCCTTGACGAGTGCTTCAGTCGCATCCTTTTCCACGATTTCCGTATTTGCCACTACGAGAGAATTGATGAGAGCGACGGCCTGATGTTGAATATCTCTTCCGATGATCATCACCTGATGGTTCATCCGGTCATACAGCTCCTCCGCAAATTCGGCCTGCTCGATCATCTTTTCGAAGCCTCTAAAAACCTCTTGTGCAGCCGGTATCATTTCATTTTCGTATCTGAATGACGCGGCATCGATATCTCCTTTGCGGATACTTTCCTTTATATTGCGAATGGCCGTATAGAAGCGCTTATGAGGTTCACTAATTTTTTGCAGCACTCCATTTATAATCGGATTTTGAGTTTGATAACCGGCCATCCAGGTCGTCATGGGGGTATCGGCCGGAGTGTCATTCCCCTCAAATTCAATTTCAGTCTGTATCATATTACCGACCCTGCCGACCAGGTCGTATTGATGACTCCTCAGACTCTCAAGGACTTCGCAAAGCCGCATGGGATTGATGATGTCAGTGTCTACCAGTTGCCGGGATATCTCGAGAAAACGCTCGCTGTTTTCCTCCCAAAGCGTCAAGGCCTCCAAAAACTGTCTCCATAATTCATTTTCCCTGGGAGTTTTCGGCAATATTTCATATCGTTCCCATGCGTGACGATATTTTTTTCTTTCTCTTTCAATGGCGGCATACTGGTCTTGAATCCCTGCAAACCCGAGATCCGGATTCAGCAGGCTATAATGTGCAGCCATTATGGATGCAACGGATCCCTTTATGGTAAGCAAGCTTTGCACACCTGGAAGGCGTTTGTGTACCATGTGTTCGAGGGATTCCGAAGTTCCGGTGATCCCTAACCATCCATCCATTCCCACTAAAACGACAATAATGGCTATTATAGTAAATCCAGCCAGTAATTTCCCTGTTATTCCCTTGAATTTCATGAATCTTTCCCGTGGGATGGCCGGCTTGGAGAATCGCCGCCCGGCTATTTTCTCTCGAATTATTTAGAAGGCCTATTCAGCGGGGCCCAGTTTATGGTCCACTTCCTTCATTATTTTCCGAAGATTGTCATAGTTGCTGTCTTTTGTCTCCACAAAGCCTGTGACGCCTTTTACAATCGAATTGAGGACAGCAGGATCTTTCAGTTTGAGTACCGAAGACCGGATCTTGCCCACCAGACCGGCATTCATATCCCTGTGGGCAATCAGCAAAAAGTCATAGACGGGCTGGGACTTGGCAATTATCTTGATCTTGTCCAGATTTTTTTTGGCTATATCCTCCTTTATCCCGCCCGCATCGAAACTTCCCATGGATACGTCTCTTGCTACTTTGTCATGTTTACCAAGGAAATCATAGGCAGAAAGGGTATCGAAAATACCCTCGTCCATCAACATTTTGCAGGGCATATAACAGGAGAGTGTGGATTGTCTGGAGCCGAATGCAAAACGTTTCCCCTTGAGATCTGTCAGTGAATTGATGCCGCCATTGTTTCTGGCTGCGACAATTACGGCGTGATAAAAAGGCTGACCTTTGGTTTCAAGTCCGGCTATAACAATAAAGTTACCCGGGCCTTCTCCTTCCTGGGTGGCAATGACATACGGGCTGGGTCCGATGAACCCGAAATCGAAGTATCCTGACTTGAATTTTTCAATTGTGTCCAGATAGTCCTTACCGGTTTCAAAACCGATTTGAGTCCCGGTTTCCTTTTCCAAATACTGAATCAACGGGGTGAGTGATTTGCGCACCTGGGAGACCTTGCCTACAGCAATGGCGCCGAAAACAAGCCGATCCTTTTCAGCTGCGCAAGGTACGACCTGAAAAAACATTGTAACCGCGATGGCGATTACCCAAAGCGGCCATTTATTCATTCGCTCATAATTTTTGTCTGTTACACACTCAAAAGATCGCATTATTTCTCCTTCCCTTCGCAGTTCAAGATTTCTCATGACGGGTATCCTGTGCTTTTCCCTTGTGTATATCGGTAGCCGTGAAGGAAAACTTGAATAAAAGGGGGAAAGACTTTCATGAATCTTTGCGCGAAAACAGGTTGGTCATTTGATTCTATTTATTTCTGCAGGAAGTGACGAAATAAAGAAAAAATAATAATTCGTCTGTCACATTTGTTTGATTTTTCTCATTGAAGGGTTATTTGAACTTATTATTTCGTAACTTTTTCTATGCAAGCACCAGTTGCAAGAATATCGATCATTTCTTTAAAGTAAAATTGTCGATCATGATGTATGGAATCTACGTGTGCCGGCTTGAAATGTTTCTGATCTGTGGCGCACCCCGTAAAAACAAACAACAGAGGTATAATTGCCGTTAACACTCCAACTTTGAGTTTTTTCATAATGTACCTCTGAAACAGCAGTTTATTTGGTAGTGGAGGAGGGCGGATTTCGCCCTCCTTTTTCCCCCGGCAGTGCCGGTTGCAAAAATTAAGAAACAAAAACATCTTTGAGGAGGTACTTTGATTGGAGCAATTAGTATGCCTAGCCGTAATTAACCGAAAATAGGTGGATATTATTTGGAAGCCATAAAGAGATTGTACAGAAAATTAACAATTTTTTTGCCTGATGTTAAGTAAGCTGTACATGTTGCTACAAACTGGAAATGAACCTTAAATGAAGCTCATACAATAAATCGAATGAGAAAGATTATTTTTATGCGAGCCGCTAGCCTTCTTTGTTCAGAAAAACTGAGACTCTTTTGCTGCTCCGAAGAAAACCATAACGGTTGATATCGAATTTTTAAGGATATTATTACTCATTAGCAGTGATATCTTTGCATTCATAATCAATGTGACTTTATTGAAATCATGTCATTTTCCTTTTTCAATTGTAAACATATCTTTTTGCACATCTTTCCACAAAATTTGTTGTCTGACATGCTTAATGAGTTCGGCATGACATTCACGTAATCGCCGACCAGAGCCGCAGGGACATTTCTCATGGCCCTTGGGATCATTTTTACGCGCAAGCAATTCCATAAAATCTTTTATATTCCAATCAACTTCTCCATGCAATAATTCTGTATAGTACTCAAAAATACCTTTTGCGTAATGTGATCGTTGTCCCCACGGAGGCGGTTGTCCATGCGTGTCATAATAGGCCTGCCACACAAGAAAGGGGGCAACAATCTCATCCAGAAAAAATACAATACGAGGCTTGGCCCTCCATTTTTGACTTATTTCTGCGTTAACTCCTAAACATGCACTCCCATCAGTCATTATGTGCCGATCGATATTGCCAATGGGCAACTTTTCATCATTACAGTACATCCTGGGGAAATCCCTTGGATAATTGTCAGGTAGCAAAATCGCAATTCGATAGTCGATATAGCGTTGTGAATCAGGTATTGAAAGACGATAAATCCCATTGACCAGGGCAGCTTCTTCTCGAAGGACGAGAGCCTCATTTATTCGGATACCCATCGGAGCAATGTCGATTTTAAGAAAAGGATATTTTTCTCCAAGAGATTGCCTTTCCTCGGCAAGAAATCTCTTATTCGATTGATACCACTTCATTTGCACTACTTGCCCGTCCAAGGCTTTGAAGGATTTCTGGCTGCATACACAGTTGCAAGAGATGCGGCATCCTTTTTCCTCTGCTGTTGTTCATCGGATTCTTCCTCGTCTTTAACAAGAGGGAATCTATCACCGAGCTGCTCCCGCCAGATTTCTGATGCTTCTCCACTGCTTTCATGATTGATTGCTTCCGACGCATCGGAGGCAAAATCCGATATTGCATCCTGAAATCGCCGTTTCTGTGTCTCGCTAAGACGAGATGTCAACTCTTCCATACTATCGACAGGGTTTAAAACAGAAAAAACGGGATTGACATACACGGATATGGCGGCAACCGTATCGGCCAGAGCTTTATCTTCCCTCGCATGAGGCCGAAAGTTCAAAGTTGCCAAAACAGTCAAAATCAGGCCATTCGGCATCTTGCCGCGCTTCTGAGACTGATAATCAGCCCAGGCCTTCAGGTACCGCACTATTCGTCGAAGTTGTTCGCCCTGCTTTTGGATGCGGTTGTTGAACCACTCCGTCAATGCCTTGGAATCGCTGGAATGCCAGCCCTTGTCTCCTTTTTCGGCGAGCATAAATGTGCCGTTCAGTTTTGCATACGCCGGCAAATCCACATGATATTGACCGGCATAGCGCACACGGACACAGGTGCGTTTGTCAATGGACTTCTCATTTGTTTGATTTTCAGTGGACTCCATCAGCCAGCGATGGACCGTTTCGGGAGAAGGCCAATTGCTATCGCTCGTCTCATCCAGGTGTTGCAAATAGACGCCGTCATCAATATCGAATTCGCCGTCGAGCGGATTGATGGTCGTAATCATTGCGAACGACCCCTGCCCATGAAATTTTGGTGCATTAACTTCCAGCTTGTCGCGGAAGTACTTCCGTGTGCGTTCCCGAATTGCATCTCTTGACGTTCTTAGAGAAGTTTTTTTGCCGGAAGATAATGCGACTTTGTCATGATACGTTCCCATTTCATTGTGAAGATCAGCCATAGGTTATTGTTCTCCTTTAATTTGATGAATTTTTGTAGGGGATATTTGTTCCGGCGCTTTTGCCGGACATGTCCAGGTAAGAATAAACAGGACAATTGCGATAATAAAAAGCAATATGCCGAGCGTGCAGAAATGATCGCTCCACCGGATTTTCGTCTTATTGTATTCTTCGGGTAGGAGAGTCGAGTCTTTCAGATAGACACCGTGAGTATGCATATTCAACGCATTCTCGCTCCGAATTAAGGCTTCGCGGTTTTTTTGGAATCCTTTTCGAAGACCCATTATGAAAACAAGCGCACCAGTGAAAAGTGCAGCAATGAGGAGTGTCAGTGCAACACGCTGTGCGAACAAAAGATCATTCCGGCAAATGAGAAGCCATGCAAGGCCGATAGCCATTCCGGAAATCCACAGCGTAAATTGTGTGCTCCGCTCCCGAATTTTATGTGATGCGTTGTATCGCTCCTGTAGTTCGACGAGCAAGACCTGTGCTTTCTGGTCATCATTCAGTGAAATCATCGAATAGCACCTACTTATAACCTTTCCGTTCTTTTCGTGCCATGCCAGACCTCCTGTATTTATTAGCAATATATTAGATACCGTAGCATAAAATACAGCCCCGAGTCAAATCATTTTTATTGCAGTAAGCTTTATACCGTGATACAAAGCATTTATGGTGCGGCTTCAGGATATAGCAGAAGTGCAAAGCGGATATTTGAGTCGGGGTAAAATAGAGCCTGCGGCAGACGGACCGTTTTATCTTCTACAGGCAAAAGATGTTGATGCAGACCGGCTTACCTACCGGACGGATGAAATCGTCAGGATACATCCGGAACTGTCTCGAAAGGATTGGATGCTTAAAAGAGATGACATTGTTTTTATGGCGCGGGGCGCCCGAAATTTTTCGCTTCTGATGCAAGATATTCCCGACCCCTCTCTGGCGGCTGCATGTTTCTTTATTATTCGCACATCCCAACAGATATGTCTTCCCCAGTACCTGTGGTGGTATCTCAATCAGAAACCTGTCGAGGATTACTTGCTCCGTGAAAGCGGTAGGGGCGTTCACATGCCGGTCGTTCGGCGCGCCGCACTGGAAAACATGGAGATACCTGTGCCGCCTTTAGAAATGCAACATAAAATTGTTGCACTGGATTCGCTGATGCGCAAAGAACAGAAATTGCTTGACGATATGGCCGAAAAGCGAAAAGAACTAGCAACCATCGCATGTATGAACGCAGCATTAAAAGGTGATAAATCAAGAGGATAATTCGATGACCGACAATAAAAAGCGCACAGAGATCTTCAACACGGTATGGCGGGCCTGCGACACCTTCCGAGGGGTTATCGACCCTGCCCAATACAAGGATTATATTCTCACCATGCTCTTTGTGAAATATCTCAGCGACATTCGCAAATCACAGATGGCGGAACTCGAAAAAAAATATAAAGGCGACAAAGTACGGATCGGAAGGGCCTTATCCCGCGAACGCTTCATCATTGACGAAGACTGCACGTTTGAGTACTTGTATGCGCACCGAACAGATAATGATATCGGACAAACCATTAACATAGTTCTTGAAAAGATCGAAGATGCCAATAAGGCAAAGCTGCACAACGTATTCCGCAACATCGATTTCAACAGCGAGGCAAACCTGGGTCAGGCCCGCCAGCGCAACTCGCGGCTCAAAACCCTCCTGGAAGACTTTGCAGAACTGAACCTGACGCCGGAATATGTGGGGGACATGGATATTATCGGCGATGTCTATGAGTATCTTATCGCACGTTTTGCCGCAACGGCAGGAAAGAAGGCCGGTGAGTTCTATACACCGGCGGAGGTTTCAGAGACGCTTGCCCGGCTGGTGGCCCCCAAACCGGGAGAGCGAATGTGCGATCCCGCCTGCGGGTCCGGCTCGCTTTTGATCCGGGCAGCCAAGCAGACCGGCTCCGAAAACAACTTCTCGCTTTACGGTCAGGAAATGAACGGCAGCACCTGGGCGCTCTGCAAAATGAATATGTTTCTCCATAACATGGACTCTTCCGACATCAAATGGGAAGACACGATCCGTCACCCGCAACTGGTCGAAAACAATGCGCTGATGAAATTCGATGTAGTGGTTGCCAATCCTCCCTTTAGTCTCGATAAATGGGGGCAGGAAATCGCCGCGGAGGACCGTTATGCGAGATTCGGGCGGGGCATTCCCCCAAAAAGCAAGGGCGACTGGGCCTTTATACTCCACATGCTCGCGACCGCCATCGAGGGCAAAGGAAGAGTCGGCGTTGTCGTTCCCCATGGCGTGCTTTTCCGGGGCGGACAGGAAGGAAAAATCCGGGAGTCGGTAATCAGGGAGAACCTGCTCGATGCCGTTATCGGCCTTCCCGCCAACCTGTTTTTCGGCACGGGCATACCAGCCGCCTTGACGATTTTCGACAAGTCACGCGAGCCAAACTGCAAGGGTGACATTCTCTTCATCGACGCGAGTCGCGAGTATGAACAGGGTACAAACCATAACAAACTGAGAACGGAGGATATCGAAAAGATCGTCGATACGTTCCGGCAACGAAAGGCAATAGAGAAATACTCTTATCGGGCGGCATTTTCCGAAATCGAGGAAAACGAATTCAACCTGAATATCCCCCGCTATGTGGATACCTTCGAGCCGGAACCTAAAATAGATATAGCCGCCGTCCAAAAGGAAATTGAAGAAATAGAGCGCAAACTTGCCGAAACGCGCACGAAGATGGATCAATATCTGAAGGATTTAGGATTTTGAGACTCCCTTGCCTGGATGTACATGCCATGAATATTCTATGCAAGATAAAGGTTGACAAAAAAAATAATATTGTTATTATGCACGCAGCATACCCGCCAAGCCTCTGGCCTTGCCAAGCTCAAATGTGGCGGGTTTTTTGTTTTTTGAGGAGCTGGTCATGAAATATTCAAAACCGGCCCTTTCTTTTTCACAACAAGCCGATCTCATTTTGAAACGAGGCCTTGTAGCAGACAGAAAACTGCTCATCTCAAGGCTTGGTGATGTTAACTACTATCGTCTAAGCGCCTACTGGTACACCTTCCGTATTCCAAATGATTCCCGGGACCGGCTCTATCCCGGCACCTCCTTTGAGACCGTTTGGCACCGATACGTTTTCGATCGGCACCTTCGGCTTATCGTCATGGATGCGATCGAACGTGTTGAAGTATCAATCCGGACAAGATTGACGGAACATTTTACGAGGAAGCATGGGGCCTTCGGATATTTGAAAACTTGTACATTTGGTCCGGATTTCGACATTGAGGATCAGGATCGTCTGGTAAGTGAAATCCGGCGGAACACCCGGAGGAGCCGTGAAGAATTTGTCAGACATTTCAACGAAAAATACGACAACGGCGATCTTCCTCTCTGGATGGCCGTTGAGATCATGTCCTTTGGTAACCTGCTGACACTGTTTCGCCATCTGAACAGGCATGACAAGCAATACATCGCCCAGATCTATGGCCTTCAGGCAAAAGTGCTGGAATCGTGGCTTACCGTTCTGAATTACATAAGAAATTTGTGCGCTCATCACGGCAGGCTATGGAATCGTGAACTTGCAATCAAACCTCTCATACCAAAAAATAAAAACCATCCTGCGTGGCATGATCCTCTGACTATTCCAAATGAACGAATCTTTGCCGTGTTGTCCCTGCTTCACTATATGATGAGGTGCATTGCGCCTCAAAGCTCATGGCGGCAGAGACTTTTGGCGACAATTGAGCAGTTCGAGAAGGACATCCAACTTGGCCAGATGGGTTTCGTTGACGAATGGCAGAACCATGCAATCTGGCGTCAAGAAGAGAAAGCGCCAACATGAAAGACCCTAATATAAACAGACAGGGATATAAAAAGACGAAGGTGGGCTGGATACCGGAGGAGTGGAAGACATGTCCAGCCGGTGAAGTTTTTGATATTCAACTTGGGAAGATGCTAAGCAAGATAGCTCGTCAGGGGAATAACTTTCAGCCTTACTTAGCAAATTATAATGTTCAGTGGGGAAGTTTTGATCTTTCCGAAATTCAAAAAATGAATTTTTCAGAAACGGAATTGGAAAAATTTCGATTAAAAAAGGGTGACCTACTTGTATGTGAAGGAGGAGAAGTGGGCCGGTGCGCCGTCTGGAAAGAGCAAATAAGTCCTTGTTTTTACCAAAAGGCTCTTCATCGAGTACGTCCTCGAACCAATAACATAGACATGTTCTTTACTATGTATTATCTCCATATAACTGCATCATCACCCCGGATGGTTTATTATACAGCGCAAACAAGTATTTCTCATTTTACTCGGGAGCAGTTTTTAAAGTTACCGATGATTTTGCCTCCTCTTCCCGAACAGAAAAAAATCGCAGAGATTCTCTCTACCTGGGACGAGGCCATCAATCAGACTCGAAGTCTCATTGAAGCAAAGATGCGTCGCAAGAAGGCCCTCATGCAGCAACTGCTTGCGGGAAAGAAACGACTTCCGGAGTTTACGGAATCTTGGAAGGAATATAGCCTGGGACAGCTGTTTAGGGAAAGGCAAGAGACCAACTGCGGACACTTACCGCTTCTCGCAATTACAGGTAAAAACGGCATTGTTCCCGCATCCGATATCGAGCGCAAAGACTCATCAAGTGCAGACAAATCACGATATAAGCGAATCGCCCCTGGGGATATCGGTTACAATACCATGCGCATGTGGCAGGGTGTTTCTGCGGTTTCGCGCTCCGAGGGAATTGTCAGCCCAGCCTATACGGTCTGTGTACCACAAGATGGCGTTGATGAAGGTTTTATGGGACATCTCTTTAAATTGACTGATATTATTCATCTTTTCTGGAGGTTTTCGCAGGGTCTTGTCAATGATACGCTGAATCTGAAATTTCATAATTTTTCGAAAATCAAAATAACTATTCCAGCCATAGAAGAACAACGCCGCATCACCGAAGTCCTTTCCACCGCCGATGAAGAGATCAAAACTCTTGAACAGAAACTTGCCGCCCTCGAAAAACAGAAGCGGGGGCTCATTCAGAAATTGCTGACCGGCGAGGTGCGGGTAAAAAGATAGGCACTCCGATGAAAGACTCTACTCCTTGTAGCATGTCGGAAAAAGTCATATGCATGACGCATCAAATAGAAATAGAAAAGGTTCGCTCGGACGGCGAACCCATCTCTTTTAGCTCTTAAATCCCAATGGAATGGCTAGAGAATAATACTACATTATCGATTTAGAACGGAAACGTCAATAGACAACATAGGCAATAGGATAAAAAGCTATAAATTATTCATAAAGATCAAGATCTTGTGTTTTTTTATCGAAATTCCAGAGCACCTGCTTCTTGCAATAGAGTTCAAAAATAGTTAACCATGGAAGTCACCGCGGAAGTGGCCATGGAAGTCACCGTGGAAGTCAAATGACTTTCACTGGAAACTGAAATACCCTCGACTATAAGTCGAGGGGTTTAAGAGGGGTCGATTGCAAATCGACTGTCATCAACTATCGGCTCCCCTTCTTGCTCTTGAATATATTGTTCTATCATTTCGTCAGTTA
>JALNXD010000011.1 GCA_023230565.1 Syntrophales bacterium
AGGAGAGAATGCCTCGCATGCAGCAGGCGTTTTACTACATATGAGTACGTGGAGGATGTTATCCCCGTGGTAATTAAAAAAGATGGACGACGGGAACCGTTCGAACGGGGAAAGATTCTTTCAGGAATCAAGAAAGCCTGTGAAAAACGCCCTATCAGCATGGATGAAATAGAAACGGTTGCTGATACAATAGAACAGTTTTGTCAAGAAAGCCAATTGAGAGAAATTCCAAGTTCAGCAATAGGTGAAAAGCTGATGGAAGAACTGCACAGGCTCGATACCGTAGCGTATGTCCGATTTGCTTCGGTCTACCGGGATTTCAAAGATGTGAATGATTTTCTTGAAGAGTTGAAAGACGTACTGAATACGAAGGTTGAAAAGGAAAAATAAATTGTTTATAAGCGATGTTCAAGGATTCGGGAGTCCTGCGGGAAAAACCGCCCGTCGCTCGGATAGCCGGGCAATCAAAAATAAGGCGGGGCAAAGATAAATGTTTACGGGCATTATAGAAGGGATAGGCATTATCGACACTTTGACGTTTCATGGAGACGATCTCATCCTTCGCATTAAAAGCTCTATTAATCTTGAAGATTCCAGGATTGGGGACAGCATATCCGTAAGCGGTGCCTGCCTTACAATAATTGAAAAGGGTAAAAATAGTTTTTCCGCCGATGTATCGGCGGAAACACTTTTAAAAACTAATCTCGGAACTCTTAAAAGAGGAGATAAAGTAAATTTGGAAAAAGCATTGCGACTCAACTCTTTCCTGGGTGGCCACCTTGTTCTCGGTCACGTGGACTGCACTGCGACAATACATGAGAGGAGCGTAAGCGCCAATTCAATCGTGTTCGGATTCGGCATAGATACATCATTTGAAAAATATATTGTCGAAAAAGGCTCAGTAACTGTCGACGGAATCAGTCTTACGGTCAATCAATGCCAAAAAAACAGATTTTACGTGAATATAATCCCTCATACGGCAGCTTCCACAACACTTGGCTTCAAAAAAGCCGGTGACATCGTCAATATAGAAACCGATATTCTCGGGAAGTACATTGAGAAGCTCATTCATCCGGACAGGGAAATCGATATGGACTTTCTTGCGAAACATGGATTTATAAAATAATCGAGGTATATAAAATGGTAAGTTCAATTAAGGAAGCTCTTGAGGATATCAAGAGTGGCAAAATGGTAATTCTGGTTGATGATGAAGACAGGGAAAATGAAGGCGATCTCTGTATGGCGGCCGAATATATAACGCCTGAGGCCATTAATTTTATGGCCAAGTACGGACGCGGATTGATATGTCTTTCTTTATCGGACAACATCGCCGACAAGCTAAATCTTCCCCTTATGGTTACTGATAACAAGTCACGTTTCGGTACAGCGTTCACCTTATCAATCGAAGCAAAACATGGCGTAACAACGGGCATATCAGCCTACGACAGGGCAACAACAGTTAAAACCGCTATTGCAGATGATGCGACTGCCGATGATATTGTCACACCCGGCCATATTTTTCCCATTCGTGCACGCAAGGGCGGAGTACTGGTAAGAACCGGCCAGACTGAAGGCTCAGTTGACCTTGCAAGACTGGCTTATTTGAAACCGGCAGGTGTCATTTGTGAAATTATGAATGATGACGGAACTATGGCCCGCATGCCTGATCTTGAAATTTTTGCCAAAGAACACGAGCTCAAGATTGTTACTGTAGCGGATCTCATAAATTTCAGAATGCAGCATGAACGGCTCATCAGAAGAGCAGCCGAAGCGAATCTTCCCACCAAGTACGGCGGTGTTTTTAAAATAATCGTATATGAAAATGATGTGGATGACATGAAGCACATCGCACTTGTGAAAGGGAATATTAAACCTTCAGATGAAATACTTGTAAGAGTTCATTCGGAATGCGTCACCGGCGATCTTTTCGGCTCTCTCAGATGCGATTGCGGGGATCAACTGCATGCAGCAATGGCAATGGTTGAAAAAGAAGGCAAAGGGGTAATTGTATATATGCACCAGGAGGGAAGAGGAATCGGGCTTGCGAATAAAATCAAGGCATATAATCTGCAGGAACACGGCAGAGATACTGTGGAGGCAAACATTGAGCTCGGTTTTAAAGAAGACCTCAGGGATTACGGCATCGGTGCCCAGATTCTCGTTGATCTGGGAGTAAAAAAGATGCGGCTCATGACAAACAACCCTAAAAAGATTGTCGGACTTGAAGGATATGGTGTAGAAGTTGTAGATAGAGTATCGGTCGTCGTCGAACCAAACGAAAATAATATTAACTATCTGAAAACAAAGCGAGACAAGATGGGACATCTGCTTGAGATATAAGCGATTTACGAATCCCCATCGCAAGGCACTTCACGGAAAGGGATAAAACAATGGCGATTATTCTTGAAGGAAAACTTTCAGCCAAAGATAAAAAATTCGGTATTGTGGTAAGCCGCTTTAATGATTTTATAAGCATGAGGCTTTTGGAAGGCGCCCTCGATGCACTGAAGAGATCAGGTGCTCAGGAGGAAGATGTTACAGTAATGAGAGTTCCCGGCGCTTTTGAAATACCCCTTGCAGCAAAGAAATTGGCAAAAAGCGGAAAATTCGATGCTGTTATTTGCATCGGAGCTGTTATTCGAGGATCGACGCCCCATTTCGAATATATAAGCGCAGAAGTAACAAAAGGTATTGCACAAGTAATGCTGGAAACTGAAACCCCTCTTTCTTTCGGGGTCCTTACTGCCGATACCATAGAACAGGCCATCGAACGAGCGGGGACAAAATCCGGCAATAAGGGATGGGATGCAGCAGTATCGGCAATTGAAATGACAAATTTATTTAATCTGTTGTAATTTCAAGAGGCTTGGATGGGTCACAGGAGAAAGGCACGAGAAATTGCCTTGCAAGTTCTCTATCAAATTGATGTAGCTGAAACAGACGCAAAAGAGGCAATCGAACTTTATTGGAAAAATTTCGATGCCCCCGATAATGCAAGAGAATTCTCAACCGAATTGATAATGGGCACGATAGAACATCTTGCCGCGATCGATGAAGCTATTGGCACGTGTTCAGAGCACTGGTCTCTTGAGCGGATGGCAAAAGTGGACAAGAATATTCTGAGAATGGCGGTCTACGAACTGCTTTATTGCAACGAGATACCTCCCAAGGCAACACTCAATGAGGCAATCGATCTCGGTAAGGAATACGGTTCAGAGAATTCCGGTTCCTTCGTAAACGGTATTCTCGATGCTTTTTACGCTCAAATAAGAAAAAACGATGAAGATTAAAAACCTTCAGCGTTTTGCTTACCGATCCTGCACTCCTTGCCTTTTTTATCCTGAGAAATGATCCATATATATGAAAATACCGCCGGGATACGGAGCTGCAGGTTTTTTAAGAAGGCCAAGTCACACAGAAGCCGGAGAATTATTCTGTTTTGCCGTTAAGGAGCTTCAGTCATGAAAGTAGTCGTTATAGGGGCCGGAGAAGTCGGCCGTAATATTTCAGATATACTCTCCAAAGAGGGAAATGACCTTATAATAATAGATAAAGACGAAGCGCGCCTGAAGACTGTCACTGAAACCCTTGATGTGCAGACAATTACAGGAAGCGGAAGCAGTCCGAGGATTTTAAAGAAAGCGAAGCTCGATCAGGCAGAAATGGTAATCGCTGTGACCGACAGCGATGAAACAAATATTGTCGCATGCCTTATCGCTTCTACGCAGTCGAAAGTTCCCTTTAAAATTGCGAGAATCAGGATGCCGGATCTTGATCAGAATTCTGTAATTTTCGATAAAAACCATCTGAAGATTGACCTGTGCATCAATCCGGAGCGTGAGGCAGTAAACAAGGCAATCAGCATTATGGATTATTCCGGCGCTTCAGAGATTATCGATTTCGCAGAAGGGCGCATTAAAATGGTTGCCTTTTCAATCGATCGTTCCTGTGCCGCCGTCGGCAAGAATCTCATAGAACTTAATAATTTGTATGGAGGAGATATTTTAATCGCCTCGATAATCCGGTCGAATGAATTGATTATCCCGAAGGGAAATTCGACAATCAGAGCCAAAGATTATATCTTTGCATTTGCCGAGACCAAAAATGTACGAACTCTTTTGAAATTTTTTGGGAAAGATACCGAGCCTGTCCAGAGGGTTTTTATTCTCGGAGGCGGAAACACAAGCCTTATGCTCGCGGAACAGCTTGAAGTCAAAGGAATATCAACCAAAATCATAGAAAAAAGGCAGGATCGCTGCGAGATGCTTTCCGAGAGACTGAATAAAGCCGTCTGTCTCCTGGGAGACGGAACAAGTCAGGACTTGCTTAAGGAAGAAAATATTCAGGAAGCGGATTATTTCATTGCGGTAACGGGAGATGAGGAAGCCAATATTTTAAGTGCACTTCTGGCAAAACAACTTGGTGCAAAGCGGGCAATATGCCTTATTAACAAAGTCGATTACTCCCATTTAATTCCTATTATCGGAATTGACGGTGTAATGAATCCGCGGCAGGCAACTATCGGAAAGATCCTTCACTTCATAAGAAAAGGCAAAATCATCTCAGCAACACCATTGAGCGACGAAAAGGCCGAGGCCGTTGAATTCATTGCTCTTGAAACCTCTGAAATAACGGGAAAACCATTAAAAAATATCAAATTTCCGAAAGGAACCATTATCGGTGCCATAATGCGCAACAACCGTGTTATTATTCCAGGAGGAGACACGATGATCCTGCCGGACGACCGAGTCATACTGGTAACACTTCGCTCTGCAATTTCCCAGATTGAAAAAATTCTGACTGTCAAGCTGGATTATTTTTAATGCGATTGCGAAATATTTCATACATACTGGGAGGATTTCTCTTTCTCCTCGGTCTCACAATGATTTTTCCGCTCTTCTGGTCTATCTACTACAAGGAAGACGATTGTATTGCCTTTGTGATTTCAATTGCAGTTACCTGTTTAGCAGGCGCTCTGCTTTATTTTTTTTCACGGCCGAAAGATGAAGATGTCTCTCTGGCACATAAAGACGGCTTCCTTATTGTCGCACTTGTATGGGTTCTGGCGCCTGCATGCGGATCGCTTCCCTATCTGTTTTATGGAGCGCTTCCTCATTTTACTGATGCCTTTTTCGAATCTATATCGGGGTTTACTACAACGGGAGCTACGGTTATTTCGGGGCTTGACGATCTTCCCCATGGCATTCTGTTCTGGAGATCCATGACACAATGGCTGGGCGGAATGGGGATTATCGTGTTATCAATTGCCATCCTGCCCCTCCTGGGGGTCGGCGGAATGCAGCTATACAAGGCTGAACTACCCAGTCCAGTTAAGGACAAGATCACGCCGCGGGTCACCGAAACGGCAAGAACTCTCTGGATAGTCTACATCATTATTTCAACAGTAGAATTTATTCTCCTGCTCTTCGGAGGCATGGACACGTTCAATGCCATCTGCCACACATTCTCGACAATGTCTACAGGAGGATTTTCAACCTCGGACGCCAGCATTGGACAATTTCACAGCTCATATATTGATGGAATCATCACAGTTTTCATGTTTATTGCCGGGGTCAATTTTACCCTTCATTACATCCTCCTTACAGGAAATATCCGGCCTTTACTACAAAACAGCGAATTCCGCTTTTACTCGGCAATCGTAATTGCGGCAATCCTTATTGTAATGGTGGATCTTAGGTGCCATCTTCTCGATACCGTCGGTTCCTCGATCCGCTATTCCTCATTTCAGGTTGTTTCAATCTTGACCACTACAGGCTTCACCACTGCCAATTTCGACAACTGGCCCGTATTGTCCAAAACAATCATTCTGATCCTCATGTTTTTCGGAGGATCGGCCGGATCCACTGCAGGCGGCATTAAATGTCTCAGAATCCTTCTCATCCTTAAACAGGGGTATCTGGAGCTTTACCGTTTAATTCACCCGCATGCGGTTAAAGCGGTAAAGCTCGGAAAGCGGATCGTCTATCCCGAAACTATGGCGAGCATCTGGGGCTTTTTCATACTTTATCTTGCAGTGACGATCATCGCATTTATACTTCTTTCGTCGCTCGGACTTGACATCATGACAGCCTTTTCGGCCGTTGTCGCCACCATCGGAAATATCGGACCCGGATTCGGCATGATCAATGCGGCATCAACCTACGCCGATATTCCCGCTGCCGGAAAATGGATTCTCTCATTTCTCATGATTGTAGGACGACTCGAAATCTATACGGTCATTATTCTTCTTATACCCGAATTCTGGAGAAAATAACCGAAACAGATACTCAACGACATGAGCATTATTCAAAGCAACAGAAAAACCGTAGCGGAAATCGATTCTGAACATACATCACGGAAATACGGATGGCGAAGGGCGGTTATTATCGTTCTTACTTTTTTTGCCGTTTTTTTGACTGCGCTTCTTGGTTTCAAGAGCTATCTCGAAACAAAAGAAATGAATATGGAGAAGTATGCTCTTCAATCTTGCGCGCTCGCCCGCTCTGCCGCCGCCGGTCTGGAAGCATACCTGCAGGAAGTTCAGACATTGGTTATGACGGCGGCATCGGATTTCGCAATCCTGAGTATGAATCATGACTGTCACCATGCAATGGAAGCCCTCTCCAGGGGATTCATTCCGAGAACATCGATCAGATGCATTGACGCAGATGGAAAACTGCGCTTTATTTATCCCGCCGATGACTGGCGCAAGTCTCTTGTCGGAACATCGTATAATTCCGACAGCCTGTTCAAAGAGGTGCAGGAAAAATCCCCGATTTCGGTCACCGGTGTGGTCTTCAATGAAAGGAACGAACCGCGCCTTCGAATAGCCGTGCCTCTTTACAGCGGCGAGAAAAACGGGACCGGGCAAGATTCATTCAGAGGAATTCTTGCCGTTTCCTTTGATATCGAAATACTGGCGAACATCTTTTTCACAAGCGGAAAATCCTCGAGTAACTTCGAATTCTGGCTTATCGATCAAGATGGCCGTCTGCTTTTCCATCCTCATACCGCTCTTATCGGAAAATATGCCTTTGAGCAGGATACCGGTTCCCCCCTGCACGCGAATATTGCCGGCGAGAAGTTCAGGACCGCTTTAATTTCAGAAAAGGAGGGCACTTTTTACTGTATCCCTGAAGCCGAAGCGGGCAACTCCGGCAAGGAAGTATTCCTCGCATACGCTCCGGTTAAGCTTGTGGATCAAATCTGGGCAGTTGCCACCGTTACGCCCGTGAAAGAAGTGGGTCGCACTGTAACAGCTTCAAGCCTCATGTGGCTGTTCATTTCCGCTCTTGTCATAGCAATCCTTACGGGAGGATGTGCATTGGTTATCAGATCACAGCACCGCTTTTTCTATCGCCTGGAGAAGGAAATCGAAAAGAGAACGGAAGAACTTGAGAAATCGGGAAAATATCTCAACAGCCTGATCACTCGCGCGCATCAGCCGACTGCGGTACTGAATCCAAGGGGCAAAATAACTGTCTTCAATGAAGCGTTCCAAAAAGTAACCGGAAGAAAAGAAACTGATATGATTGGCAAGCATATCACTATTCTGTTTGCTGGAAAAGACGGAGAACAAAACGGCCGCGATACGGAATCTTCACCTGGTAATAAAAGAACACTCATGACAGCGGACGGAAGAACTCGTATCGGCCTCTGGCACTGCACTCCGATATATGCCCGGGATGAAAGGACGCTCATCGCCACAATAATTCAGTACGAAGATATAACTGATCAAAGAAATTACCAAATCAAGTTATGGGAATCGGAAGACCGTTTCAGAAAAATCTTTGAAGGAGGAGCACTTGGAATTGCGACGTTAACTCTCGATGGACGGTTTGATCAAGTCAATGCGGCTCTCGGACGAATGCTCGAATGCGGCGAAGAAGAACTGAAAGGAAAAACATATCTTGAAATAACACATCCCGACGATCGTGAAAGAGATTTACACCAGGTGGAACGCCTGTTGAAAAGAGAGATATTGTTCTATAAAACAGAAAAGCGTTATGTTACAAAAAACGGGCGCATACGGTGGGGGCATGTGATCGTCTCGGTGATTCGCGATGAAGAAGAATCAGCCCGCTATTTTCTTGCTATGATAGAAGACATTAGCAAAAAAAAACTTGCCGAAGAAGATCGAAAGAAGCTTGAATCACAACTGCTCCACGCCCAGAAAATGGAGGCACTCGGGATATTGGTCGCAGGAGTGGCCCATGAAATCAATAATCCTGTAAACAAGATTATGTTTGATATTCCTCTCCTGCAAAATGTATGGAAAGACGTTATGTGCGATCTCACAGAAGAGAAAAACACAAAGATGAAGAAATACGGAGGCCTCACAATAACATTTCTTCAGGAAAACCTTCCGCGGCTTCTTTCTGACATGGAGATGGCGGCAAGCAGGATTATTAAAATCACCAATGATCTGAAAAATTTCTCCCGCAAATCGAGTATAAGTGACAAAAAGCCTCTTCTGGTAACCTGCGCTATTGAAAACGTGATCAGGCTGATCGAACCGACTTTGAGGAAATCACATATACGACTCAGCCTTGATCTTGCAAATGATGTGCCTCTGATTGAAGCAAATTTAAACAGTATAGAACAGGTCGTAATGAATATAGTAATTAATGCCTCGCAGGCCATAAATCATGATCACGGTATCATCACCATTGCTTCATCATTCAGTGAAGCCGATCATCGTGTCAGCATAAACATTTCTGATAACGGCAGGGGGATTGATCCGGCAATAAAACAAATAATTTATGATCCCTTTGTCACAACCCGCCAGCCTGAAGGAGGCATCGGTCTCGGTCTTGCAATCGCATATAACATTGTCCGGGCTCACGGCGGAGATATAAGTTCTTATGCCAATGAGAAAGAAGGAACAACCTTCACAATTTCTTTTCCGCCAATGAATGCCGATGGATTCGCAAAAAATCCTGAATTTGCGATCCGGACAGTTTCGTAAACAGTGTGCGAATCGATATGGCCTCCATGAGGAGCTCTTTACGATTATCGAAAAAGGAATTAATGTATGAAATCTTTGTCTAAAGGAAAATGTCCGATACTCGTGATAGATGATGATGAAGGGCTTCTGCTCAGTATCAAGGCCGCTATTGTGAGTGCCGGATTGCCTGAACCGGATTTGATTTCGGATAGCAGATCTGTAATGGATAAGATCCAAAAAAGCGATTTTCATTTGGTGATTCTGGACCTTATAATGCCCTATATAGGAGGTATGGAACTATTAAAAAAAATCAAAGAAGAATATCCTTCAATGGAATCTGTTGTAATAACCGCCATAGATGATGTAGCAACCGCCGTTCAGGCTCTCAAATACGATGCATATGATTATCTCGTGAAGCCCGTTACGAGCGAAAAACTGATTATTACAATCAAGCATGCCCTTGAACGTTATAATCTCCGCAATGGGTTGGCACTGTATGAACGCAATCAGAGATTCTCGGAGCTGAAAAATCCGGAAGCCTTTAAGGATATGATCGCGCACGATGATTCTATGGCCATGGTGTTTCATCAAGCAGAGATAGCGGCTCCGACAGATTATAATATTGTTGTCACAGGAGAATCGGGAACTGGAAAGGAAATGCTGGCAAGGATTATTCATGCACTCAGCGACAGGAACAGGGGACCTTTTGTGACAATAAATATGGCGGCTTTCAGCAGGAACCTGATAGAAGATGATCTTTTCGGACATGAAAGAGGCGCCTATACCGGTGCCCTGTCGGATAAAAAGGGGTTTTTTGAAGCAGCGCAAGAAGGAACGATTTTTCTTGATGAAATAACAGAACTGGAACTGCCGCTCCAGGGAAAATTGCTCCGGGTTATACAAGACAGGGAACTGTACAGGTTGGGAAGTACGGAATTGAAGAACATCGATGTCCGCATCCTGTCAGCTACAAACAAAGATATAAAAGAGGCGATTAATAAAGGGCAATTCAGGGAAGATCTCTTTTACAGACTGAATATGTTCCATATACATATCCCTCCTCTTCGAGAGAGAAAAAAAGACATTGTGCCTCTTGCATATAATTTTTTAAAAATACATGCAGAAAGAAACAAAAAAAAGATTGATTCAATCTCAACCATTTTAATCCAGGAGATTATTAACTATCCCTTTCCCGGAAACGTGAGGGAGCTCGAAAATATAATCGCACACGCCGTACTCTTCGAAAATGGGCGGGAGCTATCCTATGCCTCTGCCAAGGATCAACTTAAATCATCCGGTACAATAAAAAAAGATTATGAGATTTTACGCACTCTGGAAGAAATAGAAATTTTTCATATACATAAGGTCCTCTCCCATACAGGGCACAATAAAACAAAAGCTGCGAAAATTCTCGGGATAGGATTAAGAACTCTTCAAAGAAAGCTCAAAGGAGAAGCCCTCAAGCCCTCAAATACGTCATTTTGACGTGCATGTGCCGTTTTGACATACCTGCTGTCAAATACAGAAATAGATTTATTTTGATCGATCTGACTGATCTTTTTCAAGTGAAAGGGAGGTCAAAATGGCACTGTGTAATCTTTTTTTGAAAAAATGCCCGCTGCTTCATCTTCAGGAATGTAATCAATCATATTGCTTTTTTTATCCCCCAGCATTAATGGCATAGAAGATGCTAAATAATACGTAATTTTACGTATACCTTCCGGAAATATGCAAAAGGAAGAGCAGGCATTATTTCAGAAAGTTGTTTGTGAGAAACGTATACATTGTCCCTGAATAGCTTTGGAGGTTATTGCGGCATGTTCACATGGAGGGGAAGGCGGAAGTCCGAAACCTTTTCCCCTCCAGCCTCTATTTCTTCTGCTCAGCACACAGCGGACAGATACGCAGTTGTGTGTTTTTGCAAACGCAAGAGTACATCATGATTTGACTGATTCCGCGTCACGCACGGAATACTATGAGAGAGCAAAATCGGCTCCTCGCGAAACAATTAAGAATGAAATGCTGTATAACCATTCACACCAGTCGATGGGTGGAATATCGACCCTCCCTTCCCGCCCATCGACTCCCCCCTTCTCTTGTTTCTGCCATTCGGCTCATTTTCTGTCCTGCGAAAAGCGAGAGTTAGCAGGAACAGCTTAGCAAGATGCTATACCATCTAAAAACCAGGTCCTGGCCGGACAAACCTTCATGCCCCTGAACCCGGAAAAAATGGAATATTAATGGAATTCTATATAAATCATGCGAGAGCATTGTAGTACGATGCCGGTGCGGCCGGCAAAAGAAGCTTTCAATAATCCGGCTTTGATTGTTATAGAAATTTGTGATAGTAGGAGCATAGCTAAAATACATAATTAAACACGCTTTTTGGAGAAAACCGTAAAGATGAAATATGCACCCCGCGAAATAGAATTAAAGTGGCAGAAGCTCTGGGAAGAGCAGAATACTTTTACTGTAAAAGAAGATTCCGAAAAAGAAAAATATTATCTTCTTGAAATGTTCCCGTATCCTTCGGGTAAAATCCACATGGGACATGTAAGGAATTATACAATCGGCGATGTTATCGCACGGTACAAAAAAATGAGAGGATTCAATGTACTCCATCCCATGGGGTGGGATTCGTTTGGAATGCCTGCAGAGAATGCAGCTATAGAGCATGGAATCCATCCATCCAAATGGACTAATGAAAATATCGAAGCCATGCGAAGCCAGCTTAAAAGGATGGGCTTCAGTTATGACTGGGACAGAGAAATTTCTACCTGCGAACCGCAATATTATAAGTGGGAACAGCTTTTTTTTATCTGGATGTATCAGAAAGGACTCGCCTACAAAAAGAGAGGAACCGTAAACTGGTGTCCTCACTGCCACACGGTGCTCGCGAACGAACAGGTGGAAGCCGGACTTTGCTGGCGGTGTCAATCAGAGGTGATTGAAAAACATCTTGATCAATGGTTCTTCAGGATTACCGATTATGCGGAAGAACTGCTCGAAGGATGCAACACGCTGCCCGGGTGGCCTGAACGGGTTTTGACCATGCAAAAAAACTGGATCGGTAAAAGTTACGGCTGCGAAATCGAATTTCCAATGGCCGACTCGAAGGATGTGATAAAAGTTTTTACCACCAGACAAGATACGATATACGGCGCAACATTCATGCTGATAGCCGCCGAGCACCCCCTCACGACCCGGCTCGCTGAAGGAAAACCCCAGGAAAAAGTCGTCAGGGATTTTGTAGAAAGAGTAAAAAAACAAGACCGCATGATGAGAACATCCGATTATTATGAAAAAGAAGGCGTTTTCCTCGGTGCTCATTGTCTCAATCCTGTGACCGGGAGAAAAATGCCGATCTTTGCGGCAAATTTTGTCCTTGCAGACTACGGGACAGGTTGCGTTATGGCCGTCCCGACTCATGATCAGCGAGATTTTGAATTTGCCGATAAATACAATCTTCCTAAAATTGTGGTCATTCAGAATCCGGAAAATCCGCTTTCAGAAGAGTCAATGACGGAAGCATATGTTGATGAGGGACTTCTCGTTAATTCCGGACCTTTCACTGGTAGAAAAAACCTTCAGGCGCTCGAGGATATTGCCGAGCATCTGGAATCCATAGGGAGAGGAAGAAAAACAGTTGAATATCGTCTCAGAGACTGGGGAATTTCAAGACAGCGATATTGGGGAGCACCGATTCCCATTATTAATTGTGGTCTGTGCGGATCCATTCCTGTAAAAGAAGAGGATCTCCCCGTAGTGCTTCCCAAGGAGGCAGAATTTAAAGGTGAAGGAGGGTCTCCCCTGGCGCAAATCGAGTCATTTGTAAAAACAATCTGTCCCAAGTGCGGCGGCCCGGCAACGCGCGAGACGGATACCATGGATACATTTGTCGAATCTTCCTGGTATTTCGATAAATTCTGTTCACCTCATCACAATCAAAAACCGGGACTCGAAAAAAGCAAAGTAGATTACTGGCTGCCTGTCGATCAATATATAGGCGGAATAGAGCATGCGATACTCCATCTCCTTTACGCACGTTTTTTCACAAAAATGCTCAGGGATCTCGGGGTACTGACTGTTAATGAACCCTTTACGAATCTTCTCACTCAGGGGATGGTCTGCAAGGAAACAATGAAATGCCCCACCCATGGCTATCTGTTTCCTCACGAAGTGAAGGAAGGAATCTGTCTGCAATGCGGAGCTACCGTTGCGGTGGGCAAAACTGAAAAGATGTCTAAATCTTTAAAAAACGTTATAGATCCCACTCATCTGATCGATCGCTACGGAGCCGATACGGCTCGCATGTTTTGCCTTTTTGCTTCGCCGCCGGAACGGGATCTGGAGTGGAGTGATATGGGCGTTGAAGGGTCGTTCCGTTTTATAAACAGGATATGGCGCATTGTCATGGAATACCTCTCAGATATAAGGCGTATTGAATCCTTCAATGAAACCGGCCATCTCGAAGGCGACCTCAAGATGCTGCAGAAAAAATATCATCAAACAATCAGGAAAGTTACAATTGATATCGAAGAAAGATTTCATTTTAATACTGCAATCAGTGCAGTGATGGAACTTGTCAATGTTCTGTACCAAATACAGAGACCTTCGGGCGACGATGTAAAATCACTTTCGGTAATTAGAAAGGCCATTGAAACAGTCATTATTCTTTTATTTCCGATTGTACCCCATGTAACTGAGGAACTTTGGGACATAATCGATGGGGAGGGAAACCTCTCCGGTAAATCATGGCCAGTGTACGATCCTGAAATAGCACGGGAAGAAAAGATCACTATCGTCATACAAGTGAAGGGGAAAGTCAGAAGCAAAATAGAAGTTGATGCCGATGAGGACGATGATACCATTAAAGAGCGTGCTCTTTCCGATGAGCGAGTCCGCCTTTATACTGAAAACAAAAATATAAAAAAGATAGTATACGTTCCAAAAAAACTTATCAATATTGTTGTGACATAGGCAAGAAGACCGATTGAACCATGACAAGAAATACACAATTCTGGAGAAATCAGTTGCTGTTTCGGAGAATGGGATGACAAATAAAATTTATCTTTTTATCGCAGTCTGTATAAGTCTCACATGTGCGTGCTGCGGGTATCATTTTTCACCGGGAGGTGAAGATATCGATCCTTCCATACAAAGCATATATGTCGATAAATTTCTGAACTCGACAAGTGAGGCATATGTTGAGACGTTTTTGCGAAATTCGTTAATAGAACAATTCAGAAGATCAAAACGGTTTTCTATTTCTAAAAATGAAAAAGAGGCCGATGCCTTGGTATCCGGCGCCATAACAACAATTCAGACATTTCATGTCTCCTATTCCGAAACAAATATTGCCAAGGAAGATGAGATATATATGGCGCTTGATATCCGTTTTTATACAGATGAAGGCAGAACGATCTGGAGAAATCAAAACCTTACGGGAAAAGAAGTATACATAATAGGCAACGACCCGGCTTTTTCTCAAAGGAACAAGGAACGGGCACTGAGAAAGCTGTCGGAAGATCTAGCTGAAAAGGCATACCGGAACATGATGTCAGGCTTTTAAACCGCTTCGGAAGCCTTGAGCGCATTCACTTTTTTGACAAGTCTGGATATTTTGCGGCCGGCATTATTTTTATGAAGTATCCCCTTGCTTGCTGCCTTGGCCACTACTTTCACAGCAACAGCCAGTTTTTCCTCCGACTCGGGAAGATTCTTTGCCTCTACGGCGGTATTGACGGACTTGATTCTGGTTTTCACATGCGATTTTATTGAAGCATTTCTTTTCCGCCTTCTTTCGCTTTGTCTGTTTCTTTTCTCTGCTGATTTATGTGTTGCCAAAACGATTCCTCTCTTTTTATTATGTTTAAGAAGAGCCGTTATTATAGCAGTTTTTCAATCATGTCAAGCAGAATGTGATCTCGCCCAAAGATACGGAAATACCGCCCTCATAATTCCTTTGTCGAGTATTTCTTTAAATTTCTATTGTTTCCTCTGGTCATTTATGGAATAATCGCCCGTCATGAAAAGGAGCAAGCATTTCAGGTACACGTTATTTCTTATTTTTATTATGGTATTGGCAGTATTGTCAGCCGGGGAATATGCTGATGCAGATTCAACTGCTATGAAGTTCCCGCAGCCTCAAGGTTCGGTCAATGATTTTGCAGGCATTATCGCACCTGAATACAGGCTGTCCATTAAATCGATTTCCGACAATATATTGGCAAAAACAGGAGCTTCAGTTGTTGTAGTCACTGTAACGACAATGGAAGGCGCCGATCCGGCAGAATATGCCAACCGCTTGTATGAAAAGTGGGGTATAGGGAAAGAAGGCAAGGACAAAGGCGTTCTCATTTTTCTTGCATTAAAAGAAAGAAAAATACGAATAGAAACCGGATATGGTGCAGAAGGTATCATCCCGGACGGTTTGGCGGGAGAAATTCTGGACAGATACGTGATGCCTTTTTTAAAAAAAGAAGATTACAGCAGAGGTTTGTACAATGCTGTTGCCGCAATTGCTTCAGTGATTGCTTCTGATGCGGGCATAACCTTGGAAAATGTTTCGCAGCCCCGGCAATTGCAGCGGGATGCAGTGAAAAGATCCACCCCGAACCCTCTTTCTTATATTATTCTTTTTATAATGGCTATATTGCTGATTGGTACCAGAAGAGGCAGGCGAATGCTTCCTTACCTCCTCCTTGCAATACTGATGGGAGGGGGTGGTGGAAGAAGAGCCGGGGGTTTTGGAGGATTCAGCGGCGGTTTCGGAGGATTCGGAGGGGGCATGAGCGGAGGAGGCGGTGCAGGCCGGGGATTTTGAGGGAAGAATAGTATGAAAAAAATTCTTGAACCAAAAGAAATATTTTCTGAGATAACTGATGATTACAAGAGTATTTACGAAAATCACCTTATTTCGATAATACTCTACGGAAGCGGCGCGGGCACCGATTATCATCCAGACAGATCAAATCTTGATTTTCTGATCGTGCTTTCCGAGGAAGCAATCGATCAGCTTGAAAAGGCTTTTGATATAGTCAGCCGCTGGCGTAAGAAGAATGTAACAGTGCCGCTTTTCATGACACGGTTCTATATCGATTCTTCTTGCGACTCTTATCCTCTCGAATTTCTCAATATGCAAAAAAGCTATACGGTGGTTTACGGAGAAGATGTCCTTAAGACAATCTCGTTTAAGAAGGAAGAGCTCAGATGCCAATGCGAGCGCGAGATCAAAGGGAAACTTCTGCTTCTTCGTAAAGGCTTTTTAATGACCGGAGGGAAGAGAGCCAGGATACAAGAACTTATCTCCGAATCAATTACGGCCTTTATTTCAATATTCAGAGGGCTTTTATATCTCAAAGATATTGAAGCGCCAAATTCCGCCGAATCGGTCATTGAAGTTACCGCCCGGGAATTCTCATTTGAGAAAGATACTTTTCTCAGATGTTTTTTAATCAAAATGGGAGAGGTACCTTCGCATCAGGATATAACGATTGTATTTAAGGCCTATCTGAAAGAAGTAAGGAAGCTTTCAAAGCACATTGATTCTTTTGTTGAATCCTCGGACTGACAAGAAAAAAAATATTATGGTATGAAGTTGGATTATGGGGAAATTTTATTGTGACCGTCCGGCTGACTCCGAGCATACAATGTGAGTGCGCCGTGACAGCTTTGCAAGACGATGTATGGGCGACGCACAGGCCTGAACCGGTCAAAATTTCATGCCTCAGAATGAAATAATGCCCGGCACAGCCTGTGCACAAGGAGCTTTTACGAAACCATCATATTGATTTATAAAAGTATCAATTCATAAGGGAGGTTATTTCCATGTCTAAAGGGAAACGGAATTTCATTATTGTAATCGCAATACTTGTGATTCTTATCGTTTCGTTTTATTCCTTCCTCAAGGGAAGTTATAACAGTTTTGTAAGTATGGATGAATCGGTAAAGGCTTCATGGGCTCAAGTCGAAAATCAACTTCAACGCCGGTATGATCTCATCCCAAATCTTGTGGAAACGGTAAAAGGTTTCGCAGCTCAAGAGAAAGAAGTTTTCATTGGTGTGACAGAGGCCAGATCGAAAGTAGGCACTGCTGCATCAATTCCGCAAAAGATAGAGGCAAATAAAGAATTGACGGGCGCTCTGTCGAGGCTGATGGTTGTCATGGAACGATATCCCGAAATAAAGTCGAATCAAAATTTTCTAAGACTTCAGGATGAATTGGCCGGGACAGAAAACAGGATCGCTGTTGAACGGCGACGGTATAACGAAACCGTAAAAGATTACAATGTAAAAATCAGAATCTTCCCTTCGAATATACTTGCCGGACTATTCGGCTTCGAAAAGGCGACTTTTTTTGAAATTCCCGAAGCGGCAAAAATTGTACCTAAGGTCTCTTTTAAATAACCTTTTATGGAACCAGATTTCATTCATCTCTGTCAGCCGGGACCGGAAAAATCGTGCGGTGCCTGCTGCGGCCTTTACAATTATGCGATAAGCACAAAGGAGGCATTATCACTCCGATTGAGGTCGCGAACCGCGCTTTTTAAAGAAAAAGTGTCCGGACCTGAAGACCTGAGATTCTTTTCCTCAGAGATAAAGAGAAGAGAGTCGCAGGAAAAATTATATGAAGTTATTTATTGCTGCGAATATCTCGGGTTTATAGATGCCGGAGAAAAAAAAGTAGGATGCCTTCTGCACCCATTGCAAAATGGAGGAGCTGACTTAAGAGATGCATCTTTTTATGGAAAAGAGCTCTGCGAAGGCCACTTTTGTCCCAGTTACCATTACCTCACTCGCGAGGAGAAGAAGGGCCTTGTTAATTGCATCGACGACTGGTATCTGTACGGACTGTGTGTAACCGATATAGATCTTGTGAAGGAATATTTTCGTTTTATCTCTCAAGCTATTTACCAGGCGCCTTGTGCCGAAAGGTTCAAGGAAGATGAATTGAAAAAAATTGCCCTGGAATTTTTTTCTCTGAAAATATTCTGGCCCTTTCGCTCTCAAGAGACGAACCGATTCGGAAAATACTATTTTGACGGGTCGCAATATATGATAAGTCATATTGATTATCAGTGCCTCGGGTGCGAACGGTCACGATTTGACAAAATATTCCTAAGCTTAGCCTCGTGCTTTCACAGTAAAGAAGAACTGATAGAGGCTGAAAGAATAATCCAGAGCACAATAGACAGGTTCGTTGATCATTACAGGAATTTTTAAGTATGAAACCATACTCATACTGCTTCTTAACGTTGATCCTCTTTGGAGATTGGGATATGCAAACACAGGAAGGGCAAGCAAACAATGGAACATGTTAAAAAGACAATTTTATACGAACGTCATGCAATTGATAAAAAAGTAAAGGAGCTGGCCGACAAAATTTCAGATGATTATAAAGAATGTGATCTGATGCTTGTGGGTATCCTTAAAGGAGCATTTATTTTTCTTGCCGATCTCTCAAGAAATTTAAAAATACCTCATTGCGTGGACTTCGCAAGACTGGCAAGTTATGGAACCGGCACGAAAAGCTCGGGTATTATAGAAATAACAAAAGACGTTGAACTGCCCGTAGCAGGAAAGGATATTATATTGGTAGAAGATATTATCGATACGGGAATAACAATTTCTTATTTTCTTCAAAAAATTTCCGAAAAGAATCCACGATCAGTCAAATGCTGTGCGCTTATTGATAAAAAACAGCGGCGTGAAATCAATTTCGAAACCCATTATGTGGGATTTTCACTGGATGAAGGTTTCATTGTCGGCTACGGTCTGGATTATAATGAAAGGTATCGGAATCTGCCGGATATCTATGTCCTGGACGAATCATCTTTTGAGGAGGGCGGCCGTTGATCATCCAATGTCCCCGGTGCAAGGCACGATATCGCATTTCTATCGAACCTGAACCGGCAGAAGAAGTTCGGTACAGGTGTACCCGATGCGGCTATGTTTTTCCGAACGAAAAAGACGGATATGCCGAAAATTTGAAGAAGCATAAAGCCGGTCCTGTTGATCGAGAAGAAAACTTCCGGGAAATAGCGGAGCTGATGCAGGATATAAACCGGTCTTCCCAGGGTTTTCCGGATTTCAGCGGTAAAATAGATGAAGTCAGGAACAACGATTCGAAAATTCTTCAACAAAAAAAGAAAAAGACACGCTTTGTAATAAAAATCCTGCTTTTTCTTCTTCTCATGCTATGCGCAGGACTTATAATATGGATTAACCCCTCTTTGAAAACTTCCTTCTTGTCTATTGTTACTCCTGCGATTAATGAAATCGGAAAACTGACAGGAATCAATCAGAAGAGCGCCGATGATATCCGGCCTGAAAAGAATATCGTTTTTTCAAATGTTCAGGAGTCTTTTCACATGAACTGGATTGATGACCATGTACTTGTAATCGAGGGAACGGCGACAAATCAGAATAATATAAGTCTTGCATTTATAAGAGTCAGAGGGAAGCTTCTGGATTCTGCTAAAAATATTATTGCCCAGAAAGAATCCTACTGCGGTAATATTCTTACAGAGGAAGAGCTGCGGAATCTGAGAGGAAAAGAAATCGACGAGATCCTCATGACTCCTCCGGACCATGAAAAACAAAAGGAAATTGTTTCTCCCGGTGGTTCCATTTCTTTTATGATTGCCTTTACAGATCCCCCGAAAGAAGCCGGCGAATTTATTATTGAGCCGGCGGAGGTCTATGGTGTAGACATTATTCAGTAAAGGCTTTCAGGATCAGTTTTCCTGAAATCTTCCCTTCTCGAAGAACCAGAGGAGGAGAAACAGTGGCATCCACGACAGTTGTCCCCGGAGGACCAGGTGTCCTGCCGCCGTCAATTATTGCATCTATTCTTCCACCAATTGATTCGTTCACTTCGGCTGCGGTTATACATTCCGGTCTGCCCGATCGATTTGCACTGGTCGCCGTAATGGGAGACCCCAGTTGCCTGGCCAGAAGCGATGCAACAGGATTACTTGAGATACGGATACCGATCTTTCCGGTTCCTCCTGTAAGGCTGACCGGCACAACTGATGATGCTTCAAAGACAATCGTCACTCCCCCGGGCCAAAAGCGACCGGCCAATTTCCGGGCTCCCGGAGGTATTGTTTTTACCATTAAAGAAAGCTGCGATTCATCTGAAACAATAATCGGAATAGGCATTCTTTCGTTTCTTCCTTTTACGATGAAAATTTTTTCAACAGCCTTTTCATTTAAACTATCGCATGCCAAGCCGTAGATTGTCTCAGTCGGATACGCGACAATGCCCCCTTTTTTGAGAATGTATACTGCTTGAGTAATTTGCGACGAAAAGGAACTGTTTACATCTAATGCTATAATATACGCCATAATAACAGCTCCCCAAACGCTCCGCGAAATGCGAAGAACACGCAGATCCAACCTTCTTCTTAATGCGTAAAAAACGGATCAGTTTGTAAATTGAGACGGTCAACTAGATCGAAATGGTAGCATTCCATTCGGAGGCTTCCAATTTTTTTTGCTTCTCCTCGATTCCCTTTGCCATTTTTTCCACATACTTTTTAAGCGTATCCGTAAGAGAAGGATCTTCAAGGGCAAGAATCCGAACCGCCATAAGAGCACTGTTTTTTGCCCCCGCTTTGCCGAGTGCCATTGTCGCAACAGGAACCCCCCCGGGCATCTGTACAGTTGAAAGAAGGGCATCAAATCCATTAAGAGGTGATGAATCGATGGGAACGCCGATTACGGGAACAGTCGTGTGCGAAGCGATAACTCCTGCCAGATGAGCCGCCGCTCCGGCACCTGCGATAATTACCTTTATTCCTCGCGATGCGGCTTCTCTTGAAAAGCGGCTTGTTCTTTCCGGAGAACGGTGTGCTGATGCCAGAATGATCTCATGAGGAACATCAAACTCCCTGAGCAGCAAAACCGCTTCCTTCATTACCGGGAGATCGGAGTCACTCCCTATGACGACGCTGACTAAAGGGTATTTTTGCAAGGTTTGATCCATTAAATACTCCTTCTGCTTTTCACACTGTCCGTTTGCATCCCGAAGTGTGATGGAAATACTTTTCCTTTATTTATTTTTATTTACATTTCATCCGAAGCCTGTCGGTGAAATACTCATTGCCCGTTAGTGCCTGAAATGCCTCCGTCCTGTGAAAATCATTGCAATACCATGCTCATCAGCCGCATTTATCGATTCTTCATCCCGGATCGAACCTCCAGGCTGCACAATTGCGGTTACACCTGCCTTCGCTGCCATATCGATGCCATCTCTGAAAGGGAAAAAGGCATCTGAACCGAGGGTGCTTCCTTCAGTCGAAAGCTGGGCTTTCATTTTTGCTATCCTGACCGAATCCACCCGACTCACCTGTCCGGCTCCGACTCCGATTAACTGACCCGATTTGGCAAGAACTATTGCGTTAGATTTGACATGCTTCACCACTTTCCAGGCAAAATCAAGGTCTGCATATTCATCTTCCGTCGGTGAACGTTTTGTGACTACCTTTGCTTCTTTCACATTATCGACATGCGTATCACGTTCCTGGACAAGAATACCTCCTGCGACTCTCCTGAAATCGAACCCCTCATAATATCTGGCCTCCGATGGCCTGATTTCCAGCAATCTGACATTTTTTTTGGCTCCCAGTATCTCTCGGGCCTCATCAGTGAACCCGGGGGCAATGATGACTTCCAGGAATGTCTTCGATAACTCCTCCGCGGTGCCTCCATCAACAGGACGGTTGAAGCTTACAATCCCCCCAAAGGCGGAAACCGGATCCGTTTCTATTGCCTTGATGTAGGCTTCTCTGAGATTTTTTTTCGATGTAGCCGCACCGCAGGGATTTGAATGCTTTACAATCACTGCCGTGGGGAGCGCATATTCAGAAACCATCTGCCAGGCGGCATCGCCATCCAGGATATTATTATACGAAAGCTCCTTCCCCTGAAGCTGGCTGGCATTCGGTATAGCCTGACTGGGGATATCTCTTTCCCGGTAAAACACCGCCTTCTGATGAGGATTTTCACCATAACGAAGATTCTGAACTTTTTCGAATTGAAGGGTTAGCGTATCGGGAAATTCTCTGACTTTTTCCCCATTTTCGATTTTACCGAGATAATTTGAAATTGCGGCATCATATCGCGCAGTCAGCTGGAATGTCTTTACTGCAAAAGCGAAATTTGTTTCTTCGGAAATCCTGCCGTCTGTTCTGCTCAATTCTTCGACCACTATTTGGTAATCAGCCGGATCTGTTATCACAGTTACAAATCGCCAGTTCTTCGCCGCCGCTCTTAACATGGCAGGCCCGCCAATATCAATGTTCTCGATTGCTTCTTTCAGGGTGCACCCCTCTTTCGCCACTGTATCTTCAAAGCTGTAAAGATTTATCACAACCATATCGATAGTGCCGATTCCATGTGTTTCCAGAGCCATCCGGTGTTCTTCGTTATCTCTTGATGCCAGAAGTCCCCCATGTATTTTTGGATGAAGAGTTTTAAGCCGCCCATCCATCATTTCAGGAAAACCTGTATAATCGGAAACTTCCGTTACGGAAATATCATTTACTCTTAACTGTGAAGCGGTTTTTCCCGTTGAAAGTATTTCGATACCGAACTTTGAAAGTTCGCGGGCAAAATCGGCGATTCCCTGCGTATCAGTAACACTTATCAATACCCTTTTAATTTCGTTTTCCATTATGTTTCCTTCACACGCACAATGATGATTGTACCTTTTCCTTCAGCCCCTTATAGCCTTCATATGGGCAATTCGCCTTTCGATTACGTGTGCCGTCCCTATGTCGGCGCGATGATCCACGGGTCCTTTAATAGATGAGATAGCGTTCTCAGCCATTTTTTCCGCTACTCCCACAGTATCGGCAATCCCTACAATGCCTATTGCGCGAGATGATGTCATATAGAGCCCGTCTTTCCGCTTGTCGACAGATGAATAATAAATTTTTACTTCGTCATTTTTATTAAGGACCTCGATTTTTGATGCAGCCGGTTGCTCATGTGTCTGATCTTTGGGAAGTCCGTAATCTTTTGGAACAACATACTTACAGACAGTAGCCTTTTTCTCGAAGGCAATCGGGATATCTTTCAATGTACCTTTGATATGGCCCTGCAGACCTCAATGAAATCGCTTTTAATAAGGGGGAGGACATTCATCGCCTCGGGATCTCCAAAGCGTGCATTATATTCGAGCAGTTTTACTCCCTCTTTTGTGGCCATAAACCCGCCATACATGATTCCCTTGTACAATTCCCCGGTTTCTTTAAAAAGGGCTTCCGAAATTTTCCTGGTAATCTCCACACCGTCTTCTATATCTGAAGGTATCAGAAAAGGGAGGCTGCGGTCAGGATAAGAATAGGAACCCATACCGCCCGTATTCGGCCCGCTGTCACCTTCAAATCGTCTTTTGTGGTCCTGAACTGCAGGGGTGGCAACTACAGTTTTGCCATCACAGAAGCATTGAAGAGAGAATTCTTCCCCATCCAGCCGCTCTTCCACCAAAACCGGAGCGCCTGTCTTCAGAATTGTCTCGCACAGTAGCAGCGCCTCTTCCGGAGTACTGAAATGATCTCCCTGAACCATTACTCCTTTACCGCCGGTAAGCCCGTCAGGTTTTATGACCGATCCTTCTTCCAGAGTCTTCAAAAAATCCAAAATGGCGTGAGGAGTATCAAAAACCTTGAATCGCGGATTACCTGGAATTGAATATTTTTCCAGCAGGCGTCTCGTAAATATTTTTGAAGTTTCGAGTCTGGCCAGTGATCTGGTAGGTCCAACCGAGGGAAAGCCCGCTTCGGATAACGCATCAACCACACCATTTTGCAACGGGTCTTCAGGACCGATTATCGCAAATTCAATACCGGCATCTTTCGCGAAAGTGCAAATAGCTGCAAGATCATCATAATTCCCAAGTCGCAAATCGTGCGAAAGAGATGCAATTCCGGGATTGTTTGTTTTCATATAGGAATAAAGGCGCGGATCGCATCCCGATCTTTTGATTGCCTCTGCAATTGCATGTTCACGGGCGCCGTTTCCTATTAAAAGCACCTTGGTCATTTCTTCCTCCTGAAGTGTCCGCCGGATTATATGCTCTTAAGGCAATTCTCCAATCTCTTGATTGATTCATCTCTGCCGAGGATATCAATAATGGTCGGAATATCCGGACCGTGGGTATTTCCGAATAAGGCGAGTCTAAGAGGAAAGAAAAACTTTTTTCCCTTAAGCGAGAGGACCTTCATTGAATCTTCTATCAGCTTCGTCAAATCCTCTTTACTCCATTCCGATTGCTTCTTCAGTTCATGAATCCAATAGGAATATATTGCTTTTGAATTCTCTTCATTTATCAACACGTTATCTTCTTCGGAAAATTGAGGAGTTTCATAAAATACTCGGCCCCGCGGAGGCATTTCCTCTAGATTTGAAGTGTAATCACGGGTAACGGCTATCACCTTTTCAAATTTAGCCGAATCGGAAACATCAATACCATGGGTTTCGAAAAAAGGGCGAGCCCTGTCAGCGATAGTTCCAGTATCAAAGTTCCTTATATACCATCCATTCATCCAGTTCAGTTTATCTATATCAAAAACCGCACCGGCCTTATTTATACGGTCTAAAGAAAAAGTCTGCTCCAGCTCCGGAAGAGTATACAATTCCCGATCATCGGCCGAATGCCATCCTAAAAGGGCGATAAAATTGATCAGAGCTTCTGGCAAATACCCCTTTTCGATATAGGTTTCAACCGCAACATCGCCCTGGCGTTTACTCAGCTTACTTCGATCCGGATTCAGCAAAAGAGGTAGATGCACAAAAACGGGAATTTTCCAATCTAATGCCCTGTAAAGGAAAATATGTTTGGGAACACTTGAGAGCCACTCTTCCCCTCGAATCACATGAGAAATACCCATGAGATGATCGTCGATTACATTCGCTAAATGATATGTGGGAAAACCGTCTGACTTGAGAAGAACCTGGTCGTCGACTACGGAATTATCGACAGCAACCTTTCTTCTGATGACATCATCGAAAATCGTACGTCCTTCTTTAGGAAATCTGAGGCGTATTACAAATGGAATTCCGGCAGCGAGTTTTTCTTTCACCTCGGACTCGGTCAAATCCCTGCATTTTCCATCATACATCGGAGGTTTCTTGAGCTTCCTCTGAGTTTCTCTTAAATTTTCGAGTCTCTCTTCGGAACAGAAACAGTAATAGGCGGTTTTCGATTCCAAAAGTTTTTCCGTATACTTACGGTAAATTTCAATCCGCTCCGACTGTATATACGGCCCATAAGGTCCCCCTACATCAGGGCCTTCATCATAATCGAGACCCATATTTTTAAGGCTCGCCATCAAGTTATCCAGTGCGCCCTGTATATATCGTTTTTGATCCGTGTCTTCGATGCGCAGAATGAATTTGCCCCCTTCTTTGCGGGCAAAAAGATAGTTAAAAAGTGCCGTTCTGAGTCCTCCCACATGAAGATATCCCGTCGGACTTGGAGCAAAACGGACTCTGACTTCCTGTTTTACAATATCGGTCATTTGGTTCCTTCTGAAACAAATTTAAAGTGCGAGATTATATATTACTGCAGGACGTTTTGTCAAAATGCTTTTGGCTCCCGAATTGAAGGTTCTTCTTAAAAATCGTCACATCGCTTTTTTCCGCTTGACATAAAGCGAGGGATATGTTTCTACTTGCAGAAACGTCATTGAGGGAGCAGCGCGATGGGAATGGCAGTCCGTTTTGGTAAAACATGGTTCTGGTGGTGGCAAATCAGAAATAAAGGTGCGCCCATGTAGCTGACAGAGTCAACTATCACGCAATAGGCCATGGGAGCCGGAAGAGGATTCCCCGTGGCTTTTTTTTCGATCTGACCCGCAGGGAAAGAACTTCTGCGGATAACACCCTAAAGGAAATAAAATACATGCAGATGCATCAGGAGGATTTCCAATGAGACAGGTTAAAGTATTCTTGAATGAAGATGAAATACCCCGCAAGTGGTACAACATTATGGCCGATTTGCCAACCCCTATGAGCCCGCCGCTTCACCCCGGAACAGGACAGCCGCTTAAGCCGGAAGATATGGCCCAGATTTTCCCAATGAATCTCATTGAACAGGAAATGAGCCCGGAGCGGTGGATAGATATACCGGAAGAAGTTTTGGAAAAGCTGCTGCTCTGGAGGCCAAGCCCCCTCTGCCGCGCCTACAATTTCGAAAAAGCGCTCAATGCACCGGTCAAAATCTACTATAAGCATGAAGGGACAAGCCCTGCAGGCTCTCATAAACCAAATACCGCGGTTGCACAAGCTTACTACAATAAAGAATTCGGCATAAAAAAGATTTCCACCGAGACGGGTGCAGGGCAGTGGGGAAGCGCTCTCAGTATGGCATGCAACATGTTCGGTATCGAATGTCGAGTTTTCATGGTCAGGGTAAGCTTTGATCAAAAGCCCTACCGGAGGCTGATGATGCAGACCTGGGGAGCCGAATGTTTTTCAAGCCCCAGCAGTCAGACGGAAGTGGGGAAAAAAATCCTGGCCGAAAATCCCGATTCTCCGGGGAGTCTCGGCATTGCAATAAGTGAAGCCATCGAGGATATAATGGGAAAAGAAGATGCACGGTATTCCCTGGGGAGCGTTTTGAATCACGTCCTGCTTCACCAGACAATCATCGGCCTCGAAGCACAGCAGCAGCTCGGGAAAATCGGTGAATATCCAGATGTGGTAATAGGGTGTGCCGGCGGCGGAAGCAATTTTGCAGGATTATCACTTCCCTTTGTACGTGATAAAATTAACGGAAAAGAAATTGCCATTGTCGCAGCTGAGCCTACTTCCTGCCCATCTTTGACGAGGGCGCCTTTCGGTTACGATTTCGGGGACCTGGCGCAGACGACCCCGCTTCTTGCCATGCATACTTTGGGACACGATTTTGTACCGGCACCGATCCATGCCGGGGGACTTCGTTACCATGGTATGGCGCCTATAGTGAGTCACCTGGTTAAGGAACGATTAGTCGAAGCACGATCATATCATCAGATAGAAACATTTGATGCCGGTATTAAATGGGCAAGAACCGAAGGATTCATTCCCGCCCCCGAAACCAGTCATGCAATTGCCGCAGTAGTCGAGGAAGCAAGGCGTGCGAAAGAAGAGGGAAAAGAAAAAGTGATATTGTTCAACTGGAGCGGTCACGGCCTTGTGGATCTTCTTTCTTACGATGCATATTTTTCCGGGAAGCTGACAAATTATACTCTTCCGGACGAGGAGATCGATCGGGCGAAAAAATTGGTGGCACAGTTCCCTTCGCCCTAATTGAGCATGCGGACTCAGGGGCACTTCAGACACCTGAGGAAACATTCAAAAAAATCAGTGAAAGGCGGGCTTGTGGGGCCGCCTTTCGAATTATAAGAAAGAATCTTTTATGAACCGTTACGACAATTTACAAATCAGATGTCCTAAACTCGGAGGCGAAATTACCTTTGCATACTGCCGAATTGAACAGGGCACGATTCCCTGCAGGCAAATCATCGGATGCTGGCATACCACGATTCCCATCGAGAGCTATCTGGAAGAGGTGTTTTCCAGGAAACTGCTCGATCAATATCTGAATGTACCCTCCAAAGATAAAATTACGACTATCTTTGAAATAGTTGACTCTTTGAAGAATAAACCGTAAGCTTTCATGTATGAATCTCTTCGCCAATGGCAGAGGTAACATCACAGGGAAAAGGGTGCCCCTTGCCGATCGTATGCGCCCTCGATCATTTGACGAGTTTATAGGGCAGACACATCTTGTCGGGCTCGAAGGATTGCTTCGGCAGGCGGTGAGGAGCGGAAATCTTTTTTCCATGGTTCTCTGGGGACCCCCGGGATGCGGTAAAACAACACTGGCCCGCATTATCGCGAAAGAGTCGAACGCGTATTTTGAAACCTTTTCGGCAGTTCTTTCAGGTGTAAAAGATATCAGGGCCGTCATAGACAGGGCGAGGGCTCGGCAGGAATCGAATCCGGGTGCTACTATTCTGTTTGTCGATGAGATTCATAGATTTAATAAGGCGCAGCAGGACGCCTTTCTTCCACATGTCGAAAACGGACTTATTATTCTCATCGGCGCCACTACTGAAAACCCCTCTTTCGAAGTAATAGCTCCGCTCCTGTCCCGCCTCCGCATTTTAGTCCTTTACCCGTTTTCGGAAAAAGAACTAAAGGCAGTCATTATGAGGGCTTTGCGGGACCGAATTGACGGATTGGGAGATAAGGAACTGACGATTGAAAGACCGGCGCTTGATCATCTGGCCAGATCAGCCGACGGAGATGCCAGAACGGTTTTAAACAATCTGGAAATATCTGCGTTTCTTGCCGAGCAAGAAAACAATCCGGAAAAGAGAATATCCGTCGAAATTACTGAGAAGGCAGTTCAAAGAAAAGCCCTCCTCTACGATAAATCGGGCGAAGAACACTATAATCTGATTTCAGCCTTCCACAAAAGCTTGCGCGGAAGCGACCCCGATGCGGCTCTTTACTGGCTGGGAAGAATGTTGATGGGAGGGGAAGATCCTCTTTATATCGCAAGAAGAATGGTCCGCTTTGCTTCGGAAGATATAGGACTTGCAGATCCGGGAGCTCTCACAGCAGCTCTTTCAGCGATGGAAGCGTACCGTTTTGTCGGTTCTCCCGAAGGAGAACTGGCTTTGGCCCAGGCGGCTGTATATCTGGCTACGGCCCCGAAGAGTAACGCCCTTTATCTGTCAATGGGCAAAGTAAAGGAATTCATTAACCGAACCGGCACACTTCCGGTACCTTTACATTTGAGGAATGCTCCCACTACTTTAATGAAAAAAATGGGGTACGGAAGAGATTACAAATATGCGCATGACTATGCCGAAGCCCAGGTACAACAGACGCACCTGCCGGAAGAAATCAAAGGCCACACTTTTTATTTTCCCACCGAAAGAGGCCGCGAAAAAGAAATTAAAGCAAGATTGTCGGCATGGAAGGCTTTTCGCAATAATCAAAACAAAAGAAAATGAGCGCACTTCTTGCGAATTCAGAATTTTTAAAGGAGATATTCTCATGCATTACAATACCGCTCTTCGATCCTACGGGGCAAAGCGGATAGAAGAAATAGAATCCGCCGATATCTTGATAGGCATTCCTTGTTATAATAACGAAACAACTATCGAACATGTGATCCAAATGGTAACGCACGGTCTGGCGCAGCATTTTAAAAATAAAAGAAGTGTAATTTTTATCGCTGACGGAGGTTCCACGGATGACACGAGAGAGGTGGCCAAGGAATTTCAGATAAAGCCCTGGCAAGAAAAAATAGTCTCCATATACCGGGGACCGGCGGGCAAGGGAACCGCCCTTCGCTCCATATTCGAGTCGGCATACCGTCTCAATATCACAGCATGCGCAGTGGTCGACTCAGACCTTCGCAGCATCACTCCCGATTGGGTTGAGCATCTCCTTTCACCCGTTTTAAACAGAGGGTACCAATTCGTGGCTCCGGTGTATGTCAGGCACAAATACGACGGAACCATCACCAACAATATCGTATATAATCTCACCAGAGCCCTTTATGGCAAAAGAGTGCGGCAGCCGATCGGGGGAGATTTCGCCCTTTCAAAGGATGTAGTTAAATATTATATCGATCAGGACGTCTGGGAAACTGACGTAGCCCGTTACGGAATCGATATATGGATGACGACCAACGCAATTACTCAAAATTTCAGAATTTGCCAGTCAAATCTCGGCGTAAAAATACATGACGCCAAAGATCCGGGACAGCACTTGGGCCCTATGTTCAGGCAAGTTCTGTGGACCGTATTTGCATTGATGGAAAAGAATGAAGAAATATGGAAAAAAGTAAAAGGAAGTGAACCGCTTGAAACATTTGGCTTTGAAAAAACTCAGGACCCGAAAGCGGTCGCCGTCAATCTTGAAGCTATTATAGAAAATTTCAAGATCGGCTACGAGCAGTTTTCATCTCTCTGGTCAGATATATTCAGTATGGAAAGTTTCGCCGAAATCAAAAGGACGGCTTCTCTGGATTCGTCAAACTTCCATATTTCAACAGAAACATGGGTCAAAATTCTTTATGAACTTGCAGCCACTTTTCATCGCTGGCCGGTGAACCGCTATAAGCTGGTCGATGTTATGACGCCTCTGTATTATGCTCGCGTTGCATCTTTCGTAAGGCAGACAAAGGAAATGTCTTCAGCCGAAGCTGAAGAACTTGTAGAGGACCAGGCCCTCAAATTTGAGAATCAAAAGGAATATCTGATTTCATTATGGAATACCGCACCGTAATTCCATATTACACAAGGGGCTTGCCGCCGTTGAGCCTTTCGTATGTTCCGATGTATTTGGCTATCATATTTCCCAGATCGTATTTCTGCCTCGTCTCTTTCATGATACGCCTGATTTGAGACTCTTTCACTTCAGAAGGCTTGCGGTGAAACTGCAGACTCTTTTCAAGACCGTATACGAGCCCCCCCGGATCATAGTCCCGAAAGAGAAAACCGTTTCCTACATCCTGCGGAGATCCGTCTGCTCTGAGCCTCAATTCACGGATTTTGTCGTGGTATCCTCCCGTATCTCTATTGGTTGCCGTAGCCCCGAACAAATTTCCCACTTGATCTATCTGTCCGCAGGGTTCATAGAGAGAAGCCCCGAATACATCCGCTGCAGCCGCGAAACCCAGCATGGAAAGATCTTCCCTGTAATGATGATATGCTATCTTTCCCCCTGAAACCCAGGAAATCCTTCCCAGAACTTCTTCATGGTAGCGGTCACCGCCTACACCATTCGCAACAATGGCAAACTGCACATCCCAATGTTCAATGGCGAACTTAAGCAGAATGGATTCAAGCAGGTCAATTCCTTTTTGGACCGGATCGAGCCGGGAGGGCCAATAAAAAAGGATTGCCGCCGGATCTTCTTTAAGTCCCATCCTTTTTTGAAACTCCATTAGATTTTCTTTTTTGGCAGTCAAAAAGTCATCATCAACACCGTATTTCCTCACAAGATATTCACAATTTTCCGGGTACATGCTCCGTGCCGGAGCATTTATAATCGCAAGAGCCGAACCAAAAAAATATTTCTGCTTCACCTCCTGTCGTATGCTGTAAGGAATAAAGTTGTGCTCCGTAAAATAATCATTCACCACTTCTTCAAGAAATCGCTGCCCCACAAAATTGATCAACGTTGCGTTCTTTATTGCCGTCGCCTGACAGTCGATCGAGGGTCTCCCCTGGTCACTTGAATAATAAAGATATCCCGAAAGCTCCCCGATATCCAGACCAAAAAACATATCAAGGGGAACATGACCGGTGAAACTATTGTGAAGTGTATGGAGCATCGGGAATCCTCTCGATTTTACATACGCTGAAACAGCCCCTCCAGCCATCCAGTCGTGACTGTGGACAATAAGTTTCCCTCTGCTTCTGGCACTCACATCTTTTATAATATTATGAATGATTTCCTTTTGAAACTCTGCGGCATTCAGCGCGGTATTACCGGCATATGCACCGGGAAGATCAGCAAATACGGCCGAGGTAACCAGGTGAATTCTCCCCGGATCAATATGATAGCGAATTTCACGCCATGCATCTTCGTCGATCTGAGATTCCATTTGAAATCTTTTTTTCAGGTTGAGAGTCGCAAGATGGACATCTATATTACGTTCGTTCAGTCCTTCGCAAAGTGCCGATACAACTTCTCCCAATCCTCCGCTTTTCCCTGAAATATAGCGGGCTAAAGGTCCCATGTCGTCTGGAAGACGTCCGCTCTCCGGGGCGATAATGAGGACGGCCGTCCTTTCGCTTTTTTTAAGGATTTCAAATCGAGCCAACGCAGATTCCAGACCATCTATCTTTCTTGTCAGGACGTGAGCTGCCTGGGTAACCGAGCCCCCGTATGGATTAAAAAAAGTATGGACGACGGGAGTCATTTCCTTTTCCCTTAAAAAATACACATGATCCGAAGCAGTCAAATGCCGCCAGCGGGTCAGCAGTTCTCCCCCTGCTTTACGGGCTTTATCTTCCAGGCTTTCTATGTTCTTGAATAACTCATACTGGGTAATCGATCCAACCCAGCCGAACGTTTCGTCCATCGCGTCAACTTGAGAGAAGTCGTTTGATTTCTGTACACTTACGACCGGGCATACAGCATCTTTATACTTATCGGCTATTTCCGCGGGATTTGCCATTTCTATGCTTTTATATTCTGCAATGGCCCGGGGCAGCTTTTTCCAGAAGGCAAAAATCCCCTCCTCTTCACGAAAGTGTTCTCCTATATGCTCAAAGTTATATCCAAGAAGCACTAATTCTCCGTTAATATCAGCAATATCTTTGGCATAGCTCTCGGGCGAAACTTTGCCCGAAAATCGCAACGCAACATCCTCGCTCAACCTTCTGTTTCTGACAAGGGCGATAAGATTGCTTTGTTCGGCACGGTACACGCGATCAACGGGTATGGATGTTCCATTTTTTCGCCATTCACACAGCATAACCCGATATCCCATATCAGCGACTGCTTCTGCGATGCTGCTGCTATACATCAATTCCGTATTTCTGAAAGCGGAAGGTCTGATTCCGAAAAACTGCCGGAGGGTATCCCGATGCAATGATATTTGGTCTCTGAATTCCTGCTTTTTGGGGTCGTCAAAAAGATTTGACAGAGAATGATAGTACGTTTCATCAAGAAACTCTACCCTCATGCCCTCTTTACCTGCATCTACAAGCCTCTGAAGAGCGAGTATCACACCCGGTTCGTACCTGTCTGCCTGTTCCAGAAATGTTCCTGACATTCCAAGCGTTATTTTGAAATGCTTTTCTGTTTCTATAAGTTCTTCAAAAAGCCTGATGGCCGGCAGGTAACATGTTGAAGCTGTTTTTAAAAAAACTTCCCGGTTCATTTCCTCCCAGATAAATTTATCCCTTTCAGGATGAAGTCTGAAAGGCTGGTGCAATTGAAAATACAAGGTTAATAACGGCATGATGACGTGCAGCCTCCTCAGGCCCAGTGTACAAGGCCCAGTTCCTGATAATCGAAAAGATCGGAATGAAAGGGCAGAACCCTTATTCCATATACAAAGCTGCCTGATTTCATCGCACGGTAGGAAGCTGTATAGTGAGCTATGCCATCATCGCTGTCGACAGTGATTTTTTTCATAGGCAGTATAACCGGATTTCTTAATTCTTCTTTCAAATCTGCCTCCATTACAACTACTTCTATCCTCAACTCGTCTTCCGAAAGTTTGCCGTAATCGATTCCCGCTTCAATCCTAAGTTCTTCTCCCATTTCAAGACGGTCACCCCGGAATCCTCTCGTTCTAAACCACCGTATATGATCGGTCGAGAATCTTGAAGCGATTCTAAGCTTCCATTCGGCTAATCCTTTAGCTCTTGCATAATTGTTGGCCGACAGCGAAAAGGCCCGTCTCGCAACAGGAGTGTACATTGTTTCATAATATTGTTTAACCATTCGATGGGTATTGAATTCCGGTACGAGTGTCTTGATAGATTCTTTCATCATATAAATCCACTGCTCCGGCATGCCTCCCCCGTTTCTGGTAAAAAAGGCAGGTATAACCGATCTTTCAAGCACATCATACAGTGCCCTGCTGTCGGCTCTATTTTGCATTTCAGTATTGCTGAACTCCACCCTTTCTCCTATAGCCCAGCCTACATGCTCATTGTATGCTTCATCCCACCAGCCGTCAAGAATACCGATATTGAGGCCGCCATTAGGCAGCACTTTCATACCGCTCGTTCCGCTTGCTTCACGGGGCCTCAAAGGGTTGTTAAGCCAGGCATCAACTCCCTGCACTAAATGCCTCGCTATCGCGAGATCATATTTTTCTATAAAGAATACCTTGTCCTTAAATCGTGAATCCAATGAATATTCATAGATCTTTTTGAGCAGAGCCTTTCCGCCTTCATCATTTGGGTGCGCTTTACCGGAAAAAATCAGCTGAACAGGTTTTTCCGAATTACCCATAATCTGCAGCAGTCTATTATCATCTTCAAATATTAACGTTGCCCGTTTATATGTGGCAAAACGCCTGCTGAAACCAATTATAAGGGCATTCGGATTGAGCGCCGAAATTTTCTCTTCTGTCACCCCCGGCGATATACCCTGCGCGTTATAGAGATCTGAAATGGACTTTTTCAGGAAACCTATCATTTTTTCTTTCAAATGCTGATGAATCTGCCAGAGGATAACGTTAGGAATAGCATCGACTTTGGCCCAGTTTTGTCTGTCAAAATTTTTCGAGTGCCAGTCAATTCCTATATATCTTTCATAAAATTCTTTCCACTCCGGCGCAACCCAGGACTGCATATGAACCCCATTTGTAATATCTTTTATCGGTATTTCATCTGCATCGAATCCCGGCCATACTCTTTTCCACATCTTTCTTGCAACTTTTCCATGAAGTTTACTTACTGCATTGGCACAACTTGCAAGCTTGAATGCAAGAACCGTCATGTAAAAAGGCTTCCCCGCACCCGGTTCATCTCTCCCCAGTTCCCAGAACTGGTCCCAGGAAATACCCAGCTTTTTGACATACTCAAAAAAATAACTTTTCATCAGAGTCTCTTCAAAGCGTTCGTTCGCCGCCTCAACAGGACTGTGAGTCGTAAACACCGATTCCGCTTTGACAACTTCTCGCGCCTCAAAAAAAGATAGACCTTTGCTTTCCATTAGCAGCCGCATTCTTTCAAGAAGCAGAAATGCACTGTGCCCTTCGTTAAGGTGGAATAGAGCAGGTTTTATTCCCATCCTGTCCAGCAATCTGACCCCGCCGATACCGAGCATAATTTCCTGTTCAATACGAAGCCTTTGATCGGCACCGTAAAGCCGTGAAGTGATATTCATATCTTGCGTGCTGTTCTCAGGTACGGCCGTATCGAGAAGATAGAGAGTCACTCTCCCGACTGCTACTTTCCAGGCCTGAGCGTAGAGCTTTCTTCCCGGAAGATATACATCTATTTTGATCGGCTCTTTGGTGCGACCGCCTTCGTCACATACTAAAACGGGCATCCGCGAAAAATCATTATCGGGATAATGGGCAAGCTGATTCCCCTCTCTGTCAATCTGCTGGGAAAAATAACCATTTTTATATAAAAGTCCCACACCTACAAGGGGTATATTCAAGTTGCTTGAGGATTTCAAATGATCTCCCGACAACACTCCAAGTCCTCCGGAATAGATGGGAAGACTCTCGTGCAGAGCATATTCTGTTGAAAAGTATGCAACCGGCCTGTCGGCGGTAATAAGCGAATCTTTTGCACCCTCACTATCGGATCTACTCAGCAGGTCATCAATTAGTGCGAGGGTCTGTCTGTACAGCCGAAGATATGTTTCGTTTTCAGCCATCTCCTGCAGCCGTCCGTCCGTGACGCGTTCCAGAACTTCTATTGGATTATGGGCGGTCTCCTCCCAAAGAGTGGGATCAAGCCTCGCAAAGAGATCCTGGACATCCGGATTCCAGGTCCACCAGAGATTATATGCGATATCCCTCAGATATTTTATTTTCTCCGGAAGTGCCGCCACTATACTGAAATTTCTGAAACGAGGTTGCTGGGAATCGGTACCGATATACGTTACCTCCAACCCATAGGCGCTCGTATCTATTCCCGTCATTCTGTTTTCGGCCGTTTTAAAGGCCTGCTCGTACGCTGCAAGATAATGTGGAAAAAATTCTTTCCAGTCCGTTTTTTCAGCAATGAATCTGGCTTTTTGCCTCTGCTGCCATATTTCCTCTTCCGACCATGACAGTAAGTTCAAGATGTGTTCTGTCAGCGCATTAATTACTTCACCATGCGTTTTGCCCCGATAATCAAGTACAATGACTCCTTTTTGATCCCCGGAAGTTTTTTTCGCCCACATGCCGAATCCAGTCAGATCAGTCGTGAGAGTAGGAACGCAATGAGATGCACTCTCCAGGGGGGTATATCCCCACGGTTCATAATAAGAAGGGAATACTCCGAGATCGCATCCGCTCAACACATCGTAGTAAGGCAAATTAATAAGACCGTCAAATCCGTCTAAATACACCGGCATATAAATGATCTTTACCGGATCGTCCGGTGCGTTCATAAGATTCAAAATGTGACACAGATTCAATATAGGATCATGTTGAGGATTTGACAATTGGTGAGTACAGATCCTCGATATGCCTTCCCGCTGCGCTTCTTCACCTTTTAAAATCCGGCGAGTCTCTTCTGAAATTCCAAGATGGCCTCCGATTACGTCGACAAATGCAACGAGCTTTTTATCCGGCGATTTCTTTTTTATATCGTCTTTTACTCTACTGAGAGATTCAAGAAAAAGGTCTATTCCTTTGTTTCTGAATTCATATCGTCCCGATGTAATAAGAAATTTAGTCTTTGAATCAGTGATTTTTTCCTGAAGAAATTGAGCGGCAAAATCCATTAATGCACGGTGGGATTTCTCAATGTGATCCTTATGTTCAATGCAGTCGGCAATATCAGTTATGTTAATCCCGTTTGGAAGTATTATCTGCGGCTTTCGTCCAAGGAAATGTTCAGATTCACGCGCCGTAATATCGCTGACGGTAGTAAAACAGTCGGCCTCACGTGCAACCGCTGTTTCCATGGAATGCTTGGCGGTAATATTCATTTTAGCCGCCATTTCGGTTGGGGAAATATCTTCGATAGCACTGTATATATCTATCCCGTTTGCCGCCAGCGATCGGCCCAGCATGGTGGCATGCGTGGTAAATACTGTTGCTATTTCCGGAATTCTTTTATTGATAAAAAGCATGCCGGCTCCTGCCATCCACTCATGAAATTGTGCTACTGCGGATTCTTTCGCTTTTGTAAGCCGTTCATAAAGAATTTCTATTATCTCACCCGCCGCTGTCCCGAAAAGCACCGGTTCGATGTAGTCCCAGCCTCCCGCCATGGAATCTACACCATGTTCCTGCCAGAGTTCATAGAGAAGTTTGTCAACCTGATATGCCCCATTGAATTTGACCAATATGACTCTGGGTGTTCCTGTTGCGGTAGACCATCGTCCGCATCTGCAGGTCAGATTTTTAAAACTGACTTTATTTTTGACTTCCGTCCACAGATCTTCATCTGTCTCCTTAAATTCCGGATTATTGCCAAAGTCAGGACCGATAAGTATGTACCTGTCTCCGAATTGCGAAACTGCGTGGCCGGTTTTCGTTTTCAAAACCGTATAAATCCCTCCAACTTTATTGCATACCTCCCAGCTCACTTCGAACAGACAGTCTATGGAATATTCATTCATGATGTATACACCTTTGCATATTTACGAATTCCACGGTTAATTAATGGCTTACGCTGTATCCATCTGCTTCGAGACATCTGTTATATACTTCCACGATCTCGTGCGCAGCTTTCTCCCATGTAAGCACGTTAATATCTTCTCTGCATTCATTTACAATCAGATCCCTGATTTCATCATCGTGCAAAATTTTCAAAATTTGGAAAGCAAGTGCATCAGTATCTCTAAAATCGATTTTTGGAGCCCTTTTCAACACTTCGGCCACGCCCGATGTTTTTGAAATGATAACTGGTACCCCGGAATTTACAGCTTCAATAGCTGTCATTCCGAAAGGCTCCGATACGCTGGTCATGACATAAAGATCGCACATGGCATACAGTTTTTCAGTTTCATCAATAAAACCGGTAAAAAAAACATACTCATCCATATCCAACCGCGATACTTTTTTCTTTAATTCTCCTGCAAGCTCTCCATCTCCCGCGATAAAGAATCTCACATCGGAATCTGCAGCAATTACTTTGCTGGCAGCTTCAATAAAGTAGCAAGGACCTTTCTGTTCGGTAAGCCGGCCTATAAAAAGGACATTTTTTTTATTTTTTCTTTTCCGCACAGGTGTTCCGGGTTCAGAAACAGATGCACCGTTGTAAATAACTGAAATCTTTTCAGGAGCAATGCCATATTGATCGATGATCTTTTTTTTCGTGTATTCACTCACGGCAATTATATGATCGGCTTCAATCATTCCGAATTTTTCAATACCATAAATCTTTTCATCTATTCTCCATGCGCTTCTATCTGATTCAAGCGAATGGATGTGAATGACAAAGGAAACATTTCTCGTATCCCGCGCAGCGATTCCCGCAGGTATTGACATCCAGTCATGCGCATGAACAAGATCATATTGTGTTATTTTTGAAATCGCATGTGCGTTTTCAGCGTACCTTAAAACCTCGCGATAGATATCGTGCCCGTAAAGATCTGTTTTCGCGTTCACTCCAATCCGGCGGCTATATGCTTCATAATACGAATTACTGTTCATATATGGACTTATCAATGTATCAATCGCAGTTTTTGCAATCATCCTGTTCTTAAGACAGTCCGAATCATTTATTTTTAAATCATTTGTATCAATCACGGACGATTCTGTTTTTCGAACAGTAGCAGCCGTTTTTGGCATAAAAAAAAGAACTTCAACTCCTTTACCTGCAAGCGTCTCTGCCAAGTCACCACAGACTTTTCCCAAGCCCCCGCTGTAAAAGGGTCTGTTTTCCCATCCGAACATCAAGATCTTCATAATGCGCACTCCCGACAAACGCCTTCACATACGGTATTTTCGTAATCGCCTCCGGCATATGCATTCACGAATACCTTTACTCATACCCGGCGGCATTATAGAGGAATACGGAACCGTTACTCATTTATTCGATCAAAAAAATTACTGTCACTGAGTCACAGTCGAAGAAATACTCCCCCCATTTGTTTTCGGAGAATCAGGTGGAGAAAATGGAACCAGAGATCGCCCTGCAATACCTGCTGCACCGACGGCGTTTAGAAATCTTTCAATTACCTTTTCGAGTTTACGTTGTTTTTGATCGGGTGCTAAACCTGATAAATTCAATTTCCCGCCTGCGGCTTTTTCATGGCCTCCCCCGATTCCTATTCCTCGGAGAATCCTCAGTGCAACTTTCCCGGCCCACCAGCCCCGGCGCGAAGTACGCACAGATAGGATCAATTCGTCTTTATATTCTCCCAATGTGAGCACCCATCTGATATTTTCCATTCTTAACAAAAAATCAGCCATTTCAGACGCAACATCCGGATTATTGATCTTTCCCAGATCGGAAACTATCACGTCCTGATATTGCACAGCATTATTTATAGAATCTATAAATTTAATATAATAAGATTTCGGCATTGGAGGACTTTCAATGGCCGCCAGAGTCCTGGTGGAAATAAGAGGAAAAAGAAAATTGAAGGCTTCAAGATCTGCTTTGGATGCGGAACGGTTCAACCATCCGGTATCTGTTTTGATACCGTAGACGAGCGCAGTTGCCAGCCTGCGTTCCGGTACGATATCAAGCTCACGAAGGTATTCAGTAAGAATAGTGGAGGAGCTTCCATAATGCGGGCGTATATCATAAAATCGGCATTGCCGGGTTTCCTTTCTCATAGGATGATGATCGATGACCGCATCCGGAATTATGTGGCGGGGAAGGTCGTTATTCCCGCTTCTCGGCTGGCTGTCAACCAGGCAGATGAAGGAATATTCCTCAAAATCTATATCTTTTACATTGGTTAATTCAACTTTGCTCCGTCTGATCAGTTGCCTGTTTTCTGCTCTGCCTACTATTCCGCCGTAGCCTATTACGACCTTACTTTTCATTTCATGGGACAGAATAAATTTGAGAGCAGCTGCGGCAGCGATCGCATCAGGATCGGGATTATTATGACATAGCACAAGGAAATTCCGTTTTCCTTCTGCAATGGAAAGCAGACTTCGAACAGGATGCATCCTATTCTCATCATTTGTACTCATAATTTCCTCTAATACAGGTAATATACGTAACAATAACAAAAAAGCCTGGCAACCTCAAACAGAAAGGAGGGTCAATGTGCGAGTCTTCTCCTTTACCCTCCATCATGTATGTGACAGTCGTGAACGCAGTTCATAATGAGCCGAAGATCAATACTTTTTTGGTTGTCATGCGCAAAGTTTTGTGCATAATGTAACGTAATTCGGTTTGTGATTATGAAAGATTATCTACTCCATCTATTTCGCAATATAAGAATATCTGATCTATTCGATGTTGCCGTTATCAGCGTGCTTTCGTATTTCGTTTTGATATGGCTTAAAAAGACTGCTTCACGATTCGTATTTTTCGGAATCATAATTCTTGGCCTTATCTATAGCGTAGCCAGATTTTTTCATATGTACATGACCGAATATGTGTTGCAGGGTTTCTTTGCTGTTCTTTTTGTTGCCATGCTTATTATTTTTCAGGAAGATCTGCGCCGTTTTTTTGAACATCTGGCTATATGGCGCCCTTTCAAAAAAAACCCGCGTTCGGTAATCCCCGATGTCAAAGCCTTATCTTCGGCGGTAATCAGTCTTGCTCAGAAACGATATGGAGCTCTTATTATTCTGAAGGGAAAAGATTATCTGAATCGCCACCTCGAGGGAGGGAATATACTTAACGGAACAATAAGTTCGGCCATCCTTGAAAGTATTTTTGATCCTCACTCATCCGGGCATGACGGTGCAGTGATTATCGAAGAAGGAAAAATCAGTAAATTCGGATGCCATTTACCGCTTTCGACAAACAGCAAAAAAGTAATGAATCTTGGTCTTCGCCACACGGCGGCGCTGGGATTGGCAGAACGATGTGACGCTCTTTGCATTGTGGTATCCGAGGAATTAGGAAGTATATCGATCGCTCGGAACGCAAATATCACCAGACTCAAGAATCAAAATGACTTGAAGGATGTCCTCGAAGAATTTCAGTCTTCCGGAAATCCTCCGGAAGTGAAAAGGTGGCCCCGATGGTTAAGGGAAAATCCCTGGGAGAAAGGTGTAGCCCTGTTATTGGGCTGTACTCTCTGGATCACGTTTGGATTTCAGACAGAAACTATTCGTCGCGATTTTGTAATACCTATAGAATACCGCAACCTTCCCGTAGATTGGATAATTGAGAATCAGGAGCCGAAAGAGACAACAGTAGCACTTATGGGATCAAAGCAGGCTTTCGATTTATTGCGCAAAGAGGACACACCGAAACTGATAGTTGACATGTCGAATATAAGGGAGGGGAAGCAGGAAATTGTTCTCAGCCGGAACACGGTGGAGCATTCTTCGAATCTGACCGTCGTAGGCATACAACCGGGAAAACTTTCCCTCACTGCCCATCAAACAGCGCCTGTGGATGTCCCGATCAAGGTAGATACCATAGGAAAGCTGCCGCAGGAACTGGTTCTCAAAAAAATAGAGGTAAGGCCCGAATACGTAAAAATTACAGCTAAGAAAAAAAGTAAACGGGATATTCAGGTCCGCACTGAACCGATTGACCTTGCCTCTATTAAAGAAACAACCAAAATCACTCCAAGGCTGCTGCTTCCTCCGACAATGGAATTCACTGAAAAGAAAATTCCTCTTGTGACCGTTACTATCATTGTAGAGGATACATCAATTACTCCGGGATAGGGATAATAAGATGTCTTTGTACCGCAAAGAGCGGTGAATCGGTTTTCCGCAACCGCATTCATATAGGGGCAAATTCAGCCACCAGGATTGTATGGTCTGAAGGTTTCTCCATCCTTCTGGCATCCAAATCAATATAGCAGTCCTTTGATCGGTCTTTAAGACAGCCGGTGGCCAGAATATGGTCAACCCGCCAGCCTAATCCCCGTTCCAGTGAACGGGGAACCCTGTAATCGAAAAACGTATACAGACCTCTCTCTTCACGATGGTGTATTCTGAAAATGTCTGTGAAACCCCATGCGGTAAGACGGTCGAATGCCTTCCAGACCTCCGGATTGAAATCAACATGCCCGAGAAGCCGCTTCGGATCATGCACATCTATATTCTCCCGAGCGACGTTCAGGTCACCGCAGCATATCACAGGATCTTCACGGGACGAATGTCTTTCCAGATACCGGATAATCCGGTCAAACCATTCCAATTTATATTTAAATTGTTCATTATCCCGGCTTCTTCCCTGAGGCACGTAAAGGTTCATCAACTTAATACCCGAATAGATGCAATATAATACACGGTCGGTATCGGCAGGACCTCCGTCATCGAATCCGAATGATACCATATCCAGTTCTTCCGCAGACGCAACGGCCACGCCATTGTAACGCTTTCCACCGCTGTACGCTATGTGATATCCAGCATCCTTGAATTCTCGATCAGGAAACTCCTTGTCATCAACCTTTGTCTCCTGCATACAGAAAAGATCAGGCTTGTGCCGGGTAAGCCATGGAATTATTATATGAAGCCGCGATCGTATAGAATTTACATTATATGTCGCTACTTTCAATCTATCATTTTTTCCCTCGGCTGTATCATTTCCATCGTAAGCTTTCACTTGGCCTCCAATCACGCTGGCTAAAAAATTCTATATTAATACTGCTGAAGATATATATTATAAAAAACAACCGGTTCATTCAAATCATGTTTCTTAATTCCCTGCGCAATATCTTCCCCATGGCGCTCTTCGGCAGAGCATCCATCAGAACAATAGATTTCGGTCTTTTTACAGTCGGCAGTTTTTCACAGCAGAATCGAAGAAGATCTTCTTCTTTAACCGCATCGGGATGCTTGAGCGCAATAAAGGCCTTCACCTCCTCCCCGTACACTGGATCGGGAACCCCTATCACTCCCGCCTCAAGAACTTCGGGATGCGTGTAGAGAATGTTTTCTATTTCTTTGGGATAGATATTCTCTCCGCCCCTTATGATGAGATCTTTCTTTCGATCGGTGATGTACAGATATCCATCTTCATCCGCATAACCGACATCACCCGTATGAAGCCACCCGTTGTGCACGGCCTGTGCCGTCTCTTCCGGTTTGTTCCAGTAGCCCTTCATGACGCAGGGCCCTTTGATGACGATTTCCCCCACTTCGCCGACCGGAAGCTCGCGATCCTTTTCATCGAATATCCTGATCGAATTACATTTCTGGTAGCATATACCGATTGAACCATATTTGGGCGGCCGCCTCTGCGCTATATTGCCGCAGTTGACTGTTGTGGCCTCACTGAGCCCGTATCCCTCCCAGATATCTATACCGTATTTCTCTCTCCACTGCCGGGCCATCGTGAGCGGCATGGGGGCGGAACCGCAGATGCATGTCTGAAGGGAACTCAGATCATATTTCGAGGCAGCCGGATGATTGAGCAGTTGAATATACATGGTGGGAACGCCCCGGAAATCGGTTACCCCGAATCTTTCTATGCACTTCATAGCTTCTTCCGGGTTCCAGCGGCCGAGGACGACCAGCTTTCCGCCTGTAAAAAATTCGAGATTCAGCGCAAAGACGCCATACCCATGGAAGAGGGGCAGCGTGATAAGAGAAACGCGCCGGCGGCTGACACCGTATACTTCCATATCCCGGCCTTCCGCCGCCCGGCCCCGGTCGTCCTCTTCTTTCACTGGGCCCTGCACCGTCATCCCCCAGGCATCCAGAAGGACCCGTTCATAGTAACCGGTGACATGGGTGTACCAGTTGTAGTGGGTCAGCATGACCCCCTTGGGCTTTCCCGTAGTTCCTGCGGTATAGATTATGACTGCGGTATCGTCGTTATCCCTGTCCACTGCGGTAAGCGTATCGGAAGCTTCACCGGTGATGGCGGCGTAGGAAAGAGCATCGTCCGGCACATTCCCGCCCGTTACAATGATATGCTTCAGGTCCGGTGCATCGCCGCGGGCCTCCCTGACAGCTTCCATGTGATCGGCGCTCGTAATCAGGGCGGTCATGCCGGAATCCTTATACAGATAGGCCAGTTCGTAAATGCGAAGGGAGGGGTTCAGCGGAACCAGAACCGCTCCTATTTTAAAGATGGCGAAAAATGCCTGGATGAGCTCCTGACAGTTGACAAGCTGCACACCTATGCGGTCTCCCTTCCCGGCTCCCAGGCTGTTCAAGGCATTGCCCAGGCTGTTGGCGGCGCGGTTCATTTCAACATTACTGTACCATTTACCATTAGAATAGATGAATTCATATTCTCCGAATCGATTAATATTGTCTTCCGCCAGGCTTCCGATGTTCATGCTTTCCTCCCTTCTGCGATTTTAAAGTTTTATAGCCTATAGTAAAGTGATGCTCCGGATTTTTTTACCCGTTCTGTTCATTAACGTCAATCCGTAAGTGGGAGACTTTCACGCGAGCGTCAAGCCCGCGAGGTTTTGGAGGCGAATAAGGTGTGCGGCAGATCTTTTTTTGTGAAAAATAACACAGGCAGTGATACGAACCCGGAGATGGATGATAATTATATTGACATCCGTCAACCATCTTATAAGATGATGAATAACCGGGCAGATGTACAGGGAAGAAATTATTAAATTATTATTTTTCCCTTTGCAGCGCCGGTACCGAATTTCCTGTTCTCGAATTAGCGGAAATAATCAGGCGATTGACCGGCAGTTCCTCCGAAATAATTTTCCAGGAAAAATCACCTGATGACCCTGTTCGGCGGCGCCCCGATATTTGCCGTGCAGAAAAAATCCTCGGCTGGCATCCTTCCGTCGCTTTAGAAACAGGACTTTTGAAAACGATTGCGTATTTTAAAACAAAAGGACACAAAAACCAGAGTCCCTGTTTGTAAGAAATCCCGGAAAATTGCAGTGCATATTTTAAAATTCATTACCTTTGATTTCAGCAGAATGCCTGTTGGGAACCGGATTTTTGGCGTGAAAATAAAAATCGTACTTTCCGTCATTTTTATCAGCTTTTTAGAAATAGGATTTCTAAAGGTTACATGGGCGAAAGACTTTCACTGGGGTATTCACGCTCGGCCCTGGCCGCAGGCAGAAAGTATTTTTCACACAGACCCGTACTGGCTGGGAGGCGATGGGGCTTCTTCGATATACCTTGGCGACGAAAGAATATTATGGCTTTTTGGCGACACGTTCATTGGTACCGGTCCATCCAGAAATCGAAGGAATGCATGCATCATAAGAAACAGCATCGGGATGCAGCAGGGGAAAAATCCAACAGAATCCGATATTGCATTTGCCTGGGAAAAAAGTGATGAAAAGCCATCGGCGTTTTTCCCGGGGAGAGAAAATCAGTGGCTTTGGCCCGGCAGCGGGATCCGTCTTTACAATACACTTTTTATTTTTTTCATGGTGATAGAGAAAAGCCCGAATGCTCTGGGCTTCGATGTTGCCGGCTGGAAGGCGGCAATGGTCATTAATCCGGACAAAAGCCCCCAAGACTGGCATATGCAGTGGTTAAGAAATCCTGACATTCATCACCGGTTGATTGTCGGAACAGGGAGTGTCGTTTCGGAAGGGAATTACGTGTATACCTGCGCTGTAGATTCTCTCACTCATAGAGTATATCTTCTTCGATGGCCTTCTAAGTCCTTTTTAAAAGGAAACCTCAGCAATTCCCAATGGTGGTCGAAACAAGAATGGATAGACTATACCGCCACCGATCCGCTCCCGTCATTTATTTTTCAAACCGGCGCAATGGAATTTTCAATTCATTATAATTCATCAATCCGGAAGTATATTCAAATAGAGAGCGGCCCTTTGGATGATCCAAAGCTTTTTTTTCGCACCGCTCCTGCAATAACAGGAGCCTGGTCGGCCGGCCGCCCTTTCTTTCTTCCTGAAGAATCCAAAGATGACACTCTTTTAATTTATGCGGGGAAAGCACATCCTTCACTATCAGGCGCAAATCCTGCGATCTCGTATGTGGTCAATGCAAAAGATTTCAATCGTCTGCTTTCGGATCAGGATATTTATTATCCCAGAATGCTCAAAGGCAGTATCGAAAAGATATTTCTTTCATCAGTTCCGCTGCAATGAAAACAGGCATCTCGCTTAAAATGAAATGAGATTACCGGGAAAGCCACATCATCACAGATCGTGTGACGAGATCAGCGGCATCCTGCTGTACAAAATGCCCCGAATCGGGAATCGTTACCAAGGTCATATCTTTCTCGCAATATTCCCATGTTCCGTTCAAAGCAGCGGGAAGAATCGCCGTATCCTTCAAGCCGAATATGACAAGAAGAGGAGCTTTGATTTTGGGAAGAGACTTGGCCAATTTCTCAGGGAATTCATCTTTTGCCGGATAATTTCGCTTGTAATAATTGAGCATTGCCTTTACATCAGACCGGTTGAATGCCTCAATGTAAGATTTTCTAACCTCTGGATCGGAAACCCAAAGAGAAAGAATCTCGGCATCGTTTTTTCCTTTCAGCGAGTCGGCATTAATATCGTATTCTACCAGCAGGTTGTTCTCCATGAAAATCTTTGCAATATTAAGATGGGCATCATGCTTTTGAAAATCCCTGGCATACTGACTGTGCTTTCGCTGTATCGGATTGTTGGCAATTTCCCTGGCAAGACAGAGTGGATGAGCAACATTCATAATAATAAGCCGGTCTACCATTTCAGGTTTCAGTATTCCGAAAGCCCACGAAATGGCACCGCCCCAGTCATGTCCAACGATAATAGCCTTTTTCTCATTAAAATGACCGATAACGGCAGCAACATCTCCAACAAGCAGGTGCATGGCATATTTATCTATACCTTCCGGCTTGTCGCTTAAATTATACCCTCTCGTATCTATGGCTACGCAATGATAATGCCGAGAAAGATCCTCCATTTGACGGTGCCACGTATACCAATAATCCGGAAAGCCGTGAATCATTATCATCAAGGGACCTTCTCCCACACTTGCATAATGAATCTTCACCCCGTCGTTTTCTACAAACCCATGCTGCACACGATCTTCAAAATTCATTTCAAGCCTCCTTATGAAATTTAAGCAGATTCCTCCTGCCGCAATCCGTTACTTTTCGGCCTGCAGGGCCCCATTAAAAGCTCTTGATATAACTTGTGACCATACCGTAAAGCAAAATCTGTCGCAATATGAAATCAGCTTTTTACGATCGAACATGGTACGAAAAGAAGACACAAAATCTAAATCTTTTACACTCATTATTGATTCTTTTTTTCAATTAGTTCTTGATTATCTTTACTCCTTGTGAAAAATTGAATAAAACTATCGAATTAGGAGGAAATAATGTTTAAGAAAATTCTCTATCCGACAGATTTCTCCGATGTGGCCTTCAAAGCGCTTGCTGTTATCGAAAAGTTGAAAGATGCAGGCACAGAAGAGGTCATAGCAATTCATATCATTGACCAACGAAATCTTGATGCCATGACTAAACTTAATACGGAAATGGCTATAGAAGTAAGGGAAAAACAGATGGAGCACATAAAAAATGAAATGGAATCCATTGAAAAAGAACTTGCCTCAAAGGGGTTCAGGGTCAAGACTAGAATTGAAGCCGATATCCCGTTCCGCGCTATTCTTAAGGCAGAGGAAGAAGAAAATGCTTCGGCCATCGTGATAGGTTCTCATGGGATGAGCAATTTATCTGAAATGCTTCTAGGGTCCGTATCAGAAAAAGTGATCAGAAAAGCGAAAAAACCGGTAATAGTAGTTAAAAGATAATACGAGTATACATATTGTTATCACTTGCCGCCGTTTAGTCTTTACAGAAGAAACGGCGGCTTCTTTCACGCATTATATTCTTTACCGGAATTTTCTTTTCCTTTTCTTTGCTGCAAGGAACGGCTGAAATATTCCTTAATTCTTGCGGCGATCACTGGTCCTATACCGGAGACAGAGGCAATCTCCTCAAGGGAAGCCTCTTTGATATCCTGAATGCTTTTAAAGTGGGAAAGAAGAGCCCTTTTCTTCCATTCTCCTATTCCCGCGACACCATCAAGTTCTGACTGAAAATCATCTTTTAATTTAATATTACGGTAATAGGCAATGGCAAATCTGTGAGACTCGTCCCTGATCCGCTGAAGCAGTTTAAGAACTGAAGGAGTTGATGAAAGGTAAAGAGGATTTTTTCTTCCAGGAAGGTAGATCCTGTCTTCATCTTTTCGGACTTTTGTGCTGCTTTTTTTCGATTTCAGCCTCGATTCTTTCGCGAGGCCTACTGCATCTACATCTTTAATGCCCAACTCAGACAATACCGTTAAGGCAATACCGAGCTGCCCTTTTCCGCCATCAATAACAATCAGATCGGGAAGATCTTCCTTACCGGCAAACCGCCGTAAAAGCATCTCGTACATCATGCCGTAGTCTCCGGCATCAGGAGCCGCTTTGATTTTGAAACGGCGATATAAAGAAGTATCAGCTTTTCCGTCAAGAAATACTACCATTGAACCAACAGCGTAGCGTCCCTGAAGTCCCGAAATGTCAAAACACTCGATTCTTCCCGGTACTTTCTTCAATTGAAGTGCAAGGGCACTTTCCTTGAGAATATCCTCCGTATTTTCAGCGGCCCTTTGCTCAGACATCATGGCAGTCCTTGCATTATCTTCCGCCATTGACAGAAGATCCGCCCCTGCCCCTCTTTTTGGTACAAGTATTGAAACCTTTTTCCCTCCCGCTTCTGTAAGCCACTCTTCAATTACCGTGCTCTCTTCCAATGGTTCGGAAACGAGAATATCCTTTGGAATCGCAGCTCCTCGATCGTAATACTGCTTCAGAAGAGAAGATATAATCTCAGCCATCGGAGCATTGGCCCTGAGAAGCGAAAAGCTGCGTCGTCCGGTGATGATTCCTTTCCTCACATGAATGGTGTACACCTGAATTTTGTCATTGCTACGCCAGAGGCCGAAAACATCCTGGTCTCTTTGAGAAGACGAAACGACCCGCTGTTTTTCAAGAGTCGCTTCTATCGCATTGATTCTGTCCCTGCATCGGGCAGCTTCCTCAAAATCAAGGTTATTTGAAGCCTCTTTCATCTTTTGGGTAAGCATCGATGTTATTTTCTTTTCACGGCCCTCCATAAAGAGAACCGCTGCATAAAGGATGGAATTATATTCCTTGCTGCCGACAAGACCGACACAGGGAGCGAGACAACGTTTTATTTCATATTCGATGCAGGGGCGCCTTCGGCTCTTGAACTCCAGATCCCTGCAGGTTCTAAGAGGAAATAGCTGATGCAGGAAATGGAGCGTTTTTTTTACGGCAGCGCTTGACGAATAGGGACCGAAGTAGCGGGCTTTATCCCTTTTGATCCGCCGCACCAATTCAAAGCGGGGAAATTCTCTCTTCAGATCCAGACGAATGCAAAAATAGGCCTTATCATCTCTGAGCATCACATTATATCGGGGTTTGAATTTTTTTATCAGAGTATTTTCAAGAATAAGTGCCTCTTTTTCAGTATTCGTAACTACCCATTCGAAATCAGCTATTTTGGGAACCATGAAAGGGATCATGGGCCGGCCATCGGTCACACCGAAATACGAACGGACACGGCTTTTCAGATTTTTTGCCTTTCCTATATATATGACCTTTCCCTTTACATCCTTCATCAGGTAGACACCAGGCGTTGTCGGTGTCCGATTCAGTTTGTCTGCCCTTTTTTCTTCTGTATTCACATCTTCTCCCGTCACCAGAGATTCAGTTCCACCTCAAGCTTTTTCAACTCACGGATCTTGTCCCTCAGCTCGGCGGCAAGCTCGAAATCCAGTTTTTCGGCGGCTCTCTTCATATCTTTATTGAGATTTTCGATTTCCTTCTGCACTTCCCCGATCGTGAGGGGGCCTTCACTCGTACCGGTAACTGGAACGGTAACATAATCTGCTTCATAAATGGATGCAAGTATATCGTTGATCGACTTTCTGATTGTCTCCGGAGTGATACCATTCGTTTCATTGTACTGCTTTTGAATCGAGCGCCTGCGCTTCGTTTCTGAAAGACAAGCCTTGATTGATTCTGTCATCAAATCGGCATACATTATGACCTGACCATTTACATTTCTGGCAGTTCGGCCGCTTGTCTGTATCAGGGAGCGCTCCGAGCGGAGAAATCCTTCCTTATCGGCATCAAGAATTGCTACAAGGGATACTTCCGGGATATCAAGTCCTTCGCGCAGCAGATTAACGCCTACCAGTACATCATACCTGCCGATGCGAAGATCCCTGATAATTGCTACTCGCTCCAGCGTCTTGATGTCCGAATGAAGATACGTTACACGAAGACCCAGCCCGATATAATATTCCGTGAGGTTCTCGGCCATTCTTTTTGTCAATGTGGTAACAAGCACCCTTTCCTTTCGCTCTATCCTTTCTCTGATCTCGCCTATCAGATCTTCTACCTGCCCCTTCACCGGCTTTATTATAACCTCCGGATCCATCAGGCCCGTAGGCCGGATTATCTGCTCTACAACCTGCTTTTTAGATTTTTTTATCTCATATTCAGCCGGTGTTGCCGATATGAAAATCTTCTGTTGTGAAAATTTTTCGAATTCTTCAAACATAAGAGGTCTGTTATCCAAAGCTGAAGGAAGCCTGAACCCGTACTCGACCAGCGTTTCCTTTCGAGACCGGTCTCCTCGGAACATGCCTCGAAGCTGAGGTACCGTCACATGGCTTTCATCTATTACGATAAGTGCATCTCCGGGGAGATATTCCATCAGCGTAGGAGGAGGCTCTCCCGGTTTGCGGCCGGTTAAATGACGGGAGTAATTTTCTATCCCCTGACAATATCCCATCTCTTCCATCATCTCGATATCAAAAAACGTTCTCTGCTCGAGTCTCTGAGCTTCAAGCAACTTTGACCGGGCTTTCAGATATGTAAGCCTCTCAGCCAGTTCCTCCTTAATTGCCGAAATAGCCCGTTTCATTTCATCGGCAGGCGTAACATAGTGGCTTCCAGGATACACTCGTATTGTATCAAGGCGCTCCAGCATTCTCCCCCGAAGAGGATCAACAAGGGCTATAGATTCAACCGCATCACCGAAGAATTCTATTCGTATCGCCCGGTCTTCAGAATAGGGAGGCATAACTTCAATTATGTCTCCCCTGACCCGGAAGGTTCCCCGGTGAAAATCTATGTCATTGCGTTCGTACTGGATTTCTATAAGCCTTCTCATGATATTATCCCTGCCCATATCTTTTCCCTTTTCCACGAAAAGCTGCATTTCACTATAGCTTTCCCGTGCGCCTATCCCGTAAATACACGAGACACTGGCCACAATAATAACGTCCCGCCGTTCTAACAGGGACCGGGTGGCCGAATGCCGGAGTTTATCTATTTCATCATTAATAGACGAATCTTTTTCGATATAGGTATCGGTGCTTGGGAGATATGCCTCAGGCTGGTAATAATCGTAATAACTGACGAAGTATTCAACGGCATTTTCAGGAAAAAGAGCTGCGAATTCACCGTAAAGCTGGGCCGCCAGAGTTTTATTATGGGCAATAACAAGAGTTGGCCGCTGTGTCCGTTCAATACAATTGGCAATGGTAAATGTTTTTCCCGAACCGGTCACACCAAGCAGGACCTGAGAGGGAAGCTCTCTTTTTATACCGGCCGTAAGTGCTTCGATCGCCTTCGGCTGATCCCCCCTGGGCTCGAATTCCGTCACCAATTTAAAGCGTCCCATCTAATCCCGTATCCTCCAAATGTTATAAAATCGGGAGCTTATCATTTCCTCCTTCACCCTGCAACCCTCTCTTTATTCTTGATCTTGAAAAACTGTATTGACAATACCCATGCACGCCTTGTAGAGAATAGGAAAAAGATTCAAATAGTTGCTTCGTTACATTCTTTGGCGATAAAGAATTGCACTTCCGGGAGAGAACGCATGAGGCGGTGGAACGGCTGGGGCGATGATGCGATCACTATGGATTTACCTGAAGATGGAAGTATATTATTGCAGTCAGTAGCCGGGCCAGGCTGTCCAAAAACTGATTCACCTTTCAAATCGACTGTAGCCTCTCTTCCGGAAAGCCGGCTTCCTTATCATCCACTCATCCGCACGGATCCGGAAACCAGGTTCATGCATTCGCATGGTCAGAGCCTTCCGGACTGGATACGCCTTCGGTACGGCTCACACCAAAATGTGTCCGACGGGGTAGCATTCCCGGAGAGTAAAGAAGCTCTGGAAAATCTTGTCGCCTTCGCTTCCAAACAAAAGTTTGCCATAGTGCCATATGGAGGAGGAACCAGCGTATCCGGACAGCTGGAAATAACGGATTATACCAGGCCGGCGCTTATACTGTCGCTTGCCCGTCTTAACCGATTGATTCAACTGGACCCGAAAAGTCTTCTTGCCACATTCGAAGCAGGAATCCGGGGTCCCGACCTGGAGGCGCACCTTTTCAAACAGGGATTTACATTGGGACATTATCCTCAATCATTTGAATATTCTACATTAGGAGGCTGGATTGCGACACGGGCGAGCGGACAGCTTTCATCCGGATATGGAAGGATAGATGGCGCATTTGCGGGAGCAGAAATTGTCACTCCCCGGGGTTCGCTTATTCTGTCTCCGTTTCCCGCCCCGGCTTCAGGTCCCGATCTTCACCACATGGTACTGGGATCGGAAGGAAGCCTCGGAATTATAGAAAAGGCTACTGTAAAGATTTCACACTTGCCTGAAAGGGATGAGATCTATGGTGTTTTTTTTCCTTCCTTTGATAAAGGGGTGGAGGCAATCGGTACTATTGCGGGCGCACGCCTGTCTTTGTCAATGGTAAGGCTCTCTTCCGTTTCAGAGACAAAAATGAATATTGCGCTGGCGGGGCATACAAAGGCTGCCGCTTTTCTCAAACGATACCTTCCGCTCAAAGGTATACCGGATGAGGAGGGATGCCTGTGCCTTATAGGCTTTATCGGTACCACCCGAACTGTAAAATCAGCCAGGCGTGAAGCAGCCTCAATTTTAAAAAGGGCGAACGCGGTACCTTTCGGAAAGACAATGGGCGAAATATGGAAAAAGAACCGGTTTCTCATACCTTATCTACGAAATACGCTCTGGGAAAAAGGATATGCTGTCGATGCAATTGAAACGGCCATCATGTGGAGGGGAGTAACCGAAACCGTGCAGAATCTTGAAACTACCCTTGAAAACGGACTTGCCCGTTATAACGAGCGGGTATATGTATTTTCCCATCTTTCCAATGTTTGTCCGGCAGGAGCACACATCTATACTACCGTAATATACAGACTGGGTGAAGCGGCCGAAGATACAATGCGCTACTGGAATATCCTTAGAGAAGCGGCTTTATCGGTCGTTAAAGGAGCGGGAGGAACCATACGCCGCACTCCCGAAGCAGGTGCGGATAATAAATCCTGTCTTGCACTCGAGAAGGGCCCATTGGAAATTGATATGATCAGAGAAATCTGCGCCTCAATCGATCCGGACCGGATCATGAATCCCAAGGCATTATTTTGAAAGACGGCGAAAGGTGCTTGAATGAAACGCAGAAATACTGAATCCGGCTGACTGCGTTTTCTTCAGCATAAATCTTTTCAACATGTTTGTCGGTGGCATAACGCTGAACTTACCGCAAGAAAAGGCGGATTGGACCGGAAGCGAAATCAATTTTTAAAGAGGAACTTAATGGATGGACAAAGATCTTATACTTGCAATTGATAACGGAACCCAAAGTGTGAAAGCACTTCTTTTTGACCTATCCGGAACATTAATCGAGATGGAGGCAGTGGTATTCGAGCCTCCTTATTCATCACCCCAGCCGGGCTGGGCCGAGCAAGATCCCGAGGTATTCTGGAGATCTCTCTGCCAGGCCTGTTTCGGACTGTGGCAAAGGAAAAAGGAATTTAAAAATCGGATTTCAGGGGTGGCATTAACAACCCAGCGAGGCACTGTTATCTCGGTTGATCGAAGGGGCAGGCCACTTCGTCCATTCATTCACTGGCTCGATCAGCGTAAAACGGAAGGGCTCCGACCTATCGGAGGGCTTTGGGGCATTATATTTGCTCTCATCGGTATGGAAGAAACTATGGCATATTTCCAGGCGGAAGCGGAAGCGAATTGGCTTCGAACGTATGAACCTGATGTATGGCGTAATACATATAAATATTTATTGCTTTCCGGATATCTCACCTATCGCTTGACAGGCAGGTTTGCCGATTCCATCGGCTGTCAGGTTGGGTATCTTCCTTTCGACTACAAAAATTTACGCTGGGCACGATCATGGGACTGGAAGTGGCGAGTCCTTCCAATAAAAGAATCAGTTCTTCCAGATCTGGTGACCCAGAGTCAAATTATCGGAGAAATAACGAAAGAAGCTTCCGAGGCCACAGGCATCCCCGAAGGACTGCCCCTGGTTGCTGCCGCCGCAGATAAGGCTTGTGAAATTATCGGTTGCGGGAGCTTGGCGCCCACGACGGCATGTTTAAGCTATGGTACGACGGCAACCATAAATGTGATGAATAGAAAGTATATTGAAGCCATCCCCTATCTCCCGCCTTATCCTTCAGCCATACCCGGCTATCATACGATGGAAGTACAGATTTACAGAGGATTTTGGATGGTAAGCTGGTTCAAGAAAGAATTCGGCTATCCCGAGCAGGCTGAAGCGGCTCGAGAAAATACAGATGCAGAGGCACTTTTTGACAGACTGGTTGAAAATATACCACCGGGGTCCATGGGACTTATGCTTCAGCCTTACTGGTCACCAGGTTTGAAGATTCCGGGACCCGAAGCGAAGGGGGCCATTATCGGATTCGGCGATGTTCACACGCGTGCCCATTTGTACCGCTCAATTCTTGAAGGACTTGGATATGCATTGAGAGAAGGAAAAGAAAGAATAGAAAAAAAAACAAAGACACCGATCGAAAATCTCAGAGTTTCAGGAGGCGGTTCAAGAAGCAGAATCGCCATGCAGGCCACAGCCGATATTTTCGGCCTCCCCACATCAAAGGCTCATATTTATGAAACCTCGGGGCTTGGAGCGGCAATCGACGCCGCTGTGGGGCTTGGGTTTTATAAAAACTTCACTGAAGCAATTAATGCGATGACACGAGTCGGAGAAGTATATGAACCGAATATGAGAAACCATGATCTTTATAATCAGCTTTATCAACATGTATATAAAAAAATGTACCGGCAGCTCAAACCGTTCTACCGGAGAATCAGGGAAATTACCGGTTATCCCAAGTAACGTCTCTGTGATGGATTAACTTCTCAAACGTTGACTTTAGCAGTTATTGAAGATAATCTGCAACTGCAATATTATAGAAGGATTGGCAATCAAGTGGACGCCGTAACATTCAAGTTCATACTTATTATTGTTCTTCTTTTTTTTTCCGCTTTTATATCCGGGTCGGAGTCTGCTTTTTTTTCACTTACTCATCTTCATATTCATAAGATGAAAGAAGATCACATGCCGTTTGTCAGTTTCATTCAGAAGCTCCTCGCCCGTCCGCGACGGCTCCTTGCTACCATCATCATAGGGAACGAATCAGTAAATATTGCAATAGCCGCACTGGCAACGTCACTCTTCCTGTTCTTTTTAGGACCCTTAGGAAAATGGGTCGCAATTGTTATAACGACAGTGGTTCTAATGATTTTATGCGAAGCGATTCCCAAGACTTTTGCCGTCACATATCCGAGAAGATTTGCATCCGCCGCAGTGCTTCCATTAACAGGGATTTCAAAAATTATATTTCCGGCAGCATGGTTGTTAGAAAAGATTTCCGATGCATTTGTCCGGCTTGCAGGTGAAGGACACATTTTATCCAACCACACGGTAATGGAAGCAGAGTTTAAGACTCTTGTTGATGCCGGGCATAAGGAAGGCGCTTTGGAAGCATCAGAAAAAGACCTGATTCACAGCGTCTTCGAGCTGGCTGATACGAAAGTGGCGGATATAATGACTCCCAGAGTCGACATGTTCTGCATTTCCATCTCAACTGATCCGGATGAAATTAAACAGGAGGTTATTGAGCACCGATATTCCAGAATTCCTTTTTACGGTTCCGATAAAGACGATATCATTGGAATTCTCAATTCCAGGGATCTTCTGGCAGAAATCAGGGAAGGAAAAGAAATCTCGATGCAAAAGCTTTTGAATAAACCTTATTTTGTGCCGGAAGAACAAAGGGCTCACAGTATGCTTGCCGATTTTAAATTGAGAAACATTCAAATGGCTATTGTTGTTGACGAATACGGAGGCATATCAGGTCTCGTAACTCTTACAGACATCTTAAGCAGTCTCTTTGGAAATATATACAGAGAACTTGATCTGTCACGGGAGAAGAAATTTACTCAAATCAGTGAGCAAATTTTTTCAGTATCAGGAATGCTGGAGATAGATGATTTTAACGACCGTCTGGGAGGAACCATTCCGACCGAAGATTTTGATACAATCGGCGGATTTGTTCTGCACTTGTTCGGACAGCTTCCCGCCCCGGGAGATTCCGTTTATTTTGAAAATTTCATCTTTACGGCAGAAAAAATCAGCAAGACCCGTATATCGGCACTTAAAGTCGTCAAAAGGAAAAAGGGAAATCAAGAGTGACAATGAATATCGAAGTGTTATTCCCCATAATTGTTTTCGTTGTTCTTGAAGGTCTTTTTTCCGGGGGCGAGCTTGCTCTGGTTGCATCGGACAGGCACAAAATAAGACACAAAGCGGAACAAGGATCACGATCGGCCAAAATTACCCTGAAGCTTCTCGAGCATCCAGAATGGTTCCTCTCAACAACTTTGACAGGAACAAATCTTTGCCAAATCATCAATACTGCTCTTGCAACGGCAATGTTCATATCTCTTTTCGGGATAGAAAAAGGCGAACTGATTTCGATATTGGTTATGATTCCTTTCATCCTTATTCTGGGAGAATTGGTCCCAAAGGGGATAGCACAACATTATGCCGATTTTATCGCCCCGAAAATAGCATGGTTTATATGGGCGGCTTCCGGTTTGTTTTATCCTTTTGTATGGGTACTGTCCAAAATATCGAGAAGTGCCGTATACGTATTTTCCAAGCGAATGGGGGTAATTTACACATCACATATCACAAAATCAGGTCTGGAATCGCTCTTGCAAAACGAAATGGTAACCGGGGATATTACTAAATCGGAGAAGGAAATGATTCAAAGAATATTGGATTTCTCCGACTTTACGGCGGATAGAATCATGGTTCCGCTTTCAAATGTCACTTTGATTCCCGTTACGGCAAATCTCGGGAAAGCGGCCGATATAATGAGAAAGAAAAAATACTCCAAAATACCAGTCTATGAAGATGATATCTTTAATATTATCGGAATTGTCGATGTTTTTGATCTGATGAAGGATCTGGCTTTGAAAGGACCTGAAGCAGGATTGCTTGGCGACAATGATCACAATGGATCGTTGAGAAAAGAGATACTGTATGTCCCTGAAACTCAACACGCAAGCGATCTCTTCTTTAAATTGCAGCAGACCAGGGAACATATGGCTATTGTTGTTGATGAATACGGTGGAGCGATCGGGATAATAACATTGGAAGATATTCTCGAAGAGGTAGTCGGAGAAATAGGCGACGAATATCATACCGATCATTCATTCAGAAAAGTGGGAAAAGGACGATATCTCCTCAATCCCCACATAAAAATCGATCATGTAAGAACATTACTTCCAATTACAATTCCTCAGGGGGATTATGAAACACTGGCTGGATTCCTTCTCTCCGCCATGGGTAGGATTCCCAAACCAAGAGAATCCTTTAAAAAAGAAGGGATTCTCTTTATAATCGAAGATGCTGATGCAAAATCAATCAAAGAAGTGCTGGTTGTAGTGCCGCCGGAATTGGACAATATCATTGAGGAAAGAATCGGTTATGTTTGACAGCAAGAAAAACCTCAAAAGACTTGCAGCTATCATTCTGGCTGCAGGAAAAGGGAAAAGAATGCAATCGGATCTGGCAAAAGTGCTTCACCCGCTGTGTGGCAAGCCCATGCTTCTTTATCCCATACGCGCCGCGCGAGCTTTAGGATGCGATAAAATAGTGGTTGTGATAGGTCATCAAGCCGAAAGAATCAAGGAGGTGCTGAAAGATTCTTCATTAATCTACATCCATCAGGAAGAACAGCTCGGTACCGGGCACGCAGTTATGCAAACAGAAGCCGAGCTTAAGAATTTTGGAGGAACTGTGCTGATTCTTTGCGGAGATGTCCCGCTCCTTCAATCCTCCACTCTGCAGGAATTAACCGCCTTTCATTACAACAGCCGTTCGGATGTAACCGTCCTTACTACAATCGTTCCAAATCCTGACGGGTACGGGAGAATCCTTAAAGACACCGCTGGAAGAGTAAAAAAAATAGTGGAGGACCGGGATGCTTCGGAACAGGAGAAAGAAATTGCCGAAATTAACACCGGAATCTACTGCGTTCAAAGCGATTTTCTCTTCGAAGCTCTGGCCGCTGTGAAAGCGGACAACTCTCAAAAGGAATATTATCTTACTGACATAGTTGAAATATCAGATCGCTGCGGCCGTATAACCCGCTCCTTTTTGTTGCCGGACCCGAAGGAAGCCATGGGCATCAATACACCGGCACAACTTAACGATGCGAATACTCTCCTGAAATCTCGCGGCTGCAAGTGATGCAGCAATAATCGAGAAGAAAAAACTGTTTACGGAATATTATTAAATTGACTTACTTTAATAAAGCTGTTATTCAGAGGGGTCTTATTAAGTAGATCAGGAGGATTTTATGGAAAGCGATAAGTTGATCCTGTGGTTTGATGAGCTGGAACTTGACGATATCCCCCAGGTCGGTGGAAAGAATGCCTCTCTCGGTGAAATGAGACGCGAACTTATCCCCAAGGGGGTCAATATACCCGACGGTTTTGCGGTCACAGCCCATGCATACCGATACCTTCTTGAATCAGCGGGTATAAAATCACAAATAGAGCGCATCCTTTCGGACCTGGATACCCATGATATAAACACTCTTGCACACAAAGGGGAAAAGATTCGATCGCTTATTTATAATGCCTCTTTTCCGGAAGATCTTGCAGAGTCAATAGCCCAGGCGTACGAAAAGCTTTGTGAAGAATACGGGGACAACACAGATGTTGCCGTCAGAAGTTCTGCTACTGCAGAAGATTTGCCGGACGCCAGTTTTGCCGGACAGCAGGAAACATTTCTCAATGTCAGAGGGGTCGATATGCTTATTGACGCCTGCAAGAAATGTTTTGCATCTCTGTTTACCAACCGGGCCATTTCATATCGTGTCGATAAGAACTTCGATCATATGTCGGTCGCTCTGTCAATCGGAGTTCAAAAAATGGTCCGTTCCGATCTCGCTGCTTCGGGCGTCATTTTTTCAATTGATACCGAATCGGGCTTTAAAGATGCCATTCTCATTACAGGGTCTTACGGACTTGGCGAAACGGTAGTTCAGGGAATAGTCAACCCAGATGAATTTTATGTGTTCAAACCGATGTTACATGAAAAATACAGGCCGATTCTTCAGAAGAAACTCGGCACAAAGGAAATACAAATGATCTATGGAACGGGGGGGAGTGAATCGACTGTTACTATTCCCGTTCCGCCTGAAGACAGGCAGGCATTTTGTATATCAGAAGATGAAATCCTCAAGCTTGCCAAGTGGACTGTTATTATCGAAGATCATTATTCGCAGAAAGCAGGCTATTTCAAGCCTATGGATATTGAATGGGGAAAAGATGGGAATACGGGAGAACTTTTCATCCTTCAGGCAAGGCCTGAAACAGTTCAATCCCAGAAAAATAGAAATATACTTGAAACCTATGAACTTTTGGAAACAAAATCACCGCTCGTTACGGGAACAGCGGTAGGATCGAAAATAGGCGCAGGCCCTGTAAATATAATAAATAATGTGAGTGAGATCAAAAATTTCAAATCAGGCCAAGTACTTGTGACCGATATGACCGATCCCGACTGGGAACCGATCATGAAAATCGCTGCCGCAATTATTACCAATAAAGGAGGAAGAACTTGCCACGCAGCAATTGTAAGCCGTGAACTGGGCGTTCCCTGCATTGTTGGAACAGCAAATGGAACTGAAAGGCTTGCCGGTATCAGTGAAGTAACCGCTTCTTGCGCTGAAGGAGAAGAAGGCCGTGTTTACGAAGGTATTCTGAAGTATAACGTAGACAAGATCAGCCTTGAAGATTTAAGAAGACCAAAGACACAGATAATGATGAATGTCGGAAACCCCGATATGGCATTTAATTACGCCTCTATCCCGAATGACGGAGTTGGACTGGCCCGCCTCGAATTCATTATAAGCAACATCCAGATACATCCAATGGCACTCATAGACTTCGACACGATAGAAAATGAATCTGTCAGAAAAGAAATCGAAGAACTTACCAGGGGCTATAAAACAAAAGGAGATTTTTTTGTCGATAAACTCGCGCAGGGCGTAGCCAAAATAGGGGCCGCCTTTTACCCGAATGATGTGATCGTAAGGATGAGTGATTTCAAGAGTAACGAATATGCCAATCTGCTCGGCGGCTCTTTTTTTGAAGCCGATGAAGAAAATCCAATGATAGGATTTCGCGGGGCTTCCCGCTATTATGACGAGCGGTACCGGGATGGCTTCGCTCTGGAATGTCAGGCTATGAAAAAGGTAAGAGATGAAATGGGATTGTCAAATATAAAACTGATGATCCCCTTTTGCCGTACTGTGGAGGAAGGAAAACGGGTCGTGGAAGTAATGAACAGAAACGGCCTGATACAGGGTGAAAACGGCCTCGAATTTTATATGATGGTCGAAGTTCCAAGCAATGTTATTCTCATTGAAGAGTTCGGGAAAATTTTCGATGGATTTTCTATCGGATCAAATGATTTGACGCAGCTGACTTTAGGACTTGACAGGGATTCCTTTCTTGTATCGCATATTTTCGATGAAAGAAATGCAGCGGTTATGGATCTTATCAAGATCGCAATCACCAAAGCTCGAGCTATGGGGAAAAAAATAGGGATCTGCGGGCAGGCACCGAGCGATTATCCTGAATTTGCAAGGTTTCTTGTAGATTGCGGCATTAACAGCATTTCCTTAAATGCCGACACTGTTATAAAAACCACTCTGGATATACTTGAAACGGAAAAAAATCTCGGAAGGTAGAAAGAAGAATCAGTAAATATTGTGTAAAAAGGGCCCTTGAGGCCCTTTTTATTTCTCAATCATTATAAGCTTAGAATACCGTGAATCAAGGTCGGTGGAAGAAACGCTTTCGTACTCTTCAGTAAACTCCTGCCAGATATGCAAAAGCGCTTTTTCGAGCGTACTTTTGTCGATCGGATGAATACCGGTTGTATGTTCCATGAAACAATTTACGAAAGATTCCCATCCGCCTGCCGTTCGGCGGAGAGGGTTCTGGCCGCTTCCTCTTAAAGAATCAAAAAACTTTTTCGCTTCATCGATGGAAAACGGCAAGTAACCTGGAGTGATTCCAATATATTTTCGAGCCCAAAATGTAACAAGAAGAGGCTGAAACGTAAAATCCCCTGTCTCCGACATGTGGCGGTCCAGAGGAATCACTCGATCAAGCCTTCCGAAAAGATCATCAAGCAACTTCAGCTCCCCCAGCCTTCCGCGGGTCTCCTCCAAGTCAGAAATTCTTTCGAAATCTCGATACGGCTCTTTGGCTTCAATTCCTGCGTATAAAAGCGGCCTTCGCTTCCTTAATCCTTCAACCGTTTTTCCCCAGGGATCTCCCCAAAATGATATCATAAGTCCCAATGTGATAAACCAGCTTTTCCGGACTACACGATCAGCCTCCCATTTTAGCTGCATGGCAAGATTTATTCCCGCACGGAAAATCGACAGCAGCGAATTTGACTTCATCAGCTTTTCGGCCGCAGCCGGATCGCCTCCGGTTCTTTCTTCGAGAGCGATATTTATATAACCTGCTGTTTTACGGCATGTATTCGCAAGGCTCTCAACCTCAAAACTCGTATGACCGTCTGCTATATAAATCTGATTACAAAGTCCGGCAAATTCGAGACGCAGCCGGTCCAAAAACAGTGGATCCGTCTGGCGGCCAAGGACCTCACCCAGCAGATTTTTTTCTCCGGCATGAAAAAGGGGCATAAAAGGAGACTTGCCTTCTTTTTCTTTTGAAACATTTATCTCAAATGTGGACTGGCTGCTGACATACTTCAATAATGATGGATCAAGCGGATCATACGCTCCCACCGCCTCATCGAAAGAAAGAAATCCTTCTTCCGCTATTCTGGCATTTCTCAAACGGTACATTTCTTCCTCGGTTTCAGCGGGGATAATGCCTCCCAGACTGAGAAGAAACCAAAAATACCGTTCGGAATCAGTATCGAGCATCTCCTGAAGAATATCTTTTACTATAGACAAATACTCTTCATCTTTTACTTGTATATAGTATGTACCATCCAGGCTGAAATAATCTTCCGGAATCTCCTGTTCTTCATATTGATCTGGATCGATGGATATTACTTCAAGAATACGGTAAAAAAAACTATATGCTAGGTATTGGCCTTCAGTAAAGAGCCATTGTGCGAGTCTTCTCGAATCGGCCTTGAAAAATCTCTTTAACCATTCCCGGGTTCGGTCTATTTGAAAGCGGTCTTTCTCCCACAGTTCAAGATCAAGAACATACTGCCACTGCGCATCGGTTGCCATCGCAAGAAGGGAATGACTGTCATCTTCTCCCACTTTTTTTATCAGCCACAAAAAATCCTGATTCGAAAGCCTTCGGATCAGTTCTTGAGGATATTGCCCTTCGAGCAGACGCTTTATAATCTGGCTGCCCGAAAGCCTGTTGATCTCCAGAGAAAAAAAAGATATTTTTTCCTCTACCGATTCAACAAGTCTCTTTTCCGGCTGATTTTGCTGTCTGTCTTGTAGCACTTGGTTTTCCTGTCAGAACAACTCATTTATCTTGTTCCCACAAATTCCCGAATGGAAAATTTCCATTCGGGAGTGGTTCATATACATTTCTGAATAGAATATCAGTAATCATAATCGCCCATATCAGGCGGCGCCCCAGGTACGGCTTTCTTCTTTTTCGGCTTTTCCGCAACCATCGCCTCAGTAGTAAGCAAGAGCGACGATACGGAGGCCGCGTTTTGAATGGCGAAACGCGTTACTTTAGTCGGGTCGACAATACCGCTTTCGATCATGTCCACATATTGTCCTGCATCGGCATCAAAACCGAAAGACCCGCTTTTCTTTTTCACCTTTTCGACAATCAGGGAACCTTCAAATCCTGCATTGCCCGCAATATGCCGCATAGGTTCTTCGATAGCCCGCTTTACAATGGCCACTCCGTACGTTTCCTGCCCCTCGGCACTGACTTTGTCCAAAGCTTCCAGACAACGCAGCAGAGCCACACCACCGCCAGGAACAATTCCTTCTTCCACTGCCGCGCGGGTCGCATTGAGAGCATCCTCGACCCTTGCCTTTCTCTCTTTCATTTCGATTTCAGAAGCAGCACCCACTTTAATAACTGCAACCCCGCCTACGAGTTTGGCCAGCCGTTCCTGAAGTTTCTCGCGGTCATACTCAGAGGCAGTTTCTTCGATTTGAGTTCGAAGTTGTTTCACCCGTGATGCAATTCCATCAGCAGAACCTCCTCCATCTATGATAGTCGTGTTGTCCTTATCAATTGACAGGCGCTTACATGACCCCAGATCGCCGAGAGATGTACTTTCCAGTTTTCGACCCATATCCTCGGAGATGACAGTTCCGCCAGTGAGAACGGCAATGTCTTCAAGCATGGCCTTTCTCCTGTCGCCGAAGCCCGGCGCTTTGACCGCAACACACTTGAGAGTTCCCCTGAGTTTATTTACCACCAGCGTGGCCAACGCTTCTCCATCCACATCTTCGGCAATTACCGCAAGGGGCTTTCCCATCTTTGCGATCTGTTCGAGAACCGGTATCAAATCCCTCATGTTGCTGATTTTTTTATCGTGCAGAAGAATGAGTGGTTCATCGAATTCGGCAGCCATTTTTGCCGCATCAGTCACGAAATATGGTGAAATATAACCCCGATCGAACTGCATTCCTTCTACTATCTCCAGAGCTGTCTCCATCCCCTTCGCTTCTTCTACAGTGATTACCCCTTCCTTGCCAACTTTTTCCATGGCTTCTGCAATCATGTCACCAATTGTGCTATCATTATTTGCCGAAATTTTTCCTACTTGAGCTATTTCTTTTTTCCCTTCAACTGGTATTGAAATCGCCCTCAATTCTTCTATTACCGTCTCTACCGCTTTATCAATTCCACGTTTGAGCGCCATGGGATTTATACCCGCAACAACCAGTTTTGCTCCTTCCCGGTAAATGGCTTGTGCCAGGATCGTAGCCGTCGTTGTTCCATCACCCGCCATATCGGAAGTTTTGGAGGCAACTTCTCGAACCATTTGTGCGCCCATGTTTTCGAACTTATCCTCGAGTTCTATCTCTTTGGCAACAGTAACGCCATCTTTGGTTATAGTCGGTGCACCAAATGTTTTTTCCAGAACCACATTTCGGCCCTTAGGACCCAGGGTCACCTTCACCGCACCGGCAAGTTTATCGACTCCCCACATTATTCTCTCACGGGCATCCACATTGTACCGTATATCTTTTGCCGCCATCTTCTATATCCCTCCCCTTCAGCCACAGACACAAAAAATATCATCTTCTTTTAAAATAAGATGCTCGACACCTTCTACTTTTACTTCCGTGCCGGCATATTTCCCGAATAACACCTTGTCCCCTTCTTTTAATTCAAGAGGAATTCTATTTCCTTTCTCGTCCTTCCGACCTCCTCCCACGGCGACAATTTTACCTTCGATGGGTTTTTCCCTGGCCGAGTCGGGGATAATGATCCCCCCTTTTGACTTTCCATCAGCTTCGATTCGCAAAACCAGAACACGATCATGCAAAGGTTTCACCTTCATACTTATTCACGCCTCCCCTTTTAAATAAATAATAGTCAGTCGCCTTCGGGCGATACAGAAATCAAATAATCATTTGAATAGACACATTTTCTTCTGCCGGCTTTCTTAAAAGCACTTTTCATGAAGGCCCCATCCTCTGTTTTAACTGGGAGAGGATGGGGCCAAAGTGTTTATCCGGGGTTTATTCCGTCTTGATGGGAATCTTTTTACTTGTTTCGACAGCGCCCTCCATTTTGGGAATGCGAATTTGAAGTACACCTTTTTTGAAGGTCGCTTCCACTTTTTCAGTATCAATTATCTCGGGCATCGGAATAACTCTGTGAAAAGATCCGTATCGCCGCTCCGAATGCCAGTAATCTTTTCCCTTTTCTTCTTTCTCTTCTTTCTTTTCTCCCTTAAGAATCAAGGCGTCTTTCGTCAATGAAACTGAAATATCCTTATCTTCCATTCCAGGCAATTCAGCCGAAATCTCCAATACTTTATCGTTGTCTATCACATCTATTTTGGGCGAAAAATTTTCCCGCCACACTTCATCAAATGGAGATCTGCCAAAATCATTCAAGAATGAATCAAATAGCTCATTCATCCTTTTCTGAAGAGAAAAGAAAGGAAATTCGTCTTCTCTTCTTTCGGGAACACCCGTCTTTTTTTTACCTGCAACAAGATCCCTGATTGTCATAACACACCTCCTTTTTCTTGCATGCCATGAAAATCGAAGCAGCAATCTGTGTTACAAAGGAAACAGGACGTCAATATCCCGTCCCCACAACTGATCGCTACCGCTTCATAACACGCAACCAGTTGTTTTAACTTATAATTTATTCAACGATATAATAATCACTCTTTTTTTCTTGTCAAGCATCTATTGAAAAAAGAGGTGATTAGAACAGCATCTTCAAAAAAAGAGCGGCCTTATCGAAGCGCCGCTCTCATTGCTGATATAAGTGAATGGCTAGAATGATCGGATTTCCTGCTTCATAAAAATGGCATAAGAAAGGCCGAAACAAATAAAGGTAATTGAAATCAGAGTTATTATATGAGGTATTACAATATGAACGCTCTGCAGTAATTCCAGCGGACGTTGAAAACGTTCCTGGGACATTCTTTCGAGCGGTCCCATTACTACAAAAGCTTTGGTTGTTTTCCTGGTAGGGTCGATAACTATTGCCGTTGAATCATTATACAGCTGCATGGGTGAAATAAGAGAGACTCCCCGTTCGAGCTTTATACGCTTTACCAGGAGTTCGGGATTTTCCTGCTTCTGGATATCCAGAGGTACGACAGCATTGGCCACAACACTTGCACCGATAGGAATGAAGAATGAAAAAAAGATCCAAACGGCAAGCGTCGCCAGTGCTGACGTCGCCACACCCCTGAACAGGATTGAAAAGAGTATACTCACTGCAAGCCAAAAAGATATGTATACTATACTTATTATCAGATAAAAAAAGATACGCCATACTTCCTCAGGCCCAGGAACGACCCCGATCAATGAGAGGCCCAATCCTGATACTACCAGCGTAATTGAAAGAAGTATACTACTGATCGTTACAACCCCTGCAAGGAACTTACCGTTGATTATTGAATCTCGATAAATGGGCTGAGAAACTAGTGTGCTCAGAGTTCCGCTGCTTCTCTCCCTGTTAATTGAATCGAATCCCAGGAGTAATCCTATCAGAGGGCCGAAAAAAGCCACGAATTGGACAAGTGAGAAAAGTGAACCCGTTGCCGTGAAAAGCATGAGAAAGACAAACTTAGGCTTTGCTATACCGGCGAGTTCTTCCCTTAGACCTATGCCCGCCATATAGGCTGTAATGAGACTTGCCATGGCGATAAGAGCAAAAAGAATAGTAAAACGATAGCTGCTGAAATGATCTGAGAGCTCCTTTCTAAAAATAGTTCCTATTCCGGTCATACCTATACCTCCTGAAAATACTTCATATACAGATCATCCAGTGAAATCCGGCTATCTCCGACACCGAACTTTTCTTGTGTCAAATCCTTGAATGTCCCTTCGGCAATCATCTTGCCTTCCAGCATAATGCCTATTCTTGCCGCTATCTTTTGTACTTGTTTCAGATCATGAGATGAAAGAATAACGGTAATATTCTTATCTTTGCTCAATGCCTGTATGAACCCGATATTCTTGGTAGTAGCCTCAGGATCAAGCCCGAGTGTCGGCTCATCGAGAAACGCTATTTTTGGCTCTTTGATCATTATTTCCGCAATTCCCAATCTTTGCCGCATCCCCCGGGAATAGGCTCCAACCTTTTTTGTCGCTTCATCGGACAATCCGACAGTTTCAAGTGCATCCATTATTTTTCCGGTACTCACTTTATCGGTTAATCCGTTTAATCTCGCAATGAAGCGGAGGTTTTCAACTGCATTCATATCTTCGTAAAAACCAATATTTTCGGGGATATATCCGATTATTCTTTTTACTTTCATCGACTCTCGTAACGGATCAAATCCAGCAACCCGCGCCCATCCGCTGGTCGGTTCCGTCAAACCCAAGAGCATCAAGAGTGTCGTCGTTTTTCCTGATCCATTGGGCCCAAGGAACCCAAATATCTCCCCCTCTTTCACGCTAAACGTCAAATCGCTGACCGCTTTTTGTGAGCCATAGACTTTTGTCAGCCCCCGGGTTTCTATAATCGTCTCCCCTCGCATGTTATCTCCTTCCCAAGGCCAGAAAGAGACCAAAGAGTCCGACAATTACTATTACAATTATTCCTATCCCTATCCAACCCCAGGCAGCGGATGATCTTACGGTTACTCTCAATTCAAGGTCATCAGAAGTTCTTTCGGCATTTACATTAATTCCGACAGCATAATCTCCCACCAGAGCCTCTTCCGCGGGCACAATCGTTACCTCAACCTGCTTCAGGCTTCCGGGTTCCAGCGAAACAACTTTTTCCGGAGAGAATTGCACATCCCAGTTTTCCGGTTTCACCGAAAGAAAGGAAACATCCTTCAGCGTTGCGGAACCGGTGTTTTTTACATAAATAGAAAGGTTCCCGGCTTTGCCTTTTTGTGTTTCCAACGAGAGAAGCCCTGTGGCAGTCCCTGCATCTATCTTATAGGTTCCTGTAATATTCACCTGAAGTGCCACTTTAGCTTCCAAGTCACCGGCACTTACCGTAATCGGTATGACATACTCCCCTGCCGAAGCAAAGCGGTCGGGAGTAACAATTACATTGACATTTTGATTCTCGTCCGGTTTCATCACGAGACTGGAAATAAAAGTATCTTTGAAGGGCGGTTTGAAATTAACTTGCCAGTCTTTGGGCGGTTCGGCGATTAGATTAAATGGTTGTTCTTTTTTTGTTTCATTATTCACGCTGACTGAAAATTCAAATTTACCGTCGCTGGGCCCCTGCAAGACAGGATATGAGGTCTTTAAAAGAATTTCTCCCTGCCGCTCTTTTTCTTTTTGCGTCAAGGTCGCTTTTAAAGTTCGTGAAGCTGTCAGAGCGCCATCTTCACTGCGGGCATTCACTTTAAAAAAGTACACACCCGGATTTGTTTCTTTGTCCGGTTCGATATTAAATGTGACCGATCTTTCTTCTCCCGCAGGAACATAAATTGAACTGATATCAAAACTGTAAGTTTTCACCCTTGCCTGCCAGCCCGAGGGAGATTCATATTCAAAGTAAATAACTTCATCTTTTTTTCCTTTATTTTTGAAAGTCAGATCCAGATCCACCGCATCACTCCCTCCGGCGAGTATTACCTCAGGATAGACAAAGTTCATGGTAAATTTTCGTTCCGGACCGTTTGCAGCTTTTACTTCCGCTTCTTGAGCAAAACAGGATATCACTGGAATGATGCCTATGCATAAAAGAATAAATAAAATGATTGCCATGCCTTTTCCGTTTACAAATTTCATTTCATCTCCTCCATAAAAAATGAATCTCTCATATAAACAGGTACCCTTTCTTTAATCGTAAAATTGGTGAGTTCTTATTTGCAGCCGCACTCGGAACTTGCAAATTTACTTCCGCATCTATTGCAGATGCCCGGTTACCCTTCAACTGATTTTGATTGATAATAAAGATAATAAAACCGTTGACACTTCCACCTTTACCCCTCAGAAACGTGAGAACTTTATAAACAGATGTTTTAAATGTCAAGGCTATTCTTTAGGGCTATTCGCTATCACGAAAAGATCGGACTTTTTACGCCTTCTTTAAATGTCAGAGCAGATCTGTAAGCCGAGTTCTGTTCCCCCAAAGGGGCGGTGATCATTCATCTGGGACAGCGATTGCCCGCTGCCTCTAGCGACACTACCCGAGAGCTTTGGACGGGCAGTCCTCAGGCGCTCTCCTATTTGGTCTTGCTCCGGATGGGGTTTACCAAGCTTTCCCGGTCACCCGGGAAACTGGTGAGCTCTTACCTCACCTTTTCACCCTTACCCTTCTGGCTGGAATCATGAAGTTAAATCTTCTTTCATCAGCAGGCGGCGGTATTTTTTCTGTGGCACTTTCCTTAGGGTCACCCCCAGTCGCCGTTAGCGACCATCCTGCCCTGCGGAGCTCGGACTTTCCTCGGACCCTGCATTCCGGACCCGCGATCACCCGATCTACTCTGACTGTCTTATTATACGCATGCTTGAGTTCAGGTCAAATTGGAAAGATACGTACATTATAAATTTGTTCTCTGACCGGCAGCTGTAAAAAGGTCGGAAGTCTGTCATTCAATCTGTCGGTCTTCCCAATAGAGTATCCTGCTGCAATGCGGACAAAGTATAAGGGCATCGGACTTCCTTAGATCATTGTACATCTGAGGAGGAATATTCATATGGCATCCGCTGCATACTTCATTCCATGCCGCCACCACCGCATATCCATTCCGTCTTGTTTTGATGAGATCGAATTTCTTCAGCAGAGTCGAATCAATTTTCTTGCGAATTGAATCCTGCATGCGAATTTTTTCTTCAAGACGGGCATCAATATTACAAAGGTCTTTTTCAATTTGTGCTGCCTGGTTCTCGTATTCGCATTTACCGGCAGCAACTTGTTTATCTTCTGCAGCAACAATTTCAGTTAGTTGTTCCATTTTATCAAGGATTCTAATAATTTCATCTTCAATCTTGCTACTTGATTCTTTAATAGTCTCTATTTCCTTTAATGTTGCTTCATACTCTTTGTTGGTTTTTACTTCGATGAGCCGTCCCTTGGCTTTTTTTATCTTTTCTGCACTCATGGTGAGATGCGCTTCCTGGTGCTTGTGCTCTTGCCTCAATTTTTCCAGCTCTTCCTTTTTAGTTTCGAACTGTTCCTCCTGCCCCTTCATTTCCGACATAAGAAAATCTTTGGTTCTAGGCAGTTCAATCTTCTTGTTTTTCAAAGATAATACATCTGCTTCAGCATTTTGAAGCTCAACCAGCAATTTCAACTGCTCTTTCAAAAAAATCCCTCCTACGCTCTAAAAAAAAATGCACCAGAATCTGGTGCATTTTTCCAGGAATAATCCTGTGAACATCCTTCATGTGCGCTGTCAATTGTTTTCTGTCTCATTTTATCTGAAGTATGGTGGGCCCACCTGGGTTCGAACCAGGGACCTACCGGTTATGAGCCGGTGGCTCTGCCAATTGAGCTATGGGCCCCGTTTTTTAGAATAATTCATTTTCAAATAAAAAGCGAACCTATACCTCTTTGATACTCATGTCAAGAATTTTGTGAAAAACATACAATTCCTTTAATGGTGATACTTCCATGAGGAATTTACGATACGAGACGACTTCCAAAAAAGCTTTTATGGTGTGACCTGCCGCATAAGAAACTTCCTTAAGCCGTCAAAAAAGATATTCCGCCAATTCTCCTATACTGCTGATACCGATCGGTTTTATTCCTTTTTCGAAAAGCTGGCCGCGTAATGCATTTTTGGGGAGAATTGCACGGTTAAATCCCATCCGCCCCGCTTCCTTGAGCCGCGATTCAAACTGCCCTACACCCCTTACTTCTCCCGTTAAACCCACTTCGCCAAACACAATTGTTTCCGGATCCACGGGTCGATCAAGAAAACTGGATGCGAGAGAAGAAATAATGGCAAGGTCTGTCGCCGGTTCTGCAACTTTCACTCCTCCTGCAACATTTATATAAATATCATAATTAGAAAGCTGAAATCCGCACACTCGATCAATAACAGCAGCCAAAAGCGCTACTCTGTTATGATCGACTCCGATAGTCGTCCTCCTGGGGATGCCCAGGGATGTCTCACGTACCAGCGATTGTACCTCCACCAGAATGGGCCTTGTTCCTTCAATGCTTGCCGTCACGACCGATCCGGATGCACCCGAGGGTCTCTCCGATAAAAAAAGCGCCGATGGATTTTCAATTTCAAACAGACCTTCTTGCCTCATTTCAAACACCCCTATTTCATTGGTTGGCCCGTAGCGATTTTTTACCGCCCTGACAATCCTGTATGAAAGACCGGAATCACCTTCAAAATAAAGTACTGTATCGACCATATGTTCGAGAACTCTGGGGCCTGCGATAGATCCATCTTTGGTTACATGCCCTATAAGAAAGAGAGGAATTCCCGATTGTTTTGACTGCAGGATTATCTTTTCCGATGTTTCGCGAACCTGTGTCACACTGCCCGGTGCTGAAGAATAGAAAGAAGAATACATTGTCTGTATTGAATCTATTACCACTACCGCAGGGCTGATCTCTTTTATTCTCTCCTGAATAGACTCGAGCGAAATTTCAATGAGAATTATTAGATTAGAAGAATCCGCACCGATACGTTTTCCTCTCATCGATATCTGCCGGGCCGATTCCTCACCTGAGATATAAAGAACTTTATAACCGGCTGCAGCGATATTCTGCAGTACCTGCAAAAGGAGAGTGGATTTTCCGATTCCCGGGTCACCCCCTATCAATGTGGCTGAACCGGTAACGATACCACCTCCGAGTACTCTGTCCATTTCTTTTATTCCCGATATAAGCCGATCTGTTTCGTCCGCTTCAATAGTATCGATAGAAACCGGCATCGATCCGAAACCACTCAACATAATGGTTTCGTTTGTATGTGCGCGTTCTTCAACAAAGCAGTTCCATTGACTGCAAGAAGGACATCGACCAAGCCATTTGGGCGATTGATAGCCGCAATTTTGACATGTAAACATCATTCGCATTTTTTTCAATTTCAGACTCCCGATCAGGTAAATGAGGAAAATTTCCACAAATATATGAATAATGACCCTTCCGGTCAATAAAATTGCGCCAGTACCGCTCCTTTTGACCACCTTCTTTCACGCTCCGTAGAAGAGGGGCGAATCCTGAAAAGTGATGCGTACCCGAGGAACTCCGCAGTGACGAAGGTAAAGCGCAATGCAGCACATGGAATCTGCAAGAACCATCAATCTTCATGATTCTTTTTTTTAATAGTATTTTTCCATTTTCCGCGAAAGAATCAAAAAATCTTGAGCAAGAGCAACAATTCTGATATTAAAGGTTGTTTTGTTATTCTTCAAAAAAGGATCAATCACATGACTCACAATCCCAATTTTAGCTCCGGTCCGTGCAGCAAACGGCCAGAATGGAATCTTGCAGCATTGAATGATTCTGCCATAGGACGTTCACATAGAAGCGCGCTTGGCAAAGAAAAACTCAAGAAAGCAATAACTGAAAGCAAAGAAATTCTCGGTGTGCCTGATACATATCTGCTCGGCATAATGCCCGGTTCAGATACAGGAGCATTTGAAGCAGCTCTTTGGTCTCTGCTGGGCCCCAAAGGAGTGACTGTTCTCGTGTGGGAAAGCTTCAGCGAGGGCTGGGCAACCGATGTGGCAAAGCAGCTGAAGCTGAACCCGACAATCCGTAGAGCTGATTACGGTAAAATACCGGATCTTACGACTATTGACTGGTCTGATGATGTTGTCTTCGTGGCGAACGGAACTACCAGCGGCGTCAAGCTCCCTCACTGGGACTGGATTCCGGATGATCGTGAAGGGTTGACACTTTGCGATGGAACAAGCGCCGTTTTTGCAATGCCTGTAGACTGGACGAAAATCGACGTGCTCACGTATTCATGGCAGAAATGCCTTGGCGGAGAAGCGGCTCACGGAATTCTGATACTGAGCCCACGCGCAGCGGAACGAATCGAATCATATGATCCTCCCTGGCCTCTTCCCAAGATATTCCGCATGAAAAAAAGCGGAAAGCTGAATCGTGCCATTTTCGAAGGAGATACAATAAATACCCCTTCGATGCTGTGCGTTGAGGATTATCTCGATGCTCTTGCCTGGGCTCGAAAAAATGGACTTGCCAATCTTTTTGAAAGAAGCAGAGCCAATCTTGCCGTTATAGAAGAATGGACTGCGAGAACCGACTGGATCGATTTTCTCGCCGAGTCAAAAAATATTCGATCCAATACATCGGTGTGTCTCAAAATAGTCAATGAAAAATTTGAAGCGTTATCTGATGACAATAAACTGAAATTTATCAAGGATATCTCTGCTGTTATGAGCAGGGAGGAACTCGCCCATGATATAAGCTCATATAAGGATGCCCCCCCTGGCTTCCGTTTCTGGTGCGGTCCTACAATTGAACCCCGTGCAATAAGCCGGGCGCTCGAAGGGTTAGAAAAAATCTACTGCGACAAAATCAGAACATTATAAAACGGAGAAAGATCATCATGAAAAAAGTCCTCGTAAGCGATACGCTGGCGCCTGAAGGAATTGACATATTCAGAAATGCACCTGGAATAGATGTAGATGTTATCACTAATTTGACGCATGACGAATTGAAAGGCATCATTAAAAACTATGATGCCCTTGCAGTCAGGAGTGCGACTAAAGTTACTGCGGACATAATTGCCTGCGCTGATAGTCTGAAAGTGATAGGAAGAGCGGGAATTGGCCTTGACAATGTAGATGCCGAAGCGGCGAGCAAAAGAGGCATTGTGGTAATGAACACACCGGGAGGAAATACCATAACGACTGCCGAACATGCAATCGCCATGATGCTGTCACTTGCACGTAAAATTCCCCAGGCAACAATTTCGATGAAGGGCACGCAATGGGAAAAGAAAAAATTTATGGGCTCCGAGGTATTCAATAAGACACTCGGTATTATCGGCATCGGTCGCGTCGGTTCCATAGTGGCTAATAGAGCCCAGGGACTCAAAATGAACGTAATTGCATATGACCCCTTCATTTCTGTTGAGGCGGCTGAAAAAATGGGCATTTATCTGTCCTCTCTGGATGAAGTTCTGAAAAAAGCGGATTTTATTTCTGTTCATACTCCTCTTACAGATGAAACAAAGGGCATAATCAACGCCCGGGCGTTCGAAAAAATGAAAAAAGGAGTGTACATAATAAACTGCGCTCGCGGAGGAATCATCAATGAAAAGGACCTCTACAAAGCACTTGTGAGCGGCAAGGCAGCCGGTGCAGCGCTCGATGTCTTTGAAGAAGAACCTACCAAAAATTTTGATCTTCTTAACCTGGAACAGGTCATATGTACTCCTCATCTGGGTGCCTCAACGGACGAAGCACAGAGAAACGTCGCAATCGCAATAGCGGAACAAATTGTTGAATATCTCACTTCAGGTGAAATTAAAAATGCTGTAAATTTTCCATCGGTCACTGCAAAAACGCTTAAACTCATTCAACCTTATCTGATCCTTTCCGAGAAATTAGGAAAATTTCAATCGCAAATTCTCTCGGGCGGCATAGAAGAGGTTATTATTGAATTCAGTGGTGAAATTTTGAATTATAATGTAGCTCCACTGACAATTTCGTTTCTCAAGGGAATTCTCACACCCATACTCAAAGAAAACATAAATTATATCAATGCACCTCTTATTGCAAAAGATAGGGGCATTAGAGTAATAGAATCAAAGAGTACGGAAGTAAAAGATTACACGAGCATGATTACGGCCACTGTGAAAACCGCAAAAGAAACTTCAGTTGCCGCAGGTGCGATATTTGGACGTCAGGATCCAAGAATTGTAAGAATCAATAAATTCATTCTCGATGTTATTCCCGAGGGGCACATGATACTTCTTTACAATCATGATAAACCGGGCGTAATAGGCAATATGGGGGTGATTCTCGGCGACAGCGGAGTAAATATTGCGAGACTCCATTTAAGCCGTGAGCTTGTCGATGGAAAAGCTTTGGTGGTTTTAAGTACCGATACTCTTGTTTCTGAAGAGGTTTTAAAAAAGCTTAAGGAGTTGCCGAATGTCATTTCAATTGCCAGGATTGAAATGTAATGATTGGGAGAATACAAAATGGCAAATGTAGTAATCATCGGAACTCAATGGGGTGACGAGGGTAAAGGAAAAATTGTCGACCTTTACGCACAAGAGGCTGATGTAATCGTTAGATTTCAAGGCGGAAACAATGCAGGTCATACGCTTGTGGTAAACGGAATACAGACAATTCTCCATCTTGTACCTTCGGGCATACTCCACAATCATAAAATCTGCATTTTGGGTAATGGCATGGTCATTAACCCAAAAGTCTTGATTGAAGAAATAAACGAATTGAAACAGCGTGACCTCTTCCCGACTGACACGAATCTTTTCATAAGTAATAACGCTCATGTTATCATGCCGTATCACATCCGTATCGACAGTGCACGCGAGGCACGAAAGGGTGCAGGGAAGATAGGCACGACCGGCCGTGGAATAGGCCCTGCATATGAAGACAAGGTGAACAGAACAGGAATCAGAATAGCCGATTTACTTGACATTGCAGTTTTTAAAGAAAAACTCGCCTGTAATCTTGAGGAAAAGAATTTTTATCTGACCAGGTTTTTTGGAGAAGAACCGGTAAACTTCGATCAGATTTTTGAAGAGTATTGCGGGTATGGAAACGAAATCAGAGACTATGCGGCCAATACCTCTACTCTCATTGCCAGGCATATAAAAGCAGGGAAACATATTCTTTTTGAAGGTGCTCAAGGTGCGCATCTGGATATAGATCATGGAACCTATCCTTTTGTAACTTCTTCAAATACAGTTGCGGGAAGCGCCTGTTCGGGAGGAGGCATCGGGCCGACGAAGATTGCATCGGTAGTCGGGATCTGCAAGTCCTACACTACACGGGTCGGCAGCGGACCTTTTGTAACAGAACTTACCGATGAAATCGGCACCCACCTTCAAATGCAGGGACACGAATTCGGTGCCACGACGGGAAGAAAGCGCCGCTGCGGATGGCTCGATATGGTACTTGTCAGGCAAGCCTGCACGCTCTCCGGAATCACCGGACTTGCACTTACTAAACTTGATGTCCTCACAGGTCTGGAAAAGATCAAGGTTTGTACAGGGTATCGCATTGGCAATGAAGAATATACGGATCATGCACCGGCGAATTTAAAACTTTTTTCTTCCTGCGAGCCAATATATGAAGAACTTCCAGGATGGACCGAAAATATCAGTCATGCCAGAAGCATCGAGGACCTTCCCCGGGCCACGAGACGCTATATTGATCGAATAGAAGAAATGGCAGATGTAAAAGTCGTACTTGTGTCTGTAGGTGCAGGCCGTAACGAAACTCTTCTGCTGCAAAATCCATTTCGATAGAATTTTCGCAGCACGGTTCGTCCACAGGTAAAACGTATTTATATCGACTTAATATAAACTTGGAGGATCTCTCGGAATGTGGGATCCCTTTTTACACGCAAGGAGGCGATCATACGCACGGATATATCGCATGAAACAAAAAAAAGGGTTGTCCTTTGCATTAACGCGGCATTGGAACGAAAGGCAACGAATCTTACAGTTCTCAGGGTAAACGAACTCACCACTGTCGCGGATTATTTCATTTTCATGAGCGGAAGTTCCGATCGCCAGGTTCAGGCGACAGCCCAATTTATAAGAGAAACTTTAAAAAAGTCCAATATTGTTCCTCTGGGAATTGAAGGAGAACATACAGGAAAATGGATTCTCATGGACTATGGTGATATTGTGGTTCATATTTTTTACGAACCGGTCCGGGAATTTTACGATATAGAAAATCTATGGTCCGATGCACCGAGGATGGAAATAGACGATACTGTTCAAAAGCTTACAGCTCTCGATGATCACATGTAAAAGTAAAAAAATTGCATCGTCAGTGGCTGATCTTGTTTTCCCGCCGGTGTGTCCGTTATGCGGCAATGTGTATCACAACGAATCCTCACTGTTTTGCAGCGATTGCATGGCGCACTTCTCCTTCATATCATCTCCTTTTTGCCACATATGCGGCAGACCATTTATGAGTACTGAAGGAACCAGTCATATCTGCAGCAGCTGCATCCTTTCCCCTCCACCCTATTCTCATGCGAGAGCTCTCGGCCATTATGATGGCGCCCTTCTTGATGCAATTCATTTTTTTAAATATCGTGGTGATATGCGTACGGGAGAAAAACTTGGTGCGTACATTGCTGCCTGGGCTTACGATACCCAGGATTATACCGGCTACGATTATGTAATTCCCGTTCCGCTTCATCGAAAAAGGCTGAGGGAAAGAGGATTCAATCAATCAGTGATTCTGGCAAAGCAGGTTGCGAAGAAGTTATCTTTACAACTCGATATCGGCACATTGGTGAAAAAAATCGACAGCAGGCCTCAGGTAGGATTGGGAAGAAAGCATCGAAAAAGGAATATCAAAGGGGTATTCGCGGTAGTATCCGATAAAAAGATTGATGGCAAAAGACTGCTTCTGGTGGATGATGTATTTACTACAGGAAGCACTGTCGGAGAATGCTCCCGCTTGCTGATACGCCATGGTGCAGAAGAAGTGGCTGTTCTCACTCTTGCACGCACTTAATTGTATTTCAAGGATAAAAAAATGAATAAATTGCTATCACATAAGGAACTTAAACTGAAGTTGGATGTTTTGAAAGCACAGGGGAAAAAAATCGTTTTTACCAACGGCTGTTTCGATATATTGCATGTGGGACATGTAACGTATCTTCAAAAAGCGAAGGATTTAGGAGATGTCCTCGTGATCGGGATTAACAGCGATTCATCAGTTGCTTCGATCAAAGGACCCTCTCGCCCTATTATTCCTCAAACTGAAAGGGCAACTGTTATATCAGCCCTGGAATCAGCAGATTTCGTAATTCTTTTTGATGAAGACACACCTCAGAAGCTGATCGAATATATACGACCCCATATTCTTGTCAAAGGGGGTGATTGGGCCGCGGAAAACATTGCGGGAAAGAATTTTGCGGAAGAAGTTGTAATAATTCCTTTTGTGGAAGGTGCATCAACCTCGAAAATTATTGAAAGGATTAAAGCAAAGCTTTGAGGGCAATCTAATTTTTTCTTTACAAAATAAACTCGATTGTATATATGGGAGCGGAAATTTTTATTCTCAAAGGATGGGACCATTAAAGAATGAAAACCGAACAGCTGGAATACTTCAGGAATTTGTTCAACCAGAAGATTGAAGAGTTGTTGCGGGATGCAGGTAGAACAGTTTCTGAAATGACTGATAAAACGGAGAGTTTTCCAGACCTGACCGATAGGGCTTCTCAGGAATCGGACAGAAATTTTGAACTTCGCATACGTGATCGGGAAAGAAAATTAATTAAAAAGATGAAAGAGGCTCTTGCTCGAATAGATGAAGGAACCTTCGGCGTGTGCGAAACATGCGGAAAAAGAATATCGGAAAAAAGGCTTTTGGCAAGACCAGTCACAACACTTTGCATTGAGTGCAAAAAGAAACAGGAAGAACTGGAAAAGCAGAAAGGGGATTAAGGGACATCAAAGCTCCCTCTTCATCCCGTTGCACCTTCACCCCGTTGCGCCTGCGCTTTTTTTACGAATCATGCGGCTCTAGTAGATATTTCCTTACAATTTCTGTTATCAGTTTCTTTTCCGCCTTCCCTGCAGTATCCTCATTATTTAAGCTGTTTTAAACGTTCGACGGGCATTGACCATGTGAACAGTGTTTTATATTGTGTTTCTTATTAATTTTTTTGATCATGAATTCCCGTTGCTGCCATGTATGATTTCCGGAAATATACAGAAACACAATCAGATGATTGGAAGGATTTCGAGTAATCCGGCTCCTATATGTATGTATCTGACCCCTCTTCCAGATCGCGGGATATGACGCTGCGCCGGCAATCATACGCAGGGTCACTTTTTGTCCCGGATGAAGTTTAAAAGGAACCCCATGTTCGTCGATGTAGCCGTAGATGCAGTTTCGGATCATACCCTTTCTTATTGTGTTCCCGGCGAACTGTGCGCCATGATAGCCATCGGGAAACGTGTGCTTGTTCCATTGGGAAAAAAAAGTGTGACAGGATATATAGTTGAAGTTGCAAAAGATTCTCAGCGGAACGATCTTAAAAATGTCTTGAAGGTATTAGATACAAACCCCCTTTTCGGCAAATTTGATCTCGCTTTCTACCGCTGGGCCGCTGATTATTACATGTATCCCCTCGGCAAAGCCTTGAAGACAATTCTTCCATCGGGAATCGTTGTTAAAAGCAACCGGTGGATCACTGGATTACGGAAGCCGGAAAAAGGCGACGACCTTACTGAAACACAAGAGTACTTTCTGAGCGTTCTTCTTGAGCATCCTAAGGGCACGCGATTAAATTCACTGCGAAAGAATGTAGCGATTCCAGATAAGGACCTGAAAACACTTACAGACAATCATTATGTCAAAATTGAAGACAGGTTGCAAAAGCCTGCTGTACGCGAAAAAAAGGCAAAACTGATAAAGCCTTCAAAAACAGCTGAAATTGAAAAAACGATTTTGACGAAGCGCGAGCGAGAACTGCTCGACTATCTGAAAGGCAAAAACGAAATATATTACCATGATCTTCGTCATATCTTCAAAAATGCTTCATCACTGATTCCCCGCCTTGAAAAAAAAAATGTGATCACACTGCGCGAAGTTGTGATATTACGAAATCCGCCAGCACCGGTAAAAGTAGGGATTGATTCCGGCAATGTATCCCTTACCGGCGATCAGGAAAAGGCGCTGCAGAATATAATCGAAGGTATCCGTGAAAAAACTTTCAGGCCGTGCTTGCTTCATGGGGTTACGGGAAGCGGTAAAACAGAAGTCTATCTTCAGGCTGTTTCACATGTTCTCAAGGAAGGAGGCAGTGCATTGGTGTTGGTGCCGGAAATCGCATTAACACCTCAGCTGATACATCGGGTAACGGATCGCTTCGGAGAAGATATTTTGGCACTCCTTCACAGCGGCATTACACCGGGAGAACGATACGACCAGTGGAGAAAGATTGCATCCGGAAAAGCAAGGATTATCCTCGGAGCCCGATCTGCGATTTTTGCCCCTGCGATAAATCTTAAGCTTATTGTTATAGATGAGGAACACGATCAGTCATACAAGCAAGATGGCAGAATGCCATATCACGCAAGAGATCTTGCGATTATTCGAGCTCGCTTACTTTCTGCAGTAGTTATTCTTGGATCGGCAACCCCGGAAATACAAAGTTATCATAATACGAAACGGAAGGGTTTTTCTTACCTCAGTCTGTCTACCCGTATAGCGAATAGATCACTGCCGCACATGGAAATTATTGACATGAAGGCACCGGGAATCAAGTACAGCAACAACTCGATAATCTCACGACCTCTGGCAAAAGCGATACGGGAAACGCTTGGAGCCGGTAAACAGAGCCTTCTTTTCCTGAACAGAAGAGGTTTTACTACATTTCTGTCTTGTCCCGACTGCGGATATGTTTTTCACTGTAGCAATTGTTCAGTAACAATGACACACCACATAAGCGATAATACATTGAAATGCCACTACTGCAATTACTCTGTTAAAGCTCCACCGCTATGTCCGGTATGCAGAAGCGCTCGAGTATTAAGCTTCGGTGCAGGCACGGAAAAGCTCTTTCAGGAAACTGCAGCGCTTTTTCCTCGTGCCAGAATCGCACGGCTCGACAGCGACACCGCCTCTGAAAAAGGAGCCTACGAACGCATTCTTTCTGATCTCAACGAGCAAAACATCGATATATTAATCGGAACCCAGATGATCGCAAAGGGGCATGATTTCCCTCAGATCACGTTAGTAGGTATAGTTTCAGCCGATATCTCGCTCAATATACCCGATTTCCGTGCATCCGAGCGCACGTTTCAGCTGCTCACCCAGGTATCGGGAAGAGGCGGCAGAGGAGATACGCCGGGCAGAGTTATCGTACAAACCTTGAATCCTTCCAATTACGCGATAGTAAAGGCAAAAAATTACGATTATGAGGGATTTTATCAAAAGGAACTGGAAGCACGAAACGTGCTTAAATATCCGCCCTTTTCACGTATGATAAATCTCCGCATATCATCAAATGATGAGAAGAAAGCCCGCCAAATGGCACAAAAGCTTGCACTCACCGCACGGGAGCAGCTGAAAAAATTGAATGCTGACAAGGTTGTAACTCTGATAGGGCCTGCCGAATCCCCTCTAAAAAAGATCAAGGGGAAATATCGCTGGCAGCTTCTACTCAAAGGGATTGATACAGGCAAACTTCGTGAATTGGCAGAATCAATAATAACAGCCGCAGGAAAAAGGATTGCGCTCAATATGAAAATCGATATAGATCCTTTTAACTTTATGTAAGCGATAATATCACACTCGGACAGCAAAATGCTTGCCATAGGGATTTCTAGCACATATAATCCCCGCATCAAAACTATGAATGTGTAATGGAAAAGATACTGCCGAAACAGAATCGGCTGTTTGCTTACCCGTCTGCATATTTTGCTCGAACAATATTTAATTTTAAAGAAAGGCACAGCAATGTCGGCAGCAATTGGATTTGACAATGAAAAATATATCAGGGAACAAACCGCTGAAATCCTTCAGAGAGTTGAGCGCTTTAATAACAAACTGTATCTGGAATTTGGCGGGAAACTCCTTTATGACTATCATGCCGCCCGTGTTTTGCCAGGCTATGATCCCAATGTTAAAATGAGGCTATTGCAGAAGCTTAAGGATAAGGCGGATATATTGCTTTGCATCTACGCAGGCGACATAGAAAGAAAAAAGATACGAGCAGATTTTGGAATCACCTATGATTCGGATGCACTCAAGCTCATTGACGATTTAAGGTCCTGGGGGATTGAAGTGCTCGGAGTCGTAATAACCCGGTACGATAATCAACCTGCTGCAACTGTATTTAAAAACAAGCTCGAAAGAAGAGGGATTAAAGTTTTTACCCATCGCTTTACAAAAGGATATCCCACGGAAGTTGATGTAATAGCAAGTGATGAGGGATATGGACAAAATACGTATATAGATTCCGAAAAGCCTCTGGTAATAGTGACAGGGCCAGGCCCGGGAAGCGGCAAACTTGCCACCTGTCTGTCTCAGCTTTACCACGATTATCGGCGTGGAATAAAATCGGGCTATGCCAAATTCGAAACATTTCCGGTCTGGAATCTGCCATTGAAACATCCTGTGAATGTCGCGTATGAAGCCGCTACAGCTGATCTTAAGGATTTGAATCTTATCGATCCGTTTCACCTCGATGCGTACGATCGAAAAGCAGTAAATTATAATCGTGATGTAGAAATCTTTCCTGTACTTAAAAGAATTCTTGAAAAAATCACGGGCGGAGAATCTTTCTACCGATCCCCAACAGATATGGGTGTCAACAGGGTCGGCTTTGCCATAACCGATAACGAGGTTTCAATTGAAGCAGCCAAACAGGAATTGATACGACGGTATTTCCGATACCGCTGCGAATACATAATGGGTTTTTCCGACAAAGAATCCGTGCAGAGAGTTGAACTGTTTATAAAAGATTTCGGCATAAATCCGGAATACAGGCGTGTTGTCGAACCGGCACGACACGCAGCTCTTTGTGCTCAAAATCTGCACAAAGGAAATAAAGGCATTTTCTGCGGCGCCGCCATGGAATTGAAAGATGGCACAATCGTAACGGGAAACAATTCGCCTTTGCTTCATGCGGCTTCAAGTCTCGTTCTGCATGCAATTAAATATTTGGCGGAAATACCGCCAAAAATAAAACTGCTCCCTCCGGCTATCACCGATTCTGTACAAAAACTTAAAATGCGGATTCTAGCAGAAAAATCAGTAAGCCTCGATCTTAATGAAACACTTATCGCACTCAGCATAAGTGCATCTACGAATCCGGCTGCACAACTTGCAATGGATCGCCTGGAAGATTTGAAAGGCTGTGAAGTCCACATAACCCATATTCCAACACCGGGAGACGAGGAAGGACTGAGGCGCATCGGGGTTAACGCCACAAGCGATCCGGTGTTTTCCACTGCCAACCTTTTTATTTCCTGATTGTCTGATCCCGCATATTCATTGAAAGGCAAGTCAGGCAGAAAGATCGTTTTTTAAGCGATAAAGTCGTTCGAGCGCTTCTTTTCCGCCCGATTCTATATCGTTAAGCATTTCTATCACTCTGTTTTTTTCTATCTGGTTTCCATCGATAAGTCCAGTTGCCTCAGACATATCGACGGTGAAAACTCTGAAGCGGTCAATGATGGTTTCGTAGATATTCTGGGCAATTTTATCAGTGAGAATATACAAATACTGAAATTTCAAATTTTCCTTGTAATCGTTCATGTGAAATGCAATAGATCTGATCGTTTCTTTTTTTATTCTCCCCATTGCATCACGAATAGCAAAAATCTCTTCAGTCTGTCCCTTCTTTCCTTTTTTAATGAGGCCTTTCAAAATTCCCATAGTTTTATAAAACCCCAGCCGAATGACAGCTTCAGACCGTACTTTTGCCGTATAATGAAGAGTCGATGCAAAGGAAGGGGTACGAATCCCGCTTCTCCTTTTCAGATTCCCGAGCTCCCAGGCACTGAAATCCAAAGAAGCCGATAATTCCTCTTCACGGGATTGGATCCCCATGGCAGACAGAATCGATCTGTGCCGGATTTTAGCCTCATGAATCTGGGTTTCGTAGGATGCGGCGATAGCACGAAGTTTTTCTTCCGCTTTCCGTTCTTCCTGCTGAATGAACTGTATAAGCTGCGGGTTTATCGTTTCGGTGATATATCGATCCAGGGATTCCTTAAATTTTTGAAAGAGATCATAAAGGATAGAGGAAAATCCTTTCCCTGAAAGGTCCGCTTCAACTTCATGATAGTTTATTTCATATTTTTTGACGAATTCTCTTATATCTTTTACAATATTTCCGAATCTTACATCGAGAAAACGGTCAATATCAGTTCCAATCGATCTTTTTATCTTAAGAGAACTTCCATCCAGGGTATCTTTGAGTAAATTTTTTTGGCTGTCCAACTGCCTGAGGGTATATTTGGCAGTATCGAGAACATGTCGTGCCTCCTGTGACCCTTTAATCAGAACCTCGCGGTTGAAAGCGGCCCATTCCCCAAGATTTGTCGCTGCGGCCGACAGTCTATCGATATGAGTTTTCAGAAGTATGTTGTACCGGTCACGATCCAGCCGGTCTCTCAAAAATATCGTAAATCTCTCCGTTTCTTTCGTACCGAAATCCCTGAGTTCTTTATCCCCCCTCCACTGCTTCAGTTTTTCCGCATCCTTTTCTGAAATAACCGGTTCGATTTTTTCGAAAAGATTGAATAATGCCGAAAAAGTAAATATTTCCGGACTGTTCTTGATAAGATCAAGCTCATAACTGACCCGGTCCACGACGCGCGAGAGATCCCCCATGCCCTCATGTTCACTGAAATCAAAATTAATTACAAAAAGAACATTTTCCATAAAGCCCATTTTTTTAATCAGCGAAAGGAAACCTATATCCGCTTGCCGAATCCCCGTTCTGCTGCTTATTATATAGAGAATCAAATGGGTACGCAGCAGGTAATCCTGTATCATTGCAAGGTGATGGGGATTGATGGAATCGACTCCCTGGCAGTCCCCTATTTCAATATTTTCATCGAGAAATTCCCCTCCGGGCACCTGCAGTTCCAAATCTTTCAAGTATACCGCAAGGGAATCATCTCCGGCAAACTCCTTGTGCTTTCCAAATTGAACGGACCCCTTCAAAGTTCGAACACCTGTCTGTTCTTTTAAAAAATCTTTAATTCTGGGAAAGCCCTTCAAGTATGAATTCAATAGCACACTTTTGGAATCGAGCGTTTCGTTTTTGATGATTGTATCACCTGTCAGTTCTGAAAGGGCCTTCTCCAGCTCTTCTCGATCTGTTTGACGCCTTATATCGAATACTTTTGAGGCCTGTTGTTCCAGCGAGGGGAAAAGAATAATTGCCTGGCGCATATCTGCATTTACTTCCTCCCAGGATTTCAGATCCAGAACCGCCTCCAGTTTTTTATTCTTGCGAACCCTTGTGATTATTGAGGTTACCACTCCGGCACCTCTCTTCAGATAATCCTTTCCAAGCAGCGCATTTACAAACGTGCTTTTGCCCGATTTGATTGCCCCCACAACAGCTATTCTGATAATATCTCCTTTAAGCTGCTCGTCCATTCCTCTGACGATATCTTCCCATCCTTCCAGAGGTTTTACAGATATTCCGGAGATGGAATGTGCGTTACCGATACACACCAAAATCTCATTGCTGATTGCAAGAAGATTTTCTTTCACTAACTCAAAGCTGTTCATATACTCTCCTGCGACCATACTTCTTTCAATTAAATATAAGATACAAACCGTCCCGGATCATCGCCTTTGCAGCACGATATCAAGCCTTTCGCACGCCTCGATTAATCTTCCGATTTGATGCTCTCTCAGCTTTATTTTATGATGGTAAATTTATGGAGTGTAGGAAAAATGTTTCACCATGTAAAGAGAAAAGCGTTTTGCGCATGCATGCTTTATTATTGCAAGTCTCTTTTGAGCACCTTGAAACAGCAGAAGCCCGTTTCCACGCCACCTGTGATAATTTTTAATTCTGAAAGCGACATTCTTTTTATCCCTCTGCACGTTTTTACACATCTCCTTTACTCTTGATGGCTTCGTAAAAGCTCCTCACACCGGCCGATCTGGCAATATAACGGAAGAGACATCATTCGTTCCCCCTTGTTTTTCAAAGTAATTACCCATACATAAAAATAATATTATTTTTTTAAAAATTAAGGCTTGACAGTCTCATCCAGAAATCGTATAAAGCGCCCTCGTTCGGAACAAAGACAGAAAACAGTCGATTCTTTTCTGCAGTCCCGACGAAGATAGATCTTGACAGCATTTTTCATTTACTGTATAAAGGTCCTTCACCTTTTTTAAAATGTTCTTTTGAATTTGAATAGTGGGATAGCTAGCTTACGGGCCTTAATTTCTTTGATTATTAAGGATCGAAAGATCCTTTTAGGATTTAAACTTGAGAGTTTGATCCTGGCTCAGAACTAACGCTAGCGGCGTGCCTAACACATGCAAGTCGTACGAGAAAGTCGGCTTCGGCCGATGAGTACAGTGGCGCACGGGTGAGTAACACGTGGATAATCTGCCCTTCAGACAGGAATAACCCACCGAAAGGTGGGCTAATACCGGATAATGCTGAAAGGCTCCGGTTTTTCAGCCAAAGATGGCCTCTCTATAGAAGCTATCGCTGAGGGATGAGTTCGCGTACCATTAGCTTGTTGGTGGGGTAATGGCCCACCAAGGCGACGATGGTTAGCTGGTCTGAGAGGACGACCAGCCACACTGGAACTGAGACACGGTCCAGACTCCTACGGGAGGCAGCAGTGAGGAATCTTGCGCAATGGGGGAAACCCTGACGCAGCAACGCCGCGTGAGTGAGGAAGGTCTTCGGATCGTA
>JALNXD010000012.1 GCA_023230565.1 Syntrophales bacterium
GAATTCATCATAACAAAATATCATATGCGACCGGACCGATCGGTCGGACCTCAAAATTCAGCTTTCTAAAAAATTGATCCCAAAAACCTATTTGAAGAAATAAACCATTGTTCAAAGGTCTCATATAATACATTGGATTCGTAATTACCAGTAAAAATATTAAAAAACATGAAAATTATTTAGACTCTTTTTACAATATTATGAACGCTTCTATTTTATTGTAAGTATCAAACCCTAAATCAATGAATTGTTCTTAAAGCATTATGGTATTTTATGCGTCCATGATTGAGCTGGTGTGTAAGTATTCCCATGCCCCGAAATCTGAAAAAAATACGTTTTCGCCTTAGGTAATGAAGGTATGAAATGGATAAAAAAAGCGCCATTCCATTATTATTGATAGTACTGCATTTCGCCTTTCGAACACAATGTTGGCCATTTGTTATAAAACATTTTGAATACACAGTATAATAGAGTGACTGACTATAATAATACTATGTAGTATATTAAACTAATATAAAGGATGACAATTAAGCAAGCATTAGGATATAATAAAATCCACATTAATTAAATATTCAATTATTTATGAATATTCTGAGCAGCAGGTGGAAGTTCAATTCTTGTTTTACGGTGAGACTACAAAAAATACTATGCAGTCTCAATGATCGGGTCTGAAGGGAAAAGGAAATGGGAATAATTTATTACTCTTCTTCATAAATACCTGTAATAAGTTCTGCTGTGAAACTTCCCCCATACGTTTTACCTTTTATATATACAGGTGCATGCCTTTCATCGGCCGTAACCCAGATCTCAATTTTGGAATTTTCGCTCTTTTTAAATACGCTGCTGATATTTCCAAGTTCTGCCTCTACAATGAAGGTTTCATACCTAACGCCTCCTGCCTGAACAAATTCCCGTCCTAATACAGAGGCTCTGCCGATAACCGATTTTTTGCCGTCCGATACCGGTACTTCTATATTAGCTCCTTTTTTCAATTCAAAGTATCTCATGGCGTAAAAAACTGATAGCGGATCGAATGTTCCCTCACGTACCGGAATTGAAGACTTCTTGTCGTCAAAGCTGCTATAGCAGGCTATGTTATGCGTCCAATCAAAAGTAACAGTTTCATTCCTTTTATCCTTTCCGGAACCTACTTTTGTATATCGCAATGCGTGATTCATTCCTGCATCGGTATAAGAATCAATCGTGTCCCGAACTTTATAGAAAATATCAGCAAACGAATTAGTCCGAGCGGACATTGAAAAGTGATATGCCCTTTCTCCGCTAATTTCTGTGAACGGCATGATCTCCAGCTTCACTTTTCCTACAGGAAAGGGCCCCCAGTATACCCGGAATAAAAGACTTTCCCCCGTTTGAAACGGAGAGGAAAGCGATACCGGTGCCCCTGCAGGGATAGAGTGGGAATCAGAAACAGCTAAAAATATGGATAAAATCAGCATGCAACGGCCAAAAATAATTTTTTTTATTTTCATAAAACCTCTCATTTTCTTATTCACAGCTTTATGAACGATGGAACCTCTATCCTCCCATTGTATGAAAGCGTCTTCTATTGTATAAAGAATTTGTTGGCAAATCTGAAGATTATTATTATGATGGCTGTAAAATTTCACTGAACAGCACATGAGCACGCCATAGAAAAGATACACAATAGTAACAGGAGATAAAAATGCCCGATAAGCCAAAAAAGACAAATGAAGGATATAAGGACTTTCAAAGTGCTCTTGAATCGGTCGGAGCTGATGCGATGGAAAAAGCTATTAATGCAGCCTTTCAGCAAATTGCAGGTGACGAAATCGGTAATTCGCAACCACAATCTGTACCTGCTGACCCAGTTTCATCTTCATGCGAGAACATTAAACAAATCTCAATACAATCAATTGAACTGGCCATCGCAGAGGCTTTCGGTAAGTTAACCGGCGAGTCATATGATTGCCTGGTCAGGGGTTTTTCCTTTCACAGCCCCGAAAATGTAAGCATCGACCTTGTACTTAAAAAAAGAAGTGGCATGTAGCAGCTTTGCCGGTTCGATATCGTGCATTCATGATGATTCATCCGACAAGGAAGTTACGAACAGATCGGCTTCCTTTATAGATTTTTCCATTTCATCAATTAAGACTGCGATATCATTTTTAACATATTTTACTTCCTTCTGCATGGATGCAACTGCTCTGGCATTAAGGTTATGCTTCAAAAATAAAACCTGATCCCGGAAAGCCGTCAGGACCGGATCTATGCTTTGTTCCGCTTTTTGCATCTGAGTTATCATTCTGCGATACTTCTGTTTAGTCTCCCTCAATTTTCGTTCACTCGCCTGCCGCAATCGCTGATTCGAAAATTGTTCAAGTTCCATTTTCCACTCATCAAAAAGGGCATCTGCCACATCTTTCACATCGGAAATATGTTTCCGTACTGCCTCGGCTTTCAATTCGCTTTTTCTTAGTTCGCTGTCCAGCTCAGCATAGATATCCTGCAACTTTTCTCCCTGGAAGTTCAGCAGATCACTGAATTTTTCAAGTGCCGAACGAAACTGTTCTTTTGCCTCTGCCTGGGCGGTTTGCGCCGATTCCACCCGGTTCACCATAATGTCTCTTTTCTGGACGCCGATTTTCTCCATAGCAGTGTAGTAGACATTTTGACATCCCGCGATGGTAATGATGAAAAAAATAATCAAGATCGATATGCGTGCTGACAATATGATATTCATTTTATGCTTCCTCATGCAGTTATTTACCAGTCTATTCGCGGCTTTGAAAAAAACCGATCAGGGCAAGGATTATTATCAGAAAACCGAAGCCGAAATAAATTGCCGCATGAATTAAATCAATTTCTTCTATACCTTTTATGAACTGCATACTTTCATTTAGAATATACCCCCAGTAGAACAGAAAAAGATAGCTTATGAAGAGCGCAAGCTTTTTTTTGCCGAAAAGAATCGCTGCTGTTACAAGAATCAAATTTACTGCGATCTGAAAAACAGGCACTGAAACCTTCATGGCCAAAAATACATCCATACTAAACCTCCGTTTTCACAAGTGCTATCTTCAAACATTTCTCATGAACTCGCTGCCGCGGCCTGCGCTTTTTTTAATAAATCATTTTCTACTGAGTCAAGTTATTATTGATCCCGGCATATGAGCTGTCTCAGCTGTATCAACATATCATAATTAACTTTAAAAATGTTACATAACTCTCTTTACACCAATATAAATGATGCTATATAGTCAAGTATTTACATCTACTGTCTCCACAGTTTCAGGGTCCGCCGCTTTTTCTATTTTTATATTCATTCATTTAAAATGCTTGACAAATATGAACGGGAGACTTAATCACAACAGGAATTCTGATCTTTTCTTTTTAAAAGTGATTTTCTTCACTATGATTGTTTTTTTCTTTCATTTATGTTTTTATCGGAATGGAGGCCTTTACGAACAATGGCTAAAAAAGTTCTGAAGGGAATGATTATAATTGACAGTGAATTATGCAAGGGATGCGGTCTTTGCATTTCCGTGTGTCCGCACGAAATGATAAATGTTTCAGAAGTTTTGAATGAAAAGGGATATTATCCTGCACAGTTCAAGGGGTCATCGAAGGAAGATAATGCATGCACCGGATGTGCAACATGTGCCATAATCTGCCCTGATGTCGCCATAGAGGTGTATCGTGAACGATAAAGTCTTGATGAGAGGAACTCATATTATCGGCGAGACCGCTGTCCGGTCCGGTTGCAGGTTTTACGCGGGATACCCCATTACACCGCAGAATGAGCTTACGGAGTACATGGCAGGTGCAATAGCCAAATTGAAAGATGGAACATTCATTCAGGCAGAAAGCGAAATAGCGGCAGTCAATATGGTAATCGGAGCTTCCATGGCCGGTGCCAGGGCAATGACCAGTTCATCAAGTCCCGGCATAAGCCTTAAGCAGGAAGGAATTTCCTTTTTGGCGGCCCAGGAGCTTCCGGCTGTGATTGTGAACTCGATGCGGGGCGGTCCGGGATTAGGAAATATTGCACCGACACAGGGGGACTACTTCCAGGCAACGAGAGGAGGAGGTCATGGCGACTATCGGTGTATCGTACTTGCGCCCGCCTATAGTCAGGAGCTGGCCGATATCACACGCCGAGCTTTCGAGTACGCGGACCGGTTTACAACGCCCGTGATGATTCTCATTGACGGTATGATGGGTCAGATGATGGAACCGGTGGTATTTCCTGAACCAATCGATCCCAGAGAGCTTCCTCCGAAATCCTGGGTGCTTGACGGTGCAAAAGGAAGGCCGAGCAGAATAATAAAATCTTTGATTTTGGATGTAGTAAAAGAAGAGGAACACAACTGGAAGCTTTACAGAAAATATGAAAATATAAAAAAGGAAATTCAGGAAGCGGAAACGTACCTGACAGAAGACGCAAAACTCGTCGTTATCGCATATGGAACGGCAGCAAGAATTGCTAAAGGCGCAATAAAAAGGGTCAGGGATATAGGTCTTAAAGTAGGTCTTCTCCGCCCTCTTTCACTGTGGCCTTTTCCGCGACGGATTCTCGATGATACGAGTCGATTTGTGAAGGAATTCCTGGTCTATGAGATGAATACAGGTCAAATGGTTGAAGATGTGGAACTGGCACTTAAAAGATCGAGCGAAATACATTTTTACGGGCGCCCGGGAGGTATCGTCTCTACTCCCGATGAAATTGCCAAAGTAATAACCAGTCTCTATTATCGACGCCATCTTGAAGAGGATTGATATGACTGCCCAATTGGTTTTCAAAAGACCACGGTATTTGAAAAAAACAGTATTCCACTACTGCCCTGGCTGTGGTCACAGCATAATTCACCGGCTTGTAGCCGAGGTAATCGAAGAACTTGGAATCGGCGAAATAACAATAGGCGTTCCGCCCGCCGGATGTGCTGTGCTCGCTTACGACTATTTCGATGTCGATATGGGAGAGGCGCCGCACGGCAGAGGACCTGCAGTCGCGACAGGTATAAAGCGCATGCTTCCTGACCGTATTGTTTTTTCTTATCAGGGGGATGGAGATATTGCGGCTATCGGTACGGCGGAGACCATTCATGCAGCAAATCGAGGAGAAAACATAACTGTAATTTTTGTCAATAATAGCTGTTATGGTATGACAGGCGGGCAAATGGCGCCTACCACGGTTGTCGGCCAGGAGTCGACTACCACCCCCGGCGGACGCGATATAAAAAGAGACGGAGCTCCTATTGATTTAAGTGAAATGCTTGCTTTAGCCCGCGGAAGCGTCTACATCGAGCGTACATCCGTAAATTCAATAAAGAACATCGTAAAAACAAAAAAGGCTCTCACAAAGGCCTTCAAAATTCAAATGTCCGGCCTGGGGTTCTCACTGGTAGAAATCCTTTCGCCGTGTCCCACCAACTGGAAATTATCTCCCCTTGATTCCTGCAAGTGGATAGATGAAACAATTACACAGACTTTTCCGCTGAAAGTAATTAAGGATGAAACGATAAAAACTGAATTGTAAGGACGTTAACTCAATGAAAAAGACAGTATTTGCAGGCTTCGGCGGCCAGGGTGTCCTGATGATGGGCTATCTGTTTGCAGTGGCAGCCATGAAGGATGGAAAGGAGGTTACCTATCTCCCGTCCTATGGTGCCGAGATGCGGGGCGGAACCGCCAATTGCACTGTAGTGGTATCTGATGAAGAAATTTTTTCTCCGGTAGCTTCATCACCTGATTATACTGTTATAATGAATAAACCGTCTCTAATTAAATATGAAAACCTAATAAAGGCGGGGGGGACTATTTTTTTCAATTCCAGTCTGATAGATTACCATCTGATACGGGACGATGTAGTGCTGGAAAAAATTCCAGCAAATGAAATCGCAAGGCAGTTGGGAAGCGAACGAACCGTGAACATGATCATGCTGGGGGCCTTTGTCGCAAAGACCGGGTTAACGTCGCTCGAATCCATTATGAACAGCCTGCAGGAAACTGTGAAAGGAAAGAAAACTGCAGTTATGAAACTTAACCGCAAAGGACTCGATATGGGTGCAGGATTCGTATTGAAGGAGCTTCGGAATGAAAACGATTAAGGAAATAAGCCATTCTTTAAAAAATGAACCGGGAGCACTCTCTGAAGTGAGCGATATCATGGGTGCAAATGGAATTAATATACTGGCTTTGTATTTTACCGCACAGGGGGAAGAAGGACGTCTTCAGTTCATATGTAATGATCCTGATCGAGCCGTCAAGATTATGAAATCAAAGGGCTATGATATCGACACACGCGAAGTGATCGCCTGTGTCGTTCCGAATCATCCGGGAGGCCTCAATGCCGTACTGAAACCCCTGAAGTCCGCCGGTATAAATGTGGATTACATTTATTCCTGTCTCGGTACCTCAGATATCACTGTCGTTATTCTCGGAGTAAGTTCAGTATCGAATGCGTGCGTCATACTTGAGGGCAACTGGATACGCGTTATGGGTGACGAACTGTATAAACTCTAACCTGCCGGCTTTTCCGAGTGCAGAAATTGGGTCCGAATCAGCGGGAATGATTGAAATGAGGATCTATAGAGAGTACCTGTAAAAAACTATGCATCGTTTGAGCAAGCAAGAATATTGTTTTTGAAATGCGCCCCTTCTTTGGGATTCTCATGACCGCACTTTACTGTATCGATAAAGAGTCGACATTGCACGTGCGCACTGTTCCGGCGCATCGTATATGGGAATGCCCCCCTCCCCCAGTATTTGCTCCATTATATCATGTTCCAGACGGGCGAATCTAAGGCAAATAACAGGTTTCCCGTATTTTTGCGGGAGAGACGCATAGACGCGTGCTCCTTCTATTGCGACTTCAATCTCCCTGGGAAGCTGTTCGGAATTTACATCTATTTTCAAAGCCCTGTTCCATATCTGCGGACTCACAGGAACATTACTGATTACACCATCGATATAATTGAGTGCCAGCAGCCTCTCTATTATGCGGGCTTCTTCGAGAGCTGTTCTGCTGCTTCCCGCAAAATCGACAGGATTTTTCGCTTGAGGTGCATGTGCTGGAAGGAGGCTGGTTATCGCTTCGGAGGTTTTCTGATCCAATTCGGGCAACTCAAGTCCAAGAGCCGAACATGCGTCGGTACCTACCACGCCTTGGCCTCCGCTCCCCAGGATCGCAACCCGGTTTCCCGAAGGTAACGGCAGCAGTGCCAGTGCCTCTGCTACTTCAAAAAGGTGAAACGCTTCCTGAACCCTTATTATACCTGCCTGCCGGCACATGCTGTCAAAAACCTTTTCTGAACCAGCTATAGAGGCTGTATGTGACATGGTTGCCCGGGCACCCGCTTTCGAACGGCCGGCTTTATATACCACTATGGGTTTTTTCCTCGATACCTCTTTTGCCACATCAAAAAAGCGGCGGCCGTCCTTTAATCCTTCCAGGTAGAGAATAATGACCTTTGTATCATCATCTGAAGCAAGATACTGTATATAATCCGCCGCTTCAAGGTCTGCCTGGTTACCGATACTGACAAATTTACTTAGTCCGTACCCCTTTTCGTTCGCAATATTGGCCAGTGCCCCTCCAAATGTTCCACTTTGCGATATAAAAGCCATTGGGCCCGATTTAGGAGCTGAAGGGAAACAAAGGCTTAGGCGAGCGGCTGAACTCCATATTCCCATACAGTTAGGGCCAATAACGCGTATTTTGCTCTCTTGAGCTGCTTTGACCATCTCATTCTCAAGAATCCTTCCAGTTTCACCCACTTCCGCAAAGCCGGCCGTTATGACAACTGCACCTTTAATCCCCTTCAGAGCGCATTCGCGCAACAGATCAGGAACGCTGCGTGATGGAGTCGTTATTACCGCAAGATCAACATTGCCCGGCACATCTTTAATATTCGAATAAACGGGAAGTCCTAAAATTTCTTTTTTCTGAGTATTAACCGGGTATATAGATCCCTTAAAGCCGGTTTGCAAAGGCCTTGCAATCATTTGATAGCCCCATTTCTTTGAATTATCGGAGGCTCCGATTACGGCTATTGAACGTGGCTTGAAAATGCAGTCAAGGTCTCCTGCTTCGATCTTCTTCACTTAGATAGTTCCTCCTGAACGATAATCTATGCGCATCGCAGAGCTGTCAATTGTCACAAGCCTTCGTCGGCAAGAGCTTTAATGAGCTGCAACTGCTTTTTTGTGGGATTTCGCGGCACGTCTATAGTAAAGCGGAGATATGCATCGCCCCTTCCAGTGCCTTTAAATCTGGGGAAACCGTACCCTTTCATGCGTATTCTTGTGTTTGGTTGGGCTCCTGCCGGAATTTTAATTCTTTTACTCTCTCCATCAAGGGTTTCAATATTGAGTGTATCTCCCAGAACTGCTTGCGAATATGAAATACTCTTTTGAACATACACATCATCCCCCTCTCTTGAAAAAACGGGATGCGGGAGAATGCGAATATTGATGTACAGATCCCCTGGCGGACCACCTCCACTACCGGGACGGGCTTTTCCGGGAATTCGCAGCTTCTGGCCAGTATTTATTCCTGGTGGAACTTTAATGAGAATCTTATCGGCCCCGATACCTCCGGCAAGAGATACTTTTTTTTCAGTTCCAGTAAAGGCTTCTTCTACCGTAATATCAAGATTGTATTCCAAATCCTGGCCTTTGTGTGACTGCGGCCGCTCGGAATACCGCCTTCCTCCAAAGAGATCTTCAAAACGATCGCCTCCGGCTGCACCACCGAAAGTCGATCGCCTTCCGAATTGGCTGCCGAAAATCCCTCCTCCCGACCTCTGGTTAAAACCGAATTCTTTTAAAATATCATTTATGTTGAAATTTCTGAAGATGTCTTCCTGGGTAAAACGCTGCCCGAAACTTTGAGAACCGTACGTGTCATACTGCCTTCTCTTTTCAGAATCACTAAGTACTGCATAGGCCTCACTTATTTTCTTAAAATTATCCTCCGCTTCCTTATTTCCTGGATTTCTGTCAGGATGATACTTGAGGGCAAGTTTTCTATAGGCTTTCTTGATATCTTCGTTTTTTGCCTTCTTATCAATGCCTAATATTTTATAATAATCTTCAGCCATATATGTTTCTTAAGATAATAACACTCGACAATTTCACACAAAAACCATCAGGTATCAAATTTATTTCGCTGACAGCCCATACCACCAGAAGTCGTTCTGTCCTACTTCATCAAGAAAACCGCTGTCCCGATTTCCTTTTGTCCTTGCCCAGACCGTATCATTGCCTCCACAGCGCATAATGCGATCACAGGCCATCATATAGCCGATTATAAATCCATGCGTGCGTATTGCCTGAATCGCATATGCCGAACATGTGGGTTCCATAGGGCACCTGTCTCCGTCTACACGTGAAACCTCGTGAAAATACTTTTCAAGGCTCCCCAAAAGCATATCATTACACTCATGGTTTTTTTCGGGTAAAGGAATTTCACCGGCATCACCTGCACGGTTTTTGTCAAAATGCCAGGGCATAAATGAATCGGCTCCCAAGAGGGTGGACGGTATAAATAATGCTCCCGTAATAACGAGAAGGAGCACAATAATCGATATTTTATATATGTGTGGCAATCTTTTGTTTCCTGTTTTTCGCTGCATATTTTTATTTATTCGAATTTCCTTGATATCACGGAACAACTTTTCACGGTCAGAATTCAATGTTAAACGCAAGATACGTACGGTCGCAATGCGTGTCATGCAGAAATGAAATGCTGTTCAGCCGCTTCAACCCTTCAATAAAGCTTTCTTCTACGCGAGAATTGTATTTGTGAGCGCTGCTTACTGCACTATAAATATTTCCGGAATACCAGCCCAATTCCAGAAAGCTTACTATTCCGCCTGCAACATCGTCACCGTTATCAAAAAGTTCTATGGCAGCCCATATGAAAACTCCGTTTAAAATAAATGCGACTGCCCCATCTCTGTAGTTTTCCGTGTAGACATGACCCGCTCCAGGCAAAACAGCGGCCAGGGCACCTGCAATTACAGGAGATCTGGCCGGCAAGTGATCTATTCTACGTAAGCCCTTCAAGAACTTATCGGCCGATGGCCCGTATATGCTTTGGTTCGGTATTCGTGAAAATATTTTACCCGCTTCTTCCCATTCTTTCAGCTCAACGAGAACAAGAGCGCTTTCAAATAAAACTTTGTTTCTGAATTCCGGGAAACCCGGTCCAAGAGCTCTTTCAAACGACAAAAGAGCTTCATGTAACAGATTCAGCTGATATTCCGCTTTTCCTTTCAAATACCACGCCTCCGGCAAAATGGAACTCTCGGGAAATGCCTCAATGAATGCTATGAATTCTTCAATTGCCTGCTGCCATTGCCCTGCTTTGTAGTAGGACAGCGCGATCTTGTATCTTGCATCTTCTATAAGAGAAGCTTCCGAAGGATAAAGAAATATGAAACGTTTATATTCGCTTATTGCACGAAAATAATCACCCTCATCAAAAAGTGATTCTGCGAATCCAAATTGCTCTTTCATATTGTTTTCATTTGAGCAATATGCTTCTTCCGCAAAAAATCCTGCGCATATGATTGCAAAAAGCAATATATAAAACACTCCTTTGACATTCACGGTTATGAATTTCTCCCTGCCTCGAAAGCATTAATATTACGCTCCACGAGCTTATTTGAAAATTCATTTCTCAAAATTTTTTTCCACTCTTCTACACCCACATCAATGAATGATGAAAGAACTCCAAGCATCACAGTGTTGGCCATTCTGCGGTCTCCCGCATATTCAGCAATTTTTACCGCACTGACAATCTTTACCTCAGCAAAAAAAGTCTTCATCACTGCTTCGATGTTTTCCGGGTATTTTTCATCACCTAATGCCACTGAAGGGGGATAGACCTTCTCATCGCTCACAATTATTATCCCATTATCTTTCACATAACCAAGATACCGAAGTGTTTCCATTTTTTCAAAAGAAACCAGAATATCAACATCCCCAATTTTTGAAAGCGGAGAATATACTTTTTCCCCGAAACGTATATCGCTGCTTACGCACCCCCCTCTCTGGGCCATTCCATGAACTTCGCTTTTTTTAACATCATAGCCCGCTTCCATCAAAACTAAAGATAAAATATCACTTGCTCGTATGATTCCCTGGCCGCCGACTCCGACCATCAAGATATTCTTCGTTCCCTTAAACATGATTTTTCACCTTTTTAATTGCCTGAGCTTTACAGAGCTGCTGACATAGGGTACATCCGTTACAAAGAGTCGTATCGATAAAGGCTGCGCCTTCTTGTTTTCCGGATTTTTTCTTTACCACTTCCGGGATATCTTCTAACAGCTTCCAGGAAATGGCCGGGCATCCGAGTCCGAGACAACTTTTACAGCCGGTACAGGCATCGAGAATAACTTCCAGGGGCTGACCTTTTGCACTGTTAGACTTTAAAAGTGCACAAGGAGCCCGGGATATCACGAGCGACGGCCCCTCTCTTTTCAGTTCTTCCTTTATTATATTCCGCGAGGTTTTTATGTCGAAAGGATTAATTACTCTTACATTGTCTATGCCCAGAGCATGCGCGAGTGCCTGGAGATCGAGTTCTGCAGCGGCAGCTCCCTGAAGGGTGCGGCCTGTCCCCGGGTGATCCTGCATTCCCGTCATAGCCGTTGTCCTGTTATCACATATAACAATTACCGCATCACTTCTATTGTAAGCCATATTCAAAAGTCCGGTAATCCCGGAGTGAATAAAAGTTGAATCACCTATTACTCCTACTATCTTCCCCCTTCCCTCTTCCTTGAGAGCCTTGCTCATACCATGGGCCATTCCTATGCTTGCTCCCATACAAATGCAGGAATCGAGCCCCTCCAGCGGCTTCATGAAAGATAACGTATAGCATCCGATATCTCCGGTAACGAATGCCTTCAGTTTCCCTAGCACATAAAAAAGCCCCCTGTGAGGACAGCCTGGACAAAGATTTGGCGGTCGTGCCGGCAAATCGGGCACGTGGAAAATTTTTCTCTCCCTGGATGGCCCTCTAATTGATTTTTCAATAATGCCGGGATCGAATTCATTTGTGTAAGGGAAAATTTTTTTTCCTGTTACATGTATGCCCATTGCTTTGATCTGATCTTCAAAAAAAGGATCCAATTCTTCCACTACATAAAGAGTTTCAATCCGGGAAGCGAAATCTCTTATCAATTTTTCCGGGAGCGGCCATACCATTCCGAGTTTCAAGAAAGAAAACTCTGGAAAGGCCTCTTTGGCATAGTTAAATGGCATTCCCGCCGTAATTATCCCAAATTTTGTACTTCTGATTTCTACCTTATTTTCCCCGAACGATTCTGAAAAATTGCGAAGAGCATCTATCCTTTTTTCGACGACTACTCTTCGCTCCCGGGCTTTTGCAGGAACCATGACATACTTCGAAGGGTTTTTTGTGATTTTCAGTTTGGTGTCCGGACTGACTGGTGTTTCCAGTTCAGCTACCGATTTGGAATGGGATACCCGCGTCGTAGTTCTTAAAAAAACAGGAGTATCAAAACTTTGACTAATTTCGAAGGCTATTTTTATGAACCGTCTGGCTTCATCACTATCCGAAGGCTCCAGCATCGGTATTTTTGCAAATTTGGCATAGTTTCTGTTATCTTGCTCATTCTGGGAGCTGTGCATTGAAGGATCATCAGCCGTAACAATCACCAGTCCTCCGTTCGTACCAGTATAACTGACCGTAAAAAGCGGGTCGGCGGCCACATTAACACCAACATGTTTCATGACAGCCATGGCTTTTGCGCCGGCAAGCGCAGCTCCGACAGCCACCTCAAGGGCAACTTTTTCATTAGGTGCCCACTCAGCATACACGCCGTCATAGCGCGATAATTCTTGTGTAATTTCAGTACTTGGCGTACCCGGATACGCCGAGGCAAAGGTAACGCCGCATTCATATGCGCCTCGAGCTATTGCTTCATTTCCCGATAGCAGTGATTTCATGTTATTCGTTTGAACCTTCCTGATTGAGAGATGCAATTTTAGTTTTCATCAATCCCTTCATAAAGGGATCCACATCTTCCCCGTTTACTTTCCCGTAATATTCAAGAGCTTTCGGAATATTGTCCATTTTTTCGTATATTCTTCCTATATTTGCGTAGTTAATGGTTTTGAAATGAATTCCCGTTGTGCTTTTTTCCGAATTTTCGAAACTTTTTAACGCCTGTTCATACTCTCCCTTTACTTCATATGCATATCCCAGACTGTAAAATGCCAGGGATCTCAACATGCTGGTTTCGTCAGAACTTCTGAGAAACATCTTATATGCCTCGATCGATTTATCAGTATCCCCCAATGTGTAGTGGATGTTCCCGAGATTATAATATGCCAGAACCGCTGCATCGCTTGAGACGTATTCTTTCACAAGTTCTTCATAAAGGGCTGCTGCCTTTTTCAGCACATCCTCGCTGTCATCATCTCCTCCTTGAATTGCATACGAAGAATACGCCTTTGCATACATTTCATTAGCTTCCGCTTCATAATGAATAGTGTACAAATGCCACCCTGCAACGATTATGACTACTGCCGCAAAAATACCCGTATAAAGATACGCCTGTCTCCTGTGGCTCAGTATAAATTCGATAAGGCGTCTTGAAATCGTCTGCAATTCATCCGGCGAATTGATATTCTTTTTTGAAGTTCGACTAGCCACTTATATTCTCCCCTTCCCGCAGTTATAAATTAAACGATACGTACCAGATAATCTCATATTAGAAAAAATTACCCTTCACATTCACATATATGTTCGCAGCCTCTCTATCTTACTAACAAGGAAGATCTTTCAGTTTCTCCTGATCAGATCACCCCATTTATTTATAAAGTAATCCATGAGCAAATGGCCAGGACTTATTAAAATACCGGAAGATTTTGCATTTGTTTCTCCAAAAAGGGCGCCCTCTCCGACATTCTCTTCCCGTTTAGAAGAATACACTGCGAATGGACTCGGATCCGCCACATGCGTTTTTACACTGACAGGGGTAAGGTGGTCGCTTAAAACCATTATCCTGTATTGTTCATAATTATCAAGTTCCTGCAATATTGGAGCAACCACTTTACTGTCAAAATCCTCTATAGCCCGGATCTTCTTTTCTATATTACCTTCATGCCCCATTTCATCGGGTGCTTCTACGTGTACAAAAACGAAATCTCCTTCACGTAAGAATTCGCAGGCTCTTTGGGCCTTGCCACGGTAATTCGTATCCGTGTACCCCGTAGCCCCTTTGACTGAAAGAGGCATAAGTCCTGCGTAGACGCCTATACCCTTGAGAAGATCCACTGCGGAAATCATTGCGCCTCTTATGCAGTATCGTTTTGTAAGCGGGTAAATTGTCGGTGCATTTCCCTGTCCCCAGAGCCATATCGATGTTGCGGGACGCCTGCCGGATCGTATTCTTGATCCGTTTACCGGATGAGTGGATAATATTTTTTGAGACGCTTCCATCAGTCCGGATATTTCCGGGGCACCCTCGCCTTGCGGAAGATAGTGTATGATTTCTTTTCCCACAATATCGTGAGGCGGCGTGGTTTGCAGGAAAAGATTCCTTCCCTTCCATACTAAAAGATTACGGTACCCTACCCCTGGATAAAAAACTGTATCGGATGTTCCGATTTTATTGTTAAGTTCGTGGATAAGAACTCCAGCTTCATCCGTTGTAATATGACCGGCGGTGAAATCGGCCATCAGAGTTTTGCTCCCTTCCTTATCCAAAGTTACCAGATTACATCTGAAAGCAATCTCCGACTGTGAAATCTTGATTCCCATGCTGGCTGCTTCAAGCGGTCCGCGTCCCGAATGTGCTTTTGCCGGATCATATCCCAGAATCGACAAATTTGCCACATCGCTGCCCGGCGTAAAACCCTTCGGTATGGTATCGATCAGCCCGATTGTGCCGTTGCCGGCTATTTTATCCATAGCAGGAGTGTCAGCAGCTTCTATTGCCGTTTTCCCTCCGATTTCATCAATCGGATAATCTGCCATTCCATCGCCTAAAAGAACTGCATATTTCATTGCACCTGCCCGCCTTCTATCCTGATCAGCACTGTTTTATCAAGTACAATATCGAGTTTGTCTATCTCTTCTAGAGCTTCCCGTACATCCCTTTCTCTTGATTCATGAGTCGTCATTACAACAGGCACTGCACCTTCATCTTTTCGTCCCTTCTGTATAACTGAAGCAATGCTGATAGAATGACTCCCGAGAATGCCTGAAATTTTTGATAACACACCCGGCCGGTCGAAAGCGGAAAAACGAAAATAATAATTTGTGCGGACATCATCCATCGAAAGCAATTTTATATCCTGTATCTGGTCTTTCTTGAAAGCCCTGAGAGGAACTCTGCGCCATACTTTCTTTTCCATATCGCGTGCAATATCAATAATATCGCTTACGACTGCACTTGCAGTCGGTTTCATGCCGGCACCCTGACCGTGGAGAAGCACCGAACCCGAATGATCACCTTCAAAGTGAAAGGCATTATAATTTCCATTGACACTCGAAAGAAGATGATTGAAAGGAATCATCGTCGGATGGATTCTCGCTTCTATTTCTTCACCGCGTTGAATTGCTATTGCAAGTAATTTTATCCGATAACCCAGCTGACTGGCAAATTCAACATCCTGCCGGTCGAGATTCGATATGCCTTCCCTGTAAATATCCTCAAGACGTACTCTCTTTCCGTAGGAAAGCGCAAGTGTAATAGCAAGTTTATGGGCGGTATCAATTCCATCTATATCGTACGTCGGATCCGCCTCTGCAAAACCGAGCCTCTGAGCCTCTTTCAGCACTTCTTCAAAAGGAAGATTCTCGTCGGTCATTCTTGTAAGAATGTAGTTGCATGTACCATTCATTATTCCGAAGACTGATACGATGTTGTTTGCCGCCAGGCTTTCCTTTATCGTCTTAATAACAGGTATTGCGCCTCCTACACTTGCCTCGAATCCTATGTTTACCTTTTCCTCATCGGCCTTTTCGAAGATTTCGTTCCCGTAAGTGGCAAGGAGTGCCTTGTTTGCGGTCACCACATGTTTCTTTTTTTCCATTGCGTCTATAATGAAGTTTTTGGCAGGCAACAATCCGCCAACAAGTTCGATGACTATGGAAATTTCCGGATCATTGAGAATGTCGGAGACGGAATCTGTAATAGTTGCCTCCGCCGTTGAAACATTTCTCGGTCGTATCAAATCCTTATCGGCAATTGTTTTAATTTCCAGAGATGCACCGAGCCGCTTTTCTATTACAAGATTATTTTTCCGGATAAGATCGACTACTCCCGAACCGACTGTTCCAAACCCTATTAAACCGAGCTTAATCCTTTTTTTCATCTCTATACCTCTCGCTTGCCGTCCGATTCGAATGCAGTAAACAATTATCCTGTTTTTGCCAATTCAAGACGATCCTTCCATCTTCTCATCAGCACATCTCTTATTAATTCATTTTCAGGTTTCGCCAGGTCAGGATCTTTCATGCACAGAGAAAAAGCTTCTTTGCGGGCATGGTCGAGAAATACTCCGTCACGAACGATATTGGCCACACGAAAATCCGGAATGCCTGCCTGCCGGGTCCCCAAAAATTCGCCCGGGCCTCTTATTGCAAGATCCTCTTCGGCAATTTCGAAGCCGTTTTCGGTTTTTTCCATAATTTGAAGTCTGCGCTTTGCATCCCTCGATCCAAGATTATGGGCAATCAAAATACATGATGAAGGCTGTCTTCCTCTCCCAACTCTTCCACGCAACTGATGAAGTTGTGAAAGTCCGAATCGCTCCGCGTGCTCTATTACCATCAGCGATGCCGAAGGGATATCTATTCCCACTTCGATTACCGTCGTGGAAACCAGTATATCTATGGTCCCTTCTCTGAATTCTCCCATAATCTTGTCTTTTTCGCTCCCCTTCATGCGACCGTGCACCATACCTATGCGAAAGTCCGGAAAGATATCGTTACGGAGGTGCGTCGCCATTGTCGTGGCATCTTTAAGATCCAGTATCTCTGATTCCTCCGCAAGAGGGTACACGATAAAAACCCGGTTTCCCTTTCTCACTTCTCTGCGTATCGCATCATACACGAGAATCATTTTGTTTTCTAAATAGAGTTTCGTCCTTACAGGCAATTTTGCCGGCGGCATTTCTTCTATGACGGATACGTCGAGATCTCCGTATACTGTCATAGCCAGTGTCCGAGGAATAGGGGTTGCGGTCATTACAAGAACATCGGGCTTCTTCCCTTTTTCTCTTAGAGCCGCCCTCTGAAGAACGCCAAACCTGTGCTGTTCGTCTATAACCACAAAACCGAGATTTTTGAAAACAACTCCTTCCTGTACCAGACTGTGAGTACCTATAACAACATCGACTTTACCGTTTTTAATTTTTTCCAGTACTTCCTTTCTTTCCGCTGCTTTTTTTGCCCCTGAAAGAAGTGCAGCCGTGATCCCGAGTTTCTCCGCCCATTCTCCGATAGTGTGGTAATGCTGTTGTGCCAATATTTCAGTTGGGGCCATAATAGCCGATTGATAACTGTTCACTGAAGCGACAATTATAGGAACCATAGAGACAACGGTTTTCCCGCTGCCGACATCTCCCTGAAGAAGCCTGTGCATCGGGCAATCGCGTCTCATATCGGCAAGGATCTCCTCTATAACTCTCTTTTGCGCATCGGTCAACTCAAAGGGAAGCATAGTATAAAATTTACGAACCAGCGGGGAGTCGGTCCTGAAAGAATTTCCCTTTCCCATTATAATGCCTCTCTTTTTCATCGCCAGCGCCAGTTCAAAAAAGAAAAATTCATCAAATATCATCCTGCGATGGGCATCCGATCGCCGAAGGTTTAACGATTGAATATCGGCATTGGAATCAGGAAAGTGAACATGCCGCAATGCTTTAGCCGTATCGGGAAAATTCATTTTCCGGCATATTTCCGAGGGCAAAGGGCTCACGAGATCCTGGGCATACTCGTCAAGCGCTTTCATTATAATTCGCCGTACCTGTTTCTGGGACAATCCCGCCATCTCGGAGTACACAGGGACAATTCTCTTTACATGCAGGGAATTGTCCCCTTCGGAATCAAGTCTCTCGAAATCTGGATGAATAATATCTTTTCCGAAAAGAGAGCCTTTTATTTCACCTGTTAAAAAAAACTGCTCGCCGGTTTTGAACATTCGCCTCAGGAAAGCGGCATTTCCTCGGAACCATTTTGCTGTAATAATACCGCTGTCATCATTGAATGTAACTTCAAACACGCTTTTGGAGCGGTACCGTTTCAAAGATGAATTTACTGCCATCCCGAGAATGGTTTCGACACTTCCCACAGCTGCATCGGCGATTGGCACTATTTTCCTTCGATCTTCATAGCGGTGAGGCATAAAATAAAGTAAATCCTCGACAGTATTAATTCCCTTCTTTGCAAATAGTGCTGCAATTCGGGGCCCTATTCCTTTCACATACTGAACCGGCTGCGCGAGCCTGTTGAATGAAATTTCACACGTTCTTCCATTATCGTTGTTTTTCTCGGCAGCAGTGCACTTTTCTGCACCGGCAAGAGCATGTAATTCTTCAAGACAGTGCAAGGCAGATATAAGACATGATTTTTTAGTTTCCCGGTCTGCAGCATCAAATCCTTTGAACATTTTCTCCATTCGCTTTCTGACTGAGCGAATCTGCGTAAAAGAGGCAGAATTATCCGGATAGGCATTTTCTATAACCGACAATTTGAAGAGAAACCCTTTTATTGAGGATTCGAAGTCCTTGACCAATTCCAGATTCTTAAATGAATTTCCAGATAAAAAATGCAGGGGAGCTTCCATGAGAGTCAAAATATTTCTTATTTCGCACATCGGGTCAAGCCTACATTGCACCATTTTTTTTTGGTCGCTAAGACTGCGATTTATTAACAGATCTGTATTCCTTTGACAAGGAAAGAATTGACATTTTATATAATTAGGTTTATTTACAACGAAATTATTATGCTCATAGGAAAGGACCCTGAAAAATATGGGGGAAAACGGATTTTCGTATAAAGATGCAGGTGTCGATATCGACAGGGCAAATTCATTTATAGAAAAAATCAGACCGTTGGTCAAAAAAGCACACAGAAAAGGAGTATTGAGCAATATTGGAAGTTTCGGCGGCCTGTTTCATCTTGACATAGAAACCTACAAAAATCCGGTTCTCGTATCTACTACCGACGGCGTCGGGACAAAGCTCATGATTGCTCATGAGATGGATAAGCACGATACCGTGGGGATCGATCTTGTAGCCATGAATGTAAACGATCTTACGGTCCAGGGTGCTGAGCCTCTTTTTTTCCTGGATTATATTGCGTGCGGCAAAATAGATACAGAAAAAAGCGTTAACATCATTGAAGGGATCGTGAAGGGCTGCACTGAATCGGGATGCGCACTTATTGGCGGAGAAACTGCTGAAATGCCCGGTTTTTATAAAGATGACGACTATGATCTTGCCGGTTTCTGCGTAGGGGTAGTTGATTACGAAAAAGTAATAGATGGCTCGGATATCCGGGCCGGAGACACAATAATAGGGCTTGCATCAAGCGGCATTCACAGCAATGGCTATTCCCTGGTTAGAAAGGCACTTTTGAAAACCGCGGGATTCCGCCTTGACTCCCGTTTAGATGAACTGGACGAACCGCTTGGCCTTGAGTTGCTCCGTCCGACCCGCATTTACACAAAAGCCATACTCAATCTGATAAAGAATGTATCGGTAAACGGTATGATACATATAACCGGCGGCGGATTCATAGACAATATACCGAGAATCCTCCCCGAACCCTGCCAGGCGGTCATCCAGAAAAACAGCTGGCCAATACCGCCTATTTTCAAGATCATCCAAAGAGCGGGCCAAATAGAGGAATCGGAAATGTACAGAGTTTTTAACATGGGAATCGGAATGATGGTTATAATCCATGAAGAAGATGTAAGCGATGCAATTGAAAGACTGACATTCCTGGGTGAAAAAGCTTACATAATAGGCTCTGTTTCACAGAGAAGCCAAGCCGGTAAACCGGTTATTTTTGAATAAAGATGAAGCGTATTGTTAATATAGGTGTCCTGGTATCAGGAAGCGGGTCAAATCTGCAGTCGATCATCGACAGTATACACAATGGAAAGCTTGATGCCAGAATCCGCATAGTTATAAGCAACAACGCGGAGGCATATGCTTTGAAGAGAGCTGAAGCCAATAATATTCCGACGGCTGTAATAGATCACAGGCAATTCAATGATCGCGACGATTTTGAAATGAATCTGATCGAAATACTGAACTCCCACCAGGTAGAACTTGTCGTATTGGCAGGATTCATGCGCATCCTTTCATCCCTGTTTCTGGATGCCTTTCCCATGAGAGTTATGAATATACATCCCGCTCTTCTTCCATCTTTTCAGGGCATTCATGGACAAACGCAGGCATATGACTACGGAGTAAAATTTTCCGGATGCACGGTTCACTTCGCTGACGCCGGTATTGATACAGGCCCCATAATAATACAAGCAGTTGTCCCTGTTTTTGATAACGATACTGCAGACTCTCTCCAGCAGAGGATTCTAAAAGAGGAACATCGAATATATCCTCAGGCAATCCAGTTTTTTGCTGAAGGGCGCGTTGTTATCGAAGGAAGAAAAGTCCGTGTCATAAATTCAAGATCAATGGAGGAGTCCTCCTTGCACAATCCTCTTTTAGAAGACTTCTAAGATATGATAATAGTGAGCTCATGTCTTCTTGGAGTATGCTGCCGTTACGACGCTACACACAGTATTGACAGGACCATTCTTTCACTTGCCGATTTGGAAGCAATAATTCCGGTATGCCCGGAACAATTAGGCGGACTCACTACTCCACGACCACCAGCACAAATTGTAAAGGGGAGCGGAATAGACGTCTTAATGCGAAAAGCAAAAGTAATCGATTCTGAAAACAGGGATGTGACCTCTAATTTTCTGACTGGTGCCGAAATGGCACTCCTGATTGCTCAAACACTTAAAATCAAAAAAGCCATACTGAAAGAAAGAAGCCCTTCATGCGGAGTCCATTATATAAAAAAAGGCGATCTTCTCACAAAAGGCTCAGGAGTAACGACAGAGCTTTTCAGACGGAATGGAATCAGGGTGATTTCATCAGCGGAAATAAATAAAGAATTCCTGATGTCATAATAACCGGAAATGGCGGGAATGACCTTTGCAGCGTGCCTTAGGTCGCGATACCCTTTCGTCTAATGTAAAAAAAGCATTCTCCCGTATCGAGGTATTCCACATTTCACAGAATCGGAGGAGAGATAACGGGCGACAGCATTCAAAACGGGTTATAGGAGAATCTGCTTATGTTTAATATCAAGGATCTTGGAATTCGGACAATCGTATCGCCTATCACGGCGGATAATTTTATCGATGACATGTACAGGACTCTTTACTGCCATTATGTTGACCTGAGGCATAACACTTCAGGTTCTGCGTCAGAATCACTTGAACTGGCGGGACCCAGAAAAATGATCTTTTTCGATCCATCTAAAACCAAAGCCGCTGTTATAACGTGCGGAGGATTGAGTCCCGGCATAAACGATGTTATCAGGGCAATAGTAATGGAACTTTATTACCGGTATCAGGTAAAAAACATAAATGGAATACGATACGGATTCCGGGGATTAATTCCTGCTTTCGGGCACTCGATAGTTGACCTTGAACCGGATTTAGTAAAAGATATTCACACAGTAGGCGGCAGCATACTTTCATCGTCACGGGGAAATCAGGATATTGCGCAAATGGTCGAATCACTTGCAAGGATGAATATCAATCTGTTCTTCTGTATTGGCGGCGACGGTACTATGAAGGCTGCAAAATTAATTACCGAGGAGATTAACCGTCAAAACCTCAAAATAGGTGTGATCGGAATTCCGAAAACAATAGATAATGACTTGAATCTCATAGATAAAACATTCGGCTTCGATACTGCAATTTCTGAGGTAGTCAAAGTTATTCAATGTGCTCATGTAGAATCGAAAGGCGCGCCGAAGGGTATTGGTCTTGTAAAGATTATGGGCCGTGAATCAGGCCATATTGCCGTCAGTGCGACTTTGGCAAATAATGATGTGAATTTTGCTCTCATCCCGGAGGTCCCTTTTGATTTAAGAGGCGACAGGGGTTTTCTGAAAATTCTGGAGGAGCGCATCATTCGCCGAGACCACGCACTTATACTTGTATCCGAAGGTGCCGGACAGGATCTGTTCAGCAGATCTGAAGTACAGAAAAAGGATGCCTCCGGCAATATAAGACTTAGAGATATAGGAATACTGCTTAAATCAGAAATTGAAAGTTATTTTCTTTCGAAAGGTTTTGAGATCAATCTTAAATATTTCGATCCAAGCTACATAATAAGAAGCGTGCCCGCTAATGCAAGTGACAGTATCTACTGTACACTGCTTGGCCAGTATGCTGTTCATGCAGGAATGGCAGGAAAAACCGGGATGGTGGTAGGCCGCTATAACAATGAATACATTCACTTGCCTCTTGAAGCAGTGACCTCAAGAAAAAAAGTCAATATAAACGGGAACCTGTGGATGAGAGCCCTGGAAGCAACGGGGCAGCCGTTTTCAATGAAAAATTAAAAAAAACTTGCATGTTTTCAAATGATAGTTTAAGTAATATCCTTTCATGCACATTGAGAATATTTAGCGTAACGTTTTCAAGGAGAAAAAGAAATGTCTCGAATCTGCGATATTTGCGGGAAAGGTCCCACAGTAGGAAATAACGTGAGTCATGCAAACAATAAAACCAGCAAAATATGGTACCCCAATCTCCAGAAAATACGAGTAAGGGATATCAAAACAGGCGCTGTGAAGAGAATGAAGGTATGCACAAGGTGTATCCGTTCGGGTCACATTACTAAGGCCACTCAGTAGCGCTTCAGTTTTTTGCATGTATTACAGGTGATGGATTTTTATTCATCACCATTTTTGTATAATACGGCCACTATTGGCGATTTGCACATGTGAAAGGAGTGAGCGTTGTGTCCAAAGTAAAAATAGGTCCCCAAACGATGCTTTATCCTATGCCCGCTGTCCTTATCGGGACAATGATAAATAACCGTCCTAATTTTATGACCGCCGCATGGTGTTCAATTGCTTCTTTTACTCCTCCGGCAGTTGCGGTCGCAATCCAGAAAAAACGCTATACCCTCGAAGGCATACAAGAAACAAAGGTTTTTTCTGTAAATGTACCCTCCTCGGATATGGCAAAAGCCGTTGATTATTGCGGTATTTATTCAGGCCGCAACAAAGATAAGTCTTCTATTTTTACTCTATCTTACGGAGATTTGAAGTCGGCGCCTTTGATCGATGAATGTCCTGTCAGCCTTGAATGCACGCTTATTGAATCCCTTGATCTCGGAAGCCATACACTCATCGTCGGGGAAATTGCAGAAACTTATCTTGACGAGGAATGCACTGTTAACAACAAACCGGCAGCTTTAAAAATTGATCCTCTTATTTTTGTTCCCGGCACGTTGGAATATTTCAAGCTCGGAAATGTAGTCGGCCGCGCCTACCGCATTGGAAAAGAAGAATAAAAAACCACAGCCGCTGATGTTATCACGATTGATACATCTCATGGCCATACTGAAACCGTTATTGAAGCTGTACGGGATACGAATAGAAACTTTCACGGGCAGGATTCAAAAAAAGTTCGTTGCCGCTTCTTGGCGCCAATTCCACGTTTCTTTCTTATCGATTGCCACCTTCGAAGAGACAGAATCGCTTCACGAGTCTCGGAATTGTCCTTCGTACAATTCCGATTCGATTGCAGTTCTCGCCATCTGCATGAGTTCTTCTTTATTTTCAGAGGAGTAGCTACTTACAGGAATCGGGTCATGAATTACAAGTTCCATTGAACCGGGCACCATTTTTAAAGTACCTTTCGGCAGCACGTGCATTCCCCCTCTCACCGTCACAGGAAGTATAGGAACTCCAGCAGCAAGCGCTATCACGAATCCGCCTTTTTTGAATGGGAGAAGCTGTCCGTTCGAGCTTCTCGTCCCTTCAGGGAAAAACATAATTGAAGCTCCCTGCCTGATTTTTTCTCCCGCAGACTGAAGACTTTGGCGGGCTTTTTCCGAATTGCCCCTGTCTATTGATATCGTTCCTATCCGTTCGCAGCAAAATCCGAAAAACGGAATTCGCCTTAATTCGATTTTCATTACCCATCTGAACTGTAAGGGCAGATATCCCATTAAGGCAAGTACATCATAGTGGCTTTGATGATTTGCCATAACAATATAAGGCTGATTTTTTTTTATGTGGTTCAGGCCTTGTACTGATACACGAACGCCGGACATACGGAGATTGTTTCTTGACCAGGTTTTCCCGATATTAAAACCGGCGTTACCTCTGGGATCGAAAAGAGATGCGATAATTGCCGCAAGTCCCATAACAAATGTTTGCAGTACAATAAATGCCATCAAGAAGGGGCGATAGAGAATAAAAGCCAATCTTTTTATTTTTGTTTGCATTGCCTCACCTGTATACCTTCTGAACTACTCAGTCAATAAGTACTTTCCTGCATAACGTTCTCCGGTAAAGAAATCAACCTACAAAATTGTCAACCCGTTCCCGAAATCATTTTACCTGTTGTAAAAAAATTGTTCATTTTAAATCTGCAGCCGGTATGATCTCAAAATCTATTTCATGGTGCAGTTCAACCAGAATTTTATCCACAAGATCAACAAAATCAGATGCTATTTCAAGCTTTACGATAGTTTTCCTTGCATCCAGAGTGATTGTATTCGCTATGCCTTCATACCCCTCGAACAAGTACTTTATATAGAATACATCTTTTCTTCGCACGTGAAGATAACGTACTGTGGTGCAATCAGTATTTTCCACCTTGTCACCTGCCGCATTTGAGCTGAGGATGTGTACCATCGATATGTTAAAAATTCAAGCAGCGAACCGGTCTTGCAAATCCCGTCTTGACAAGAACAGTCCTGCTCGTCTATAGTCTTACGCGTTTTCATTTGCATTCGAAAGGGGTTATATTCTCAGTCCAACCTCTTTGGAAAATTGAACCTCATATGAAAAGACATCTCTTCACGGGGAAATTGGATGCCGTCGCCATTACACTGGATACTGTCCAAGGGAGATAAGACTGTTCAGAAAGTTCTCGCCTCAGAGCTCGGCATCAATACACTTATCTCGCAGATTCTCATAAACAGAAATATCAGGACACCAGAGGAAGCAAAAAAATTCCTTTTTCCATCTCTAAAGGATTTGCACAATCCTTTTCTAATGGAAGATATGGAGCGTGGAGTCCAGCGAGTTATAGAAGCAGTCGATACCAATCAAAATATAGTAGTGTACGGCGACTACGATGTCGACGGAATCACATCTACTGTTATTCTCGTAAAATTTTTGAAAGAATTTCATGAGAACACAACATATTACATTCCGGACAGGATCGATGAGGGATATGGCCTTCATCAATCCGCTATCGATAGGCTGAAAAAAAACGGTGCTCAACTCATAATAACAGTTGATTGCGGGATATCAAATCACGAGGAGATTGCATATGCAAAGAGGCTGGGCATTGATACGATAATTCTTGATCATCATGAGGTCCCCGAAACGCTTCCGGCAGCAGCAGCGGCAATTAACCCGAACCGAAAAGACAGCTCCTTTCCTTTCCGCAATCTGGCAGGTGTCGGCGTGGTCTTCAATTTTCTCGTCGCTCTCAGAGTAAATATGCGCAGGAGAGGATTCTGGAGAAATAAAGAATATCCCAATTTGAAGGCATATCTTGATCTTGTAGCGCTGGGTACAATCGGAGACATGATGCCTCTTGTTGATGAAAACAGGATATTTGTTAAAATCGGATTGTCGATGCTTGCCGAAGATAACCGCACCGGTCTGAAAGCTCTTAAACTCATAAGCGGCCTTGAAAATGAAACAGTCGATTCCGAATCGGCTGCTTTTAAATTGATTCCACGAATAAATGCCGCAGGGCGAGTGGGGTCATCATACGATGCCGTAAAACTCCTCTTAAGTAATGATATGAAGGAATCGAATACTATAGCCGGTCGTCTTGATTCATGCAATAGTAAGCGGCAGGAACTCGAACGAACGATCATCAATGAACTTCTTCAAAAAATAGATTCGGAAAAGGAACTTACAGGCCGTAACTGTTTTGTTTTTTCGTCACACAAATGGCATCCCGGAGTTATAGGTATAGTCGCATCAAAAATAGTAGAGCGCTATTACCGGCCTACTGTTCTGATAAGCATTAAAGACGGTATCGGAAGAGGATCAGCAAGAAGTATTGCCGAATATAACCTGTTCAAGGGATTGGAATCAAATTGCTCACAGCTGCTTCTGTCATTTGGAGGGCACCGGTACGCAGCAGGCATTTCTATACGAGAAGCTGACATCCAAGACTTCTCTCGCATATTGAGCGATGCTATCAAATCAGATATGGGTGAAGCAAAGTTTGTTCAGCAGACATTGATTGATGTAATGTGCAGGCTTGAAGATATAGATTACAATCTCCTTTCACAAATCGAGATGCTCGCGCCTTTCGGCAACAAGAATCCTGAACCGGTCTTTTGCGCCGAAAATATATGGGTAGAATCGCATACAACAGTGGGAAACAACCATCTCAGAATGTCGGTCAGCAACAGAAACATAGGATACGACTCGATTTGGTTTAACCGTGGAGATCTCTTTGGAAGCCTTAGTGGATCCAAAGTAGGCATAGCCTTTACACCTCAAGTAAATCGGTGGAGAGGGGGAAGTAACATTCAACTTAAAATTAAAGATCTATCTTTGATGGATTCGTAAATAGCTTCTTATGCCTGCTGAACTGGCAATATAATTGGAAACACGCGAAACTTTCACATACTTGTTCTTTGTACATCTACAGGCTTGAGATTTCAACCGCGAATCAGCTATGTTTCTGGTATCATACCGTCGGCGCGAAGCGGCCACCCCGGCTGTGTCTTGGCTGCCACGCTTTAACTCCGTTCATTTGCAGGCGGCAAAGAGCTTCTTGCGAAAGTTTGACAGTGTGTAAATATACAAGTAAAATCAGCGTTCTTCTGCCTTTTTTTCTTAAGTGTCTATTTGATTAATCCCTCTAGCCGTGATATAGTCCGATCGAAAAATCTATGGTCGTCAAAGAACGATGAAAAACATTGAACGAATAATACGAAAAATTCTGCAAATGAATCTGCAAAAACGTCTTATTCTTGGTTTCCTCATTGCGACATGTCTTACAGGAGTTGTTGCCACAATCGTCGGAATACATCTCATCAACAAACATATTATTGGTGAAGTGCAGCGCAAAGTCGAACAGGATATCAATACCGCCCGTTTGATTTACAACAACAGCATCGAGAGAATAGTTTCCCAGATGCGATGGATAGAAGTAAGTTCTCCGTTTGAAGATATTATACGTGAAAGGGAATATGAAAAACTGGATTATTTTTCCGACCTTATTCGAATTGATATCTCGCAAAACAGCAGGAACTTACTTGATATGTTATCTCTCGTGAATTCTTCCGGAGAGGTATTGTACCGCGCAGCGAATCCGGATTCCAGAGGAGACAGTGTCATGTCAGATCCGGTAATCAGACGCTGTATTGAAAAAGGTACTTTACAGGTGTCAACAGAGCTCATGTCAGTGGAAAAAGTTCTCCTGGAAAATCCTCTTCTTTCAGATAGAGTGAACATATCGTTAACGGAAACACCGCAGTCGATAAAAATTTCAGGGAAAAAGCTTTCTGACGCAATGGTAATAAGGGTTGCCTGCCCTGTCCGAAGCGATTCCGGCGAAATGATAGGCGTACTGGCCGGAGGTTCAGTCGTCAACAAAGATTATGCAATTGTAGATAAAATCAAGGAAACCGTGTATTCAAATGAGAAATACAAAGGTGTTGATATGGGTTTTGCCACCATATTTCAGAATGGCGTTCGTATATCGACCAATGTTATGGACGAACATAAAAAACGAGCCATAGGAACTACTGTTTCGGAAGAGGTGTATCACACTGTAATTGAAGAAGGCAAAAACTGGATAGGAAGAGCATTTGTCGTGAACGATTGGTACATCAGTTCGTATAGCCCCATTTACGATATACACGGCTCTATAATAGGCATGCTGTACACGGGGATACTGGAGGCAAAGTACCGTGACCTCAAGACATCCGCAATGTGGATATTTCTCGGAATAACTTCTTTAGGCATTATTATATCCTTTTTCATATCATACACCTTCGGCAATACAATCATAGGCAGAATCAGACTATTGAAGGAAGCAACCGATGTAATTGCATCCGGCAATCTCGACTATAAGCTGGGATGCAGCCGTTTTTCCGGTTTCGACATGCTCGATGAAGCTTTTAACAATATGACAAAATCATTAAAAGACAGAGACGACAGGCTCAAAAAAGTATTTCAGCAGCTGACGAAAACAGAGCGTCTTGCCGCCCTCGGACAGATAGCAGCCGGTGTTGCGCATGAAATTAACAATCCTCTTGGCGGAATTCTCCTTTACAGCAATCTTGTACTTGAAGAACTGGATGACAACAAAAAAAACCTTCGTCATAATATAGAGAAAATAATTTATCAAACGAACCGATGTAAGGAAATCGTTCAAAATCTTCTGGACTTTTCAAGAACCCCTTCAGGGGAGTTTCTTCCTTTTCAGATCAATTCAATTATTCATACCTCTTTGAATCTGCTTAAAGATCAATCAATGTTTCTCGGAATAGAAATAGAAACAAGACTTGCGGAAAATCTTCCGGACATACTGGGAGACCGGTGGCGGCTCGAGCAAGTTTTTCTGAATCTATTTGTCAATGCGGCAGATGCAATGAATGGCCAGGGACATCTCAAGGTCGAAACAAAATTGATAAAGCGATACAGCCATGATGATGAAACGACGGAGGGAATGGAAACAGAAAAAGTGTGCCTCCTGACAAGCACAAATACTGTAAAAATAACCGTATCTGATACAGGAAAAGGTATTGACAAAAACTATCTTCCCCATATTTTTGAACCATTTTTCACAACCAAAGAACCAGGGAAAGGCACTGGATTAGGGCTTTCCATCGCATATGGAATAATAAAAAAATATAATGGATTTATCGATGTCGAAAGCGAAAACGGAATGGGAACGACAGTTACTATGTATCTTCCTGCACAGGACGGATCCATGGAACAAATTGATTGGGCAAATAGTGAAGAGCGGTACATCGGCTGAGACAATGTGGAGGTTTTTTCGAAACGTCATACCGGTTTCAAATGCATTTAACACAATCTGAAAGGCGAGAAGAAAATATTGACTTCATAAATACGGACCGGTAGTATCAAGCACTAGAAGGAATTTCGCACGTGTGCATTTTTTCAGGTTTATTTATGAGCAGTGCAAATGAGAACTTAATTCAGTACGCCCGGAGGTAATTGCAAATGGCAACGGAAATAAAAAAGAAAGTACTCCTTGTTGATGACGACAAGGATTTTCTCACGGCTACGAAACTGATACTGGAAAAAGGAGGCTATGAGGTTGCCCTGGCGGAAGATGGAAAAGCCGGCGTCGAAATGGCTGAGAAAGAAAAACCCGATCTCGCCATTATCGATATGATGATGGAAACGTGGGGTGAAGGATTTTCGGTAATCTCCAAAATCAGAGGATTGGAGACTGGTAAAAAAATGCCTCTCATAGTCTTAAGCTCCGTTGATCTTCAAGGTCCTTACCAATCTTTCGAGCCATCGGAAGAGTTTCCGAAAGTAAATATGATTTTGCAGAAACCTGTAAAAGCGGAAGATCTTCTTAAATTTATAAGAGACCTCACAACTTGATTGGCTCGTCATGTCGGAAAAGCCAAATTCAGAACATATTCTCATTATAGATGATGAAGAATCTATAAGGGACGGCTGCAAGCAGGCGCTGGAAAGATTCGGGTTTCATGTGCTTTCTGCATCTGATGGTCAGGAGGGAATCAGAATTGCAAGGGAACTGCATCCTGCAATTGCGTTTGTTGATCTCAAGATGCCTTCTGTTTCGGGAATGGAAGTAATCGAAATATTATCAAAAGATATCGAGGATATTGTCCTCATAGTAATTACAGGATATGCATCGATCCTTTCTGCCGTTGAATCTCTGAAGAAGGGAGCCTATGACTATATTCCCAAACCCTTTACTCCCGATCAGCTGAGGGCAGTTGCGCGCAGGGCATTGGAGCATAGAAACCTTAAGATCGAGGCCAAAAAGTTAAAAGAAGAAAAAGAGCAGATTGAGCGTAATTTTATTACATTTGTCAGTCATGAAATGAGGTCTCCGCTGGCTACTATTCAACAGTATATGGAGGCCTTGAGAGTTGTGAGCGGAGATTGTCTCGGAACCGAAGCATTCGATATTGTAGAAAGATGCACCAAACGCATACAGAACCTGGAAGCGCTGGTTGAGCACTGGCTTGACCTGAGCCGGATAGAAAATGGAACTTTTGCCGTTGACAGAGAACCTGTCGACCTTCACTCTGTTGTTGAAAAAGCAGTAGACGAAATGTCTCATCTTTGTCAGATTCGAGGCATTTCAGTAATAACGAACTTTCCTGATGTTCAGCCGAAAATTGAAGGAGATAAAGAAAGCCTTATAAGGGTTCTTATAAATATAATCGGAAATGCAACAAAATATACGCCGAGCGGTGGTACCATCTCTATAGGAATCAGCTATGATGATCACTATGTTAAACTTTCTGTAAAGGATACAGGCTCGGGAATTCCGAAAGAAAAGCTTCCCTTCATTTTTGAGCCTTTTTACCGTGCAGGAGGTAAAGAAGAAAGGCAGAGAGGATCAGGACTCGGACTTACTTTTTGTAAAAGAATCATGGAGGCACACGGCGGAGCAATCAGCGTGAATTCGGAAGAAGGTAGAGGAACGACATTTATACTGACATTCCCCCGATAGACGTGTGAATGGAGGGCAGCCCTGAATATGTTCGACACAAAAGATTATGAATTCCATAAAAAAGACTGTCCCGAATTTTGTTTTATATGCAAAAGACCTTCGGAAAAATTCTTCATTATGCGCCAGATTAAAAGCATGAAGATGGTTCATCTTTGTGAACATTGCATGCTCAGCCATCTTTCCGAATACTACCTTGATAACACCCGGCCCTGGCTGGGAAAGGATTTTTATAAATAAAAGTATCTATTCATCAGGCCCTCTGAAGAAAATTCATTTCTTCGACTTCCGGACACTTTACCATAAGTGAGATGAAGTGTGCAGTTCTACCTACAGCCATCGTTTCCTTCTTTTATAAGACTTTACATTCTCGTATGATTTTTTATCTCCTGAAGCGGCCATTCCCAGATAAAATTCCTTGACATCCGGGTTTTCTTTAAGATCTGCTGCAGATCCTTCCATAACGATTTTACCATTCTCCATGACATAGCCATAATGAGCGATCTGAAGAGCCATATTGGCATTTTGTTCAACCAGTACTATCGTCGTCTTCTGTTCTTCATTGATTCTCTTGATAATTTTAAATATCTCCCTTACGATGAGCGGCGCGAGACCAAGAGACGGTTCATCCAGAAGAAGTAATTGCGGGTGGGCCATGAGCGCTCTTCCCATTACAAGCATCTGCAACTCTCCTCCGGAACAGTATCCGGCTAAAGATTTTTTTCTCTTTTTTAAAGCGGGGAAATAGTTGTAAATTAATTCCATGTCATTCTTGTAAGGCTTGCCCCATCGAGTCGCAGTACCTACTCGCAGATTTTCCTCAATCGTCAGATATTTAAAAGGTTGTCTGCCTTCAAGCACCTGGATAATACCCATCCGCGTGATTGCTTCAGGTGACAGATTCTGAATTTTAGATCTCCGAAATTCAATCGTTCCGTCAGTGACCTCGCCATTTTCCGGTTTTAGGAGACCTGAAATAGCTTTCAGGGTCGTTGTTTTTCCCGCCCCGTTACTCCCAAGCAGTGATACTATCGCTCCTTCCTGTACGGAGAGGGAAACCCCTTTGAGCACTTGAATCACATCAGAATACACGACACTGATATTATTTAACTGAAGCATGAATGGTTTTTCCATAACAATAGCCTTTCCTTAATATGAAAATGGCCATAAGCGAAAGCTTGAACGGATGATTCTCCATACTTCAGCAATTCCTCTAGGCTCAAAAATTATGAACAGTACTATTGCTCCGCCAAAAGCAAGCTCCCGAAGAGGCGCCAGCGTTAACTCTATTCCTTCGAGAATTCCCGCGTTCATGAGAAAATCCGTAATCCAGCGGAGTCCCTCATTTAATGAAGTGATAAAAACAGCACCGAAGATGCTTCCGGAAATGCTGCCCAATCCTCCGATGATCACCATGGCGATATATTCGACGGAAAGCGCCAGAGTAAAAGGTTCCGCCGAAATGCTTGTCATATAAAAAGCCCATAATCCGCCGGCGAGTCCCGCATAAAAGGAACTTATGCCGAATGAAAGAATTTTGTAGCGAAAAATCGGGATTCCCATGCCCTCAGCAGCACGATCGTTATCGCGGATTGCGATAAATGCTCTGCCGTAACGAGTTCTCATGATGTTAACGGCAATAAGGACCATCGCTATTAAAAAGATGTAGGATGCAAAAAAATATTTGACATCCCCATCGAGTGTAAATCCGAATATGGAGGGGGGAGGAAGAACAATCCCCATTGTTCCTTTTGTCAGGCTTTCCCAGTGAATAAGAACGTATTCGATAATAAATTGGCCTGCGAGAGTCGCTATGGTCAGATACAAACCTTTTAGCCGTCCGGATGGTAAACCGAACACCATCCCGACAAATGCAGTTACAAATCCTGCCGAGATTACCGCAGCAAGAAATGGAAAGTGATAATCAGTTGCCAAAATAGCCGCCGCATAGGCGCCTACGCCGAAAAAGGCGCCATGTCCAAGCGATATCTGGCCGGTAAAACCGATCAGTATGTTTAGGCCCAAGGCTGCAATTGATGTTATTGCAATTAAATTCAATACATATATAGTATACGGCCCGCACAGCCAGGGTGCCAGAATAAAGAAAAGCACAAGTCCTGCTGCGGTGCAGATTCTTCCGAAATCGGTTTCGAATATTTTAAGCTCATCCTTATAATTTTCAAAATAGTTACCGCATGGATGAAATACCGGCCTCTTGATTTTCATTGTGATTGTTGCCTTCCTCTGTAAAAATTCATACCCGCTCGATTTCGACCAGGCCGAAAAGACCGTAAGGCCTTACCATAAGGATGAAAATAAGAAAGATGTAGGGGACTACGTCGCGCAATGACGGTGAAATATAGCCTCCGGTAAAGGTTTCCAGAAGGCCGATAATAAGAGCTGCGATTATTGCACCGCCGATGCTGTCCAGACCGCCTAAAATTACGACAGGAAATACCTTCAATCCCACGGCTGAAAGATCGTGTACATTGATCCCGTTGATTACTCCGAGCACAATACCGCTCATACTCGCCACAAGTGCCGCAATAGCCCATGAAAGAGCGAATACCCTCCTCACATGAACACCCAGGGACATGGCTGCGGGCTGATTATCCGCGACTGATCTCATATAAATTCCCTGTGAAGAATATTTAAAAAAGAGTCCAAAAATGACAAGAAACACCAGTCCTGTAAATATTGCGGTAATATATACCGGAGGAACTACTATATTTCCAAGATCAAGTGTAAGCCAGGCTGGAAGAAAATCAGGATATATGTAAAGATTTCCTCCCCAGACAAGCAGCATGAATCCCTTCATCATGGCAGCCAGTCCTACTGTGAGCATAATCACATAGATAAGCGGTTCCCCTATGAGCGGTCTCAAGAAAAGTCTTTCAATTACAAAGCCGAGAATGAAGCTGCCGAGCAGTGAAACCAGGAAGGCGACAGGCACGGGCAATTCGGCCCAGGTCACCAGTGTAAGAAAGATATAGGCTCCGAGGGCAAGCATTTCACCGTGAGCAAAATTCAGCACGCTCGAAGATTTGAAAATCATAACGAAACCCATGGCCGCCAAACCATAGAGGAAACCAATGCTAATACCGTTTATCAATAATTGAAGAAAAAAATCCATTTCTAGCCTCTCGCCTTAAGTGATCTTCTTTCAGGCATCCAGTATTCGCACAGTCGTCTCAATGCTTCCGGTATGCCCGTCCCTGTAGTGAACTTTTCCTTTTACATCTATTTGCTTTTTTCCATTGTACATAGCCTCTATCAATTTAAGATACAGACCGTATACAAAACGTCTCCTCACTTTTCCTGTTCTCGTCAGTTCCTCGTCATCGGCATCAAGAAGTTTGTAAAGAAGGAGAAACCTTCGGATTCTCATCGGCTCCGGCATGCGTTCATTTACATTACCGATCTCTTCGAGGATAAGCCGTTCTACTTCTGCCTGTTGCGACAAATCGGTGTAGGTGGTGTAGGGAATCATTCTATCTTCAGCCCAGTTTCCCACATTTCCCATATCTATATTGATAAAGGCCGTGATATACGGTCTGCCTTCACCGAAAATAACAGCTTCCTTGATGAAGGGGCTGAATTTAAGTCTGGTTTCGATAAAATCCGGTGAAAAAGCCCTTCCTTCCTTGTCTCTGATGATCTCTTCCTTTCTTCCGATTATCACAAGATGGCCGTCATCATCTAAATATCCTGCATCGCCGGTTTTCAGCCAACCTTCCTCAAACGCCGATTCCGTGGCATCATAATCCTTGTGATAGCCCCTGAAGATAGATGCACTCGACACAAGGACCTCTCCGTTTTCGGATATTTTCACACGAGTACGCGGAAGCGGAATTCCCACTGTTTCCGCTTTTACTTCATCATCGGGTTGAACCTGGAAAATACCCCCTGCCTCGGTTAATCCGTAGCACTGTTTCAGATTCAGTCCGATCGACCGGAAAAACTTTATTACATCGGGACTGACAGGATGTCCTCCCGTATATGCGCTTTCAAGCTGAGAGCAACCGATGCGATCGAGCAGCGGACGATAGAGGGTGAACGAAGCAATTTCTTGCAGCAATTTCAATCTGAAAGGTATTTTCTTGTTTTCGTTTCGAAGATCCAGTATCTTTCCGCCGATACTCTCAGCTTTTGAAAAGAAAAGGCGCTTCACAAATCCGGCATCATTGATTTTAACACGAATTGAAGAAGCAAGATCTTCCCAGAACCTTGATGATGTGATAATGACATGAGGTCCAAGTTCCCGGAAATCTTCTGAAATGGTATCCGGAGTTTCGGGAAAATTCATTGTCATTGCGCCCGCAAGTGCCACCCCGACCCCCCACATCTGATCGACAATCCAGGGTGGTGGAGAAATCGAAAGCCAATTTGAATTCATTCCTATCGGTGCAGTCTCAATCCACTTTCTTCCAATATCAATAAAATTTGCGTGGGATAGCATGGCAAGCTTGGCGATTCCGGTTGTGCCCGAAGTCATGATCATAACCGCGATATCGTCCGTTTTTCCTTTTTTAATCTCCTTTTCAAAGAGCCCGGGGTCATCATTCTCAAGGCGTTTGCCAAGTGCAATCAATTCCTTATAGCTGATAAGCCATGGATCTTCATATGTTCGCATCCCCGTGGGATCGATATAAATTACTTTTCTCACAAAGGGAAGCTTGTCCCTGATTTCAAGCAGTTTATCCACTTGTTCCTGATCCTGCGCTACCACATAGGCAGCATCCGCCCGATTAAGACCATAGGCCAGCTCTGATGCAATTGCCGATGTAAAGAGATTGAGTGTGATTCCTCCCAGTGCCTGAGCCCCTAATTCGGCGAATAGCCATTCCTGATGATTATCCATTATTATTGCCAGGTTTTCCCCGCGTCTGAATCCGAGTTGAATCAATCCCAGTCCGGTTCTTTTTACGCACGAAAAATAATCCTTCCAGTTACGAATCTCCCATTTTCCATATGCTTTTTCACGGATTGCCGTATATTCCGCGGGAAGATGCCCGGCGTGCATTCGTAATATCTGCGGAAGGGTCATTTTCTTCATTTCATCAAGAATAGTGCTGTCAATTTTACGAATCTTCATTTACAGGACCAGTGCGCTTTCTTCGGTTAAATTTCCGTTTTGTCTCCCAGATAGGCCATGATTACGTCTTCGTTGTTTTGAATTTCTTCAGGAAGCCCTTCCGCAAGTTTTTCCCCGAAATTCAGTGCTACCACTCTTTTTGAAATCGTCATAACCACCGACATATCGTGTTCCACCAAAATCATGGTTTGCTTCCACGTTCTGTTGAGTTCCAGGAGAAACCGAACCATATCCTCCTTTTCTTCCAGATTCATTCCCGCAAAGGGTTCATCAAGCACAAGCAATTTTGGTTCCAAAGCTATTGCTCTTCCAAGTTCCACCCTCTTGCGCAACCCATATGGAAGCGATCCCACCAGTTTCTTTCGGATTGACTGCATTTCGAGAAAATCGATGATCTCTTCTACAATTTTCCGGTGCCTCGTTTCCTCGCGCCTGACTGAAGGAAGAAAAAAACATGCGCTGCCGAAATCGTATCCCGAATGAATATGGCGAGCCAGAAGCATATTCGACAACACCGTCATGCCCGGAAACAGTTCTATATTCTGGAAGCTTCTGCCGATTCCCTTCTTGACCAACTCATGAGTAGGAAGCCCGGTTATATCTTCTCCGTTGAAATTAATAATCCCCTGCTGAGGCCGGTAATAGCCGGTGAGACAATTGAGCAAGCTTGTCTTACCGGCTCCATTCGGTCCTATCACGGCCAGCAATTCACCTGTCTTCACGTACATGCTGATATTCGAAAGCGCCATGAGTCCGCCGAAACTCAAGGATACATTATCGACCGAAAGTTCTGCCCTGTTTCTGCTTTCGTCTTTCGGCTCATAGATGCCGAGCTGGCCGCGTAATGCCTTCATGATTTATCTGCCGATTATTTTGACGGGATCTTTACCCGGAACGAAGAAATTCGTAAGCGGCACAAACGTACCGTCTTCCTTGACCTGAACAATTCTTGCCTTGAATGAGCCCTCGTGATTGCTGGAAGAGTAGCTGACATCGGGCAGCAGGCCGCCGAAACTTTCATTTTTGAAATTCTCCATCGCTTTATTGATTGTTTCACGCGTAATCTTTCCCGATTGCTGCTTCGCATTGCGCAAAGCTCTTTCCATAATCATTCCTACTGCGACACCTTCCCAATACGATGCATCAAAGGAATCCACCGTTTTATATTTCTTCCATAGTTCTTTCATTAATTTCATCCCTTCCGAATTGTCTCCCGGAAGACCTCCAGGGAATTGAATCCGCAATCTGTCTTTAATGAGACCTTCTCCCATTTTGAAAAAGTCCGGATCCGTAGAAGTCCAGGTTCCGAAAAACATCGGATCGTATCCTATGCGTTCGGCGCTTTTGAACGCGGTCACAATAGCTGCGGGGAGCATCTGCATAAATACATATTCGGCCCCGCTTTTCTGAAGACGAAGCAGTTCAGTTGTCAAATCGACAGTTTTCGGTGGAAATTCCTCTATACTCACTATTTCGATTCCCGCTTTTTCTGCAAACTCCTGGCTTGGTTTATGTATTGATCTTCCATAGGCATTGTTGTAAGTCAGAAGCCCTACCTTCGGTGTGCCGGATTTGGTATGCATTGTTTTGATATAATCGAGTATTGCATAACAATCGAGACGATAGCTGCCGAACGGAAGATACATATACTCGATCGGCTCTTCCAGTATTTCCCAGCTGGTAGAGTAATTGATCGTAGGAATTTTATATCTCTGCACAAGAGGCTTGGCTGCCAACCCTTCACCGGCACCCCAGGTTGCAATCATGTGAACCCGATCCCTTACGGCGAATTTTCTTACGGCTGCCACGGCTTCCTGAACCTTGTACATTGTATCCACAAGGATCATATCGATTTTCTGACCTTCAATCCCGCCTTTGGTTTCGTTGACATATGTAAAATAATCCTGCTGGCCTTTGGCATGAAACTGTCCCCATGTGGAAGCCGGCCCTGTCAAATTAATAGCGGCACCAATTCTAACGGATTCCGCCGCACAGGTTCCCGCTGCATGACCTATCATCATTATCATTGCTACACAAATTACAAGTAAGCTCTTTTTCATCAACAATCCTCCTTTTTGGCTTTTAATAAAAAAAAAGGCCGTGCTTTCCACGACCCATAAAAAAAGCCGCGGGAGACTCTGTGTCTGCCCGCGGCTCATAAAAGCATTTCTCTACAAGCCCGATCGGCAGACCTCCCAGGTAAAGCTAAAAAAGCTAAAAAAAAGAGAAAAAATTATATGTATCTTCTCACACATATCTGCCGTCCATCGAACTTTCTCTATTATCGGGTTCTAATAACGGCTGCCTTACAAAATGTCAAGTAATTTTTATCGGTTTTTTTTGAACCCACAGTATCTTTCGCGATCCCTGCAACGTGCTTCCCGTTATATTGCCGGCCTGCACTGCACGAGATGCTTTTTACGATGCCCTTCCATACATGAGCGGATTATTCGCGATCACTATTTCATATGTTCAAAAAACTTGATATCAGGCGTAAAAATCACTTTTGTTTTACCGTTTAACGCCTTCTTGTACGCCTCAAGACTTCTGATGAACTCATAAAATTCCGCATCTTTTTCATATGCCTGGGCATATATTCGAATTGCCTCCGAATCCCCCTCCCCCTTCAGCTGTTCCGATTCTTTATTCGCCTTTGCAAGAATAATAGTTCTTTCCATATCCGCTTTTGCCGTTATTTTTTTCGATTCCTCTTCGCCCTCCGAGCGATACTGTCTTGCCTGGCGCTCCCTTTCCGCTCTCATGCGGTCGAACACATGTTTTTCATTTTGTTCCGGCAGATCGGCCCGTTTGATTCGCACATCAACGACCTTGATGCCATACGCCTTCGCTCTTACTGCAGAAGCCTCGGTTACCTTGGCCATAATATCATTACGTGTGGTCGAAACAATATCGGAAAGATCATGCTGCCCAAGTTCCACTCTCAATTGCGCATATACGATATCATCAAGGCGGGCTTGAGCACCTGCCTCGGTTCTCACTGTCTTATAAAATTTAAGGGGGTCTTCGATTCTCCACTTGGTGTAGTTGTCTACAAGCAGATTTTTTTTATCTCTGGTAAGTATCTCCGTAGGTGTCGCATCATAGAGGACTATCCTGTTTTCAAAATACTGCACTTGCTGAATAAAAGGTACTTTAAAATGAAGTCCCGCCTTCGAGACGCCTCCAACTGGTTTTCCGAGCTGAATCACAATTGCCTGCTGGGTCTGTTCCACTGTAAACAGGCACAGGGATATTCCCAATATAAGTATTAACGCTGCTATAAGAAAAATAGATTTCTTCTTATTCATCACATCCTCCTATTCTTCCCTGAGCGGTTTCAGACTGTGGGCGTCCAGTGATAAATGCGGCAGCATATTTCCTCCTACTTTATCCTCTATGATAACTTTCTCCATATCGGGCAGGATTTCTTCCATCATTTCCAAATAAAGCCGCTTTCTTGTCACATCGCGTGCGCTCTTGTACTGGGAAAGTATTTTTTCAAATCTGCTTGCATCACCTTGCGCTGTAATGATTTTTGATTCTTTATAGGCGATTGCATCATTTACTATCTGTGCCGCTTTCCCTTTCGATTTCGGCAAAATTTCATTTCTGTACCCGTGAGCCTCATTTATCATTTTAGCCTTATCTTCTTTGGCACTTGCCACATCTTTAAAGGCTGCCATTACCTGCTGCGGAGGATGCACATCCTGAAGCTGTACGGCCAATACCTGAACTCCCGCATCATAACTGTCAAGGATATCCTGAAGTATCTTTTTTGTATCCTGCTGGATCTGGAATTTTCCCGTGGTCAAAATATCATCGATATTGTTATCTCCCACCACCTGCCGCATGGAAGCTTCGGCCGCATCCTTAACAGTTTTTTCCTGATGTTTTACATTGAAGAGATACTGTATCGGATCACTTATCCTATATTGCACAATAAAAGTAAGATTGACGATATTTTCCGCTCTCGTCAGCATGAGGCTTTCTCCCAATACTGCACGATTCGGGCTGTTTTGGCGATCTCCTATGCTTCTGAATCCGATTTCGATGCGCCGGACTTGTGTAACAGCAGGTTTCAGCACAGTCTCAATTGGAACAGGCAAATGATAATGTGGCCCCGGCATTGTGGTTCTCACAGCTTTACCAAATCTCTTGACCACTCCAATTTGTTCCGGTTTTACGACATATATTCCGGACAAAAGCCATACGAGCACCGCTACGATTACAATGACGGGGAAAATACCGTACTTGCCACCGAAAGAGAATTTAAAAGGAATGGATTTTTTTATTTTTTCAATTGTTTCTTGCAAATCGGGCGCTTGCTTACTTCCCCAGGGATCTCCGCCTTGATCCTGCCACCCCATACATGAACCTCCAATTTTCTTTTATTTTAAATTCTTGCATTTTCCTTCAGAAAGTCCGGGCATGCTATCATGCGTCAGCTGGCGTGTCAACATGCTAAACGCATTAAACGTATCGTTGAGTATACACGCATCGTATGATAGTATATGTCTGTTTTTACAGGGAGGGATAAAAGGAGCAAATGATGAATCCTGATGTGTTTCGAGAATATGATATCAGAGGTGTGGTGGAAAAAGATCTTGATAATGAATTCGTCCGGGACTTAGGCAGAGCCATAGGGACATACGCCCGTGAGCGCTCTCTTCATACCTTTACTCTGGGCAGAGACTGCCGTCTTTCATCGCAAGAATACAGCGAGGCTATTGCCGAAGGCCTTTCATCCACTGGAATAAATGTAGCCGACATAGGACTCTGCGCAACCCCTATGCTCTATTTTTCTATCCGCCATCTTGCTGCGGATGGAGGAATAATGGTAACAGGCAGTCATAATCCCCCTGATTTCAATGGCTTCAAAATCTGTATCGGCACCGACACGATTTTTGGAGACGAGATTCAAAAGCTTCGAACAATTATGGAAAAGGGGAACTATATTTCAGGTAAAGGGAAGATTTTCTCCAGATCCGTTATTGATGCATATAATACGTATATATATAAGAATGTATCCGTTAGAAAATCCTTTAAAGTTGCCGTTGACGGCGGAAACGGTGTAGGCGGTTTTTTTGCTCTCCCGATACTCTCGCTTTTCGGCTGCTCTTTATACCCCCTTTACTGCGACATGGATGGTTTATTTCCTCATCATTTTCCCGATCCCACCATTGAAGAAAATCTGGCTGATCTCATTTGTCTGGTAAAGAAGAATAGTTGCGATCTGGGCATAGCCTTCGATGGTGATGCAGACCGTCTCGGCGTTATTACGAAAAAAGGAAAAATAATATGGGGAGACGAGCTTTTGCTGTTATTCTCACGTTTTATTCTCAAAGAAAGGCCCGGCGCCACAATAATCGGTGAAGTCAAATGTTCACGCAAACTGTATAAGGATATTGAAAAAAATGGCGGACGTCCCATAATGTGGAAGGCGGGTCATTCACTGATAAAAGAAAAGATGAAGGAAGAAAACGCAGTTCTTGCCGGGGAAATGAGCGGTCATTTTTTCTTTGCCGACAGATATTTCGGCTATGATGACGGCATTTATGCCGCTGCACGGCTTCTCGAAATATTATCCCGGTCGGATATGAATCTCGATGAAATCCTCTCGGATGTTCCTGAAACTTACAGCACTCCGGAAATAAGAATCGATTGCGATGACAGCATCAAATTTACGGTAATTGAAAAAATAAAAAAATATTTCAGTACTCGCTATCACATAAATTCCATTGATGGCGCAAGGCTCGAGTTTGATGACGGCTGGGGTCTTGTCAGAGCATCAAATACGCAGCCCGTCCTTGTCCTCCGTTTCGAATCTGAAAGTGAGGCGGGCCTCGGCCGCATACGGGGGGAAATAGAAGGAGCTGTCTTTGAGTTGATTGAATGCGCAGTTTAGCTTTCAAAAAACGTTGCGCCATAATTTTTATCATGTAATCCGATCCGTTGCACACACGCAGGCGATCCGTCCGAAAAGGGGGAACTCTTATGTTTAATTTTTCTCAGAAACATACAAAGTTGACAACGCTCTACCTGCTGGGTACTAAATCAGAAGATCTCAGCTCGCAATTGAAGGCTAATTCCAAACGTAAGAAAGCCGTGCTTGTAGTGCCGACACTTGCGACCGAATTCACCCTCGAAGACAACAGACCGGTTTTTATGAACATAACGCGCCAGCTTGCCAAGGTTACGTATCTTCACAAGATAATTTTTGGCCTTGACAAGGCCACTGATGAAGAAGCTCGCGAGCTGTCAGGTTTACTGAAAAAATCGGGACTTAGAAACTATATTATCCAGCATAACGAAGGCGAAGCGTTCAAGTCGATTTATAAAACATTAAACGAAGCCGGGTTTCAGCTTGATCAGCCCGGGAAAGGCCGGAACATGTTTATGTCATTCGGTATTGCCCAGGCGATCGGTGCCCGCTGTATAGGTGTTCTCGACGCGGATATCAAAACCTTTCACCGCCGCCAGCTGGACAGACTGTTCTATCCGGTTCTTGTACGCGACTACGAATTTTCGAAAGCATTCTATGCGCGAATCGGTGACGGAAAAATGTACGGCAGATTAAAGCGTCTTCTCCTGGATCCCCTGCTGTTATCATTAAAACGCAAATTTTCCGATTCTGGAGAAGATAAATTTCTCAGGCTTGTAGATTATCTCCTCGCCTTCAACTACCAGCTTTCCGGAGAAGTGGCATTTGATACAAGTTTATTGAGAAGAATGCATTTTGCTACAAATTGGGGCGTAGAGATCTTCACTCTCATCGAGGTGTATCGAAAGGCAAATAATGTTGCCCAGGTTCAGTTTTCAAGACGTCCTTTCGACCATAAACATCAGGCAGTCTCTATAGAAGATAAGGACCGGGGCCTCTACAAGATGGCCATCGACATTGTAACCACCATATTCGCTTCTCTTGTTATTGAAGAAGGGCTCGAGATCTCGGATTATTTTATTCAGGATCTTACGATAACCTATCTGAATGTCGCTGATGAACTGATTAAAAAATATGCGGATAATTCTGCATTTTTGAGTCTTTCTTATGATAGAAACGCAGATGAAGCTCTTGTAAGAAGCATCTTCAAGGATGCAATTCTTACGGCCGGAGATTATTTGATATCACCCTATAGAATTACCGATCGCTTTCTTCGCGTTCTTCTCAGCGACACGCGTTTTCACAAGTATCTCGACATAGGACTGGATAGAGATTTGATGGAATACGAACGAGATAACATGACACAACTATTCGAAGTACCCCAAACGGTGTCATGGGAGCGCATCATCACAAAGCTTCCCAGAATTCTGTCCTCAATTGATGATGCCATTGCAAAAGAAAAGAAAACCTATATGTGATTGCCGGTTTATGTAACCAGTATAATCCGCAGATCCATCACATTGGTCATAGTAGGTCCTGTGACAAGGATGTCGTCCGAACCTGCAAAAAAACGGTAGGAATCGTTTTCAATTAAATAGTGGAGGGCAGTTTTTCCTCTTTTCATTCCATTTTTCACCGTTTGGCCGTCCACTATGGCCCCCGCAGCATTTGTCTGCCCATCTGTTCCGTCGGTTCCTCCACTTAGAATGGTCACATCACCGATTCCATCTATATCAATTGCCGAAGCAAGGGCGAATTCCAGATTTCGGCCTCCGATCCCCCTTCCTTTGACCGTAACTGTCGTTTCTCCGCCCGATATGATACACGCAGGTTTTTTTAAAGGATTGCCGGAAAGTATTATCTCCTTCGCAACGGCCGCATGAACTTTCGCCACCTCTTTTGCTTCGCCTTCTATGCACGATGATAAAATCATAGTGTTATATCCGAGCTCTCGGGCCTTTTTTCGGGCAGCATCGAGGGAAAGTCTGGAGCTGCCGATTATGACATTGTATGTATTGCTGAAAAGCACATCTCCCGGTTTCGGAGTTTCTTCTGCAATCCCAGAAATTCCTTGCTGAAAATGAGAAAGAACGGATTCGGGAACCCGATTCCTTATCCCGTATGCCTCCAGTATCTGCATGCATTCTGTAAAAGTGCTTTCATCGGGAACAGAAGGGCCTGACGCGATTACATCCAGATTGTCACCGATTACATCAGAAAGGATTAACGTAATTACAGTGTCGGTATTTGCAAGTTTTGCGAGCCTTCCCCCCTTGATCTGCGAGATATGCTTCCGGACTGCGTTGATTTCGTGTATTGTCGCACCGCATTCCAGGAGTATTTTTGTTACGGCCTGTTTTTCCGCAAGTGTTATCCCTTCTGCGGGCATTGGCATCAGGGCTGACCCTCCTCCTGAAATCACGACGAAAAGGATATCTTTCCTACCTGTACCCTTGAGAATGCTCATAATACGCTTTGTGCCCCGGATCCCGCATTCATCGGGAACTGGATGACCTGCCTCCGAAACCGAAACATATGTGAGCGGCAACGTATAGCCGTATTTCGTTGTTATATGCCCCCCCTTGACCTTCGAACCGAAAATTTCTTCAAGTGCCAGGGCCATTGGTGAAGCCGCTTTCCCGGCACCGACAATATATATATTCTCGACATTCTTTAAATTGTAGCTTCGATCTTTCACCTTCAAACGGCTATTGCCCAAAAGACGAACATACCTTCTTACCGCTTCTTTCGGGTCGGCCGCATCAAGACCGGCATCAAAAATGGAACGGATGTCCTTTCTTTGATCTTTCTGCATATTGACTGTCTCTCTCCACGTACGGATTTTCGATTGATTCTCCTGCAGCACTGATTTCAGTCAGCGATAACGCGAGCACAGGCAGCGTTCAAGATTCTCGTTTCGCAGTCACTTCAGCTTTGATCGTATTCACAAGGTCTTCCATTGCGGCAAACACGTTTTCTCTAAAATCACCTGCAACAACTACATACATGATATCATCACCTGTATGCAAAGTACCTTCGTTCACTTCTGCCAGAACTTCAATGATTCCTTTCTTTCTTTTTGCGTTCTCTACTATCTTCCGCAGTGCTGCCCTATCCGCCCTCACTGAAAGTTCATTTACCGGTTTCCCGTTTTTCGAAGTCGCTCTCACCACACCATTATGACAGAGAATCATGCCTGCTTTATGAAAATCGGGATGCCTTTTTACTTTATCAATCATTTCCTGCAACATTTTTTCCGCTCCTCAATTTTGTTTGCATTCGTTTTTCTTTCGTCATACATTTCATTTTTTGACATCAGTTTTTTCATTATGAGAGAAAAGTATTATGCATGCAAGAAGACGATCGAAGAAAATCACTAAAGATCTTTTACGGCTCGGTGATTTCTTGCCTGACACACTTAAAAAAAAGAAAATCTATCTATCAATCCGGGATACCGAAATCGCCGCAGTCTGGGAATCAACGGTAGGCCGGCAGATTTCCGATCAGACCGATCCTGTCCGATTCAGAAGCTCCAGGCTCTACATAAATGTAACGACACCTGCCTGGATGCAGCAGCTTCAATACATGAAGCATGAAATCCTTGCAAAGCTGAATGAGTGTCTCCCATCCAGAAATGTTACCGCGTTGCATTTTTCGATCGGGCCCGTAAGCAAGAAAACCGGGGATCCGGGAAAAAGTCAATTTCTCCAGTTTGATACACAATTACTTCGACCAAGGGAAAAAAGATTGATCAAAGAAAATATTTCGCAAATCGCCGACCAGGAACTGCGGGAGATTATTGAAAGAGTAATGATTAAGGAAATACTCACACGCCGTCTCCGTTCCTGAAAAAGGTCAAACCTGCAAATATATCTTTAAGTTCCTCGCTATAGCTACCCCTCTCATCATACACAACGAGAGGCTGATCTATTTTTGCCTCCTCTCCACCCCCTTTTCGGCCTTCCGCAAGGATAAATTCGGCTGGAGATTTTTTATCCGAGTAGACGAATCTTATTCTTTTCGGTTCGATACAGCACTTTCTCATTGAAGACAGAAGAGTAACCGACCGCTGTGCCGGGAATATCACAAACAAATGCCCTTTTTCTTTCAAAAGGTATCTTGTGGCCTCCATGAAGTCGGATACACCGCCGTTTAATTCATGGCGCGCTTCCGCCTTTTGCCGGTCTGGATTTATTTTACCTGTCCGAATCTTCCTGTAAGGAGGATTACATACAACGGCAGTAAAAGATTCCGGTTCAAGATAACTTCTGATTTTGCGGATATCGGCACAAAGAAACCGGACTCGGGATTCAAGGCCGTTCAGATGCGCGCTTCTTTCAGCCATTTGAACCTGAGATTCCTGTATATCTATGCCGGTGATGTTTTCCGGTTTGTCTCTCAGCGCAAGAATCATTGATATAATTCCGCTTCCTGCCCCAAGTTCAACAGCATGATCGCGAAAACCCAGATATGAAAAACTTGCGAGAAGGATCGAATCCAGGGAAAACCTGTACCCTTTTTTCTTTTGCAAGACAGCAAGTTTCCCGCCCATAAAATAATCGAGACTTTCGTCATCATTTTTATATTGCACGGCGGCCGGCCTTCTTTCCTTCAAGTTCTGACGAAATGGATGTCATATTCATACTTATATAAGCGCAGCGAAGAATTCAAATTTTAATTGATCCGGATCAAGCATTTTTGCATTTGTAAAATTGACGCTCCCGCAACAACTCCGATGAATTGACTTTTGAAACGTCTTCATAAAAATTCTCAAGAGTTTCTATCATTACATTGAGATTGCCTCTTACGGCATTTATTCATTAAATATAATTCTTGATTTTTCCATCTAAATAAGGGATGAATAGTCCTTATTTCGGGATCATAATGATGAAGCGGAAAGCCATTTCATATTGTACTTATGAAATAGATACTTCTAATTCTTGCTGAAAGGAGCTACCGTGAAACGAGCAGGACTGGAATCTCTCGCATGCATTATTCTAAGTCTTTTTTTTGCCCATATACTGTTTTCTCCCAGCGGCTACTGTCAGGAACCATCGGATCTTGTAAAAAAAGGGATAGAACACTACCAGCTGGAAAATTTTGAAGAGGCGATTGAGATCTTGAATACTGCCAGAAAAAAAGAGCCGGAATCCTCTTTAGCGGCTTTTTTTCTGGGCATGGCCTATAAGCAGGTCCTGGATTATCAAAGCGCAGCCGGCCATTTCAGAGATGCCGTAACACTTGAGCCTCGCATTAAAGATGCCCTCCCCGAACTTATCAGCGTACTTTATAAATTAAATGATTTTGAAGAAGCCAAAAAGTGGATTGAGGTCGCAGAATCCGAGTCTGTAAAACCCGCGCAGATCGCATTTCTGAAAGGACTCGTGTATCAAAAGGAGGGTTTGAATTCAGAAGCCATTGCCGCTTTTGAAAAGGCGCGAACGCTTGATCCATCGCTCACTCAGGCTGCGGAATTTCAAATTGCAGTCTGCTGTGTGAAAGAAAAGAAGCTTGACGAGGCGAATCAAAGGTTTCAAGCGGCAATCATCGCAGATCCGCAAAGCGATTTGGCCTCTTTCGCAAGACGATATCAGGATCTTGTAGAAGAGCGCATTTTTGCGGAACGCCCATTTCGTGTTACTCTTGGGCTTTTTGGTCAGTATGATTCAAACGTGGTTTTAAAACCGGATGAAACGGCATTTGCAAACGGAATCAGCAATGAAGACAGCATGGCAGCAATGCCTACAATTGGAATCGATTTCGTACCGCAACTGGACGGTCCGGGAATTTTCAGCGCCCATTATTCATTTGTTTCCAATTTCCATGAAAATAATTCCACCACTCACGACCTGACGGGAAATACGATTACTCTTTCCCCGGGCTATAACTTTGGAAGATCAGCATTGAATTTTAATTTCAGCTACAACCATTTCCTCCTTCATGGATCCCGTTATATGGAAATTATGACATACGGTCCACTTTACCGGTTTCTTTTAAATGAAAGAAACATACTTGAGGTGTTTGCAGGCTACAGCATAAAAAATTATTTTCAGGATATTGTTCCACCTGATTTTGAAAACGACCGCGATGGAGAGGGCATAAACGCATATGCAAGTTGGGTATGGCTTTTCAGAAAAGACTCCTTTTTCAATTTGAAATATGAATTCATCGAAGAGAATACCGATGGGATACGGTATGACAATCAAGGGCACAGAGTCAGTGCAAATGTGATTATTCCTCTTTTAACGGATCTCAAACTGCAATTGAGCGCAGCCTATTTCAGGCAGGAATATCGATACCGGCTTCGTTATCCTGAAATCATAGGCGGACTCTACGTTGGCGTTCCCAAAGAGCGTCGCGACAACAACTACTCGGGTTCTATCGGCATCATTTGGGAGGCGAACAGAAACATGAATGTCATCGTTCAATATTCGAGTACGGATAACAGTTCAAATGACACGACATCTGAATATACCCGGCATCTATACACTGCAGGTATTGAGTTTAAATTCTGATAACTGCTGAACTGACTGGGTTCTCACTGGAAAAAATTCAAATGATGACTCGATGTTGAAAAAAAACACCCGGACAATGTGATTCGTTTCACACTGTAATGGTGACCAGTTTCACATAAATGAGCGAGACGGGTGTTGATGATGAACTGGTCTTTTGCTAAGCTTGCGTACGCAAGTGTATAATAAATTGACAGTCTTACAAAATATCTGTTCACAGATCTTTACATGTATACACAGAATCTGAACCTCACTGGGATTATAGGTGACTGCGATGAAAAAAATGTTTCTTTTTGTTCTTTCGTTTAGTGTGCTGCTCATGATGCCGTTTTCAGTTTTTGCGTCGGGCATAGGTAAATTCACTTCTATATCGGGCATGACCGACATTACCCGGGCAGATGAAAAGGCACGCCCCGCAAAGGTAGGAGATGAAGTAATAATCGGTGATTTTATACGGACCAAAAGCAATGCGAAGGCAGAAATCACATTTATCGACGGCAGCGTGACGCGACTCGCACAAAGATCCCGCATCAGAATAACTGAATATTTTCTCGGAGAAAAAGGCAGAAAAAGTGTTATCGATCTTTTCAGGGGTAAAGTGCAAAGTGTAGTACAGAAATCGGAACAGATCGGAAAGAATGACAGATATGAAGTTCACACTCCCACAGCCGTCTGCGGTGTAAGAGGTACAATCTTTTTCACCTATTTTCAAGACGGTGTGAGTGGAGGCGCCACTTCTGAGGGTTCTGTTTACGTATACAGCAAAAACAGGCCGGGCGATGTGAAAACTATGGCTGCCGGCGAGGCTATGATTGTAACAAGCCCTGACCAGCCTCCGGTTGTCCGTCCCGCCACTGCTGCGGAAATGAAGCAACTTGGTGATGAAACAAGTACTGAAGATGATAAGGACAGTGACAGCGAAAGCAATGAAAGCGGAGATGAAGATGCTTCTAAAAACGGAGAAGAATCAGATGATGCAGCTGATGACAGCAGCGGACAGAGTGATGATACTTCGTCCGATGGAGCGGAAAGTGACGAAACTGCATCCGATGACGGAGCTTCCAGCGACTCTGAAGGCGGTGAACAGGAAACCGGTATTCAGGAAACCGCAGGCAGTGATACTTCCGGCGGGAGTGATAATGAATCCGTAACAGGATCCGCGCAGACATCGGATAATCAAACCGCGAGTGATGGAACACAAAGCCAAATGATCGAAGAAACCGCAAGTCTGACCATATTGACCGGCGATGATCTGACATCGGAATTATCGGGGACCGGAAGCGATGTCACACAAGTGACACAAACTGTAGATGAGCCGACCACAAACAGTGTACTGAACGATGTAAATACAACTATTGAGAATAAAGCTCCGGAAAGTGAAGATCCTGATGATACTCAGAGCGAGCCGACCCTTGACCCGCTTCCTGTTACTCTTACATTTTCAGGCACCGGCTCTTACGATTACGGGAATATAACCGTAGCAAGCACCTTCGAAGAAACAAAAACAGCCGGCATCATCACCGTAACCGGTACTTCATATGATTATCCCGTCTGGTCTGCACCTATCACCTCATCCACGAATAACGGCGGCCTGTCGATGGGATATTTCTCCGGTGTGACCGGTTCATGGAGGGGGTTGATGAGCACGCTTTATCTTAATAACGGAGTGCTGGGATACATGTTCGGAAACCCGATCGGCGAATTTAATTATCAAAACTACGGATTCAGCGGCCAGGGAAATGTCCTTATGACCCCGATGACATCCTCGAGACTTTCTCCATCGGTCTTTGCAGCGAACCTTTCCGATATAAATTCGAACGCCTCGGTGCTCCTGTCCGGGATCCCCTATCCTGACCTTGGAACGATCAGTTTTGACGGCTCCTCCTCCTCAGAAGGCGTATCAAAAGTTTCGGCTATTGGCATGGAAACCAGTGCCTTGGGCGGCATGATTCTCGGTGTCTGGAGCAGTGAAACGGCCGGCGGTTTCTATTCGAACACCGCGGCAAGAGATTTGGGCGACATACGCTTCGGTGCGGTTTCTGACTATGAGTACGAATATTATTTAATCGGGGGAATAGATCCTGTACGATCTATTGGCGATGACAAGAATGGTCATATCGATCTTTACGGCTATGCCACGTATATGGATACCGGATACATAGGTATTATCGATCTTCGCCATTTGGGGGTTTATGATACCAATCCGGGAACGTACAACAGTATCACAGCCGGAACAGCAACCCTCTACCCCCTTGATTTTTCAGGTTACATAGGCGGGCCGGTCATGGTGGGCCCGTACGATTTGGCAGGGGCGCGAAGCCTTTACTGCAACGGACAGGGCGTATTGTCTCTCGCCGCTCACGAAACGGGAATCTTTGGAGGCCGTACCAGCCCCTGGAGTTCTGCAAGCGGGACAGGCACGGAAGAACAGCCCGGCTATTTCAGAGCTCTTGGCGACTATTTTGATCCCGAACTATACGGTTCCCCGACCTGTAAAGCCCCGTATGTATGGAATACCATGAGCAGCTTTATGACAGCCGACGGTGAGTCCGAATCCTTCATAGTCGGCCTCTGGAAAGAAGACGGCACCATTATAGCGAAAAGCATAGGATTATATCAGCGTACCGACGGCACAACAGGGATTATGCGGTCGAATCAAATAACGGGCAACTACTACAGCGAAATAGGAACCGGCATGTGGATGATTCAGGGTACTCTGACACCTGATCCTTTTTTAAAAGGTATATATGCCGAAACCATCCCCGGGATAGAGCAGCTTTCGGGAAGTATCCAATCCGTTTTCAGCGATGGAAGCTGTATATCGGGGAGCGCCGTCGGAAGTTCTGTACACCTCTTCTATGGAGACGATACTTCCGTTCCTTTCGGCATTTACAATCTCCAGTTCGGTGCCGTTCAGGATTACAGGACCTTGATGTATATGCCTAACAGCTTTTATTCAGCAACAGGCGATGCAGAATCCATGAGCGGCCGAAAAATCGGCTTTGGCGGGTATGCCTATAATCCTGATTATTTGCAACCGGCGCAACTGGGATTTGGCGAAGAGACATTATTGTTCGGCGCCATTATCGATACGATTTGGGAGGCCGGCACAATTACGGGATCCATGTGGGGCGAATATCTTTCCGATGCTGAAATGGGCACTTTTGAAGGTCCTTTTTACGGTCTTTACGATGTTCTTGAAGGCGGCTATGACGGCACCTGGTCAGGAGCAGGAGCAGGAGCGTACCAGGGTGAGCCGCTTGCGTTCAGCGGCAGCTGGGGAGGCTGCTCGTACTATGAAGCATGTGCAAACAGCCTGTACACTCCGGCGTCATTCGATCAATACGGTGAAGCACTCTATCCACAGGGAGAGGAGTACGGAAAAATCGGCCTCGCAGCCCGGGAAAGCGGATCATATAAAATGCTTGCCATCGGAAATTTTTACTCATACGATGACGGCAGCGCTCCCTATATGTGGAGCACTCCGATATCGATGCATATTTCCGATCCCGATGGTTGCATGGAATTCTACAGCGGAATCACCGGCTACACCGCCGGTATCTGGAAAGACGGCAACATCGCAGGCTACGCTGTGTCTCTTTTAGCTCAGCACAACAGTCAATCGCAACTGACGGATCTCGAGCTCGTATCGGGGGCCCTGACAGGAGAATACAACAGCGGTCTTTCCATGTGGAAAGCCTCAGGAACTGTCGAATCGACACTGCGTCAGGCGGGCATCGATCCACAGCAATTGTATCTTGATTACGGTTGTCTGGACGAATTTATCCTGTCGGGACATTTCACAACGGGGGGCTTGATAGAAGCGGAATCGATGTCCGGCAGCAGCTCTTTCTTCGGTCTTTACGATTCATCCAGTGGTAATGATTTCTCTTTTAATTGGGGAGTCTATGGCATCACTATGGCAGGCACAAGTACAAACCCGCAGACCGATACCTCCTTTTTAGCAGAAATAGGAGGGTGGGGAGAATTCGGGTATGATAATCGCTACGGTTCGGAAAGCGGCTATCTTGACGGGTACTGGATGGCAACAGTTTCGGGAATGTGGAACACTGACGGCACGATCGCAGGAACGCTCGGGAAAACCGGCCTTGACGACGGCACCTACGGAATGTTCATGACCCTCCGCGGCATAGGGACTCTTTCGGGACCATTCTGCGGGCTTTACAATTCAACAGATGGCATCTGGGTAGGAGCAAGTGCGGGATCTTTTGAGGTTGAAACAGAATTCGATTACAGTGCGTTTTGGGATGGATCGCTCTATTACAGCGATGGAGGCTATTTCGAAACGTCGGGGTACCAGTACGGAATAGCCGGTCTTGTATCGTCAGGCGATCAGTTTGAACTTCATGCAATGGGTGAGTTTTATGATTATGGATATGGTGGTTACGGAGGGCATCTGTGGTCCACGGCCCTGGAACCGCTGCAGTTTGATGGGTGCATGTCCGAAAATGCCTCTTCTGGAGGATTCGGAGGGTTTGCGGGGGGAATAGTACGCGGGAATTCAATGTCCGGATACGCTGCAACACTTTTTGCACACCTCAATCCCGACGGAACATCCTGCAGCATCGGTCTTCTCACCGGACACGTGACCGGCAATCAGTATAATCCCTTCGATATCTTTTACGCACAAGGGACATTGGATCGCACAATTCTCGAGAGTGACATTCCCTTCAGCCCCGAAATGGAACTCTCATCCAATTGGGGCGAAATGTACAATATCTCTCTATCGTCAGAATTTTCAAGCCAAAATGGAATGTCCGGAGACTGCAGTTACGGCAGCACCGCATATTATACCCTTTGTAATACCGTCACTTCTCAGCAGTTGTCACGGCCTTTCGGTATCTATGAATTCAAAATCAACGGCGGTTACGAAAATCCCGATGCCGCACCTTCATTTGCCGCCGTTATCGGAGGATATGGCGGATTCGGCACTTATTATGATGGAACTACCTGGTATAACCAAAACGGTTATTTTATGGCATCCGTTTCCGGTTCCTGGGCAGATGGCAGCGTACGAGGCATTATCGGCGAATCAGAAGAAATCGACGGATCCTACGGTTTCTATCTTACGGACGCACATATGGGGAGAATATACGGACAATTCTACGGTCTCTATCCCGATACGGAAACAGCAGGAATCTGGAGCGCGGAAAGCGTAGGGGTTTTTACAGGCAGTCCTCTTGATTACGGTGGAGTCTGGGGCTGCGGGATAGGAAGCCTCTATGCAAATGTGGACGGATATGCGACATGGGCCGGGGATGAAAACGGGAAATTCGGACTCGTCGAAAAAGAAGGAGTATTCGATTTTCTCGCTATGGGACATTACAGCGAATCTCCCGGATACGGCGGATCATACATCTGGAGTACGCCTATCAGCGGCAGCCAGATGAGCCAGCCGGATTCCGCCATGGATGAGATTTTCGGATATACGGGAGGAATCTGGAACAGTGAAATTCTGAACGGGGCGGTCGCGGCCCTCTTTATCGATAGGGAAGCGTCACTATGCGGAACGCTTCGCGGCCGCGTCGAAGGGAAGTACCATAGCTCATTGCAATCGTGGTATGCACACGGAGTGCTCACACCCGTGACAGTCGCGGGAGACATTGAACCGGCCGGCATTAGCGGCGAATATATGTCGACTTCGGTACTGGATTGTGATGGAGAGTACTTTATAAGCGGGTACGGCGAAGGGGAAAGGTCATTTTTCACCGATTCCGAGGGGCATGAGCTTCCCTGGGGGATTTACAGTCTTTCCGTGGGCGGAGGCGAATTCAACAGCTCATCGAACGGTCCCTCCTTCCTTGTGGAGAAATCTCTCCGGATATCGCAGTCCGGATATGAGAGCGATAAATCATACTGGCTGGGCAACCTTGTCTTTACGGGCGTTATGGATGGAGAAATCGAAGGCGCCATCTCAGGCCGCTATATGTCATTGACGCATATGGGCCAATTTACCGGTCCATTCTTCGGTCTTTACGACCTTGATCAAAGCGGCTGCGGAGAAGGAACATGGATCGGAGAAGGCGTGGGAATATATGCAGGAAGCCCCCTCTCCCATGTAAGCCGGATCTATACCCCTGTCCTTCATCTGCACAGGCACTATGCCGGACAGTATAATTATGACGGTGGCGGTTATTATCATTATGAATTCAATATAGACGGAAGTCCTTTATATCCGGACGGTGCCCACGTATGCACCTATGACGGGCGGCCCAATGCATATGCAGGAATCGATTCAACTCAGGTGTTCTACTATCCCGACGGAACCATCTCCAGAGTGATTCACACATGGAATCCAGCCCTGAACGAAGGCGCAGGAGGTTTCGATATTGCGGAAGATTCCGGCACTTGGGATCCTGTCGCTTTCGATCCTGCTGTTCTGAAAACTCCTCCTTCAGACGCCCCGGAATATACACTCTATTTCGAAGAAGATAATTTCGGGGAATATTTTACTGAAAACACCATGCCGAGCGAGATGGCAGGATATCTTGGTGGTACTGAATCTATCTGGACAATAGACCCGGTAACCGATCCTGATGCTGCTCTTTCGTCATCACAAAAGGCACCCGTAACGGCAATGGGGAATTATCAGAATTTCGGCCAGTCTTTGACAAGCATATGGATGAGCGAAGTAGTAAGTGAAAACAGTTATGCGCAAACATATACGACATATGAAGATGCAAGCGGCAATACCGGCGCCTACATGGGATTAATCGCCGGCATTCACCATCACGGGAATCTTAAGGGGAATCTGATTGGTCTGTATGTTGATTCAGACGGATACGGCGGGTATCTGAGGGGAACTCTCGAGGGCGCCGCGTACAAGGACGTTCATATGTTTGAAATGGACGGATTCCTCACGCGCAACCCTGTCACGTATGTTGGCATTGCCCCGCAGGATTTGATTATGAATGAATTATTCCACAGCAGCTCCGAAGGGGAATTCAAAGTTTCCGGATCTCTTGGATCAAACGGCATAATAATGACGGGAGCACCCGATTATCTGTATTATAGCGGGTATTTCCAGTCTGCATCTCTTGTGTATGAAAGTACGACGGGCGCCCCGCCGGCGGGCTCCTGGGGAGTCTACAGTGCAGTAATGGGAGGCATTTTTGAAAATCCGGATGCAGCGACACGCTTTACCTCCGAGGCGGGAGGTTTTGCAGGTTTCGGAACAATCTGCACCGCAGACGGCTACGGAGGATTTACATATATTCCCGACGAAGGATATTGGCTCGGATCCCTGGGTGGAGTGTGGGAAAATGGGAAAATCGAGGGAATCCTGACAGGCGAATTCATGACACACACCAAAATGGGCGCCCTGAGCGGAGACATTCTTGGTACCTACAGCGGCATATCCACCGGAGCCTGGGAAGCGGTAAGCACGGGAACGTTCGAAAAAACAATTGACCTTGCACATATGAGCATTCTCACCGCACAGATCGGCAGGGCAATTTCAGATCCCTGTTTCGGGATTATTACCGAAGGGGGCTTGACAGGGATTTTCGGCGGGGATACATCGCTTTGGGACAATTCCCCCAATATATCAATAACAGCCATGGGATCCATTTCGGACAGCGCTGATTGCATCTGGTATCAGGACGGTCTGACAAGCCTCAATGCATACACGCAAGACAGTACGACATACAGAGGCGGAGCGTATTATGGAACCCTCAGCGGAATCAAACAGCATAATGATCTTACCGGCAGCCTGTTCGCACTGTATGTGGATGGGAATGGGGGCGCAGGCTATCTGGCGGGGGAACTGGGAGGACGCATTCATGAAAGTATCGGCATCTATAAAATGGATGGCAGCGTCGAAAGAATAGTTATGAATGAAGCGGTTACCGGTGTAGACGAAACTCTATTCCGGCAGTCCCTCACCTTTGATGATGCGTTTTTTTCAGGGGCCGGATCATTCAGTGAAGGCGGATTTATTGAAGAAAAGGCCGGATACGGCTGCGGTTATACTGTATCGATTGCGGGCGAAGAATGGGGAGCCTGGGCTTCCAGCCTCTTTGGAACTTTTCAAGGTCCTGCAAGCGAGCAGTGGGTGATGGAGCTCGTCGAAGTCGTCAATCCTTCACCTGTCGGCACAAACCAATGGATTGAAATCAGCGGCAGCAAATTCTCTTCTAATGAAATGGAAGGAACGGCAGCCGGAGCATGGATCAACTGGGACCAGGCCGTTACAGGTATTTCCGGCGGAACTCTTAAGGGAACGTTCGATCCTGATGCATTTACCTGGGAGGCCGTAGCCAAAGGAGCAATGATTGAGACAAACCGGTTCCAGCAGATGGCCGGAATCAACCCGAGTACCAATGAACAAAATCTTGCAGCTGTCGACATAACAAAACTCCAGCAGCTCAACATTCCCTGTATACGGGTAGGAACCACCGATCTCACGGGGTCTGATGGAAATCTCACGGTCAATATGAATAACGTAAACTTCTTCTCATATTCCACCGGAGCTTCGCCGAAGATCTGGACGACAAGCAACGTGAACGGATCGTTTAATTCTCTGCCGGCTGCCGGGAGTACGGCGATTCTCAACGGTGCCGGTTTCGATCACAGTGTCAATTTTAAAGTTCAAAGATGGGATGGCGTACACAGCGGAAACTGGGCGGCAGATGTGATGGGTGCCGGCACAGTCTCGGGTCACAATGTTTCAATGACTGGAGCTGCCGCAGGCGTAATATCAGCGCCGAATCAGTTTACCGGAGCCGGCGCAGGGGTATCACATTCTCTTCCTGCAGGCGGCACCCCGTCAGGCGCGAATTAAAAAACGGAATGACCCGGTTGTGATTTACAGGGGCACTTTCTTTTTTCTGCGTGCCCCTTTTTTGTAGTAAAGAAAGGAGTTTTTTAAATGATAATTTTTTTCAGGACTGCTTCGGCAATATGTATTATCTTGTTTTTTTTAATGGCATCGACAGCCTGCGCCGCCCCGTCGATGAAGATCGGTGTTATCGATACTCAGAAAGTATTGCATGATTCCAAAGCGGCAAAAGAAGCGCGGCAGGTATTCCTTATGGATGTGGAGAAGAAGCGGTCCATTTACAAGTCAAAAGAAGAGTCGGTTCGAAGCCTCCAGGAACAACTGAAAAATGAAGGGCCAAAAATGAATGAAGCGGCGTTAAAACGCACACGCGATACACTTGCCGATGAGATTAAAGATCTGAACAGGCTCAAAACCGATCTCAGTGACGATTTGAAAAAGAAAGATGCCGAACTTACTCAGAAACTTCTTAAAGAAATCAATGAAGTGGTGCAAGATTACAGCGCAAGAGAAAAGTTTACCATCATATTCGACCGGAGAATGCTCATTGATTTCGATGAAAAAATAGAGATCACAGATGATATTCTGAAACTTTACGACAATAAAAGTAATTAATTTTCCGGAACCCGGGGCCAAATCAAACCTGTGAAGCTTTCCGTCATTATGCCGGTATTTAATGAGGAAAAGACGCTCCCTTCTATTCTGAATCGTATTTTTTCTCTCAGGGATATCATCGAAACGGAAGTGATAATTGTCAATGACGGCTCAACGGATGCGACGGGTGAATACTTGCGGCATCTTCATCCCGGACCGAATATGATACTCCTGGAACATAAGAAAACCCTGGGAAAAGGAGCCGCTATCAGGACCGCGCGCGGGTGCGCAACAGGAGAGGTCTGCATCATTCAAGATGCAGACCTCGAATACGATCCTTCAGATTATATTAAATTGTTAGAGCCCATACGAAGCGGCCGCCATCTTGTCGTATACGGATGCAGAACTCTTGATCCCGGCGGACCCCGCCCGTCTTTTATGAAGTTTTTTATTGCACGCACCGCACTTTCCGTAGCAGCGAATATACTGTATGCACAGCGTCTTACCGATGAACCTACCTGCTACAAAGCATTTGAAACCCGATTTTTTAAAAGCATTCCGCTTAATTGCAAAGGCTTTGAATTTTGCCCCGAGGTAACGGCAAAAGTTTCGAAAAGGGGAATCAAAATCATTGAAATACCGGTCCGGTATACTCCCAGAACACATGGTGAAGGAAAAAAAATTCGCTGGACCGATGGAGTAATTGCGCTTTGGACTTTGCTCAAATACCGTTTTGTCGATTGAATCCGGAAGCAGCCTCTCAAGCACGATCTGCCGCAGATGGTTTTTTTAAATATTGTAATCTTTTTCCGGATTTTTTTGAAAGGCACGCAAATGCGGCAGCAACCCTGCTTTTGTTTATTGCATTCGCAGTAAGATCCGCCGCATTGCTTTCAATCACAAAAAGCGTGTATTCTCATTATCTCCTCTGGGACGAGCGCCTTTACCATTCGATGGCACTCGAAATCCTGAAGGGGAACACAGAATCCTCTTCTCTTTTTTCGTGGGTGGTTGCCTTTTTATATTTTCTGTTTACAGCGGATCCGATGGTTACCCGGATTTTTAATACACTGCTCGGAACAGCAGTCTGTTTTTTGATTTACCTCACGGGGAAAGAACTTGCCGGCCGGAAGCTGGGTCTCGCATCTCTTCTCATTGCCGCACTTTACAAACCGCTTATTCTTTTCAGCATCGTTCCAATGAAAACCATGCTCACTCTTTTCTTCTTTGTCGGAGGGCTTTTTCTCATTCTTAAATTCAAAAAAAATGAATCGTTCTTCTACCCTCTTCTTCTTGGATGTGCACTCGGTTTTTTGGCGAACATCCGCCCCAACTGCCTTATATTCGTTCCTTTTGCGCCTGTTCTTCTTCTGAGAGGCTATTTTTCTTTGGAGCCACACTCAAGAAAAAATATCGCAACGATAATTCTTACTTTCCTCCTTGGGTTTTCCATATATTTTACTCCCGTTATCATGGCAGGCATTTCCGGTCATAATTCATTTCGCAGCACGTCCGGTCAAGCCGGAATGAATCTTTACCTTGGCAACAATCTTGATAATCCCGCTCCTTACTATAGCCCTGTCCCCTTTGCGCATTCATCGCCTTTTGTACAGGAGCGGCATTTTGCAATAGAAGCATCGCGCAATTCCGGGAAACGGCTGAATTCATCAGAGTCTTCCGCATACTGGATGCTTCAGGTTTACCAATCGGCACTCTCGGCGCCTTTCGCTTTCATCAAAAAAATAGCACTCAAGACATCAGTGCTCTTCCATCGTTTCGAAGCAGGCGATCATTACGATATAGAATTCATGTCATCCTTTGTACCTTTTTTCAAAATTCCTCTCTTTCAATTTTTTCTCATATTTCCTGCGGGGATTGCCGGAATTGCCTTCTCTGTCATTCGCCGGTTGAAAGGCGCTGCAACGTGCCTTTCTATTTTTCTGCTATACGGAGCTACACTTGTAATTTTCTTTACAAACATGCGCTATCGCCTTCCACTGGCTGTCATCCTTATCCCTTTTTCAGTTTTGGGAATCTGCTGGCTAATTAATGATCTTTTTAGGCGTCGCTCAGGACGTGCCGCACTTTTCGCAGTGATTGCAGCAGCAGCGGCGTGCATGCAATGGATACCGATTCAGGCGACCGAAGATACGACAGCCTACTATAATACGCATGCGATTGTGCTGAACTCTTTGGGCAAAGAAGATGAAGCACTTGACTACTGGGAATTATCTTCTCAGATGGGCACACCCTATTCCGCCTTTGCGAATCTTGCATTGGAAGGCCATTGCATGAAGAATGCGAGACTCGAAAAAGCCCGTTTCTATCTTGATAAAATTGCTGAAGATTCTTTTGCCTCCGCATCGAAATACGATATGCTCGGAGACCTTTTGATTGCAAAAGGCGATTTGAGGGGCGGGATTGATTCGTACGAACATTCTCTTTCTGTAAACTCGGGCCAAATAGGACCCAGGGTAAAACTTGCCCGGCTTTTTCAGAACATCGACCCCCGGCGTTCGATGGCCGAAAGGGAAAAACTTGAATATATTCTTTCCTTTTACCACAGGACGAGTACGGAAAAAAGCCTCTTGCACTGATTTGCGGAAGGCCTTCCGCAGATATATTGAACAAATGTATTGAGCGTGCAGAAGCTCAAAATAATTTTTTATTTCCGGATAGATTTGTAAAGGGCCCCTATCATGGAATTACCGGGGGTCATTTTTTTAGCCGTCAATTTTAATCCATTGATTGAAAATCTATATTCAATACTTCTCCAGCCAGTCCCTTTGCTTCTTCGGTACATCTGAAAAGCCGTATCCTGTCCATCAGCCAGAGGCTTTGATGCGGCTTCAGAGATTCCAATTTCTCGATCAGCGCACACGCATCAACCTCAAAACGCCGGCCTAATTTTTCGCATCTTTCCACATCTTCCACATCCCAGGCAAAAAGCGTTGGCCACTCCTCGAACCTTTCGATACCAATATCCGTATTCTTGAATATCTCGCATATAAACGCCGCTTCCGCCTGGCTGAACATAGTTTTCATTTCCCTGGTCGTGGCATCAATGATGGCATAATAGGAAAGGATATCCTGGAGTGCAGCTTCGGAAACATTTTTCTTTCTTTTAGTCATCCTCTTTGCGAGTCCATCGGGGATAGTAATATTAATTTGTTTATCCATTAGAGGCTATCCTTTCTTTCGGAATTTCTGACACGTTTATCATTCTTTGATTCCTTCACGAAGGTGCAATTCTGCCTTACGACAGCGTGTTTTTTTCTTTGCTGACCTCTTAAATCTATTTTGAAGACCAGACAAATTGCAAATAGTATTATTTACAATACAACTTTTGCATCTTTTTTTATACCTATGTCTAATTGCGGTTTATTCCGATCAAGTATATTCTATAGCCAAAAAATACCTTACTTGATTTTCGTAAGTACAAGTAAGCTTCGCATTGCCCGTGCTAAGGATTTCCTCAAAAGTTCTTGGTTTTTCTCATTTTCATCTCTTGTACCAAAAATTAGCCCGGTTTTTCATCATTATATGAGCAAGTGAGCTTCGATGTTGAAGTTGGGAACGTCTGCAAATTAGACGGATTTCTTTTGAGAGTTGCTAAGTGCTGCCGAATACGGAAGCTGTTCTGATATGCGGCGCATTGGAAGGAGGTGATCCTGGAAATATATCTATATACTATTTTTTATTGTGTGGAAAATGCTTAAATGAATTTACATTATAATCAATGCTTCTTGTAACGGAGGAAATATGAAAAAGATTTTATTGGCAGCAATTATGGCACTATTGCTTTGGGCGGTGCCGGCATTTGCCGTTACACCGATAACCCCGGGCGATACTGAACTGGTTATGTATGCTGATGATTTTACTGCAGGAGGCTTTGTGCCCGTCAGCATGAGTCCATACAACGGATATACGCACGCACAACGTTTGTGTCCTCAAAATGCACTTGGGCCTTTTGATGCCGTTCCTGGTACTGGTTTTAACGAAAAGTTCTTTGGAGTCGCTTCCCGCGCATGGACACATTATACCTTCGAAGACCAGTTCATGAACGTGGACGGCGCGCCTGATATAGAGTTTGCCGAAGTAACGTGGGGTTCGGGAAATTCATGGCACGTAGAGGCAGTCAAGGTGTATCTGACGGGCGCAATCGTGCGCAACGAAGAAGGTGAACTTGTAGAATACGGCACGGTCGACGATGGAATCGGGTATTATGCAGGCATTGCCTGGAACAGGACGGGCATTCAGTACGTGTCAGAGGCAAGAAGAATTGAGCTTGCGGAAAGCTACGGGCCGGCTGATCGCGACTATGACAGCAACGAATTTTACTTTTCCGGTACCTTCGGCTGGACGCAATTCAATCTACCGGCGGGAGTTGTTTGCGCCGAAGGAATTTACCTGGTGGATATCACGAGTGAAGTGTATGCTGAGGGTGGCGCAGGAGGGACGTATACAAGCGGAACAGGTGCTCTTGTGACCGCTGTAATCTGCCCGATTGGCAATGCAGAGGACGTTACCATAGTGCCCGGTACAGGCAACACCGATGGGTACGACCTCGATGCTATCCGCGTATACAGGTGTATTCTCGGCGGCGACGACACCGCTACCGGAATGGGTACAGCAATTTTGGAAAACGGTACATGGTTCATGTACAATTATGTGAGTGGATGTTCTCCTCAGATTTTTAATATCCAGGCGGGGAATCCGAAAAATGAACTAAATATTATTGGAACCTTTACGGTTGCCTGTTCTGGAATCGCCCCTGACTGTCAGTTTACCATAACCTACGATATCGACGACAGTATAATTAAAAACGGATATGAATACAATATCGTGGTAGTAGACGAACACCTCGCCATAAGTGACCAACCGAATTTTACCGCAGTTCCCGGGCAGGATGATAATAGGGATTTTGGTGTCCCATTTGAGGATTCTGACTGCAATTTCTATGTCTTCGCGCACTTTGCTGTTGAATACCGGTAATGACATTAAAAACGGGTTCACACTTTTCTCAAGCGTGAACCCGTTTCTTCAAAAAAACTATTTTTTATGGGGTGAGTGAAGGGATTCGAACCCTCGACCTCCGGGGCCACAACCCGGCACTCTTACCAACTGAGCTACACCCACCACAGATATTTACAAATTCCGGTGCGGCAGTCTTTCAAATTCGCCCTTGTCTGTACAGGCTCCTCACGAGCTTTGCATTATTTGTCACAATGCGCTGCCTCTTTGGAAAGAAGATATTTCTTATCATAAAATTAAAAAAAAGGGCAACAAAAAATACGGAGCGCTTTCTTTCAGTATTTGAGGATTCAAATGCCTGACCTCAGCATTCATATACCTTTCCGCCTGTGATTCCAAAAAGAGAGAATGATTCTTCCCAACCATAGTCGATCATGAAAATACTTTAGGATAATTGAAATGATAAATTATTTAAACTATAGGTAAATATATTCATTCTCCATAGGTTTTCCTCCGGATAATGCCTTTTCATCAGCTATGATCTGTTTTACCAGGCTGTTCCCCGTTTGTTTTGATACCGGCCTGAAAACATTTATTTTCCGGGATGAGCGATGGGAAAAACAAAAAAAATCGAAATAGCATGCGATCTCAGGAAACCATCACGCCTTTCAAGGAAAACCATCCGCATGAAGAAGATCTCAAGGTCCTGGAAAAAGCGGCGCATTCTCCGGATGCTCTGAAGAGGTTATTTGCCGAAATTATTCAGAAAAGCAAATTCGGCATCACCCTCGTTGATCACAGAATGCAGCTTCTTTTCGTAAACAGCGCCATACGTCATCACTATCATTATCCACATATTCTCGGAGGACCATGTTACAGCCAGTTCAGACAGCCTCCGGGAAAGTCGCCCTGCCCTTTCTGCCCTGCCTACCATACCCTTATGGACGGTAACATGCATGAGTCTGTGGTGGAACTGCCCAGATTGAAAGGAAACTTTCTCTTTCATGTGACGTCCTGGCCTGTTTTCGATAAGAGAGGAAACATCTCGGCAGTTTTCAACATCATAGATGATATCACAGAACGTATTCGAGCTCAGGAACTCATTTTCGAAGCGGAAAAACAATGCTGGGCAATATTTGAAACAACCGGCGCCGCAACGGCCATTGTCGATAACGACATGACGATAACCCGAGTGAACAGGGCCTTCGAAGAACTATGCGCCTGCAGCAGAAATGGCGTAGAAGGAAAATTGAAGCTTACCGAATTCATACATGGAAATTCTCTTGATGAACTTGAATTGCCGGGCGGCGGCTATTCATATGATCCCGAACCTCGTCTCTTGAAATGCAAAACAAGTATACTCAATCGAAAAAAGGGGACTCCTGTTCCCGTCTTTTTCAGATCCTGCATTATACCGGGTACGGACAAGCGGGTGGCTTCATTTTACCGCCTGGACGGCGTAAAAGCCGGGGCCGGTAATAGAAGCGGATTGCTTCCTCAGTTTTCAGATTTCCTGGAAACCATATCGGACCCCCTTATAATAATTGATGAAAAATGGCGAATTGCGTATGTAAATCCGGCAGGAGCCGGAATCTTAGAAGCTGAGGCTTCCAGGCTTCTGGGGAGCCCCTTTCGCAGCCTCACCACAGCGGCATCCTACAGAAATATAAAAAACAAAGTGCAGGAGTTTACCGAAAATTACGGACACGACCGCTCGGACACGCAGTACCTGAAAGCGGGTTTTAAGATTAAGAATTCAGAAATCCTGGAAGTACAGATCGTTCTTCGCCCCCTTGCCGATGAAAATGGCAACGCAGGAGGATGCCTTTGCATTATGATGCCGAGGGAAAATCCGGAAACAGTTAAAAGCCGTTTAAACCAGATCGAAACGGAATACTCCGCGCTGAAAGGCGAACTCGAGGAAGCACATCACGCAATCAATGTACTGCTGCAGGAAAAAGAAAAAGACAGGCAGAAAATCGAATCGGCTGTGGCGTCGAACATTCGGGAATTTGTGATCCCCCGTCTTGAAAAACTTTTCGCCAGCAAAAGCGATGATGAAAAAATCAACCATTACAAGCTGCTCCAAAGCGCAATCGATAAGTTAACGGCCCCGCTCAACCGCCGCATGGCCGCCCATGATTCCGGTCTCACCTCGAGGGAAATAGAAGTCGCACGCCTCGTACATGAAGGCAAAGTCACAAAGGAAATAGCCGATCTTCTCAATATATCGACAGGCACTGTCGAATATCACCGTCACAATATCAGATCCAAACTGGGACTGGGTGGAAAAAAGAAAAACCTCAGGACCCATCTGCTGACATTCCTCGACGAGTAGGACTGTTCAGGGTTCTATGTTCGACGTTAAACAGATCGAGACACAGGCAACATTCTCGGTTCAGGACATTGGCAGAATTCTATGCTCTGGACCTATATATCATCTTTCATTTTTACCATAGAACATAAAACATACCCCATGTTTTCCCCTCCATTTTTCACAAGTTTTTCCTGTATTGAAAAAAGCCCTTTGCTTCAATAGAGTAGACACCACGATTTTGTTCTTTCGTCGAGAGGATCGGAAAGAATGAGATCCGCAGGGGGGAAATAGATTTCACTTAGGCAGTCCGGATAATCTTAATAATCTAATGATCATCCCAGATTTCGCCGAGTTTGCCGTGCAATTCGACCGCGAATCGCAATCATCCTACTTATACCTATGACCATCAGAAAAAGCTTCGCCGCCTGCAATCATCGGGCCGGAATGTCCCCTTGAGGGGTACACATACACTTTTTAGCGGCGGTCTTCCGGAGACCGCCGCACATTAACATCAAAAAGGAGGAAGTAAGATGGAAAAAGTCATTCGTTTTTTGAAGGATGAAGAGGGGATTATTGCTATCGAGTATGGTCTGATAATTGCGCTGGTTGCGTTTATGTTGATCCTGGGTGCAACTACGCTTGGAGAGAATATTCATGCTCTCTTTAATAATATTGCATCAGTAATGGGATTACATACTGGCGTATCAACGACGCCGGGGGCATGAGTTTCAAACATTTGGCCAAATTCTCACGCATGGCCGGACGCGGAAAATTCCGCGTCCGCCAATTTATTTTGGTAAATTGAATATGAATTTTTCTATGGATATAATTATAATTCCTGTAGTTCTGTCAGGCGCTTATTTTGATTTAAAATTTGGAAAGATCTTTAATCGTTTAACATATCCAGCCATCTGTGCTGCACTTATTTTGAATGCGTTTGATTCAGGATTCAATGGCCTTCTCAACAGTATTTCCGGAGCTGTTTTAGGTATAAGCTTGTTCATTATCCCTTACACAATCGGTGCTTCTGGGGCGGGCGACGCGAAGCTCATGGGTGCTGTAGGGGCAGCCCTGGGACCGAAGGCAGCCTTTACGGCCGCGATCTTTACATTTCTTCTCGGCGGTCTTTATGCTCTCGGACTTCTTCTTTACAGGGAGCGCGCCTATGGCTGGGCGCTTCTCTCGCGGTGGAAATCGACGTCGCTTGCGCTTGTCCGGACGGGGCAGTGGATACCGGCACCGGCGGCGACGGAAAAAGGCACGGCGCCCCCCAGACTGCGATACGGCGTGGTGATCGCTCTGGGAACGTTCTTATATATGGCCCTGAATTACGCAGGGTATGATTTATTTTAATAGGCTCCAGCAGAGGTGCAGAGGTTTAAGAGTTTGAAAATAGAACTTATTAATAAAAAAATTTTTCCTGCGTCTCTGCGCTACTGCGGGAGAAAAAATAAAAAAAGTCTCGCCTCGGAACGCCGGGACACAGAACAGCAAAAAAGTAAGAGGGAATTTACGAGTACAACAACTCTATGGGAGGTGGATCATGGGCAGATGGAAGGCGTTTTTACCGATAATGCTTGCGCTGGTCGTTGCCGTAGCGGGAAGCCTTTTTACCTATAAGTGGGTGATGACGCAGGTCACGCCGAAGGAGACGGTGCAAGTGGCGGTAAGGCAGGAATCGGCCGTGCCCGTGGTGGTGGCCGCCGTGGGGCTACCCTGGGGAACGAAATTGAAGGCGGAGATGCTCAAGACCGTGCCCTATCTGAAAGAAAGCCTCCCGCCGGGCTATTGCTCCCTGTGCAATAACCTCGAGGGACGGGTGCTTATTGCACCGGTCCGTGCCCAGGAACCCATCCTGGATTCAAAGCTGGCGCCGGTCGGGATTACCTCGGGCGGCGTGTCTGCCGTGGTCTCGCCGGGGAAGCGGGCCGTGGCTGTCAAGGGAAACGAGGTGATCGGCATCGCCGGCTTCATCATGCCCGGGAATCGTGTCGATGTGCTGGTGACCCTGACCGATCCGAAGAACAAGAAAGAAATCACCAAAACGGTCCTCGAAAACGTCATGGTCCTGGCGACGGGGACCCAGGTCGAGGAAAGCCCCGAGGGCAAACCGGCGCCCTTTAATGTCTACACTCTCGAGGTAGACCCCCATGAGAGCGAGCGACTTGCTCTGGCCGCTACTGGAGGGAGGCTTCAGTTTGCATTGAGGAATGCGGTCGATGCCGAAACTGTTCTGACAAAAGGTGCCGATATACAACAGACTCTCAAAGAATTCAGAGAAAAGGAAACCGAAGTGCAACAGAAGGTGCATACAGTGGAGATCATAAAAGAGGGCAAGGTGATGAGACAGAGATTGGCATTATGAGAAAGAGAGTTTTTCTCTTGGAAAAGTAAAAAAGAAGGGAAGCATAAATGTATTTTTCATTTATTAAATTTAGACAGAAAGGCGCTGTGGCCATAGAATTTGCTTTTCTCCTGCCCATTCTTCTGGTCCTTCTCGTCGGCATAATTGAGTTCAGTATAATGTTTTATGATAAAGCCATGCTTACCAATGCCTGCCGCGAAGGCGCACGTTTAGGGATTGTCTACAATTTCGATCCGACAGTGACCGATATTCATCCCACCGATGGAGAGATAACCGCTACCGTTCAGGCCTACTGCCAGAATCACCTGATCAGCTTCGGCAACAGTTCGCAGTTGCAGACACAGATTACACGAACCGGCGACGAACACGGCGATCCACTTACAGTGACCGTTGCCTACCATTACGAATTTTTGGTTTTACCGAATTTCATAACCGCTCTGGCAGGCGGCCTCGATCTGGGCGCCGAATCGGTCATGAGAATGGAGTAACACCATGGGAATATTGTATAGAAAAGAAGGCTTGAAGAAAGAAAATGACAAAGGGGCAATGGCGATCATTATCGCCCTCTGCCTTCTTTTTCTTTTGGGTTTTGCCGCCCTCGCCGTCGATCTCAGCCATATGTACGTGGCGCGAAACGAGCTGCAGAATGCCGCCGATGCCGGCGCCCTTGCCGGCTCACGCGTATTGTATACTAATGAGGGCAGCGCAGTGAATACGGCCGCCAATCAGGTCGCTTTTGACGCTGCCAGTGACAATCTGAGCGAAAATGTGCCCGTCGATATAAACTGGACAGCGGGAAATGACGGCGATATCCAGCGTGGGCACTGGAGTTTCGGCCTCGGAACTCTTGAAAAAGGATTTTATCCGAATGCCTCGACGGAACCGGTCGACCTCTGGAATGCCACTACGGTGGAGCTTGACCAGAATATTAATTTCATCAATGCGGTGAAAGTAACCGTCCGGCGGCAAACCACGCAGGTGGCATCCTTTTTTGCGACGGTCTTCGGACACAGCGGCTTTGAGATGGCCGCCGATGGGGTCGGCTATATCGGGTTCGCCGGAAGCATCGAACCGCTGGCCGTCGATCAGCCCATCGCCATCTGCGCCCAGAGCATACGCGATCCGATCACCGGCGCCTATACCTGCAATATCGGCAGAATGTTAAATAGCGGGGTTAATCCTGCAAGTCAAAATAGTGCAGGATGGACAGACTTCAATCAGGATAATCCCTGCAGTGGTGGGACAAACGCTAATGTTCTCAAAACTCTTATTCCTGATGATTGTAGTGGTGACCTGGATGGAGCTAATCCAGACGCAATTATCTTTGGTCAAGATATTGCGACAACTGGAGGAGTTGATCAATCGGTTTTCCAAAAATTATATAATTGCTGGCTTACCCGTACGGAACAAACCCGGATCTGGAATTTGACCCTCCCGGTCATCGACTGTCCCGGGAATAACGTAACAATCTGTGAAGAAGTGAGAGGAGCCGTCAATCTCAATGTCGTCTGGATTCAGGAAAAAACTGATCCGCATTGTAATGATGCTCCTTCCATCATGTATTCTGCAGACGGACTGACGCTGCTCTGGGAAGCGCAGAAAAACGCCGATGGTACCTATGTAAGCGGCCAGACCCGTTGGGACAGCTTTGTAACTTTCTTCAATCTCCAGAACGTAGACGGAACGCCGGCACCCTTTGATCAGAAATCCATCTATTTCCTGCCCGACTGCACCCCTCATGAACCGACCGGCTTAAGCGGGGGCGAAAACTTCGGCATCCTGGCGGAAATCCCCGTGCTTGTTGAATAAGCCCTGGCGCAGCCAGAACCAAATAACCAGATAATCAGATAGACCAGATAGACCAGACAACGGAGATGAGATGACGGAAGATACGCTTTTTGCCAAAATCGAAACTAAAGGCAAGTCTCTTGCAAAGCAGCTCGAACGGGTTCTTCGCGAGTTCGAGGAAATAAAACTGCAGGAACCGGGCGATCTCAGCTCGCCGGATCTTTTCATTCTCGACGTGGGAGAAGATCCCGAAGGCGAACTGGACCGCTTCCGACCGCTTCTTCAATCATCGTTGAAAAATGAGGTCTTCATTACGTCGGCTGTTTCCGAATCGCAGATCATCCTCATGGCCATGCGGGCGGGGGCGAAGGAGTTTCTGCCCCAGCCGATCGATGAAGAAGACTTCAAGCATGCGATTGCCGGTTTTATCGCCCGCCGCGAGCAGGCCTGCACCGGCGAAGAAGTTGGAAGGGGCCGTATAATAAACGTCATGGGCGGCAAGGGAGGTGCGGGGGCGACCACGATAGCCGTAAATCTCGCCCTTGCAGTGGCCATGCGTGATTCGCTTTCGAAAGTGGTGCTATTCGACATGCACAAACGGCTGGGAGAGATCCCCGTCTTCCTTTCCTTCAAGCCTGCCTTCGACTGGAGCGAGATCACGAAGGACATCGACCGGCTCGACGATACCTTTCTGATGAACATCCTTTACAAGCATTCCTCGGGGGCCTATGTGCTTCCGGCGCCGGCGCGTATGAACAATTACATGCCCCTTATGCCCGATACGCTGGACCTTCTCATGGACAAGATGCAGAGGCTCTTCGACATCGTTGTGGTCGACAGCGGAAATCCCCTGGAAGACACCGCCTGCAAGCTCTTCGAGCGGGCCTGGACGAATCTTATGATCTCGACGCCGAGCATGCCCTACGTGGTCACGGCTGGAAGAATCCTTGCATCGCTGAAATCCGCAGGATACCGGAGCGATTCGGCCAAGATAGTCGTGAACCGGATCACCAAGCATCCGGAAGTGCCGCTTTCCGATGTGGAAACATATCTTTCGGCCCCGATCTTCTGGTCGGTGCCGAATGATTACAAGACCGTGAGCGCCTCCATCAATCGCGGCGCGGCCATCGTCCAGGAGGCCGCCAAGAGCGCCGTTGCAAAAAATATACAGGGACTCGCCGATGCGCTTCTCCACGGAGAAAAGAAGCGGAAGAAAAAGTGGCTTTTTAAATAACCGAGGCACGCCTCGAAGGGGGAAATAATGAGTGTAGCCGAGCAAAGACAGATACGGCCGGGCGCAGCGATCAGAGGCCGCATGCCCGAAGAATATTTCGAGCTGAAGAGCAGGATCCACAGCAGGCTTCTGGACATGATGGATCTCTCCATTCTGGATACCCTCGATCCCTCAAGCATGAAGCCACAGATCCGGGTCCTTGTGGAAAAAATACTCTCCGAAAGCCGCAGCAAGGATGTGCCGCTCAACATGAATGAACGGGAGCGCCTCCTCAAGGAGATCCAGGACGAGGTCCTCGGCCTGGGGCCTCTGGAGCCCTATCTTCAGGACCCCACTGTTTCCGACGTGCTCGTCAATACCTACAAGCGCATCTATGTGGAACGGTACGGAAAACTCGAACTGACCGACTCCCGCTTCAAGGACGACGAGCACCTCATGAAAATCATCTACAAGATCGTCTCCGCCGTGGGGAGAAGGATCGACGAGTCCTCACCCAAGGTCGACGCCCGCCTTGATGACGGATCGCGGGTCAATGTTATCATACCGCCCCTCGCCTTGGACGGTCCGATACTTTCCATCCGCCGTTTCGCCGTCGATCCGCTGGAGATGGATGATCTTCTCAATTTCGGGACCCTGATTCCCGAAATCGGGGAGATACTGAAAGGCATCGTGAAATCGCGGCTCAACATCCTCATCTCGGGGGGAACCGGCAGCGGCAAAACCACGCTCCTCAACGTATTGTCGCGTTTCATCCCCGCTGACGAGCGCATCGTCACCATCGAGGACACAGCGGAATTGCAGCTCAAGCAGGACCATGTGATCCGCCTCGAAACCCGGCCGCCCAACATCGAGGGAAAGGGGGAAGTCACCCAGCGGGACCTCGTAAAAAACACACTGAGAATGCGACCCGACAGGATCATCGTCGGCGAAGTGCGCGGCGAGGAGGCCTTCGACATGCTCCAGGCGATGAACACGGGCCACGACGGCTCCCTCACCACGATTCACGCGAATTCCCCCCGGGACGCCCTCATCCGGCTTGAGAGCATGGTGGCCATGGCGGGGCTGGATATTCCAACGGAGTTCCTCAGGCGCTACATCGCCTCGGCCCTCAATATCATCGTGCACCTGGCCCGCTTGGCCGACGGAACCAGAAAGCTGATGAGCCTTCAGGAGATTACCGGTATGGAGGGAAACATCGTCACAACCCAGGAGATATTCTCCTTCCGCCAGACCAGCATCGATGCCGCCGGCCGCATCCACGGCCGCTTTGTCGTGCACGGCGTGCGCCCCAAGTTTATCGAACGGTTCAAGATCTCCGGCGTCTCCGTGCCTTATGATTTCTTCGATCCATCGAAAACCGTGATTATTTAAAAAGGGGGCTTCAATGATCAAATTCGTCATCGCGGCAGGGATTTTCGTTACGGCGGCATTCGTCATCGAAATGTTCGTCTATGCCTATGACATCCTGCGCAACCCCGACCGATCGCTTATCAGAAAACGACTGCGTCTTCTCGCTGCCGATCACGCAGGGGATATCCCCGATATCGAAGCGAAGCGGGTTCTGAGCGACGTTCCTGCACTGAACAGGTTTTTGCCTCATATTCCGGGAATCCGCTCTCTGGAGCTTCTCTTGAGACAGGCGAAGGCCGATTATTCGCCGGGATTTTTCATTCTTTTTGTGGCCGTCCTCTTCATGGTCGGCCTTCTCGCCGGGAACTTTCTCCTGAAACAGGATTTTTACGCCCTTCTTCTTGGCCTGGCCATGGGGGCGTTCCCCGTCATATCGGTCATAAGAAGGAAAAAGAGGCGCATGGCCCAATTCACGGAGCAGCTTCCCGAGGCCCTCGATCTCATTGCCCGGGCGCTGCGGGCGGGGCACTCCTTCACCAGCGGGCTCAAGCTCGCGGCCGACGAATTCAAGGATCCCCTGGGACCGGAATTTCAGGAAACGCTGGACGAGATCAACTACGGCGCCGGCGTCTCCGATGCCCTGCGCGACCTCGCCGCCCGGGTCGACTGCGGCGAACTTAAGTATTTCACCATATCCGTAATTTTGCAGCGGGAAACGGGCGGCAATTTGGCAGAGATCATTGAAAATATCGCTTCCCTTATACGGGAACGCTTCAAGTTGAAAGGGAAAATACGCACATTGACGGCGGAAGGGCGGCTCTCAGCGTTCATTCTGGTGGGACTGCCTTTTTTTCTGGTGGTTGCCATCAGATTATTAAATCCCGATTACGTCAACCTGCTTTTCACTGAACCCTCAGGAAAGGCGATGGTGGTTGCGGCCTTGATTCTCCTGGTTGTAGGGATCTTTATCATACGGAGAATTGTGAACAAGAATGTGTATTAAAGGTTATGGGTTAGAGGTCAGTGCACTACATAGTCTTTCAGCGTAATGTTTTAAGCCTGTGTGCCAAAATACCTTCTGCCTTCAGCCTAAATCATTAAATAAAAGAAAGGAGTTCCCATGTTTTCACTTCCTGAGGAGCATCTGCCTTTTGCGTTGGCCTTGCTGAACTTTCTTATTTTCTTTTTTCTCTTCATTACAGTGGCACGAATTTTTCAGCGGCTTTCCAAAACACGCAGACTGATGGAGAAGATCCGATATGAAGATTCTTTTATCCCCGAATCGAGCGTTCGTGAATCCAACCCCCCCGAAAAAAAAGGAAGAACGCGATTCAAGATAATGAATGTTCTCGGCAATTTCGGCTCACATTTTATTTCATCGGATTCTGAAGAGTATTCCGGCCTCCGTCTCAGATTTTTAAGGGCGGGCCTGCACCATGTCAATATGCCGTCAATTTTCTATGCTTCGAAGCTCATATCTGCTATTTGCCTTCCTATTGCCTTTCTCGCTCTAAATCTTGTTCACCCGATTATCCTCAATGTGCGATCCCTCGCCATTGTTATGGTCATTCTGGCCGTTGCTGCATATTATTTGCCCGTTCTCCTGCTTTCTATCCGCAGAACTCGCCGCAAGAGAAAGCTGATTCGGGGACTCCCCGACGCCCTCGATCTTCTTGTGGTCTCAGTTGAGGCCGGCCTGGGACTCGATGCAGCCATCAATATCGTCAGAACGGAGATGGCGGGCTATAACAAACCCATCAGCGAGGAGTTCAAATATCTGAACCTCGAAATTCGGATGGGGCAGCCTCGCCAACTCGCATTACGCCATCTGGCAATGAGGGCTGATATTGAAGAAATGACCATCCTCGTCACCACACTCATTCAGACGGAAAAATTCGGCACCAGCATCGCACGCGCACTTAGAGTCTGTTCCGACGGCGCCCGCACAAAATATCAGCAGGCGGCGGAAGAAGCCGCTGCCAAGATGCCGGTGAAACTCGTGTTTCCGCTTATCGCCTGTATCTTCCCCGCACTATTCGTGATTACTCTTGGGCCTGCTATAATTAAGATAATTAAAGTGCTCATACCTCTATTAAGGCAAAATGTTGGACAAGGTTTGTGAAATGGGAGATTCTTTGACTAATCATTCCGTATCGATTGACATCGAATCAAAAGGCTCATTTTTTTTAGAAGAAATTTGTAAATTTTTAAAAATTTTAAAACAATCATTCCGTGTTCATTTTCTATTAATACTATTGATTGGCTGCTATTTCCTCATATATATTTCTGCTCGCAAAAGCATAGAAATGGATGGGCGAACTATTACATTACAATCAGCAAAACCTCTGTTAGTGTTTACATTGCACTATCTTAATTTTATTATCTGCGGACGTACTTTCTATATTATATTTTTCATACGACCGAAAAGGTTGTTAAAATTCATTTTCACTGATTTTATGAAAAACTCTCTTCTGTCAATTCGTCTTGCAATGGCGCTGCCAATCTTTCTGATTATTCCATTATTTATAGCATTATTTTGCGTATTCAAACCCATGATCCCCTTCTGGGTTCCATATTCCTGGGATGCTTTTTTTACTCACCTGGACTCAATTCTTCACGGTGGCGTTCAACCGTGGCAATTGTTGCATCCTCTATTGGGATACCCTTTTATAACCGTTACGATTAACTTTTTTTACATTCTCTGGTTTTTTATTATGTATGGGGTACTTCTATGGCAGGTCTTCAGTTTGCGTGATATTCGACTCCGCCAGCAATTTCTCTTTACATTTTTAGCTTCATGGATAATTCTCGGTACCGGTGCGGCCATTTTATTTTCTTCGGCGGGTCCCTGTTATTATGGCCGTATAACCGGTCTAAGTGATCCTTTCATGCCGCTTATGAGTTATCTTCAGGCCGCAAATGAAATTGTCCCGATTAGCGCTCTTCATACTCAAGAAATGTTATGGTCCGGTTTTCTGAACAGTAAAATCTGTTTAGGCAGCGGCATAAGCGCAATGCCAAGCTTGCACGTCTCCATGGCGTTTCTCTTTACTCTTGTTGGATGGAGAACCCGGCGCGTGCTGGGAATCGTCTTTACAGCCTATGCTTTTATTATTTTAATAGGATCGGTGCATTTGGGTTGGCATTACGCGGTCGATGGCTATGTCGCAATTATCGGAACATGGATCATCTGGAAAGCTGTCGGTTTCTTATTAAATCGATATCCATTCCTCTGGGAAGGTCATTTCAATCCTTAATGGGGCATCCACTTTTTTTCATACCTCTCCTTGTCCGTCTAACTTGACTCGTTGTTTGCTAAACAATTGGGGGCACATTGTGAATATAGATATAAAGCACGTGCGGTCTGTCACTCTGTAAGCCATTTCGCCTTCATTAAATGTGCATCTTCGCCGTTTTTAAAGCAAGGTCCTTATCTTTCGTAAAGAACTGCCATATCGGCTTGCCGGTGTGAGGGCCATTCTCCTTTTCACGGCCGTAGCTGTAATACCAGTGATCAAATCGCTTCACTGCTGCGAAGGGATGATTACGGGTACACAGGACGCTGCAGGGGCGGATTTCCTGAAAGAACAGAGTCTCGTCCGCCTCTTCGTCATGGATCATTTCCTCGGGAACGGACAGCTCCGTAATATCAAGGCCCTGCCGTTCCTGTTCGTCGAGCCACTCTGCGATTGCTGTCATGATTGACTCCATTCACTAAAATTTATTTTTTTTCCCTCAACTCGTAGTGTATAAGAGATGGCTTTTAAACGAAATTCCGCGCGCCCTACGGGAAAATATCGGTAATAGCTCTGAAAGCCTGCGACAGTTAAAGTATAGGAAAAGCGAATGCAGCCTGTCAATAAAATAATAAAATCGGCTTTTTCCGATTAATACGTTATATCCCTGAGCCAAAATTGATTATGTTTTTGTGTCACTTTCAAGAAAACCGAGCTCTCTTTTCGCCATTCCGTACCCGATGCGAAATCTGGCAATTTTTACTTTCTGCTATTCCCTAATGACGGAGGAAAAAATGTAATTTTCTTTCTCGATTTTGATCAAATATCCTCTTGACTTTTACAAGCTCGCATTTCTATACTCAAAGCCCAATTATGTTGGCTGCATTCTCTTAACTGCTGCGGATTGTCATCATCCTCAAAAGTTTGTCACATGAATGTATGATCGCCTGGGGTGAGAGTGCGCATCGATCACAACCCTTATATTTACAGGATTTATGTCAGGGGTTCTGCTTCAGCAGGACTTATAAGATAATTTATTTCAGCGAAATAGATACACGCAAAGGAGGAAAAAAATTAATGACATTCGCAAGAGAAGTTGTACTCGTTGATTATTTGAGATCTCCCTTTTCACGGTCACGCCCAAAGGACCCGGATAAAGATTTGCTGAACAGCTGGCGTATGGATAAACTTGCAGGTATTCTGGTTAACGAAATCATCAAAAGAAAAAACATAAATCCCGAAGAAATTGATGAATTCATCGTCGGAACAGCCAATCCCGTTCTTGAAACTTACACTGGCGGCGGTCGTCTTCCGCTGGTTTTAGCCAAATTGCCTGTTTCAATCGCTGCCCAACAGATCGATACGGCTTGCGGTTCCTCTTTTAACGGCGTACGAACGGCGGCCATGAGTATTGCGAGCGGCTACGCCGACATCATCTTTGTCGTTGGTGTTGAACATATGACCCATGTTCCCATGGATGGAGGGGGTGCCATCAAGCCCCCTACGGAAATATGGACCAGCCCTGAATATGAATATCTCGATCCTCCCAACATCCTGAGCATGGGGCTTACGGCTGAGAAACTTCTGCGCAAGACAGACTTTACAAAAGAGGATATGGATCAGTTTGCCGTCGGGTCTCATCAAAAAGCTGCCGCAGCACAAAAAGAGGGGTATTTCAAGGGTGAAATTCACCCAGTGGAAGTGACACTGCCGGATGGGTCAAAGAAAATTTTTGACTATGACGCCTGTGTGCGGCCGGATACGAATATGGAAACACTTGCAACCCTCAAACCGGCATATAAAGAGGGGGGAAAAATAACCGCCGGGAATTCCTCTCCCATGAATGCCGGTGCAACCTGTGTGCTGCTTATGTCCCGTGAGAGGGCCGGCCAGTTAGGCCTGAAACCTATGGCCAGTTTTATTTCCTTCGGTGTTGCAGGAGTTGAACCGTCTATCATGGGTGAAGGTCCTGTACCGGCAACAAAAAAAGCGATGAAGAATGCCGGGATGAAAATCGAAGATATGGATTGTTTTGAAATCAACGAGGCGTTCAGCATTGTTCCCATGTATGCAATGCAACAACTTGGCATAGACCCGAACAAGGTGAACCTTAAAGGCGGAGCATTGGCGATCGGGCACCCCCTTGGTGCATCCGGTGTCCGTCTGATCGGAACGCTCGCGAGAATACTTGAAGAAAAAGGGGGCACCTACGGTTCTGCCAGCATGTGCTGCGGAATGGGCCAAGGAGTGGCCTGCATACTTAAGCGAGATTAAGTAATAAACCGGAGCTGCGAGCGCCCTTTCATCCAGCTCCGGTTCTTTTTCTATTGCACAACGTGCGCACGGTTGCAACAGATCTGAATATTCCGAATAACTCCAAAACGACACTACAGAGGAGGCTCTTCAAAAAAGGAAATCAACGTCCCTTCCAGTGTGGGGGCCTCTTTTCTGCAAATGCTTTCGGACCTTCAATCAGGTCCTCTGAATTTCTCAATATTTCCATTCCCGGGAATATATGAGTGACTGCCTTCTCCAGCGGCATATCGAGTCCCTTGACGGCGGCTTCTTTACTCGCGCGAATTGACAGAGGGGCACCCTTTAGAATTTCAGCAGCCCATTTTTCGGCTGTAGACATTAACTCAGTCCGGGAAACTACCTCATTGACAATTCCACATTGAAAAGCTTCTTGTGCCGTAAGGCGCTTCGAAGTCATGATCATCCCCATTGCCAGATGATATGGGATCTGACGCGGCAACCGATGAACGCCTCCCGCACCGGCCATAAGTCCTACTCTCGGTTCAGGCAAGCCGAATGTTGCATTCTCGGATGCAATAATGATATCGCAGGCAAGTGCGATTTCAAATCCGCCTCCCAATGCAAGGCCATTGACAGCGGCAATAAAAGGCTTGAAACAGTCGAAACGCGCCGTATTGCCTGCCAAACCGCCTTTGATATCTTCATAGGCTTTTTGAACGGCTTCACCGCCATGTTCTGCTTGATATTTCAGATCATTGCCTGCCGAAAATGCTTTGTCGCCCGCCCCTGTAATAATACAAATCCACGCATCGGGGTCATTATCAAATTCGTTGAATGCATGTGACATTTCCCTGCTGGTGGGTGGACTGATACTGTTCATGACGTCGGGACGGTTTATTGTAAGTATTGTAATATGGTCTTTCTTTTCAACCTTGATTAATTCATAGTTCATATCTATCTCCTGGATACGGTTATCGAATCTCCATTATAGAAAGCTGGTCTGCCTTTCCACTGCAAACCTTTTGGCGGCATATTCTCTCTTTTTGCGCGTCATACCTACTGCTTTTGAATATCAGTTTCAAAAGACAGGTTGATAGTCTGAAAAACTCACTGCAAAAGATGGTTGTGCAAAAAGAGCCAAAGGCAAGGCGACAAGAATCCTGAGACCTGCTAAGCAGTGACGAAGAATGAAGCGCAATGCCTTTTCACTAATTCGTTACAGTTGAATATCCCCTTTTTTCAAGGTTTCAGTTGGCAAAAACCACTTAATGCCAAGTTTGTTTGAAATAGCCTCACATCTTTCGGCAACTTTCTGCCAGCCCATATCCTTGGCAAGAGTGAATGGCCCGAACGCATTTCCACCACCGTAAATCATTGCTTTATCTATTTCGGCTGCGCTTACGGCAACACCCGCTTCAAGGAGTTTTGTTCCTTCATTAACCTGAAGACACACAACGTCCATGACATCAAAATTCGGATCGGCTTTACTCATATCAATTACAGGCCTCGCCCCGCCGGGCCACTTATAAATACCCTCTCCGGTTTTTTTACCGAGTTTTCCAGCTTCGTTGAGTTTTTTCAGCCATCCGCTCGGTTTGAATTCGGGCGACAGATTGGCCCGGCTGTATTCCATTCCATTCAGATTAATGTCAAGACCTGTATAATCCATCAGTTCATAAGGACCCATAGGCGCACCGGTCGATCTTATTTTCGCATCGACCGCTTCAGGATCCACAAAACCTTTATCATATAGTTCAGCCATGTATAAACCGACCGGAGCATTTACTCTGTTGAAAATGAATCCGGGAGTATCCTTTTCCACGCGCACGGGAACCATGGCACCTCTGAAATTATTCAATCCCTCGATGAACTCGTAACAGATATTCATCGTATCATCCGACGTCGTGTCGCCGCGGATGACTTCCACCAGCTTCATCATGGCCGGCGGATTGAAAAAATGAATCCCGGCAACCTGATCCGGCCTGCCGGTTGCTTCAGCCATCCCGGTAATACTCATACTGGATGTGTTGGAAGCCAGAATCGCGTCTTTCGGTGCATACCCGTCTGCTTCCCTGAATATTTTTTTCTTGAGATCGAGCACTTCAGGAGCAGCTTCAATCATAAGATCAATATCACTCACAGCCTCTTTGAGTGACGTATAACAATGGATGCTGCCGATGATCTGATTAAAATCATCCTGCGACATTTTCTGCTTGGCTACCTGCTTTTCCAGACTTTGGGTTATCTTGCGTTTTCCATTGTCTACAAATTCCTGCGTAATGTCGTAGAGATTAATGGTGCAACCCGACATGGCGCAAACCTCTGCAATGCCATGACCCATATCGCCCGCTCCAATAACCGCTATCTTCTTGATATCCGATTGTTTCATAGGTGACTCCTTTCCGATTTATTGAAGAAATGATGTAAAAAAGCCATAATAATACCGTAACTCATTGTATTTTGACGCGGAGTATATGAAGAAGGAGTTTATGTGTCAAGAATATCTTGGCCTCATGAAAGCCGATTATCCTTTCATACTACAAAAATGGAAACGTACACTCTCATTCCTGTTTTTTCTTCAGGTTGATCGATTATATCAACACAAGGGATTACAGAATTCTATCTGTAATCCCTTATTCTTTGCACTGCCGGCAAAAATACGTTATTACTTTCTCAATTCGGCGGGGCTCTTATAAAAATCCGGACTTCCGTTTACTCCCGGGAAAGGCTTCGACAACAATACTATTTCGCCTCCTTTCTGATACTGACCCATATCTATGCGGAGCCCTCTTTCAGCCCAATTTATCGGATTTCTCGGGTCCAGCATTACGGCAGAATGGAAAAAAGGCGGAATTTTTTCCATTTGATAGCGAAGAACTCCCACAGGGCCTTTAATCTCCGTCTCTTCCATAGCTTTAATCAACGCATCGATATCCTCTGTTCCACCAGCTTTTTCTATGGCTTTTTTTATGAAGAAAATATCAGGATAGGCGCTGAAC
>JALNXD010000013.1 GCA_023230565.1 Syntrophales bacterium
CGTCGTCAGGAGATCAGCTACGAGTTTTGCCGTAATCGGTGCCCGTGGCGCGGCTTTCCTGTCCTGCCGGGCGTAACCGTAATAGGGCATAACTGCTGTGACTCTGTCCGCGGAAGCCCTTTTCATTGCATCAATCATGACAAGGAGTTCCATGAGATTTTTATTGACCGGATTTGAGGTAGACTGAACAATGAACACATCCATACCCCGTACATTTTCATTTATCTCAACGCGCGTTTCACCATCGCTGAACGTTGTTACATTCGCTTTACCCAGCGCAATGCCGAGTTTATCACTGATCTGGCGCGCCAGTTCCAAACTGGAATTACCTGAAAATATTCTCATCCGTTCTAGCATCAGACATATCTCTTCTCGTTCGAATGGCTGGGGCGGGAGGATTCGAACCTCCGAATGCAGGAACCAAAATCCTGTGTCTTACCGCTTGACGACGCCCCAATTTCTTGTTTGAAAAGCACTGTAACAATTTACTCGGCCTTCCCGGCAATAGCATCTTTTACAGAGCACGGACACTGCAAACAAATGGGAAACCGTCTTTTTTCAGTTCCCTTGAGGCCTTTTCAGCATCGGTTTTATTTCTGAAGATACCGAATACAGTCGGTCCGCTTCCTGACATCAAAGAACCGAGAGCGCCATTTGCCTTCAAGCGATCTTTAATTATCCTTATAGACGGACACATCCTCTCAGATACATCTTCGAGATCGTTTTGAAGCTCTCCCGCTATCCGGGTTACTGTTTGAAGTCGCGGGATGTTATATTGGATTGCCCTGTTTGTCAATCCTAATTTTAAGCTTTCATAGACCCTGCGGGTTGAAAGTTCTACTCCCGGATTAACAAGAACATACCAGAGCCCCGGAATTTTCTCCGATTCGCGAAGGCGGTCTCCAACTCCAAATGCCCAGGCGGTTTTTTCAAAAATGAAGAATGGAACATCGGCGCCAAGCGATGCGCCCATTTCCATAAGGTCATCTTTCGTGAGAGCGGCGCCTGTCATTTCATTGAGGGCCATAAGAGTGGTCGCTGCATTTGAACTTCCTCCTCCAAGACCCGCCGCAACAGGAATCTCTTTTTTTAATGTGATTTCGATCCCTCCTTGCCATCCGGTTTTTTCGAAAAACAGTTTGGCGGCCCTCACGGCTATATTCCCCTCGTCCGTTGGAAGCCCGCTTCCCGGACAATGCATCACAATGCCATTGCCGCGAGAGATAAATCTCATTTGATCAAAAAGATTTATCCGCTGCATCAGGCTCGCCAACTCATGGTATCCGTCTTCCCGCTTCTTCAGAACCCTGAGGATCAGATTAATTTTTGCCGGAGATCTTTTTACTGTACCGGTATTCACTTTTCCTTTACGAATCTCATCTGCAAGTCATAAAGAATGCTATCGATCAATTGTGTTTCATTTTGATCGAGATTACCTTTTGTTTTTGCCTTTAACATGGCAATAATATCTATCATCTGCCCGGCAGCCGCAAGATTTTTTTCCTTTTTTCCGGTTGCAGGATCGGCCATATCACCAAAATGCAGTGCCGCTGATGTATACAGAGACATAATAAAACCGGGAAAATCAATCGCCGCTAATTGATCGGCTGCGTGCGCCGCATTAGAATCCTCCCGAGTTTCCCTTGATGCTCGTATTTCTTCCTGCGTTTTCGCTTCTTTATTGTGTGCGGGACGTTCCGGCTCTTGCTTCCGCTCTTTTTCTCCCTCTTCTCCGAAGATTCTCCTGTCTTTTATTACAAAACCTTTCTCCTCTTTTTCTTCTGCCATGGTCCCTCCATATTTTTTACTTACGTTATTTGCAACACTTAACTGTCAGGACGGAATTTCTTACTAGCACAAATGTCGGGAAAAGTCCAAATATGTAATTATCATCATAGCGGCCGGGGCTAAGTCTTTTTCAAGCTCAAAATCACCTGATCGGAAGAGATGTTGCGATATTTTTCGATTTCTTCAAAATTTCCAGTTTTATTAAAAAAGGGCCCTCGCACAGCGGGCCCTTAGAAGAACGGCTATGAGAAGATGCTGCACTATCAATATACCGAAGATACAACGCCCTGAGACAGGCGCAGGCCCTTGGAATCCGATACCTTCCGGACTGCGGGCGGCGCTTCGATTACCCTGAGCAGCAGGCAAAAGAGCTGTGCACCCTCTTACAAAAATTTCTCTGCAAGAATATTTCTTGTATGCCGCTTATTATCGATTTTATTCCGGCTGTATTCTTTTAAGCCTCTCTATCCTTTTCTCCATAGGCGGGTGCGTACTGAAAAGATTCATCATCGATCTCGCCCGCAACGGGTTTACAATAAACAAATGCGCTGTCGAGGCGTGTGCCTCTTTCATTGGAAGGGATTTCGCAGCCCTGGACAATTTTTCCAGGGCTGCGGCCAAACCGTAAGGTGTTCCCGCGATACGGGCACCACCATCATCAGCCATATACTCACGGGATCTTGAAATGGCCATCTGAATCAACATGGCCGCAATCGGTGAAAGAATTGCCATTGCGATAAGGCCGATAATACCTCCGCCTTCATCATCGTCGCTTCTTCCAAAACCGAAGATGGCCGCCCATTGCGCCATATTGGCAAGCATCATTATAGCGCCCGCTATAGTAGCTGCGATTGAACTCACAAGAATATCCCTGTTCTTGATGTGGGTCAACTCATGCGCAATTACACCTTCCAGCTCTTCTTTGCTTAAGATCTTCAGAATCCCCTCCGTAACGGCCACTACCGCATGGTCCTCATTCCTCCCTGTAGCAAACGCATTGGGAGAATTGCCGGGCACGATATAGACCCGGGGCATGGGAATACCTGCTCTCATCGCCAGATCCCTTACCATTGCATACAGGCCCGGAGCTTCGGATTCGCCGACCTGACGTGCCCGGTACATGGAAAGAACTATCTTGTCGGAAAACCAATAACTTCCGAAGTTCATTACCATGGCAAAAATAAAAGCGATAACAACGCCCTGTCTGCCCCCGAAAAGACCTCCTATAAGCATAAGAAGTCCGGTCAGAGCACCCAGAAAAATCACTGTCTTAAGTTGATTCATATTCTCTACACTCCAATGTTCCAATAGGGGTATTTTTTATACTTTCTTAAACGTTACATCTCCCTTATCCAAATCAACAAGAACCCTGTCGCCTTCTGCAAATTCTCCTTCCAGAATCCTCGTCGCCAGGCTGTCTTCTACCAACTTCTGGAGTGCCCTTTTCAGAGGCCGTGCTCCATACGAAGGATCAAAACCCGCCTCGGCGATGTATCGTTTTGCACTGTCCGTGAGATCCAGATCCATCTGCCTTGCCTGAAGGCGCTTCCTGATCTGGCCAATCTGAATATTTACAATATTGCCGATATCGTCCAAAGTCAATGGCCTGAAGGTAATAATATCATCTATCCTGTTCAGGAACTCGGGCTTGAACGTCGCTCTCAGAGCATCCATTGTCATCCGCTGTTTCTCATCCTGGCTTAACGTCGCATCTTGAAGCCAATGACCTCCGATATTGGATGTCATAATATTAATCGTATTCTTGAAATCGACCGTCCTTCCATGCCCGTCGGTAAGACGACCGTCATCCAGAATCTGAAGCAGAATATTGAATACATCAGGATGCGCTTTTTCAATCTCATCAAAAAGCAAAACCGAATAGGGACGCCTCCTCACTGCTTCGGTAAGGTGCCCCCCTTCTTCATATCCCACGTATCCCGGAGGGGCTCCGATCAGCCGGGCAACAGAATGTTTTTCCATATATTCCGACATATCTATCCTGACCATTGCCTGCTCGTCATCGAACATAAATTCTGCCAGTGCCTTGCTGAGCTCAGTTTTACCTACCCCGGTCGGTCCCATGAAAATGAATGATCCGATCGGCCGGTTGGGATCCTGCAAACCAGAGCGCGCTCTCCGCAAGGCATTTGATATGACATTGATAGCCTGGTCTTGTCCGACCACTCTCATTTTAAGGCGCTCTTCCATATGGAGAAGCTTTTGCACGTCGCTTTCCATCATGCGGGAGACCGGAATGCCGGTCCAATTTGCCACCACTTCAGCAACATCTTCTGCATCTACTTCTTCTTTCAGAGTTTTCGATTCCTTCTGGAGCTCTTCCAATTTAGCCGATTTCGCTTCGAGATCCTTGTTCATCTGTACAAGGTCGCCATACCGGATTTCCGCCGCTCTGGCAAGATCACCCTGGCGCTGTGCATTCTGCTCGGCCGTTTTAAGCTCCTCGATCTTTTCTTTAATGGCCTGAATCGCCTTAATAGTATCCTTTTCCTTCATCCAGTGAAGTTTCATCCCGTCCCGAGATTCCTTCAAATCGGCTAATTCTCTTTCAATTTTTGAAAGTCTTTCTTTCGAAGTGCTATCCGATTCCTTCTTGAGCGATTCCGCCTCTATTTGCAACTGCAGAATTTTCCGTTCTATAACATCAATTTCGGCAGGCATACTGTCAAGCTCGATCCGCAGACGGGATGCAGATTCATCAATTAAGTCAACTGCCTTATCCGGCAAAAACCGATCGCTTATATATCGGTCGGAAAGAGTAGCTGCTGCGATGATAGCGGAATCCTTTATCCTGACTCCATGATGAACCTCATATCGTTCCTTGAGTCCCCTCAATATGGCGATTGTATCTTCAACATTCGGCTCCTGCACTAAAATCGGCTGAAAACGCCGCTCCAGAGCTGCATCTTTTTCTATATATTTTCTGTATTCATTGAGTGTCGTTGCTCCTACACACCGAAGCTCACCCCTGGCCAGTGCGGGCTTGAGCATATTGGATGCATCCACTGCTCCCTCGGCGGCACCTGCACCTACCATCGTATGAAGTTCATCAATGAAAAGAATTATTTCTCCGCCCGCATCCGTTACCTCTTTTAAAACCGCTTTCAGCCGGTCTTCAAATTCTCCGCGATACTTCGCACCTGCGATAAGTGCCCCCATATCGAGGCCCAAGACTCTTTTATTTTTGAGGCTTTCCGGCACGTCCCCATTGACTATTCTCTGCGCCAGACCTTCTACTATCGCTGTTTTTCCAACGCCGGGATCGCCTATCAGTACAGGATTGTTCTTGGTTCTGCGCGAAAGGACTTGCATAATCCTTCTGATTTCATCATCTCTTCCGATTACCGGATCGAACTTTCCCTTTCTTGAAATCTCGTTAAAATCTCTGGCAAATCTTTTCAGCGCCTGATATTTGTCTTCGGGATTCGGATCGGTAATCCGCTGACCTCCCCTGATTTCCACTAGGATCTTCAAAAGAGCGTCTTTTGTAACGCCATATCCTGTCAATACCTTGAACGCTTCCCCTTCCCCGGTATCGACAATTGCGATCAGCATGTGCTCCACGCTTACATATTCGTCCTTGAGACGGGCTGCTTCAACCAGAGCTGTGTCAACAATTTTTTTAAGTCCGGGGGTAACATATGCCTGTCCGGCACCGGCACCGGAAACGGAAGGCATTTTTTCCAGAGCTTTTACCAGATCTCCTTCCACTCTTGCGGGATCGACTCCTATTTTCTTGAGAATTTCCGGAACGATCCCTTCCTCCTGTCTGATAAGCGCAAGCAATACATGCTCAGCCTCAATCCCCTGATGGCCGTAATTAGCACCCGCCCGTTCAGCTTCTTGAAAGGCTTCCTGAAGTTTTAAGGTAAATTTATCAAATCTCATAATTCCTCCGTTATCCAAGAGCCTTCTCTATATCCACGAATATCTTGCCTTTCCTGAAAATTCTTACAGTACCTGTCGATTCGGAGACAACGATTGCAATGGCATTTGTTACATTAGTAATTCCTGCGGCAACTATATGCCTGCTGCCGAGCCCTTTCGGAAACTCCTTGCCGTTTTCCAAAGCGACATTGAGATGTCTGCCGGCGGTGATAAGAACACCGTTTTCCTTGATTACAAAAGCACCGTCAAGCGCAGAAAACTCCTTTATAGTTTCCTTAAGATCGTAATTCATTATATTCCGTTCTTCCTCATTGTAGCCCATAAACGGATTAATGATCATCTGACGAGACAATCCCATCACTTTTTCATGATCGCCGATTACGAAGATCGTACCGACCGGCCTCCCTTCTCTTCCCTGAGCAGCCAGTTCCAGTGCCACATTCAGAACCGAGTCAAAGACTTCGGGTTGGATTCCTTCAAAAATATTTTGCATATCTCCTGAAGACAGTATCTCAAACTCGCTATCCACATCTACGACAAAGAGATTTTCTATGTAATCAAGCCTGGAAGAGCCTGTGAGACAGATCATTTTATCCCCGGGCCCGAACATGCCTGCCGTCATCCCTTTAATTATCGCTATCTTCATCTGACTTACCGGCGTCACACGCACATTTGGAATTTCTATTATACCCCCGAAACTTCCTTCCGGCTTTTCAGTTTCCTTCTCCTTCCTCCATACCAGAATTGTCCGTGATTGCATCTGATCATCAACGGAAAAATCTTCAGGCACCACATCGCTGCTTATCAAAATTGCCTTCGCATTCAATTCTTTTGCAAAGGCGGCGGCAAAATCCATCACCAAGACATTCGCTGAATTCATTTACATTCCCTTGGATTCAAATTATCTTTGTGTTATTTAAGAATCTTCAAATTATTTCAAACTGTTTTGTCCATAATGTAAGCACCCGGCCGATCTGTGTCAAGCAGGATATGGCAGAGAGTCCTGTATGCCGTGACAAAGGAGGAAAGGAAAAAAGAAAGGGCCGCATAAGAAAAGGTGCTGCGAAGTTCAATATCTACCGGAGGCACAAAAGAAACGGTACGGCCCTTTCGGAACGGGGTCCGCTACACAGCGGTTTTGAAAGTTTTTTTCCGGATGGCCTTATTTACATCTGTCCAGATCCGCAGGAACCGGAGGTGTGCAGTATTCCGAACTGATTCTCTCCGCTTTTCCATAGCTTGCACCTTTTTCATGCCATTTGTTGGGAAATTCGAACTGGGTCACAAACATATCTCGTATAACCTGGTGGTCGCAAGCCCGCATTTTCATTTTTCCCATAAGTCCCGTGTACTCGTCATTTTCCCAGGTTGCGATAATTTTTTCGGGATCCAGCGTCCCTGCCCGTTCGATCACATCGAACATCCAATATGTCGCATCTACACAACGCCCGAAAATGGTCACCGGCCAAATCCATTCATCAGTATCATACGGAGCAGACCAGTCTTTGGACGACTCATGCCAGATCTTTACAAAGGCATTGTTCTGCGGCGTATCGACGCTTACCATATAGTCGTTTGCATTAATCATAATTCTTCCGGCGGGGCCGCCTATCGACTCCATAGCCGGACGGCTGTCGATATAAAGATTGGCAATCGGCAGCGACATCCCCATGCCGACAGCCTGCTTCAGCATATTTGGGCCGTCAGGTGTCCAATCGCCTGAAAATATCACTTCGGCCCCGGCTCCCTGCACTTTGGTAAGGTATGGCGCAAAATCCTTCAGGAAGAGAGGATGGAATGCTTCACCTACAATAACGGCGTCGGGATTATGTTTTTTTAAACCCGCTTTAAATCCTTGTGCCATATCATGTCCATAGGAATAATCCTGATTGAGAATGTAAAACTTCTTTTCCGGGCGTTTGGAAAAATAGTATGCCATTGCCTCGCCGAACATATTGGAATCCAGGCAGGTCCTGAATGCATAGCGATTAAAATTGGTCCCATCCATAAGCGATGGTGAAAGAGACATTGGATTGTGGTAAATAACTTTATATTTCTCAGCGACTTTCTGAATGATAAGACAAATATGGCTTCCGGAAGCGCCCCAGAGAACATTCACCTTGTCTTCAAGGCAAAGCCGCTCTGCCGTTTTCTTGGTCACGGCCGGCTTGGATTGAGTATCGCCCTTGATAATCTCAACCATCTTCTTCTTGCCGTCTACTGAAATTCCGCCCCGCTTGTTAAGGTCATAGACCACCCATGAGTTTGTAAGCCAATAGTATCTGCCATTTGCTGCACCGGGCCCGGAAAAAGCCTCCATGAGGCCTATTTTAACTGTATCGCCTTCAGGAAAGGTTGTTTTGACGGGATCGAATTCAGACATATCCGCTATTTTGGCGGGATCAAACGCAGCAGCAGCAGTCTGACCCGGAACAATAGCGTGGACGAGAAGAAGCATGCAGAAACAAACGATCATTGAAATTCTCTTACACCCTTTCATAATAACTCCTTTCTTATAAATAACCGTCATTCTTTCAACGGCCAAGCAGCCATATGCCGCTTCGCCTCCCATTGGGCGGCCGCATGTTCCCGGACGCCTGCCTTGCTGACAACTATTCAAAAAGGGCTCTGCTTTTTTGAGGCTTTTCTCTTATCTATCTGTGCGATATCCTCTTGATGTGGTAATCCTGCAGCGTATTTAATTATTATTTGGTATAGAAGCATAAGAAAAAAGAAAATGACATATCGGTTTTGTACCTGGTTTTTATCTATACGAAATAGATACATTGCGCACATGGCGATTTCGTAAAAAAGCCATTATGCCGGTGAAGCCGCCTTAATGGAACGCACGTAATGAGTCGCATCATTTAAATATCGGCACACTCGCGCATGGCAGCGCAGACCAGCCGGCACGGGCACTTCGAATCGAAGCCATGATACCGGAAACACAGCTTATCTTCGGCCAAAATCTCATGCATGCAAAAAACACGCATGTGAAAGCTTTATTTACATTCAATTATATTGCCGGAGCAGCCGGCATGAGGATCTTTTTATGAGAGCATCAAACATGCATTGACAAAAGCCCGGGAGAAACAGTAAGAGAAGTGATTCACTTTTCTTTGTTTTGCGGGAGGAGGTAAATGATGGCACGCCAGAGATTGATAGCCCAGTTGGATTCAATATTTAATCCCGGATCGGTCGCGGTAGTCGGTGTTCCACGAGGATTAAAAACGGGGAAGCTTTTTTTTATGGCTCTTCAGGATCAGAATTACCGGGGAAACATTTATCCGGTAAACCCAACGGCGGACAATATTGACGGGCTTAAGGCATATCCGACTGTTGCAGATATTCCCGATCCGGTAGATCTTGCTATTATCCTTGTGCCTGAAAGCGGCTGTCTTAAGGCGGTAAAGGATTGTGCCGCAAAAGGAGTTAAAGGGGCAGTCCTGTTTACTTCAGGGTACAAAGAATCGGGTACCGAAGATGGAAGAAAAAAAGAAGAGGAACTTGTGCGTATCGCAAGCCGGTCGGGTATGCGCCTGATAGGCCCCAACTGCATGGGATTATATGCACCAAAATCAGGGCTTGCTTTCTTCCCGGGGCTTTCAAGAAAAAATGGTTCTGTGGGAATAGTATCAAACAGCGGTTCTCTTGCGAACATACTCTGCACAATGGCACCGCAGCGAGGTCTATATTTCAGTAAAGCAATAAGCCTTGGAAATGAATGTGACCTGTCGAGCAGTGATTTTCTGGAGTATCTGGGTCAGGACCGGGAAACCCGGGTGATAGGAACCTATCTGGAGAGTATTAAAGATGGCGCTTCTTTTCTTGAAATTGTACGTACCGTCTCGCAAGATAAGCCGGTTGTTGTCTGGAAGGTGGGTCTTACTCCTGAAGGCAGCGAGGCAGCGGCATCGCATACCGGGGCATTGGCAAGTTCGGCGGACCTGTGGAAAGGAGTAGTTAACCAGAGCGGAGTGATTCCCGTCGCAGGATTCGAGGCCTGGGTGGATACCCTGATGGGGTGTTCCATGCTCCCCGACTGTCTTGGAAATCGTATCGCGATCATTTCAGGACCGGGCGGGTTGGCTGTTTCAGCGGCAGAAGCATGCGGGCGTGAAGGTTTGAAACTCGCACACCTTTCCGCCGGTACGAAAGCCGAACTCGAACGAATAGTACCTCCTACGGGAACCAGCCTTCGGAATCCCGTCGATGTGGGGCTGACAGCTTCTCTTGAAATGAATATATATATCGACTCGGCGCGAGCGGTGGCCTCTGATGAAGGAGTTGACGCGATAGTCGTTATAGGAATGGGAATGACAGAGGAATCGAATAAAGAATATACCGATGCAATGATCCAATTCCAAAAAAAATACGGCAAACCGTTTCTCATGGTAAATATACCCGGCTTCGATCGCGAACTGGTTAAAACCTTTTTAGATGAGGGCATTCCATTCTTTGAAACCGCAGAGAGAGCGCTGGCAACATATGCAAGGGTCCGCAGGTATCAGAGGCGCCGCGACAAATATTACAGTTGACGGCTACGCAAAAAGCTCCGCCATGCCAGCCGAGCCGGCACTATATGGAAAGTACTTGAAACTGGTGAGGAGCAAGTCGACACCGGAGTCGCTTACTTTATACTACCGAGACGGCACAGAGGAGCTTTTCAGGAAACCTTCAATAATAAAAATTCGAAATTGAACTCAAAGAAAGGATTCATCATGAAGAAAGCTGTATATTACGGAATACGGGATGTAAGAGTCGAAGATGTCGAAGAGCCGAAGGCAGGCAAAGGCGAAATCAAGGTAAAAGTCAAATATTGTGGAATCTGCGGATCCGATCTGCACGAATATCTCCACGGCCTTTTCCCGGAAAGCCCGTTCGGCCACGAAGTGTGCGGAGAAGTAGTAGAGACCGGCCCCGGAGTTGAGGGTTTCAAGACAGGAGACCACGTAGCGACGTTTATAAAAGATGGATATGCCGAGTATCTTACTGCTCCCATTGATAAAGCGCTCAAACTCCCCATGGATATGGACTGGAAGCGGGCCGCCGTTCTGGAACCGCTGGCAGGTTCTATTTACGCCCTTGAAAGAGGACGCGTACAGCCGAGTGATACCGTGTTTATAGCCGGGGCAGGACCGGTAGGACTCCTTATTCTGATAGCGCTCAAGACGCTGGGAGTAGAAACAGTCTATATAACGGACCTCTCTGCAAAGAGAAGGGCTTTGGCTGAAAAACTGGGCGCCACAGCTTCATTTGATCCGGCTTCAACCAAAATACCTGTGAAAATCAGAGAATTGACTCAAGGAGAAGGTGTAGATGTGACGATCGAAGCCGTTGGAATAGAAGCAACATTAAAAGATTGTCTCGCCTCGACGAAATACCGTGGAACGGTTATAGTACAGGGTATTTTTACGGAACGGGCATTGATTCATATGCTCGGGTTCGTCACGAGGGAAATGACAATGATCGGTGCCAACCACATCAATGCTGAACGTTCACTGGAATGGTTAACAAATAAGGATATCGCACCGGAATCAATCGTTACAAGCATAACCCCGCTTGAAAACATTGTCGAGGGCGGCTTCGAAATGCTTGCGAATCACAAAGATGAAGAAATTAAAATCCTGGTTGAGCCTTAAGCCCGATCTTTTCACATTTTATTAAAGTCGGCTTTGAATTTTTTCCGCTCGTCTCAAGATAATGCAAGAAATGAAATACTTGTTCACGTCGCACGACCTTTCAAAAGAAGAACAGAAATGAGGCGGTGTGCACGACACCAAGAAGGAGGTGCACTAAATGGTGAATATCACTTGCCTGGGCGCCGCCGGTTCAGTAACCGGATCAAATTACTTAATTGAAACGAAACCGGGGCGGAAGATTTTAGTTGATTGCGGCCTTTTTCAAGGAGGCAGGCAAATTGAAAAAAGAAACTGGGAAAAATGGGGGTTCGATCCTTCCGGAATCGAAACAATGCTTCTTACCCATGCACATATCGATCACAGCGGTCGCATACCGAAGCTTGTCAAAGACGGGTTCAAAGGAAAAATAATCGCATCACACCCTACGTCCGAACTTTGTGAAATTATGCTTCTCGATTCCGCTCATATCCAGGAAATGGATGCCGAATGGCAAAGCCGGAAAAATATAAGGGAAGGGAAAAAAGCAGTATACCCTCTTTACGAAACCGGAGATGCACGCGAAAGCCTTCGGTATCTGGCACCCACGGAATGCGATCGTATCATTCCCCTTGAAGACGGAATAAAGGCCAGATTGAGAGATGCCGGACACATATTGGGCTCCTGTATTATAGAATTGTGGATCGAAGATGAAAACAGAGAAATAAAAGTGGTATTCTCGGGAGATCTGGGAAACAAGAACCAATTGATTGTCAATGATCCTCACGATATTCTGGATGCCGATTACGTGTTCATGGAATCGACCTACGGCAACAGACTGCACCGCTCTTTCGAAGACAGCAAAGCCGAATTGCTTGAAGCAATTAAATACTCCTGCTCGAAAGATGAAAAAATTATAATTCCTGCCTTCGCCCTGGAGCGAACACAGGAAGTTCTTTATCTATTGGGGGAATTTTCAAGAGAAGGGCTTCTTCCTGAAATTCCCGTATACCTGGACAGCCCCCTCGCAATAAAAGCAACCGAAATATTCAGGAGACATAAAGATTATTACGATAAAGAAGCCCGGCTTATAGTTCAGAATGGATTCGATCCTTTCAATATGCCGAACCTTATTCTGACACCGAGTACCGAAGAATCGATAGCGATAAACAAAAAGTCCGGTTCCGCCATCATCATAGCTGCAAGCGGAATGATGAACGCAGGTAGAATCAAACATCATTTGAAACATAATCTCTGGCGTCCCGGAGCGAGCATTGTGATTGTAGGCTATCAGGCGGAAGGTACAACGGGAAGAAAAATAGTGGAAGGGGCGACTCATGTGAAAGTATTCAAAGAAGATGTCGCTGTAAGGGCAAAAGTATTTACTATCGGAGGTTTTTCGGCACATGCAGATCAAAAAGGCCTGATGGAGTGGATCGGCAATTTTAAATCATCGAGGCCCAAAGTGTTTTTAGTCCATGGAGAAGCTATGGCAAGCCAGGCACTTTCTCAAAAGATTGCGCAGGAAGAGGGATTTGAAACACATATTCCACAGTGGAAGGAATGCGTATCAATAAAAGCTCCCACAGAAACAGTTATTTCCATGGCCGCAGAGGATGGCCTGGAAAAAACGGAAGAGGAGTTCCTTGCGGCGCTGGGAAAAGTAGAGCAGGAGCTTGAAGCTTTGCGAGCCAAACTCTCGAAGAAACGGACTAAAGAAGCACCTGGAGAACACGAGACAGAAAAGCTGAGAGAAATAGCCGATGACCTGCGGTCATTAAACATATAAAAACATAAAAATCAGGACCTCTTCTCTTGACATTCGACCATTTTTTTTATAGCGTGAGTTGTCAGTGGGGAGAGGGTGGGTTCATGAATTCAGACATAATCATATGTGGATACATTCTTGGGTGTCCATTTAAAAAGGAAAGGTAGTACCTTTCCTTTTTTTTATGTCCGGTTCAAAAAAACAGCAATGCTGCTCACAAGAAAGGGAGGTGGATTATGGAATTCGAAAACATACTTTATGAAAAAAATGGCCATATTGCAAAACTGACCTTGAATCGCCCGCCGGCTAATTCCATCAATCTTGCAACGTTGCAGGATATCGAAAAAGCACTCGATGATGTGGAGCAGGATAAAGAAGTCCGGGTGCTTATTATTACGGGTGCCGGGGAAAAAGGGTTTTCAGCGGGATTCGATGTCAGTGATGCAGCAAACGGGCATATAACAGGACCTAAAGGGCAGGAGATATGGACCAGAATCGACAGGTTCCCGAAACCTGTCATTTCCGCAGTAAACGGGTATGCCTTCGGGGGTGGATGCGAGCTCGCAATGGCATCAACCTTTGCGGTCATGCAGGAAAATGCAAAAATCGGTCTCACGGAGCTGAATCTTGGTATCATCCCCGGATGGGGGGGGACCCAGAGAATGCCCAGAATACTGGGCAAGTCGAAAGCACTGGAAATGATCCTTTTCAGCAAGCGTATCAGCGCCCGGGAGGCATTGGACATCGGCCTTGTCACCCGTATTTCGAAAGAAGGCGAACTGATGAAGGATGTTATGGAAATGGCTGATTTCCTGGCTCAAAGACCTCCACTTGCCGTAAAGGCTGTCATGAATGCAGTCGTCGCGGGCATGGAGAAGGGACTGGATGAAGGAACAAAAGCTGAGTGGCAGGGAACACAGATTGTGGCAGCATCCAAAGACGCAATAGAAGGATTCACGGCTTTTCTGGAAAAGCGGCCGCCTGATTTTAAAGGAGAATAACCAACATCAATAAAGGAGAAGATATCATGAAATTAGATGATGTAAAGAAAGTGGCAATGATCGGTGCCGGAGATATGGGACATGGAATCGCGGCGTGTTGTCTTCTCGGCGGGTATACGGTAGCGCTTCGTGATATAGATCAGAAGTTCGTCGATAGAGGAGTGGCGGGTATAAAGAACAGTTTTGCCAAATTCAAAGAAAAAGGGAAAATCACCCCCGAAGCACATGACGAAGCATTGGCACGCCTGATTCCGCTGACCGACATGGAAGAAGCGGTAAAAGATGCAGATTTCATAATCGAAGCGGTACCTGAGAAACTCGAACTCAAAAAAAGCGTATTCGCCGAAATTGATAAATATGCTCCGAAGCATGCGATTCTTGCATCTAATACATCAAACATCAGCATTACCGAAATCGCAAAAGCCACAGGAAGACAGGACAAGATCATCGGCTATCACTTCTTTAATCCGGCAATTCTAATGAAACTTGTTGAGGTGATCCGAGGTGACGGAACTTCTGATGAGTCCATCAGTATTGCATACGATCTGGCGAAAAAGATAGGCAAAGTGCCGGTAATTGTTCAGAAGGATTCTCCCGGCTTTATTTACAACCGGGTGAATGAACCCACTCTGGCTCTGCTTTCCGAGATTCTGAAAGAAGGGCATCCTTCTCCGGAAGAATTCGATGCGGCCTTCAAACCTTTTATGCCCATGGCACCCTTCGAGTTAATGGACTATGTGGGAATTGATATCGCCCTTCACGGCATGGAATATTTCGCCGATGTTCTCTCACCCGATTACAGACCGTCAGACGAGTTTATGAAATATTTGAATAAAGGGGACCTCGGTAAAAAAACCGGGAAAGGCTTCTATGACTGGTCTGAAGGAAGACCAAAAATTGATACCTCCAAAGCGACCAAGGAATACGATCTCAATCACCTCGTGGCACTTCAGGTGAACGAGGCAACAAAACTTATAGAGGAAGGCGTGTGCACGGACCCTAAAGAAATCGATCTTGCCATGGCAAACGGTGGAGGGTCGCCTTTCGGTCCGTTCGCATTGGCCCAGGGAATCGGCTATGATGTTCTTAATGCAAAACTTAATGAAATTTATGAAAAATTTGGACTTGAAATTTTTAAACCGACGAATCTCATGAAAGAGGGCAATATAAAAGTGTAAAAAGGGCGTCGGCCGATAGCCCGGACGTGAGATCTGAAAATACTACTCTTTGGCTGTAATGTCTCCATGCCTGAGACGATTCGCCAAATTGCATTTTCAATATCTGCCGGAATCTGGCCACGCTTTGCGTCTCCTGAACAACGAAGATGCAAAGCTCTCCTCGTCGAAAGCGAAAGCTGACATGCGCGTATAGAAAAGCACGGCCGCCGGTGCGGGGCCGTGCTTTTGAGTGTACACTACCGGTCTAAGGCGACGGGTCCGGCCATTTATCCCTTTATCTATATCCTGCAGCTGAAAGTACTATAACACTATTTTCACTACCGGATGACGGCTCAACAGAGCAAAAAGCGCCCGCCGGTCCTCGTCACTGAACACAGTCGTCTCCACATTCATGCAGAGGTACGTTCCCCTGCTGCTTACGTTCGAAAGAGATGCATCACAAGATCTGTTTTTGAAAATCTCCCTCAAGGCGGCACTTAATTCTTCTCTGTCTTTTCCGACCACTTTATAAGTCCAGCGGCATGGATATTCCAGTACCGGACCTTTTGATTTTCCGTTCACTCACACACCCGCTATTCTTCAAGGCATCTTTCAACAAATTCCCAGTTTATCAGACTATTCATGAAAGCCGAAAGATAATCAGCCCGCCTGTTCTGATAATCAAGATAGTAGGCGTGCTCCCACACATCTATCGTAAGAAGCGGTTTCATCCCATGTGCGATCGGCGTGTCGGCATTCGATGTTGTTACAATCTGCAGATTCCCGTTTTTCAGCACCAGCCATGCCCACCCGCTGCCGAATTGACCTGCAGCGGCAGTTTTTATTTTTTCAAGAAACGAACTGTAGTTTCCGAAAGCCGAATCGATCATAGATGCAATTTCTCCTCGGGGTGAACCTCCTCCGCCCGGCTTCATGCACTGCCAGTAAAAAGAATGATTCCATGCCTGGGCCACATTGTTAAAAATTGCTTTTTTTTCAGTATCATCAAAGGTTTTTTCCAAAATGGCTGTTATGTCAAGTCTTTCGAATTCAGTACCTTCTATTTTTGCATTTGCGTTCGACACATAGGTTGCATGGTGTTTTTCATAATGGAATTCGACAGTTTTAGATCCAATAAATGGCTCCAGCGCATTTTTTTCATAGGGTAAAGCAGCTCTTTCTATCATGTCGTCACCTCTCTTTTCAAAATTAAGTGAAATAATTCCAGATTCATAAAACGCTCACTATTATTTCCTTTTTACGCGCATTTTTCAGATATCGCTCATCACTTTCGGATGTTCCTCCTTATGCCGGGGCATTTCAAGCTGGATACCTGCTATCTCAAAGGAAATAGCCCCATATTTACATGACTCCTGCATGCATTTTAAACATCGGATACAGTCAGGCTGGTTCGCACCTTCATAGAAACGCACTCCCATGGGGCAATTTTTGTAACACTGCTGACAATGCACACATTTATCGGGATGATACACCATTTTAAATATGCTGAGCCTGTTAAACAGCGAATATATGGCTCCCAAAGGACAGATCATCCGGCAAAAGGGGCGCCGAATAAAAACCATGAGAACTAAAAGAATAAGAAGAATTAAAACTTTATTAAAAAAAAGCCATCCCCATAAATGCCTTAATTGAGGTTGAAGCCCGCTCATTGGAATGCCCGCCTCCAGCGTCCCGGCGGCACACACATATTTACAGAACCAGGTTTGGCCATATCCGAATTCGTCTACTACAAAAAGAGGCAGGATAATGACAAAAAGACCCAGAAACACATATTTACCTGCGGTCAAAATTCGCGGAATTTCATATTTGCGAGATGGAATTTTAAAAACAAGCTCCTGGAAAAAACCGAATGGACAGAGCCAACCGCATGGCATTCGGCCGATCAGAGTGCCTATTAATCCCAGAAAACCTATCACATATAATCCAATATGGATTCTTCCGGCCTGTATGCTCGGTCTGATATTTGCAAAAAGGGACTGCATTGCTCCCAAAGGACATGCACCTGTTGCTGCGGGACATGAATAGCAGTTAAGGCCGGGAACACAGATTGACTTCAATCTTCCCTGATAGAGATTTCTGGTCAGCGGAAAAAGCAAAAAGGCATTCGAAAGCAACGTCGCTGCGATTTGTATCCATCTCCTGAAAACCAGCATCAGCCGATACCCATACAGCTGAGGCACAGGCTGACGGCCTTTTCCCATACCGCTGAAGTTTCACCGGTGTTTATACCGAAAAGGATCAATAAAATAAAAAAAGCAATGAGGTAAAAATTAATTTTACCGTATATTCCCTTCGGCATTGCTATTTCCTGACAGTGGGAGTTTTTTTGAAAATTTCCCCGGTTTTGTATCCCCGTTATTTTGATCCGCATTCTCCAAGAAGGGAAACGACTTTATTTATAAGCACTTTTTCAGGACGACGACCGAGGATATTCTCAATTATTTTTCCGTTTTTCGCGACCATGATTAACGGAATACCCGATATTCCAAAGGCCGTTGTCACTTTCTCGCCTCCCCAATATATCGGAAACGTAAGATTCATTTTGTCCACCAGCGGTTGAATCGCGGAAGGTCCGCCCACATCGAGACTTACTCCAATGATTTTGAGACCTTTTGCACCATAGGTTTCATGAAGCTTCTGGAGTGTCGGCAACTCCGCGCGGCAAGGAGCACACCACGAGGCCATTGCAACAATAAGAAGAGGACAATCCCTATTTTTTATGATAGCTTCCAAACCCTTGGGATCAATAGGAATTACTGTATTTTTGCCTGTTTCCGCCCACGCCTCGCTATGTAATCCGGCCACGCACACACACAATGTTATCATAATTGCTATCAGAAGCGCTGTACGCATATATATCTTCATAAACTTCCTCACATGTAATATCAGACAATCATCCGGGCAGCCGATACTTGTTTCGACTGTCCCTCGATGTCTTCCGGCTGTCCAACTGAATCGAATATGGACAGGTGTTCAGACTACCTTATTTTAAAAGGAATATCAAGGCAGACTATTCGCCTTAAAACCATCGACTGATGTTTAATTGAAGCACTCGATTTTACATGCCTATTGCCGGCAAATGACGATCCGACTCATTTCCTTTGCGTCGATTGGCTCTTTTTATCCTCGTACATTCGCTGATCAGCTTCGCTTAAAACTTCCGACAATTTCATTTCCCTGGCAGGATCCCAGAAAGCCGCCCCTATAGCGAGAGTAACCTCGAAATCGAAAAGCCCCTTTTCTTCATTCCATAGCTTGACGGCTTTTCGGATCCTCTCTACAATTATCGGGATTCCATCACCAGTTTCCGGCAGAATAATGAGAAATTCATCTCCGCCATAACGAATTAAAATATCCACGTCGCGTATCTGACCCTGCAGCAATTTTGCAATTTCCTGCAGGACGTAATCACCCATCTGATGACCGAGATCATCATTTATGAATTTGAACCGATTCACATCGATCATCAAGAAACCCACTGAATGACCATATCGCAGGGAGCGCTTGAGTTCCGAATCGATCACCTGGTCGAAATACCGTCTGTTATATGCTCCCGTAAGCGGATCATGAATCGCTTCCTTCTGCAATTCATCCTGAAGCGCAATCCGCTTCAACGCCTCAGCTGCATGCCGGAGAAGAAGCCCCAGAAGTTTCGAATCGTTATCAGTAAAAACTCCGTTCTGTTTTGAAAACATCTGAAATACGCCATGATCACCGATAGGGGCGCTCATGAGCGAGGTAAATCCTGTTTCCTCAGGACCGCAATTCTCGCCATCCAGCCAGTACGTCTTCTGTATGCGATAGGTTTTAGCCGCAAGATTTTCCTCTTTCGGAGAAACAGCTTCAACCGAAACGGATTTCATCTGCTTTGACATTGCTTTCGGTACCAGATATCCATCATCTGCAATATAGATAACGCAAAAAGGAGTTGCGAAAACCTCTTCAGCGACTCCGATTGTAATATCGAAAACATCATTTTGCAAAGAAAGGGTCTGCATTCTGTGAGCGGCGCTATGCAGCCGCTCGATTTTCTGGTTTGCTGTCATCAATGCCTCTTCGGCCCTTCTTCTCTCCGCAATTTCCATTTCGAGTCTTTGATTTTGTTCTTTTGCTTCCCGAAGATGTTTTTCTACTTTTGAATAGAGTAAAGCATTTTTTATTGCAAATCCTATTTCTCCTATCATAATGGAAAGAATTTCTTCATCATCTCCGGTATAGCCGTTTTTTTCATCTGTATACTCGAGATTCAGCACACCCACTGCCACATTGTCCACTATAATCGGAATTGCAAGCAAAATCGATTCATCCGGAGTGCACACTTCATCTTTGTTCACGCTTTCAGTTTCTTTATAAACAGCATCTTTCTTTTCACACGCCGCCCGGGACAGTATACGACAGCGATCCAGAAAAGCCTGCTTTCCGTGCGCATCTGTTCCAAATGCCCTGATCAGGGTAAAATCATCTTCCGATACGGAAAACACAGCTCCGGAATGTGCTCTCGAAAGCACCATAGCCTTTTCCAGAACAATGTCGAGGAGTTCATCTATTTTCAAGGTCTTACTCGCCAGCTCGATTACTTCTCCTATTGTTTTGAGTTCCAGTATCCGTTTGTTGGATTCACGGTTCGACCGGTCGAGTTTCTTTACAAGCCCTCTGAATGAATTTGTTATTTCATCCAATTCCTCTAAATCGGATTTACCGGCCAGCACTTTGTAGTTCCCGGTTTCTGCGGATGTTTTCAGTACATTTGCAAAAGAAAATATATCTTCAAAGGTCCGCCTCAGAATTATAAAGCCGGAGAGAATCAAAAGTAGAACCAAAGAAAAGACAAGAACCTGAGGAAGACGAAAAATGATACCATCTTTATAAAATAAGTAGGCAATAATCAAAAAGGGAAGCACAAAAGTGAGGCTGCCGATAATGAGGAATCGGTATTTAAGTCCCCTTTCGGATTGTTTTTTCATCAAAAGCTCTGATTTCATACTATTCCTGTCAAAACAACGGGCTTTCAGGATAAAAGGAGAAAGCTTTTTCTTATACCGATTTTTCCCTGATGTCAATATTGACGGCTTCTCAAAGAGTATCTTTCCGTCAAATGCATGAATCGATCCATAAATACCTCTGGATGCTCAATTCTGGTCAGGCAAACGAATGGGAAAAGAGAAAATCTTTTATGATGGGACAGAACGCACAACGAAACATGTGAGTTTTTTACAACGCCGTTGATATAGAATCATTGTAACCACATTCACAATATATTGCTTGTTGTTGACACGGAATCCATCTTGAATTACAAATACACAAAATCTTGTCTCAAGGAGCACGAAATAACGGCGATGAAGAAAAGGCTGTGGTTTCTTATATTGTCTATCCCGTTTCTCCTGTTCTTTTGTCCTTCCGGTCTTCATTCTGCCGAAAAGCAGGTATCGCTGAAGGTAGAAGGCTGCTGGACCTGACGCGGAGAATACAAGATAAGGTCTATCTTGATAAGAACAAAAGGAATCGTCGATTTCAAAGACGATGCCAAGGAAAAGAAAATTGCCATTGTCTTCGATGATGAAAAAACCACTCTCGAAATCATCGTAGCGGCCATCGAAGGCGAGGGATTTCAGGTACTGGAAACCACGGAGAAGCCGGACCGGTGACGGACCAACCACGCCTATCACCCATATCCATGCCCATTGCCCAAAATCCAACCGGCCGAAGGCCGCTAACCCGAAACTCGGAACGCGGAACACGGCACCGCTTTTAAGCTAATGCGCCGCCTCGTCCCAGTTCTTTCCGCTTCCCACATTGACGACGATTGGTACCTTCAACGCGATAACCCCCTCCATGAACCCTTTCACCTGCGACAGGATCTCCTCCTTTTCCTGCAACGGGACTTCGAAGACCAGTTCGTCATGGACCTGCATTATCATATGCGTTTTGTAAGAGTTTTTTTCGAGATGGTCTGCAATGCGAAGCATGGCCAGCTTGATCAGATCCGCCGCCGTCCCCTGAATCGGCGTATTGATCGCCGTCCGTTCCGCAAATTGCCTCATCATGGCATTGGAACTTCTGATCTCCGGCAGGTATCGCCGCCGGTTCATGAGCGTGGATACGAAACCGTCCCGCTCTGCCTGGGCAAGAGTATCGTCTATGAACGTCTTGACTCCGTCAAACCGATGGAAATACTGATCGATGTACGCTTTCGCCGTTTTCTGCGGGATGTCCAGTTCCCTGGCGAGACCGAAAGGGCTCATGCCGTAAATGATTCCGAAATTGATGACTTTGGCGCGGCGCCTCATCTCCCCGTTCACCATTTCAGGGAAGACCCCGAAAACGGAGGAGGCCGTTTTGCGATGGATATCTTCATTGTCTTCGAATGCCCGTATCAGTTCCTCGTCTTCCGAAAGGTGGGCCAGTATGCGCAATTCTATCTGGGAATAGTCGAAGGAAAGGAGTTCCCAGCCCTCCGGCGCCACAAAGGCCTGCCTGATGCGCTTCCCCTCGGCGGTGCGGATGGGAATATTCTGCAGATTGGGGTTGCTGCTGGACAGCCTTCCCGTTGCCGTTACGGTCTGATTATAGGAGGTATGGATCCTTCCCGTCCGCCGGTTCACCAGCGCCGGGAGCACGTCCACATAGGTCGAGCGCAGTTTTTCGTAGCTGCGGTATGAAAGGATTTCGGCAGGCAGCTCGTATGAGCGGGCGAGCTGCGTCAGAACCTCCACATCGGTCGAATAACCGTCCTTGGTCTTTCGTCCCCTCGGAAGTCCCAGTTTATCGAAAAGGATACCCTGAAGCTGCTTGGGAGAATTTATTTTAAAGTGCTCCCCGGCGAGCCGGTATATTTTTTCTTCCGAAACCGCCAGAAGCTCTCTCAAGTCCCGGGAGAGTGCGCATAAACGGGAAACGTCGACCAGCACGCCATGGGCCTCCATGGAGGCGAGCACTTTAATGAGCGGCATTTCGACAGTCCTGAAAAGTTCCCGAAACCCTTCGGCTTCTATTTCCTCGTCGAGGAGCGGAACGAGACGCCGTATCGTATCGGCGCTCGAGCAGATACAGGCGGCCGTTTTTTCAACCGGCACCGCCTTAAGTGAAATGGCCCTCGCGCCTGTTCCGGTAAGATCGCTGCAGGCGCGGATATCCTGATTCAAGTACTGCCGTGAAAGTACGGGGAGGCTGTAATCCCGCCTGGAGGGATCGAGCACGTAGGCCGCCACCATTGTGTCAAAGACAAATCCCTCCACTTCCAGGCTTCTTTCGGATAGAAGCAGAAAGGCTCTTTTGGCATCGTGACTCCACTTTTTGATTCCGCCGTCTTTCAGCAGGGGAGCGAGCTTTGCAAAAACGATATCAAAGTCCAGGCCGTCATCTATTCCGGCCCGGCGAAAAGGAATATAGCAGGCTTCGCTTTTGTCCACGGAAAGGGCCAGCCCCAGGATTTCCGCTTTTCCCGATTCGCCGGGTTCCGCCAATGTGAATTCGAAGGCGAATCCCTTCGCCTTTTGTAAACCTTCGATACATTCGTCGAATTCATCCATTGCAGAAACAATGTGGCAAACCGCGTCCCCTATCTCATCTTCGCCCTTTATCTGCTGAATCAGCGATGAAAATTCGAATTCGGCAAAAAGATCCTTAAGTTCCGACACATCCGGTTCCCGAACCGCAAGATCTTCCAGGGGGACCTCGAGATCGAGGTCGGTTTTTATGGTGGCCAGTTCTCTGCTTATTCGGGCCTGTTCGGCAAATTCCTCCATATTATGCCGAACGCGGGCGTTCTTTATTTTATCCAGATTCTGCAGGATGCCCTCCAGCGACCCGAAGTCAATGACAAGCTTCTGCGCCGTTTTTTCACCGATACCGGGAACGCCCGGAATGTTGTCCGAGGTGTCGCCGGCCAGGCCCAGAATCTCGACCACCTTCTCCGGCCCTACGCCGAAGCGCTCCTTTACACCCTCCACATCATAGGATTTATCCTTCATTGTATCAATCATGGAAACTTTGCCTGACAGAAGCTGCATCAGATCCTTGTCGCCCGAGACGAGAACGATTTGAAGCCCGTCATATCCTTCGTACTTCTTCACAAGGGTACCGATAATATCATCGGCTTCAATTCCCGGCAGTTCGAGACAGGCGATTGAGAAGGCCTGTATCACTTTCTTTATAAAAGGAATCTGCATGCTCAATTCGTCAGGCATGACGGTCCTGTTCGCCTTGTATTCATTGTAGGCTTCGTGGCGAAAAGTCGGTCCTTTGGAATCGAATACGACCGATATGTAATCGGGCTTCCGTTCCCGGCAAAGTTTCATGAGCATATTGGTGAACCCGTAAATGGCATTGGTGGGGAATCCCTTAGAATTGCTCAATTCGCGGATTGCATAGAAGGCTCTGTAGATATAATTACTCCCGTCAATAAGCATCAGCGTTTTCGTATGATTGGATTTTTCCGCCATGTAATCACCTTTTTTTAAAGCTCGAAGGTCGCCTTTATCTTGAACGTGCGGCAGGCGGGCATATCGAGGATATCGGAAATACCTGTCTGTGCGGCGATTTCGGCAATGATGCGCTCGATTTCTTCCCTTCCGGGTGCGATGAGGGTAAACCAGATGTTGTAGTCATGATTTCTGCGGTAGTTGTGGGTGATGCCCGGATAGGCATTTACCGCGGAAACAAAGGAATTTACCCTGTCTTCCGGCACACGGGCGGCGCAGAGGGTGCCGGCATAGCCCAGTTTCTCCCTATCGAAGACCGCGCCGATCCGCCGGATGATTCCCTCCTCCTTCATTCGCATGATCCGCCTGTAGGCTTCGTCTTCACCGATTCCCGCCTTTTCGCCGATTGCGGCGTAGGGATCCGGTTCAACGGGAAAATCGTCCTGAATGATATTCAGGATTCTTCGATCGATTTCATCCATTATCATTATCCTTCAATCGGCGGAATCTTCGGTGCCGGCCTCTTTTTCGGCTCATAGGCACAAAGCGGCTCTTCTGCGAGATAATCGCCCGAGGCCTCCCAGGCGCGGGCACGGCATCCGCCGCATATCTTGATAAATTCGCAGCGGCCGCACTTTCCCTTATAGCCGGCAAGATTCCTCAGATCGGCGAAGATTTTCGAAGTATGCCATATATCACTGAAGGACTGTTCCGCAAGCCTGCCGCAGTCGATCTCCAGAAAACCGCAGGGCTGCACCTGGCCTACGTGCGATATGAAGCAGAAGGAACTTCCCCCCATGCATCCCCTTGTCATGCTGTGAAGAGGCGACGGCGGGGCTTCCCTTCTCCCGTTTTCTGTCGATCTCTTCCGGAAAATCCTGTAATACTGGGGCGCGCAGGTTGCCTTGAGCTGGAGCGGTGAAGAGAGGCTCTTTTCATAAAACCAGTGGAGGGTCCGTTCGTAATCGTCCGCGCCGATCGCCTGGCCGGCCAGATCCTTTCCCCTTCCCGTGGGAACCAGAAGAAAGATGTGATGGCCCGCCGCACCGATAGCTTCGGCAAAGGCCGTAATGCGGTCGATTTCTCCTATATTGCGGTCCGTCACCGTCGTATTGATCTGAAATTCCACGCCGGCCCGTTTAAAGGCCTCAATGCCGGCACAGGCCCCTTCAAAGGCGCCGGGGACGCCGCGAAAAGCATCGTGTCCACGGGCATCGGCGCCGTCGATACTGATGCTGACCCGCTTGATTCCCGCCTCCCGCGTTTTTTCCGCAATAGAATCGGTAACGGTCGTTCCGTTGGTGGCAAGGACCATCCGCAGACCCTTTTCGTTTCCATAGGCGGCAATACGGAATATATCTTCTCTGAGATAGGGTTCGCCCCCCGTAAGGATCACCACGGGCGTTCCGACCTCCGCGATTTCGTCGATAAGACCGAGGCAGCGATCAGTGGAGAATTCCCCCTCATAGGGACCGGATTTTGACGCGGCCCGGCAGTGGAGGCAGGCAAGGTTGCAGCTCCTTGTAATCTCCCAGGCCACCATCTGAAGCCGCGCCGGCAGTATCAGCGAATGTCGCTCCGTTGCATCCGGTTTCATCGTATAAAATTCCGTCCGTCAGCGCCTGAGAACCGCAGCGGCCTCCTTTGCAAAATAGGTGATTATGATATCGGCGCCGGCGCGTTTAATGGCAGTCAGTGATTCCATCATGGCCTTCTCCCCGTCGAGCCAGCCCATATTCGCCGCCGCCTTGATCATCGAAAACTCGCCGCTCACATTATAGGCGGCCAGGGGCAGATCGAATTCTTCCTTGGCCCGCCGTATGACATCGAGATAGGGAAGCGCCGGCTTGACCATTACAATATCGGCGCCCTCCTCCACATCGAGGGTCATCTCGCGGATCGCCTCGTCCGAGTTTGCGGGATCCATCTGATAGGATTTTCTGTCGCCGAACCGGGGCGCGCTCTCCGCGGCCTCGCGGAAAGGCCCGTAAAAGCAGGAGGCGTATTTTGCCGAATAGGCCATGACGGGAACCCCGTCATAGCCCTTCTCATCGAGGGCCTCGCGGATTGCCAGGACCTGCCCGTCCATCATGGCCGAGGGAGCCACCATGTCGGCGCCGGCCACGGCATGGGAGAGCGCCGTTTCACCCAGCACTTCGATGGAGGAATCGTTTTCGATGGAATCGCCTTCCAGCATGCCGCAGTGGCCGTGGCTGGTATATTCGCAAAGGCAGACATCGGTGATGACCAGGATGTCGGGAACGGCCTCCTTGACCGCCCTTACCGCGACCTGAATGATGCCGTCTTCGGCAAAGGCCCCGCTGGCGAATTCGTCCTTCTTATCCGGAATGCCGAAGAGGAGCACCGCCGGAATACCCAGATCCCGTGCTTCCTTGACTTCTTTTACCAGATAATCAACGGACATCTGGAAATGGCCGGGCATGGACGATATCGGCTTCTTCACCTTCTTTCCGAAGGTGACGAAAAGCGGATAGACCAGATCGTCGACGGAAAGGACCGTCTCCCTGATCAGCCTCCTGAAATGTTCGTTCTTTCTGAGTCGCCGCGGCCTGTAATCGGGAAAGCTCATATGACCTCCTTAATTTCAGTTTGAAGTGCGAAGCTCCACACTCTCGCAAAAAGTCGTGTTCCCCTCCTCTGGCGGGAGGGGATGAATGGGAGGGGGATTTCACCCTCACTCCAACCCTCTCCCCGTCAGGGAGGGGGTGGTTTTCGAATATTTACGAAGCCGTCAAGTTCGAAGTTTCAGATACTATAAGTCCGGAGCCCGAGATTTTTACCCTCGAACTTCAAAATTCGAACCTGGTACTTATTTCCTCATCCGTCAAATAACAGGCGGGATCTTCGGCCCATATATCCCCGTGGACCGCTTCGGCCCGGCAGCGGAAATTTCCGCCGCAGACGAAAAGCCAGCGGCAGGCGGCGCAGCGGCCTTTTACAAAGGATTTTTTATCCTTGAGCTTCGCCAGGAGTTCCATCGATCCGTCCTGCCATATTTCGCTGAATGGGCGCTCTCTGACATTGCCGAAGGAGATGTTCCGCCAGAACTGATCGGCATGCACCTCGCCGTCCCAGCTTACGCACCCGATGCCGCGGCCTGAATTGTTCCCCTCGTTCATTCTGAGGAGCTCCAGGACTTCGGCGGCCCGCGCCGGGTCTTCTTTCAAGAGGCGAAGGTAAATGTAAGGGCCGTCGGCATGGTTGTCCACGGTGAGCACTTCCCTGGGGTTTCCGCGATCGAAGAGGTCGCGGGTCCGGTCCAGTATCATAGCCACTACGTTCCTGGCCTTCCGGTGGCCCAGATCCTCATCGACAAGTGACGAACCCCGTCCCGAATACACCAGATGATAAAAACAGAGGCGGGGGATGCCTTCCTTTTCCACAAGATCGAAAACAGCAGGGATTTCTCCGTAATTCGACTTCGTGATGGTAAACCTGATCCCCACCTTGATCCCCTCTTCCATGCAGTTCCTTATGCCCTTGAGGGCCGCCCGAAATGCCCCTTCGACCCCCCGGAAACGGTCGTGGACCTCACCGATTCCGTCGATGCTGACGCCCACATAGGAAAGTCCCATGGCTCCGTAAAGCCGCGCCTGCTCTTTCGTAATAAGTGTTCCATTTGTGGAAACGACTGCCCGCATCCCCCGTTTTACGGCATACCGGACCAATTCGGGCAGATCTTTGCGCATGAAGGGTTCGCCCCCGGAAAAGAGGACCACCGGAACACCGAAACGGGCCAGATCGTCGAGGAGGGTCGTGGCCTCCCCCGTATCGAGTTCGCCGGCATAGTGCAGATTCTGCGAGCTGGAGTAGCAGTGCAGGCACTTCAGGTTACAGCGGCGGGTTACATTCCAGACCACCACCGGCCGCTTGTCCTTTGAAAACTGCAGGAGATGCGACGGCAGCTTCTCAGAAAGGGAGCCGTACCGAAGCACATCCCCGGGCTCCACGCCGCCGCAATATAATTTAGACACACCTATCATCATTTACCTTTCATATATGCCTCAATAGCCTCTGCGAATCCCGCCATATCATAGGGCCCCTGCATGATATCCGCTTTCAGACCGGCCTTTTCTACAGCCGCCTGCGTTACCGGGCCGATGCAGGCAATCGCCACCGAGGGGGGTATTTTCGAAATGCCGCCGATCACTGCGATAAAATTAATCACCGTCGATGGACTTGTAAAGGTGACGACATCGACATCACCATCCTCCATCGCCCTGACGAGATCCGATCCGTCCTTTCCGGAACCGACGGTCCGGTAGACGGGCACCACGTCGACAATGGCGCCCCGTTTTGCAAGGCCCTGCGGAATCACGTCGCGGGCGGTTTCGGCCCGGGGAAGCAGGATCCTCGCGCCGGCGATTTCGAAATTGTCAAAGGCCTTCACCACCCCTTCGGATATGAATTCCTCCGGAACAAGATCGACCCTCAACCCCATTTTTCCGATTGCGGCCGCCGTGGCGGGACCGATGGTGGCCATCCGGATACCCTTCAGATCCCGCACATCCATACCCTTTTCCCGCATCCGCTCAAAAAAGAATTTCACGCCGTTGGCGCTGGTAAAGATGATCCACCGGTAAGAGGCAATCCGTGAAAGTGCCTCGTCGAGGGGACCCGTATCATCGACCGGCGTCACTCGAATCACCGGAATGGCAATAACGTTTGCCCCTTTCTCGCGAAGGAGCGCCGCAAACGGACCCGCCTGTTCTTCCGGCCGTGTCACGACTACGGTTTTTCCGAAAAGGGGCTTCTTTTCGAACCAGGCAAGTTCTTCCCGAAGTCCTACGACATCGCCCACGATAAAAATAGCGGGCGGGGAAAATTTCCTCACTTTCGCGACCTCTGCGATATCGGAAAGGGCCGCCGCCAGAGTCTCCTGATCGGGTGTCGTCCCCCGGCGGATCAGCGCCGCCGGTGTTCGGGGATTCTTTCCCTTTTCGACAAGCATTTTCGTAATGAAAGGGAGATTTTTCACCCCCATGAGAAAGACCAGCGTTTCGATGCCGGCAAGCTTCTCCCAGTCCAGCCGGCTTTCCTCTTTGGAAGGATCCTCATGGCCGGTGACAAAGGCAACCGTCGACGTATGGCTGCGATGGGTCAGGGGAATCCCCGCATAGGCCGGAACGGCTACGGCGGAACTGACTCCGGGGACTATCTCGAAGGGAATTCCCGCCGCCGCAAGCACCTGCGCCTCTTCGCCTCCCCTGCCGAAAATAAAGGGATCGCCTCCTTTCAGCCGGGCCACTGCCCTGCCCTCTCTCGCCTCTTCGACAAGAATCCGGTTCAGTTCGTCCTGGGAGACCGTATGATCGCCCCCCTTTTTTCCCACATAGATCCGCCGCGCATCGGCCGGCGCATAACCGAGAATGTCTTCATTCACCAGATAATCGTAGACGACCGTCTCGGCCTTCTCCAGGCACTCCTTCCCCCTGATGGTCAGAAGCCCCGGATCGCCCGGTCCTCCACCGATTATGTAAACTATGCCCCTGGTCATTCGTTTCACTCTTTACATAAGGCGACTTCGCAAGAAGCTCCTCATGCCAGCTGCGCCCCCAATATAATTGGAAGTAAGTGGTGTTTTCCAAATTCACTTACTTAGAAGCTCCTTTGCCAACTAGGCCGGCAATATGACGGGAAGTGAGCAACGCTTTCACATACTGCGTGTTCTTTGTGTGTATTCAGGCAGGGAATTTGACCGCGAATCAGTTGTTTTCAGGCTACCGTGCCGTCGATGCACAAACGCTCCTTGAATCAGCAATTGCCATATTCAATATCGAGCAGCTCTTTTCCTCCCCGCGACAGAATTCTTTCCGCCACCTGCTTGCCCAGTTGCTCCCAACTTTTGATATCTCCCCTGGCACTTTCAGCGATAATTACTCTCCCATCCGCGCTTCCCACCATGCCGCGCAAAGTCATCTCATCTCCTGTAACTTGAGCAAACCCTGCGATGGGAACCTGGCATCCGCCACCAAGGTAGGCAAGGAAAGCCCGTTCAGCTGATATTTCGTAAAGAGTCTGCCTGTGGTTCAAAAAAGTGATCATATTCCGAACCGTCTCATCATCTTTACGAATTTCGACTCCTAATACACCCTGTCCTGCTGCAGGGAGTAGTATCTCCGCGGGTATAAACTGGGATATTTCATTTACGAGATTCATCCGCCGAATTCCTGCGGCTGCGAGAATAACTCCGTCGAGTTTTTCCGTATCGATTTTTTTTATCCTCGTGCCGATATTTCCTCTTATCGGGACCACTTCAATATCAGGCATAAAATTTAACAGCTGCATACGGCGCCGTAACGATCCCGTTCCAATCCGGCCGCCGGACGGAAATTCCTCAAGCTTGAGCTTTCTCCTTGAGATCAAAACGTCCCGGGGGTCTTCCCTGGCCGGAACTGCCGCTATTTCAAATTCATCAGCCAGTTCAACAGGCACATCCTTCATGCTGTGGACGGCCATATCTATTTTTCCGGAGAGGAGGGCATCTTCAATCTCTTTGACAAATACTCCTTTCCCTCCGATCTCCACAAGGGAAATGTTCTGCATCCTGTCCCCTTTAGTCCTTATGGGAAGAATTTCGAATACGAGATCCCGGTATCGTGAAGTCAATTGCGCTGCAATAATTTCGGCTTGCACCAGGGCGAGATCGCTCCCCCTTGTTCCTATCTTGAATGTCTGTCGATTTATGTCAATCCCTCCTCTGACCTGGTTATTTCAGATGCCGGTCCTTTTCCAGTCCAAACAGTTCTCTGACAACCGCCACATACTGGTCGGACCCTCCATTCTCACTTATTTCCTTCAGATTCGTCACCGGAAGATGCAGTATTTTATTAATTACCGACTGGACAAGCGCTTCTATGTGAAACCGCTCCTCCTCTCGCAATTCTCTCATCCATGATATCGATCGCGTAAACTCTCCCTTCGTAATATCATCAATTTTACTTCTCAGTTCAATGATCGTCGGCACTACCTGAAGAGTGGCGTGCCATCTCTGAAAATTGCCAACTTCTTCATCAATAATCCTGCGTGCTTTATCCGCTTCCTCGCGGCGGTTTTTTAAATTCCTGTCCGCAATGTTTTGAAGATCATCGATATTGTACAGATATACATTATCTATTTCTCCTGCGTCGGGATTGATATCCCTTGGCAGCGCGATATCAATGAGAAAGAGAAGCCTGTTCTTCCTCCTCCTGAGTGCCTTTTCAATCATAGTTCGATCTATAATAAATCCGGGAGCGCCTGTTGAGCTTATTACTATATCAGATTTTCCCAACTGTTCTTCCAATACATCAAAAGGAGCCGCTTTACCCCTAAATTCGCCGGCCAATCGAAGAGCCTTATCATATGTTCTGTTTATGACCGTGAATTCATTTACACCCCGCTCCACCAGATGTCTGGCGGCCAATTCGGCCATTTCTCCAGCTCCGACCAAGAGCACCGATTTTTCTTCAAGTGATCCGAATATTTTTTTTGACAGCTCCACGGCAGCATAGCCAACGGAAACTGCATTCGCTGAAATTGCCGTTTCCGTGCGCACACGTTTGGCCGTACGAAAGGCATGATGCAGGAGTTTATTCAGAATTACGCCCGTTACTTTTTCTTCCACACAAAGCCTGTAGGCCTCTTTTACCTGCCCCAGAATCTGGGGTTCGCCCATTATGAGTGAATCTATGCCTGAAGCCACTTTAAAAAGATGCCGTACCGCATCTTCGTCCCTGTACGTATACAGACAGGCCGCCATTTCCTTCACTGTAAGATTTCCAAGCGAATAAATCAAATTTTTCAACCGCGCAACTGCCGAATTCACATCGTCAGTGTGTACGAGCACCTCAACGCGATTACAGGTCGATACGCAAAAAGCCTCTTTGATATGAGGTATATTTTTTACATCCCTTACGGTTCCTCTCTCGTCGTCACAGGCAATCGACAGCCTCTCCCTCAGTTCTAAAGGTGCTGTTTTGTGATTCATTCCCAAAAGTACGATCTTCATTATGCCCTGATCAAAAACTGTGCACTGTTGCAAAAAGCAGATTCACGCCTACAAAGGCGAAGAGAAGGAAAACAAATGCCCCTATGGAAAGAAAGGCGGCTTTTTTTCCTTTCCATCCTATGGCGAGCCGCTGATGCACGAGGAGTGCGCACATCAGCCAGGAAACCAGCGTAGCCACCTGCTTCGGATCTCCCTGCAGCTCTGTTCCCCACACAGTGCGTGCCCAGACGACACCGGCGACAATCCCCGCCGTGAGCAACATAAATCCCCATATGACTGATATATGATTAATTCGGTCCAGATCTCTGAGCGGCGGCAGAAAGCGGCTCATACTATCTATTTTCCTTTTTTTCAAATATTTGTCCTGTACGAGGTATATAAAAGCCGATACACAGGCAAGCGCAAAAAACGCACCACCCGCAAGTGATAATATAACATGAATCGTAACCCATGATGTATTGAGCATTTCCGGCGTCCGGAAATTGTCAACAATATCCGCCGAGGAACCGATGACAAGAATCAGCGCTATCGGCGCTACAAAGGCACCGAGAACTCTCGTTTTCGTCCTGATCTGAAACGCAAGATAAAGACCGACAATAGCCCATGCAACAAAGGAAACCGCCTCTGAGGAACTTATTACCGGACTTTGTCCGGTTTCCACCCACCGGAAAGCAATAAAGATTGTGTGAAGCGCAAAAGCGGACATAAGAACCCACGTTGCGGCTTTTGCAACAGCAATCCGGCGCACCGCCAAAGATGCCGCATAGATCGCCGTACTTGCAAGGTATGCCGCCAGTGCGCATTTAAATAAAATCGCAACCATCATTCACCTGCATAGTCCGGGAGCATTTCGTGTGACAGTATGTCTTGTATCTGGGAGCGATCCATTTTTTCACCTGTAAGCTCGACAATCTTTTCTATGATTGCATCGACATCTTTTTTCCTTATAAGCTCGAGAAGGCCCGAATCAAGCACTGACTCGTAAAGAAGTCGATTTTTACTGGAAGACATTTTCCTTGCACTTACCTTTTGTCTCAGTATGCCCATAATCTCAATGAGCCCGGCATATTCGCTCCCATAGTTCTTTTCTATTTCCTGTCTGATCCTCTTTGCCAGCGCCGGGCTTTTACCACCCGTGGATACGGCAACAGTGAGTTCGCCCTGCTGGAAGGAAGAAGGCAGTATACAATTGCAAAGCGACGGATTATCGACAATATTGACCAGAAGGCCCCGCTTTTCTCCATCTTCATAAATTTTACTGTTTACTTCAACAACATCGGTCGCTCCTATCAGAAAGACTGCATCCTTGATGTATTCACTGCGATAATCATCATCAATATGGTCGATATCCCCCTTTTTTTTCATCTGTTCAAGCTCCGGCACAAGAAAGCGCGACACAACGACAACTTTACTGCCGCAGCGTACAAGCCGAGCGGCTTTGCGGCATGCCACTTCGCCCCCTCCGACAACAAGGCAGCGCCGATTTGCAAGATTGAGAAATATGGGATAATAGGACATAGTCATGTCTTTTCAATAAAAATGACTTGTTATCACGAAGACCGGTAAAATTCAAGTAGCTTGAATTCTCAAAGAAAAGAAGCTATATAGAACGAACTGAAAGTTCTCGGTCAGATAACAAAAAGGGGGAGAAACGGCATGCCCGCGGCAAAAGAATCGTGGATTGAAATCACTGTAAAAACACCATCGGAGTTGAGCGACGCGATAGCAAATTTTTTGGAAGAACTGGGGACTAAAGGAGTATTTCAGGAAGAAACAGAGGAGGATTCGTTTAATAACCTTCCGATCCCGAGGGAGGTCGAAGAATTGAAAGCTTATCTCCCCTATTCTCCCGAATCCGGTACCCGGCTTAAGGAACTCGGCAATTACATTAGCAGCCTTTCCGAGCTTTTTCCGGAAAAAAGCATTCCGACTTTCTCGACATCAACCATAATAGATCCTGACTGGGCGGAACGGTGGAAAAAATATTTCAAACCACTCCGGGTAAGCAAAAATATCATCGTGAAACCCACGTGGGAGCGTTACATCCCGGAGGGCAGGGATATTGTAATAGAAATCGATCCGGGAATGGCATTCGGAACTGGACAGCATGCCTCAACCAGGCTTTGCATAAATGCATTGGAAGAAATAATTCTCAGAGACAGGCCTCATGAACGCTGGGATGTACTTGATGTGGGAACAGGCACAGGCATTCTGGCAATCTGCTGCATCAAACTTGGTGTCGAACATGTTATGGCGATTGACCTGGATAATCAGGCAATCGAAATAGCAGGAAAAAACATAGAAATTAACCACGTAGCCGATAAAATCGATATCGTGAATCGCGACGCTTCAATGGTCAGGGGTTCCTTCAACCTCATTGTCGCAAACCTGACGGCACCCACACTTATAAACCTGCAGGAGCAACTTGTATCCATGATGAAGCCAGGCGGGTACCTTGTGGCGTCAGGGATCACGGATATGTATATCAATCAGATAGAAAAAGTTTTCAAGTCGGACAGTATTTCCATTTATGAAAGGCTTGCTGAAAAGGAATGGGTCTGCATTGTATTCAGGAAAAAGGAAAGCCCGCAATGACAGCACCGCGGATATACAGCCCTGGAAAGAAAGATAAAGAAGGATTTATAGAACTCGGAGAAGAAGACTGCCATTACATAAAGCATGTAGTAAGACTCAAGCCGAAAGACAGTATTATCCTTTTCGATGGCGGCGGCTGCGAGTATCAGGCCGTCATTGACCGGTACACGGAATCAGGCGTTATTCTTCAAATCACCGAGGTTGAAGCTATAGATACTGATCCGCACGTAAAAATTACAGTTGCCCAGTCGCTTCCCAAAGAAACAAAGATGGATTTTATAATCCGGAAATCAACCGAGCTTGGAGCATGGAGAATTATCCCTTTTATCTCAGCGAGAAGCGTTCCCCGCCTTACTGAGGAAAAGAAAGCGGCACGTGTAAAAAGGTGGCGAAAAATTGCCGCTGAAGCGGCCACACAAAGCTTGAGAGTTCATGTACCGCATGTAGATGAGATCGTTCCCTTTGCATCGGCATTGGAAAAGGCCCGCAAAGAAGCCCTGAATATCATTTTTTGGGAGGAGGAAACGGAGAAGGGGATAAGAGATATCCTCAATGATACGGCCGTTGAGGGGAAAAAGGATATCATGGTCGTAATTGGGCCGGAAGGAGGATTCACGCGAGACGAAGCGGCACGAGCCGTTGAAAAGGGATTTTCAAGCGTCCATCTGGGAAGCCGGATTCTTAGAGTTGAAACGGTATCGCTCGCAGTCCTGGCAATTATTCAGTATGAACTGGGGCTCATCGGTTCGCCGGTAGTAAGGAAAGGCACGTTATGAAAAAGTTTGTGTATGGAGGATTCTGGCGCAGAGCAGTTGCATTCAGCATCGACCATATAATTCTTATAGTATTTATAACCATCCTGAATTTTGCATTGAGAAACGCAGTGCCCTTCATGGATTTTTCTTCCGATGCATCGGAATGGAGCTTTTCCTTTTTAATACCTTATTTTGGAACCTCCGCAATATTTAACATGATCTATTTTACTTTTTTCCACAGCGCAGGAGGTCAAACACCCGGCAAGATGCTCCTGGGACTCAAAGTCATAAAGACTTCAGGAGAACCGGTCACACCCGGGGTGGCTTTCCTGAGATGGGCAGGATACCTGATTTCAAGAATTGTATTAATGCTGGGATTTCTCTGGGTGGCATTCGATCCAAAAAAACAGGGCTGGCACGACAAGATTGCCGGAACCTATGTGATCAGGACAGGCGCCGGAACTGATGAATGGATTTCATACTCGAAATATGACGCTGCAGGAGAATCGCTTTTTGCCGAACACCCTTTTAACGCAGATGCCAAAAATAAGGAAATCAAATCGGGCGCGTAACTGTAATTGGGGACGGGTTCCAACTTTAATTGGGGACGGGTTCCTATTTCCTGGAATATTTTAATCTTGGCTGAAAGACTTGATCAGGAAATAGGAACCCGTCCCCAATTAAATGTGTTCCCGATTTCCGGCATGAAAAAGGCTTGACAAAAACAGGCAGATCGGATAATCAACAATGCCTCAACGGGACCGTGGGTCGGTAGCTCAGTCGGTAGAGCACGGGACTGAAAATCCCGGTGTCGGCAGTTCGATTCTGCCCTGACCCACCATGGATATCAAGAGGTTAGCCATTGCGGTTAACCTCTTTTTTTGTCTCAATTTGATGTACTGTGCCCGAAATTGTGCCCGCTTGGGATTTTAGATACCATGGTTCGTCACGAACTACAGCAGAAACACTTAACTGATCAAATGTTCCAGATTCAAACGCACGATGAAAAGAAAACAAAGATTTTATGCGAAACATCCCTGCCCCGTGTCAGATTCGTCAATTATGTAATCCTGGAGATACGATCGCGCAACGATGCTATTTCATTTTTCAATTCTTCCAACCGGATGTCGTACTGATTGAACTTCCTTTCCAACTCATTTTCAGATTCTTCAGACCTTTCCCCCTTTAACACTCCCGCGAAAGCCGCAATTGTCGTACGAAGCGCTGTTGCATAGGAAGTAGCCGACCCGAGAATGCCGGCAGCCCGCATAAGGTCTTCGGCGATTTCACTTCCGAAAGATGAATATTCAGGTTTAGCTTCGGTTACCGAAGACATGCCAGACTGCATTTCTTCAGATTTCTTTTCTCCGCAGATTTCAGGATACTTATAGCGTGCTCCCGGCCAGGGTTCGCCCTCACCTTTAAGAAGCCAGGCCGGACTGAAACCGTATCGAAGAGAAAGCGTCTCTACTACCGAAGCTTTAATGACACCGCCTCCTTTTCTGTAAAGCGCAAGAGTATTATCGCTGATTCCCAGAATATGTGCGAGGTCGACATCCCGTATCCCCTTTTCGAACAACTGATCTTCCTTGACGACAGAAAGAGACCACGCAATTCTTTCGTGTAAACTTTTCACATTGCCCCCATTTTTTACCTTACAATAGTTCTATGGTCGTGTATATTCTTAAATTATTTCAATTACGCTACCTGAATAGTTCAACATACTTCAAAGTTGTTCCAAATTATTTTGATTGAATTCGAATATTTTTATTGACACACGCATTTTTTTAATTTTATAAATCCTTCAAGTGTTCATTATCTTGTCAAGGGAGCACTTATGAAAAAATACGGCCGGGATTTCAGCCCCATCGAAATCAGAATCGCAATGCTCCGCAAAGGCGTTACGCAATCTTTCATTGCCAGGTCTGCCAATGTGAGCCCTTCGGCAATACGGCATGTTATTGAAGGCACCCATGTCTCTCACAAAATCCGGCAGGCAATCGCCGACGCCCTGGAAATAGACATAAAAAAAATATGGCCTTCAGTGTACCTCTACGGCAATGGCCCCCGCAAGGCCGGCCGTCCCTCCCGCTCGCTTCCGAACACAGGGCATGGACGAAAAAAAAAGGAACCGTTCTGAATCTTTGTTAAATTAGGTATTCTTTTAAACCAATTACTTACTTGTTGCAATCGATAAACCAGAAATAATATTTAAAAAACAATTATTTTATATGACTCAGATCACGCAGAGTTCACGGTTCTGAAAGTGTTTTTGCCAAAAAATTGTATATGTACTATAGTATAATCAATATAAAATAAAATAACACGAAAGAACGGTCAGTTATGAAAGAAGCCAGGAAAGCGGCAAAGGGTCAAAAAAATAAGGCGGCGACTCCCCCAAAGAGCACAGCCCCCGTGCCTGACAAAAAGCCCTTCCACATTGTCGCCGTGGGCGCGTCCGCGGGAAGCGTCGATGCCTTCGAACGCTTCTTCACTCATGTGCCGGCCGATACAGGGATGGCCTTCGTGCTGGTCACCAACCTGAAACCCGACCATGTCAGCCTCATGACGGAACTGGTGCAGCGCTGGACGGACATGGAGGTCCACCAGGCGGAAGACAACATGCCGGTCGAACCGGACCATGTCTATAGCATACCGCCCAACTGCTATCTCGCCATATCGCAGGGGGCGCTCCATCTTCTGGAGCCGGTGGACGACGGCAACCTGCGGCTTCCCATCAACTATTTTCTCCGGTCTCTTGCCCAGGATCAGGGTGACCGGGCAATCGGCGTCATCCTTTCCGGAATGGGAAGCGACGGCTCCGTCGGCATCAAGGCGATAAAGGAACATCTGGGCCTGGTGATCGTGCAGCATCCCGATACGAGTCCCTTCAACAGCATGCCCAGATCCGCCGTCGCAACGGGCCTGGCCGATTTCATCGTGACGCCCGAAGAAATGGGCGATCTCATTGTCGATTTTGTGAGGCAGCAGAAAGAAACGGTCAGGCCCGGAAAAGACCGCTGGAGTCTCCCGGGCGATCTGAAGAAGATCCACCTGCTTCTTCGCAACCATACGGGGCACGATTTTTCCTCCTACAAACAAAGCACCATAAAACGGCGCATCGACCGGCGCATGCACCTCCACAAGATCGACGAGCCCTCACGATACATCAAATTTCTGCAGAAAAATCCGAAAGAAATCAACGATCTCTTCCGGGAGCTCCTGATCGGAGTCACGACCTTCTTCAGAGACCGGGAGGCCTTCGAGGAACTCAAAGCGCATCTGAAGCAGCACATCAAAGAAATGAAGGAAGAAGAGGCATTCAGGGTCTGGATTCTGGGCTGCGCCAGCGGCGAAGAGGCGTACTCCGTCGCCATCATCATAAAGGAAATCGTCGATGCACTCGACCGCAGCCTGTCCATTCAGCTTTTTGCCACCGATATCGACGACCGGGCAATCGAAACGGCCCGCGTTGGCCTTTACCCGGAAGGCATTGCCACCGATGTGGGCACTGAACGGCTGAACTGTTACTTCATCAAAGAAGACGGCAGCTTCCGTATAAAAAAAGAAATACGGGAGATGCTGGTCTTTGCGCCCCAGGACGCGATCAAGGACCCCCCCTTCACCAAGCTCGATCTCGTCTGCTGCCGGAATCTTCTTATCTATCTCGAATCGGACCTGCAGAAGAAACTGCTGAATGTGTTCCATTACGCCTTGAAACCGCAGGGCCTTCTTTTTCTGGGCACCTCGGAGTCGATCGGCAGCGGGGCGGACCTCTTCTCGGTGGCCGATAAAAAATGGAAGATATTCAAACGGCGGCAGACGGCCGATATGAACCGCCCGGTTCTGGACTATATTCAATTTCCCATAACCGAAAATCTGCAAAGGGCGGCTGCAGAAAAGGTGCCGCTGCATCGGCCCAAGGCAGGCATGGCCCACCTTGTAGAGCAGAATCTGCTAAAGCATTATATCCCCGCCTGCATGATTATCACCGGCAGGGGAAAGGTCGTCTATATCCACGGCCGGACCGGCAAGTACCTGGAACCGGCCCAGGGCGAGGCGGACATGAATATATTTCAAATGGCCCGGGAAGGTTTGAAAACGGAACTGCTGCCGGCAGTGCAGTCCGCCCTCGCCAACGGGGAAGAGGTGGTCAGAGAGGGAATCCAAATCAAGACCAACGGTTTTTTCCAGACCGTCAATCTTACGGTGGCACACATTGCCGAACCGGACCCCCTGCAGGGGCACCTGATGGTGTTTTTCAAAGACAGGAACGAGCCGCAGGAGGAGACCCCATCGGCCGGTGCCGGGAAGGGCCGGGACAGAGGCCGCGAAAAGATGGAACGGGAGCTCCAATACACAAAGGAAAGCCTTCAGAGCACCATCGAAGAGATGGAGACCACCAATGAAGAACTCAAGTCGGCCAACGAGGAACTCCAGTCGACCAACGAAGAGCTGCAGAGCGCCAATGAAGAGCTGGAAACCTCAAAGGAAGAACTGCAGTCCCTGAATGAAGAGATCGTCACCGTCAATAACGAACTCCAGGAGAAGAATGCCGAGCTCGTCAAGGCGAACAACGACATGAAGAATCTGCTCGACAGCATAGAGATTCCCACCATCTTTCTCGACAACGATCTGAACATTACCCGCTTTACCAGCCACGCCCACGAGCTTTTCAACCTGATCCCTTCAGACGTGGGGCGCCCGCTCGCGCATATCGTCTCCAACCTGAAGGACAAGGAATCGATCAAACCGGCAAAGGCGGTGCTGAGGGACCTTTCCTACCGCGAGCGGGAGGTGGAGACCGAAGACGGCCGCTGGTACAAGATGTGGATCTTCCCCTACCGCACTTCAAAAAATGTTATCGAGGGCCTGGTCATCACCTTCCTTGACATCCATACACAGAAGACCGGTACAGAAGAGATAGCGAAGCTGAACCGGCGCATCGAAGGGGCAAGAAAATATGCCCAGAGCATCATCGATACGGTGCGGGAGGCCCTCGTCATCCTCGATCCGGATCTCAGGGTCGTTTCGGCAAACCGTTCCTTTTACCGTATTTTCGGCCTTACGGAAGAAAACGCGCAAGGACAGCCGATCTCCAACCTTTCAAAGGGCCTGTGGGACAAGCCGGAACTCCTGCATTTATTGAAAGAGATCATTCCCGAAGACAAGACCTTCGACGATTTCGAGATTGAATTCGCCCCGCCCGGGCGGGAGCCGCACAAGATCGTGCTCAACGCCCGGCTGGATCCATTCCGAAGAGGGGACCAAAGGCCGGCTGCTTCTGGCCATGGAGGAACGGGCGCACTGATAAGCACTATCCAAGACTGAGGAACAATGGTGAGGGAAAAGAGACGCAAAGACAGGCCGCTTCGCATCCGCGCGGAAGAGGCGCTTCGGGAACGGGCAAAAAGGCATTCTTTCAAGGAAATCGCCGATCCGCAGGCGCTGATAGAGGAGCTGAGGATCCATCAGGTGGAGCTGGAGCTGCAAAACGAGGATCTCCGGCAGGCTCAGCAGGAGCTGGATTCCTCCATGCGGCGGTATTACGACCTCTACGATCTCGCCCCTGTGGCCTACATCACCACCGACAAAAAGGGAATCATCCAAAGGATCAATGCGGCGGCGGCCCGTCTTCTGGCGGTAGATAAAAAAATGGCGCCGGGGAAACGGTTCGCCTGCTTTCTCTCGAAGGAAAGTGAAGACGCCTACTACGTTCACCTCAGGGAGATCATCAAAAAAATTAGAAAAAAGAGGCGTGTGGAACTGAAGCTTACGCCCGGTTACAACGCCGAGATAATAATCGTCTGCGAAAGCGTGGCCCTGGTTGGGGAGGCCGAAGAGGACCTGCTGATTCGCTCGGCCCTGATCGATATCACCGAACTCCGCAAGGCCCGGGAGGCCCTGGCGGCGGCCAATGAAACATTGGAAAGGCGGGTGGCCGAGCGCACGGCCGAGCTGCAAAAAACTAATTTGAAATTGAAAAACGAGATCCGGGCGCGCAACCACCTGCGCGATGCCCTCGCAGACGCTGAGGCCCAGGCGCAAATCGTCACCGAAAATGCACTTGAGGCGATCTTCATTGCCCAGGACATAAAAATCACCCCCCTCAATGCCCGGCTTGAAGAGATTACAGGCTACCCGAAAGAGGTGCTTACAAGCCGCCAATTCACTGATTTCATTCATCCCGACGATCGGGAGATGGTGCTGGAAAACCATAAAAAGAGGCTTCGGGGAGAAGCGCTTCCGAATTCGTACGAATTCAGGTTTACAGACGCCGCCGGGCGCATAAAGTGGGTAGAACTTGCGACCGTACCGATCGACTGGAAAAATCGGCCGGCTACTCTTAATTTTGTGAGCGACGTGACTGAACGCCGGGACCTTCACGAGGCCCTGCGAAAATCGGAAACAGCCTACCGGACAATATTCGAAACCACCGGCACGGCCATGGTCATCATCGAAGACGACTTTACAATTTCCCTTATCAACTACAAGGCGGAAGAACTGCTGGAAGGCAGAAAAGATGAAATAGAAGGAATTTTACCGTGGACCGGTTTTGTAGCCCGCGAAGACAAAGACAGACTGGAAAGATACCATCGCCTGCGAAGGAGCGATCCAGGCGCTGCCCTCAGGGAATACGAATTCACACTTGTCGGGAAATCGGGGCAAAGGAGAACGATCCATGCCGTAATCGATCTGATTCCCCGTACAAAGCAAAGCATCGTTTCGCTGCAGGATGTGACTGAACGCAGAGCCATTGAAGAAAGGCTTAAAAAGAGCGAGGCAAAATATAAAGAGCTTGTGCAAAACGCCAACAGTATCATTCTCCGCTTCGATACCGATCTGAATGTGACCTTTTTTAATGAATACGCCCAATACTTTTTTGATTTCTCCGAAGAGGAAATTCTGGGGAAAAATCTGATCGGCACCATTGTTCCTCAGCCAGATAGCGAGGGGGTAAGCCTGGAAACAAAATTGAAGGATGTAGTCGCTCATCCCGAACGGTACGGCCAGAGCGAAAATGAAAATATGCGCAAGAACGGTGAGCGGGTCTGGATCGCCTGGACGAATAAGGCAATAAGAAATGAAAAGGGCAAGATCGCAGAGATACTTTCAATAGGCAATGATATTACCCATCGCAAAATAATGGACGAAGCCCTGAAGGCATCCAGAGAGGAACTGCAACGGCTTTCGAACAGGCTCGTCATCATCCTCGAAGACGAACGAAGAAAAATTGCCCACGATTTGCACGATGATATAGGACAAACCTTGTCCGTAATAAAATACGGGATCGAAACGACAAGCAATCTTATAAAAGAGGACAAACACGCGGGGTTCGAGAAACTGGAATCGATAATACCGGTGATTCAGCAGAGCATCAAAAAGTTGCGAAATATAAGCTCCCATCTGTGGCCGGCAAGTCTGGATACTCTGGGTATCATTCAGGCAATCTTCAGTACGTTACATGAGTTTGAAGTACTCCATCCAGTTGTGGCGGTAAGAAAAAAGATAGCCGTAACAGAATCAGACATCCCGCAGCACTTAAAGATAGTCATCTACAGGATCCTTCAAGAATCGCTCAATAATATCGCAAAGCACAGTGGAGCGACCCGGGTCATTGTTTCCTTGAAAAAAAGCAACGGAGAATTAAGGTTTTCGATACGCGATAACGGCAGAGGGTTTTTACACGGGCAGAGCCGCGCAGAAAAGGCAGGAGCAAGGGAATGGGGGCTTTCCATAATGAAGGAAAGGGCTCAATTATCCTCGGGCCGGCTCATCATTAACACAAAGGCGGCTCGGGTACCGAGATCCGGGCCTCCTGGAATTGCGATTAATCATTGTGATTTAAGCACAAGCCCTTTTTCTATTGCAAACGCGGTGAGTTCCGCAGCATTGTGAAGCCCGAGCTTGCTCATGAGATTTGCCCGGTGCTTTTCAACGGTCCTGTGGCTGATATAGAGATAGCCGGCGATCGCCTTATTTGAATATCCTTCGGCTATCAGTTTGAGAATTTCCCTTTCCCGCTGACTGAGTGCATCCATCGCCGATGGAACATGAAATGTCTTTCGCCCGGTCAAATACCCTTCAATTACTTTTTCAGATACTCCGGGACTGAGGTACGGCTTACCTGCAAGGACTGTCTGTATTCCTGCCACCAGTTCCTTTTGTGATGCATCTTTGAGTATGTACCCCTGAGCACCCGTTTTGAGGCATTCACCTATGAATTCCTCGTTATCATGAACAGTCAAAACCACAATCCTAGTTTCGGGAGCTCTTTTTTTTATTTCCCGTATTGCATCCATGCCCGTCATCTTCGGCATTGACAAATCAATTAAAAGCAGGTCGGGGTGCTCCTTTTCGGCCAACTGAATCGCCTCTAATCCGTCTGCAGCTTCCCCTATTACATCATACCCGCCGACCGAGTTCAGAAGAGACTTCAACCCGTCACGAAGAATAGTGTGATCATCTGCAATAACAATACGTTTCTTTTTCATATTATCTAATCACCGTCTTTTTATTTATGCTCCACTCAAATACGCAAATAACCAACAGCACCGATCATCATGAGAATGTGAAAAAACTTCAGTCAAAAAATCAGGACCATGAGGTCTGCTGACGAACTTCCGATATATCAAATCTGTCTTCCTGCCCCTCGCAAAGAACCGCAATCTTGCTCAGATTATCTCTTGTATTTGTAACCTTATAGCGAATCAGTATAAAACTGTCAAACCATTTCATCGAACGTGCTTATGAAAGTACGGTAATAATGCCTCTTCCCAGTATCCTTAACAATAAGTACTGTTCACAGGGTATTGATACCTGTCTGCACGCGCAGCTGTGCGTTTCGATTTAATGTCAAATTACGTAGCAGCTCTTCATACATTAGGTATACCAGCGTATTTTAATTTAATTATCAATATACTAGATAATATCCAAAACATAATCGTCCGGGTAACTCCGTTAGCATAACATCAGGAGGTGAGAAACATGCCACGAGGCACCATAAAATGGTTCGATAGAAATAAAGGGTATGGATATATAGAAGAAGATGGAGGCAATCAAGTCTTTCTTCCCGGCGGTAAAGTATTTTATCACGATATGGAAAAGCTGGATACTGGAAGGCGGGTTGCATTTGATATCAGACACGGAGGGAGAGAACCGGTAGCGGAGAATATCAAGGCATTTAAATAAAGAAATGCTGCATCGTTTTTTGTAATGCCCAGGGGGGTGCCGGTGGGAAGGCAGATGGAGGGATGTCACGCATCCCTCCATCTGTCCGCCAAAAAAGAGAAACCGAAGAAGATCCAAAAAGCCTCATCTGCTCTTTTAATACGTATAAATTGAAAACGCGATACGTAAAAATACGAAACCGATGAAGTAACTTTTATGGAAAAGCGGATCATTTCACTGCTCATTATCACTTCTAAATACTGTTGATTCAGGAGGAATTTTGCATGCGACGAAGGTATTTCAAAATAAAATCAAAATATGATGCATCACTGCTGGCAAAGGAAATCAGGAAAACGAAAAAGAGGCTGTGTTTCGAGAAGATTCTATTCGATGAAAGCGAGATTCAAATTTCGCTTGAATGGAACGAGCAAAGAAATATCTATATCGTCTCTACATTCGGACACGGGTGGACAAATCGAAGTGAGATAACGCAAAACGGCATCATCGATTTTTTATGGAGGGATCGAAAGTTTATCAATGCCTCATTTGGGGAAGATTTCAACGTGTATGAAACAATCGCTGTTCTTTGAAGCCAAAGAGAGTCTTTCCTGCGGAATGCACAAATGATGAACAGTTCCCAAGACGCTCTTTATCAATCAAAAAGTTGCAAGAACTGAGATGAAATTCACATTAAAACTATTTACTGAAAGGATGGAGGATTACAATGAAAGAACTGGTTGAGTATATGGTCCAGGCGCTAGTAGACGAACCGAAAATGGTTGCAGTCAGCGAAATCACGGGTGGACAAACCACAGTAATCGAAGTGAGAGTATCCAAGCAGGATCTGGGGAAGGTCATAGGCAAACAGGGCAGAATGGCAAAAGCTATGAGAGTCATTCTGGATGCAGTTTCAGCCAAGTATCACAAAAGAGCGATTCTTGAGATAGTGGAATAACTGTAAAGGTAATCATGAGTGCCTGTGTAGGCGCCAACTCCGAGGAATTGCCGTGTCGGTGTATGGTGATTCTCGATCAGAGGAGTCGGGGGTGTATTATGGCTTATTTCCAAAACGGCACTGACAGCGAATTGATTGACAATGAATGCAGGAATTGCGAACTGGGGAAAGAATTATGCCCCGTCTATCTTGCGCAGTGTCTTTTCAATTTCGAGCAGATGGAGGAAGGAAAGGAACGGCTGATGCAGGTACTTCATCTTTTAATTGATGATAATGGAACCTGCCAGATGAAGAAATTGATCGAAAAGCGAAATCAAGAGCAAGGAAAAAGAAAGGAGTATGCCGCATACTACTCTGAAACATCAATTCAAACGTAAGATATTGATATTTTGGATTAGATCTTTTGAACCGCTGCGAATCCACCGGAAGAAAGCCGGTTCAGTATTTCGGCTTTCACCGCTTTCCTATATGAAGAATTCCCTTTGTTATATTACAGAGATGATCGTTCAGTCTTTCAATATTTGTGAGAAGATCGGAATATACAAGCCCTGCATCGCTGATGCAAATCCTTTCTTCCAGTCTCATAAGATGATTGAGCTTATACTGATTGATTAAGTTATCTATCTCGGCATCGATATTCAGGGTGATGAGAGCAGCTTTTTCATCATTATCATCAAGCGCCTTTTTTGTATGTTTCATGAGAGCTTTGGTTTTCTCGAAAAGCCGTATCATCTCGTTTTTCGCCTCTTCGGAAAAGGTCAACTTATTCTCATAGGTTCTCTGGGCAAGAATCACAATATCTTCACAATAATCCCCCACCTTTTCTATATCGTTCACGCTGTGGAGCAACGCCGGAATCAGGCGTCTCTGCCTTTCCGTCAGGCCTGCCTGGGTAATTTCGACAAGATAATCAGTGATATTCTTCTGCATATCATCTACCGATTGCTCGTCAATCGTGATTTCATTTTTCAATTTATGGCTGTAGTTTAATGAGCACTGCTCTGCTTTTTCAAGCATACTCCGGCAAATATCGAGCATCATGCTCAATTCTTTGATCACGGCCTTTATAGCAAGATTAGGAGTTGTGAGAAGACTCGCGGCAAGAAACCCCCCTGTCTTTTTTTCATAATCCTGTCCGGGAATAATCTTTTCAAGTATCCGCAAAAAGAGAGGAACAAAGGGGAGAAGGATTATAGCATTCAGTACATTGAATATTGTGTGGGTATTGGCAACCTGGCGTGCGATATCACCGGAAAGCATCGGCATACACTGTATATAGAAGGGAATGAAAGGCAGCATGATAGCTGTTCCGATCACATTAAAAAGGGTATGTCCCGCTGCAAGCCTCCTGCTGACCAATTTGCCCCCGAAGCTCGCGATAACGGCGGTGACACACGTTCCTATGTTATCTCCCAATACGAGGTAAATCGATGAGGAAAGGTCGAGCAGACCTGCTGATGCAAAGGCAATCACCATACCGATGGTCGTGCTGCTGCTTTGCAGAATCACCGTTACCGCTATACCGGTCAGCACTCCCAGAAGAGGATATCTTCCGAACTGAATAAACAGATTTTTTATCGATTCATTTCCTGCGAGAGGTTCAACTGACGAGCCCATTGTGGCAAGTCCCAGAAACAGAATGCCGAAACCCAGAATCGCCATTCCTTTATTTTTATTTTTGGTTTTTTTTGCAAAAAGGTAAATAAGTGAACCTGTAAACACAAATAAAAGCGCTGATTTTGTCAGTTTGAACGCGATAAGCTGGGCAGTGATGGTTGTGCCTATATTGGCTCCGAAGATAACGGGCAGGGCTGCGGCAATATTAATAAGACCTGCATTAAGAAAACCGATGAGAAGAACCGATGTGGCACTCGAACTCTGAATGAGCGACGTCACCGCGATTCCTACAAGGGCTGATTTTACCCGGTTTGAAGTAACTTTATCGAGAAGATCTTTCAGAAGCCCCAGCGACAGAGATTTCAGAGAATCACTCAGGACATGAATCCCGAAAAGGAAGAGTCCCACCCCCCCTGCGACTCCTACTATTACATTAAAGTACATCTGTCTTACCGTTTTTCAGAATACTTTTGAGCTGACTTAAAATGATGCCCCTGTGCGGCGTCCTGCTGATCTTATGTATCATAATGCATTATAGTATAATACCTGTCAATCTGCTAGTGTGACACGCAATTCAAGCGAGGGCGCGTTTCTTGAAATTCAACTGCGTTCCTTTGCATTTTTGCATCATAAGACCCGCATCGGCTCTTCAATCTTCGAATCCAAAAAAAAAGCGCTCCCCGGGAGCGCTTTTTTTTAAAGTGCATTTTTTATGAATGCTACAGTATCTTTACATTTGCTGCAGCCGGACCTTTTTTACCCTGTTCGATATCAAAAGATACGCGCTGATTTTCATGCAAGACCTTGAATCCGTCCGCCTGAATGGCACTGTAATGAACGAATACATCTCCGCCTTCATCATTTGCGATGAATCCGAAGCCTTTGCTTTCATTGAACCATTTCACTATACCCGTATACAATGAGGCAATTCTCCTTTCGTGTTTTTCTAAAGTTTGGATCGCCCACATTGTACGAAAATTCCGAAGATTGAAAAAATCGTTGTTCAATTCCGTTCTTCAAAATGTATCAATCCATACTTTGCCGCACTTTGCCGGCCTTCTGCCGCTAGTACATGTACTGCCGGACTATATGCTTTTTTATCGGGAAGTCAAGCTAAAATTGGACGCACAGAAAGGCCGTTCTGTTTCATTTAGTTTATTTCCGCCCCGAAGGAGAGGACATTTTTATGGCACTTCGTAAAAGAAATTTGAATATGTGCCGCTTAACTTCGTTTTCGTGGCAGATTAATTCTCAGAAAAGCATGATCCCGATAACAGCCATAATTGCCGACCGTAAAAAATGAATTACAGGATCAAGGATGCCGAAAAAAAGCAGGCCAATTATAATAAAAAAGCCGTAAGGTTCCACTTTCAGAAATGAATATTGGAGTGAAACAGGCAGAAAACCCATTAGAATTTTCGAACCGTCAAGGGGCGGTATCGGAATCAAATTGAATGCTGCAAGGATTATATTGATATGGGCAAAGAAAAAAAACAGCTGATTCGTCAAACTGCCGGATGTCGATTCTATTGAACGGAGAATAAAGAGTGCCGTAAAAGCAAGAAGCGTATTGACGATAATACCCGCCGCCGAAACCATTATCAGGGGAGTCCTTCCTTTGCGAAGATATGAAAAATTGACAGGAACCGGCTTTGCCCAGCCGAAGCCGACGAAAAAAAGCATAAGAGTCCCCACCACATCGAGGTGTCGCAACGGGTTCAAACTGAGCCTTCCCATCACTTTTGCCGTTGGATCCCCGAAACGCCATGCAACATACCCGTGAGCTAATTCATGTAAAATTACTGAATATAAAAGCGGTACGGCAATTATGATAAAGGTCAGAGGATCTTTAAGGAGAATATTAATCAGTCCCATGTATACACCACATTATAAAATTCAAGGGCCCACTTTCTCTCGCCGCTTGAAATACATATTCGAGTCTCGGTTTCTATGCCTACCATGGCCGAGTCTCAAACGCAAGATTCACACATTAGAAATCCAGAATGTCCTTCGATTTTATTTATATAACCCCTTGTGTTTTCTGCGGAGGTAGGGCATGTATAAAAAAGCCGGCCTGTCATTAAATCGGAAGAGGTATGGTCCGAAGGTTTTTAAAATATATAGTATGAATATTCTGAAAGGAGAGACAACGATGAGTGAATTGCAAAATGTCATGACACCGATTGAGATCAGGTCCATGGTTCTCAATAACCGGGTGGTCATGCCCCCAATGGGAACGAACCTCGGAAATTCCGACGGAACGGTGAGTAAGGAAAATATCGCCTACATCCGGCGCAGGGCTCAAGGACAGCCCGGATTGATCATTACCGAGATAACCGGAGTGCATCCCAGCGGAATAGTGAGCCCCAATCAGCTGGGCGCCTATGATGACCGTTTTATCCCGGGCCTTTCCGAGTTAGTATCGGCAGCTCACGATGAAGGGTGCAAAATAGCGTTGCAGATCCATCACGCCGGTCGTGAGAGCGTTTTTCTGCTCAAACAAAAAAAGGCAATTGCCCCCTCGGCGATTCCAAGCATAGTGTTTCGTGGCGAGCCGCGCGCGATGACTATCGATGAAATCAAGGAAATAGCAGCTGCTTTCGGTGCTGCGGCGCGCAGAGCCAGAAATGCAGGATTTGATGCCGTGGAACTTCATTGCGCTCACGGATACCTTCTCATGCAGTTTTTATCTGCATTGTCGAACCAGCGGACAGATGAGTACGGAGGCTCCACGTTAAAAGAAAGATCGCGCTTTCCCGTTGAAGTCATACAGACCGTGCGCAGGGATGTGGGACCCGACTTTCCGATTTCAGTTCGAATCTCAATGGAAGAATCTATCAAAGGAGGGTACACTGCCGAAGAAATGCAGACAGTTCTGCCTTCTTTTGTCGAAGCCGGAGCCGACATAATTCACGCCTCTTTCGGAACACACGGAAGCCCGGGAGGAATTACCCAGGCTCCACCGGAATATAAACCGGGATTTAATGCATGGCTTGCAAGAAAGGCCAAGGATGCTGTCAGTGTTCCGGTCATAGCGGTAGGCCGCTTTACTGACCCGTTCCAGGCGGATGAGGTAATCGGCAAAAAAGACGCGGATCTGGTTGCCTTTGGAAGACAATTTCTCTCTGATCCCGATTTCCTGATTAAAGCCAAAGAGGGACGCCCCCAGGATATACGGCGATGCATAGCCTGCAATCAGGGATGCATTGAGCGGGAGATGCTCGGCGAAGGAAATATCCGCTGCTCCATCAATCCCGAAACGGGGCAGGAAACAGTGTATCCCGAGGGTCCGGCTGCGGTTCCAAGGAATGTCTGGGTTGTAGGAGCCGGCCCTGGCGGCCTTGTCGCTGCCTCGGAAGCGAATCGCCTGGGCCACAGGGTGACTCTTTTTGAAAAAGAAGAGACCCTGGGCGGACAGACACGCTATGCGAGAATACCGCCTGCAAAGGAAACGTACGGTGAATGGATAGACTGGCTGATTGATCAGGTGAAAAAAACCGATGTGACCATAAAACCGTGCACGGAAGTAACAGCGCGTCTTCTTGAAGAACAAAAACCCGAGTACGTGATTTTAGCTACCGGCGGCGAGAAGATCATTCCTGATATCGACGGTTGCGACCGTGACATCGTATGCGATGCATGGCAGATATTGCGCGGCGAAGTTAAACCTGAAAAAAGGATTCTCGTAATAGGCGGAGGACTGATCGGTATGGAAGTTGCCGATTATCTAAGTGAAAAAGGTTCAGAAATAACACTTGTGGAAATGCTCCCCCGCTCACCGGTTTTAAAAATAACATCTCATGGATATATGTTGCATTCACGCCTTCGCGAAAAAAAGAGCACGCTGCTCTTCGGCACGAAAGTAGTATCAATTGGCGAAGATTCAGTTGAAGTTGAAACTGCAGGAGAAAAAACGACACTGAAAGATATCGGTCAGGTTGTAATGGCTGTCGGCCTGAGGGCAAAAGACGAACTGAAAGACGCCCTTTCGTCGCTTAACATACCCCATGCAGTAATCGGTGACGCGAAAGCCGCCAGGAGAATAATCGAGGCCACGGAAGAAGGCGCACGAGCCGCCTGGGAAATTTGATTTTATGCTCCATCAGGGACCCGTGCCCGAACGCATCATAACGCTGTCGGGCATGGGTTCTTCTGATGTATGCGTATCTTTCGCATGGTCCGGCAGAGGCGGCATGCAATAAATTCCCCTTCTAGCTCATCTTTCTTATGAATGCTACTTCTGCTCCCGGTTTTTCTTGATTTCTTCATCCCGCAGAATTCGACGGAGCACTTTTCCGACGGCCGACTGGGGGAGATCTTTACGAAATTCAACAAGTTTAGGGACTTTATATGACGTAAGTTTCTGCTTGCAGAATGAAATGATTTCATCGGCCGTTGCCGTTACTCCCTCTTTGAGCACTACAAATGCCTTCACCGTCTCCCCGCGATATTCATGAGGAACTCCAACCGATATGGCCGCCTGAATCTTCGGATGCTGGTGCAGCACCTCATCTATTTCCCTCGGGTAAATATTAAACCCTCCTGCGATAATCATGTCTTTTTTTCGATCCACAATATAGAAATAACCGTCCTCATCCTGAATGGCTATATCACCTGTCGAGAGCCATCCGTCCTTTATCTGTCCGGCCGTCTCCTCCGGATTGTTCCAGTATCCTCGCGTCACTGTGGGACTCTTGATTATCATCTCGCCCGGCTCTCCACTGGGAACTTCATTAACCCCCTCTGAAAGATCAACGAGGCGTACATCCGTATCAATAACCGGAATCCCTATACTGCCTGTCTTTGAAAGACCAAGCATGGGATTCTGCGTACCGGCGCATGTAGTTTCGCTCATTGACCACCCTTCGCTGTAAAATATTCCCATATCCTTTATTTTATTTATAATTTCCACCGGCATTGGAGCACCCCCGGAGTTCAGGAGACCAAGCTTGCGGTCCAGCCCCATTGCATCAGCCCTTGGATGATTAATGATGGCGGAAATCATTGTCGGCACTGTCGGAAAGGCGAGTATCTCTTTATAGCTATCCAAGAGGTCCATCATCTCGTCAAGATTGAATTCAGGGACAAGAACCTGAGTTGCGCAATTAAATACGGAAAGATTGATCACTCCGATATTACCGTAAATATGAAAGAAAGGAATTGCTCCGATCCACACGCGTCGCTCCGGCGGCGTAAGTTGCGCAATCGGGCTTAACCAGAGAGATTGCCCCACTGTCGCGCCGACTACATTGTAATGCGAGAGAACGGCCCCTTTGGGAATTCCCGTTGTTCCGCCCGTAAATTGAATAAGAGCCGGGTCTTCGGGCAAGATCGATACGCGGGGACGCTTTGTACTGGTGCACTCATCGAGAATTTTCGAAAAATAGTGCCATCCCTTTTCGAGTTCAGGCGCCTTTTTCTTTCTGTCCGATTTTGCATAATCCTGCAATCGGGTCACGATTATTCTTTTTATTTCAACATTTTTTAAAAGGGCATTTACTGTCGGAACGGCAGTATCAATGGTAAAAAGAGTTGTTATTCCCGTTGACTGAAATACGCCTGTGAGCTCCCCTGCCGTGTAGAGGGGATTGAGATTAACCACTATGGCTCCAAGAGACAACACACCATAATAGGCGATCAGATATTGAGGACAGGTCGGCAGATGCAGCCCTACCCGATCGCCTTTACCAACCCCCATTGCACCTAATGCATTTGCCATTCGAAGTACTTGCTGGCGCAACTGCCAGAACGTGATCTCGGAACCCAGAAAATGAACGGCAGCTTTATCCGGATAGGCATTTGCAGGAATCTGCAGAAGATCCGGAACTGCAAGACGCGGTCTTCTCACCGTAAGAGGAACATTGTAATCATAATGACGGTGCCATATTCTTTCTTCCATTTTCTCCCTCCTTATTTTCAAACTTAAGCAATTCTTCTAAAATTCCTGATCGAAAGCAAGCATAAATTGCACACTCTTTCTCTTCAGAGTATGCATGCGCTGATGTTCTTCATCACGAGCATTTTTCTATTGATAATACTCCTTGACATCACTGATTTCATGTCTGTATTTACTTATAAATATATGCCCGTGTCAGTTTCAGAATCGAACACAGGGGGACCCAATGGACTTCAAAGACATTCTTTATGAGAAAAAAAACGGAATCGCAAGGATTACGATAAACAGGCAGGAAAAAATGAATTCTTTCCGGACACAAACGCTTTTGGAGGCGGCAGAGGCTTTTGAAAATATCTCGCTCGACCGTTCCATTGGAGTAGCCGTTTTGAGAGGCGCGGGCGACCGGGCATTCTGCACGGGAGGTGATACCGGAGAAGAGGAAGGTGCCGGTTACGGTCATGAAATGATGTTTTACGTCAGGCGGGTACATGAACTTATCCGCCGGACACCGGTGCCGGTTATCGCCGCCGTGAACGGATATGCCATCGGGGGCGGACAGGTCCTCCAGGTTCTCTGTGATCTTTCAATAGCTGCTGATCACGCCGTATTCGGTCAGGTCGGGCCGCGAGTGGGGAGCTTTGATGCAGGGTACGGAGCTGCATATCTCGCACGCGTTGTGGGGGAAAAGAAAGCACGTGAAATGTGGTTTCTCTGCGAAAAATATACCGCCCTGGAGGCAAAAGAAATGGGACTTATAAATAAAATTGTTCCAAAAGCGAGTCTCGACGAGGAAGTCGACATATGGTGCAATAAGATCCTTGCGTTGAGTCCCTCGGCACTGCGCATACTGAAAGCATCATTTAACAGGGAAAGTGATCATATCGCCGGATCGGAAGCCATGGCCTTCGATATGGCACACCTGTATTATAAAACGGAAGAAGCCAATGAAGCAATGCACGCGTATAGAGAAAAAAGGACCCCTGCATTCGATCGCTTCAGAAAATAAAAGGAGGATAGTTAATGCCGGAGACAGAAACTGATACTCACAGCATGATAATCGGATACATTTTATGGATTTTCGGATTTTTGGGTGCACACCGCTTTTATTACGGGAAACCGGTCACAGGCACCATTTATTTTTTCACCCTCGGACTTCTTTTCATAGGCTGGATTGTTGACCTTTTCCTGATTCCGTCCATGGACCGCGAAGCCGACCTGCGCTTTGCAAAAGGACCGACAGACTACAATATCGCATGGGTTCTGCTGACTTTTCTGGGACTTTTAGGCATCCACAGAATGTATATGGGAAAATGGATCACCGGGATTCTTTATCTGTTTACAGGCGGAATCGTCGGCCTTGGCTACATCTATGACTACTGGACTCTCAACGATCAGATCACTGTGATAAACAGCCGGGGATTGAAACGGCTGTAAACGGATTTTTATTGCTCATTTTTTATTTTTTCCCGGAACTGCCGGTACTTATAAAGAGCAAAAAAAGCTTTCGCTGCAGTGTCCGGAGAACTTATCAGTGTGAAATGAGGTCCGAACATATCTTTCACGAGTTTTGTCCAGAATTCACTTCCCACCGAATAGACGAGAGCCGGCTTTCCCGGAGCGGTTTTTCTTATACTTTCCGGATCGCCGTACAATAGCGCAGGATCCATTCCCGATTCGACCATTGATTTTATTATTGTTCCGGGAATGACCGGAATCGCTAGAACACCTTTTATCTTTTCATCATTGAGAGCGGCTTTGAGAGCTGTGCCGAAGAGCCCGGACGGACCGACGTCCAGCGGATTTTTGACATTCATCCACGCCGGCGCCCTGCTGCGGACTGCTTCAACCGTTTCCTGCCCCAGATCGGGAAATCCGAGTCCCAGTTGATGAGCCGCATCTGCGGCCATGACGGCCAGAGATCCGGAAGAAGTAACAACTGAAATATCAGGCCCCTCCATGAGAGGTTCCCGGGAGAAAACTCTTGCAAGGTCGAAAAGTTCCTGGAAATTGGATGCCCTTACGACTCCGGATTGCCGGAAAAAAGCTTCATAAAGCGCATCGTCCCCGCTCATGCTTCCCGTGTGAGATGCGGCGGCCTTTTTCCCCATTTCCGTACGGCCGCTTTTCAATATAATGACAGGTTTCACGCGCGCAACCTCACGCGCAGCTTTCATGAAGCGCATGCCGTCTTTGGCGCCTTCAAGATAAAGAACTATTACATCGGTCTTTGTATCTGCTCCGAAATGATACAACATATCCGATTCATCGACATCGATGCGATTACCTATTGTTACCAGCGCGCTTAATGCCATATCCTGGCTCGGTGACCAATCGGCGACAATATTGCCGAACACGCCGCTTTGAGCTATCACGCCGATGTTTCCCGGGCGTATTTCATCAAAATCAACTTCGGTCGATCCGAAACGATCATGAGGGTTGATAAGTCCTACACAATTGGGACCGATCACCCGTGTATGTGTCCCTTGAATGAGCTCTTTGATATCGTTTTCAAGTGTCCTGCCTTCATCGCCCGTTTCGCTGAAACCGGCAGTTTCAAGTATCACGGCACGAACACCTTTATCGAGACAATCTTTCATTATTGCGGGAACCTGCATTTTGGGCACGATAATTATCGCACAATCTATATTTCCGGTAATATCGGTCAGCCGCCGATATACAGGCAACCCTTCTATTTCGGTTTCCCTCGGATTTACAAGAAAAAGTCTTTCTCCGTATCCGTTTCGTTTCAAAAAAGCGGGGATACCGCCTCCAAAGCCTGCTTTTTTTGTTGCCCCGATAACAGCAATATTGCGCGGTCTGAAAAACGCATCCGGAAGAGATGGAAAAGGCATGGGTATGCACTATCCTCCTTAGTGTTATTGTATGCGGGCTAGTTACTACAAAACACGGTCAATACGCAAATGGTAAATCCGGGAAGCTCACTATATGAGGAGCTTCCACGCAAGGAAACATGAGAGCTCACTGACTTTCCGATTTACGGGCATGAGGAGCTTTTTACGAAATTGCCAATGATATTTGCTGGTAAAATGAAAAAGCCTTTGCTATATGAATATGCTATTTCATTTATCAGAGGTTACGTATGAGCGAAAAAGCCACTTTGAAAATAGACGGAAAATCATACGATCTGCCGATAGTAACCGGAACGGAAGGCGAAAAAGCCATTGACATATCCAGTTTGCTGAAAATGACCGGATATATCACTCTCGATCCCGGCTACGTGAATACCGGCAGTTGTATAAGCTCCATCACATATATGGATGGGAAGAAGGGAATCCTGAGATACCGCGGCATACCGATAGAACAGCTGGCGGAGAGCTCACGGTTCGTCGAAACAGCATACCTGCTCATTCACGGCGATCTTCCTAAAGCCACAGAACTCGCCGCATTCTCGGGTCTTCTGAATGATCACTCCCTCGTTCACGAAGATATGCGCGCTTTTTTTGAAAATTACCCCAGAGGTGCCCATCCGATGGGAATACTTTCATCAATGGTGAATGCCTTGCGTGCATTTTATCCCGCCTTACCCGAGCGTTCTGAAGAAGAGGAAATAGATATCACCGTATCGAGGCTTCTTTCAAAGATCCGGACCATGGCCGCCATGTCTTACAGAATCTCAAGGGGCCATAGAGTCGTCTATCCCTCCCATCAATTAAGTTACTGTGCCAATTTTCTCAATATGATGTTCGATTCTCCGGTCCGGCCCTACATAATCGATCCCGATCTGGTTCGTGCCCTGGACGTTTTCTTTATATTGCATGCCGATCATGAACAGAATTGTTCAACCTCGGCCGTAAGGCACGTAGGAAGCGCCAAAGTAAATCTCTACGCATCCATTTCAGCCGGGATCTGCGCCCTCTGGGGGCCTCTTCATGGAGGAGCAAATCAGGCGGTAATCGAAATGCTTCAGCAGATCCATGACTGCGGAGGGAACCCGGACACGTTTATTGCCAGAGCGAAAGATAAAAATGATCCGTACCGTCTTATGGGATTCGGACATCGAGTCTATAAAACATATGATCCGAGAGTTCCCATAATAAAAAAGATGTGTGATAAAGTTTTAAGCAAGCTCGGAATAAACGATCCACTGCTCGATGTTGCCAAACATCTGGAAGAAACGGCTACAGCCGACTCATATTTCATTGAACATAATCTTTATCCGAATATAGACTTTTATAGCGGCATATTACTGCGGGCAATGGGATTTCCCCTGAATATGTTTCCCGTGATGTTCGCGATAGGACGGCTTCCGGGATGGATAAGCCAGTGGAAGGAAAGCATCGACGATCCGCAATGGAAGCTCCACCGGCCGCGCCAGGTGTATATGGGGTTGCCCAGAAGAGATTATGTGCCGATTGACAGCCGATAAAAAAGTCGCGACGGGCAAAAAGTATAACTGACTCTCCTTGCCTGTCGCTTTTTTTCTTCAGGCTTTATCGATCTCTTTAACGAACGCACCCTTGAAGCGCTCATAATATTCGAAAACTTTGTCGACATAATGCCGGGTTGCCTTGAAGGGCGGAAAACCCCCGTGCATATGGACCATTCTCGACCCTGCATTGTAAGCGGCCAATGCCAATTCCGTGTTTCCATCAAATCGGTCCATTAGAAGTTTAAAATATTTAACTCCGGCATTAATATTTTCTTCGGGGTTGAATATGTCTTCCACACCAAGTGATTCGGCAGTTTCAGGCATAAGCTGCATAAGACCGCGTGCTCCTTTTTGGGAAACGGCCCAGCGATTATATCCCGATTCCGCCATAATTATTGCCTTTACCAATGCAGGATCAATCTTATGAGAGTGCGCAGCTTTTTCTATGATTCCGTCGAATTGGTGCCTTTCGGCACCAGGCCTGATCCGTTTTGAAGATGCAGTACGCACCGCATCCTTTGGCAGTATTTCCGCAGCAGAACTTACAATTAAAATTGCAGTACTATTCTCGCTTTTTTTGATAGTATCGTCTGATATTTTCGAGATGCTCTGTGTGCTTTGACTTGAGGGAGAAAAAATAAATATGAAGAGAATCAGAAACGAAGGCAGGAGGAGGCGCGCCAATAACACCCCGTACACCTTTCTTGGCAGCTCTTCATCCATAACCATTCTCCTTGAAAAAATTAATAAAGACTTTTATAAAACCATACGACCTTCTTGTCAATAAGACTTTAGTTATATCAAGCATATTGCACCACGAACTGTGTGCGCGGCTTCGAGTTGCGGCTTTTAATATTGAACGCGGTCCAATGACGGTGTATACTTCTACTCTTGCAAGATATTACACGAACTTCATATCAGGAAGGGATGCTATGATTCTAAAGACTGCTATATTGACGGAGGGGATCAGTTTTCCGGAAGGTCCGCGCTGGCATGAAAAAAAACTCTGGTTCTCCGATATGAATGCAGGGACTGTCATGACTGTTGATGAGAATGGAAAACTGGAGCATATCGCTGAGGTGCCGGGGCATCCTTCGGGACTGGGATGGCTTCCCGATGGACGGCTTCTGGTCGTTTCGATGCTTGACAGGCGTTTATTGCGCCTGGATGATAACGGGTTTACAGAAGTGGCAAATCTCTTTGATCTTGCTTCTTATCATTGCAACGACATGGTGGTAGATGCAAAAGGAAGAGCATATATCGGAAATTTTGGATTCGATCTCAACCGCCCGGATCCTTTTTCTCCGGCAGAAATAATCCTTGTTGAACCGGACGGATCAGCCCGGATCGTGGCAGATGAAATGGCATTTCCGAATGGATCCGTAATCACACCGGACGGCCGGATGCTCATCGTTGGAGAATCATTTGCAGGAAGATTAACTGCCTTCGATATCAATCAGGATGGATCGCTTCTGAACCGGAGGATATGGGCTGATATAGCGCCTGCGACTCCGGATGGAATCTGCCTTGACGAACAAGGAGCAGTATGGGTTGCCTCACCCGAAACCGCGGAAGTAATAAGGGTGTACGAAGGAGGCACTATCTCTCACCACGTGCAGGTATCGACCCGCCCGTATGCCTGTATGCTTGGAGGAGATGACCGCCGTACTCTTTTTGTATGCACTTCAGGTGCATCCCCGGTGAATGGAGGCCGAATTGAAACCGTTCAGGTGGAAACGGCCGGAACCGGGTATCCCTGAACCTTTTTTTAAGACGTCGAATCAGGTGGATCTAATGTGAGTAATCGTAAAAGCCGGATCAGATCCGTACATTTAATTTGGAGGAAAGTTTTTAGAAGCGAAAAGAAATTCAGTGAAAGGAGGTTTTAAAATGAAGCTGACAAGTCCTGCATTTCCACATGGGGGATCTATTCCTTCACAATATACCTGTGATGGAGCAAACATAAGCCCGCCCCTTGAAATTTCCGAAATTCCATCGGAAGCACAAAGTCTGGCACTTATTATGGATGACCCCGATGTTCCTCAGGCAGTTCGAAAAGACGGCATATGGGATCACTGGATACTCTTTAATATGCCTGTATCGACATCAGCTGTAAAAATTGAGGAAGGGCAGGAGCCTGAAGGCACCCACGGAAAGGGAACAGCAGGTAATACCGGCTATTTCGGACCATGTCCTCCTGACAGGGAACACAGATACTTCTTTAAACTTTATGCTCTCAAGGAAAAGATCGGGCTTCAAGAAGGTGCAGCTAAAAGAGAAGTCGAAGAGGCGATGTCGGGCCTGATCCTGGAGAAAACCGAGTTGATGGGAAGGTATGTGCGAAAATAAACCGGTAAAAATATGTTTCCCATCGTTGAATTTATGATTTTCCGGTTATAAACGCTTCAGTCATCTTATAGGCCTCGTCATCAGTAAATTGCCGGGGCGGGTGTTTGCAGAAATACGCTGAAGGCCCTTCGAGTGCGCCGTATATGCCGCGAGTAAGCGCCAGCTTTGCGCAGCGGATTCCGTCTATGGCGACACCCGCAGAATTGGGTGAGTCCTCAACAGAGAGTCTCAATTCCAGATTTATAGGCACATCGCCGAAAATCAAACCTTCCATTCGAAGAAAACAAACTTTATTATCCTTCTGCCACGCTACGTAATCACTGGGACCGATGTAAATGTTTTTGGCAGAAAGGCGATTGGCGGCAACAGATTGCACCGCCTCGGTCTTTGATTCTCTTTTGGACATCAGCCGGGCTCTGTTCAACATATTTAAAAAATCTGTATTTCCGCCCGTATTAAGCTGATAGGTTCGTTCAAGCTTTACGCCTCTTTTTTTGAAAAGGTCTGTCAGCACACGATGAACGATAGTAGCCCCAAGCTGCGATTTTATATCGTCTCCGATAACCGGCAGCTTTCTGGCTTCAAAACGGCTCGCCCAGTCCGGATTACTTGCGATAAAAACGGGCATATTGTTAATGAAGGCCACGTGTGCTTCAAGAGCGCATTCCGCATAGAAACGTGCTGCCTTCTCCGAACCGACAGGCATGTAGTTCAGTAATATTTCTGTGCCGCTTTCCTTGAGAACGGACACTACCTCTTGCAAATCCGGCTCGGGCTCGTGAGCCGGAATAAAGATACAATCCTCATCATATTCACTCATATGCTCTGAAATACCGTCCAGAATCCGGCCCATTTTTACCGTGATGCCCGAATTGCCGAGATCGTCACAAAACGCAGCGGTACAATTAGGATTTGAAAAAATAGCCGTATTCAGATCTTTCCCTACTTTTCTTTTATCTATATCAAACGCTGCAACAACTTCTATATCCCCGGGATTGAACCCTCCTATTTCCCAATGCATCAAACCGATTGCTTCTTCGGCTTTCCTTCTTTTGTAATAATGAATTCCCTGCACGAGAGAACAGGCGCAATTACCCACGCCCGCAATGGCAATTCTTATTTTATCCACTGATCACCCCCAACTGTTCGAGAAACTCGCACATCTATTTTCCGGAAAGAACCACCTTGCAAAATGGTAACCTTGATGGATTTGTAAAAAACGGTTTTATGCCATGTCATTAATTGGAAATAATTGCCCTGTCACACATCAACTTACCTGAAAGTCGTTTTTCCTCCCTTTCGCCATTCCGCAGCCAAAGATGACTGCTTTCGACTGAACTGCACTACTTTTTACATCGCAGAAACCGCTAACCTTGTTATTTTACCTGAATAAATTCCAAAAGCAAGTACTGACCACTACTGATACAATTTCCTTTGCCCTTCCAAGGTTTTTTCGCGAACCTCTTCGCAAAAGCGAAAAGGTTCGCAGATTTCTTCGTAAAATCAGGGGCACGCTGTTGTTGTGGTTGTACTTGCAGTCGTTGTCGTTGTTGTCGTTGTGAGCCTTGTAGTAGTTGTTGCCCACGTACTGGTTGTGCTGCTGCTTGTCTGTCGAGTGGTAGAGGTTGTCACCGTCGTCGAAGTCACTGCTGTCGTCGTAGTCACGGGTTCAGCCGTCGATGTTGTTACCTCCCCGGTTGTTGTTGTCACTTCCGTGGTTGTCGTTTTCTCTTCGGTTGTCGCCGCCTCTTCTTCAGTGGTACTTGTCTGCTCCTCGGTCGTGGTCACCTCTTCTTCCGAAGTAGTAGTTTCTTCTTCGGTTGTAGTGACCACTTCTTCCGTAGTCGTCACTTCATCTTCTGTAGTAGTGACCTCTTCTTCCGTTGTGCTGGTCACTGCTTCAGTACTTGTCGTTGAGGGCGGCATTACCTGTTCCGTCGCTTTGGTGGATTCCTCCGCTTTTTGGGCAGCTTCTTCACTCAGACTTTCAGCTGTTCTGGCGGCTGCCTTTGCGGTTTCAAACTCTCCGGCATCAGCGGCAGTCTTCGCCTCCTCGGCAGCGGAAGCGGCTGCCTGTGCTGCGGTTTCAGCCGCTGCAAGTGCAGCCTCTGCAATTCGGGTGGCTTCTTGCGCCTTTGCCGCAGCTTCTTCATCAGCCTGAGCCTGAGCCTGAACCGCCGCCGCGCTGGCAACAGCTTTCTGTTCCTTGATGGTCTCAACAGCAACATCCGCTTTTGCGGCAGCAATACTTGCATCTGCTGTCACATCTGCCAGAGCGGCAATTTCCTTGACAGCAGGATCAGGGCTTTTTTCAATCAACTCAGTTGCGGCAACCTTTACTACCTGGATTACATCAACTTTCGCTTTGGCTGCATAAAGCACCTGTCCGGTCGCTTGAGCTTCCTGTGATTTTGTGTAGGCAGTCTGAAGGGATTGATACACCTGGCTTTTTGTGGCAGCGCCAACACCCGGGTCTTCAAAAAACCCTCTCAGCACTTTCCCGGTTATGCCTGCTTCACCGGAATACATATTAAGAAAGGTATTGATATTATCATACCCCAGATCGCCGTCAGATCCGCGAATACCGCACACTGCCGTGGGAGTCTGCAGATAATTTTTTCTGTCTGAAGTTCCGCTTTTAAACCAAAGCTTCCCCACAAAACATGTGATTCTTCTCACCGGATTTGAAGTCTTGAAAAGCCAGAACCCGCCTTTTTCCTCTCTCTCCTGGATCAATCCGTTGGTATGTGGTCGTATCTTTGTGATGGCTCCATCGGAAAAGGTTATCTCCACCTCGCCTTTTTTTGTTTGCACGAAGTCGCCTGAGTTTACAGGCTGTCCGATTTCGGTCACAGGGATTATCCTGGATCCTGAATGGATGACTGCATCGCCTTGATAACTGCTTATTTTGGCTATTGGCGCCCCCTGGGCATCAATCGTAAGAAGCAGGCCTGCAGCAATTATCAAGACAACATTGAAGAGTGTACGGTGGGTCATCTGAATATTCCTTTCGAAATGTCGGAAGAAAAAGAAAATCTGGTTCGAACCAAGCCACTGACTGCATTATCATTGCCAAAAAAGACGGCGGATATGGTATGTACATAAAATACCCATCAAGATTTATCAACACATTTTTATCTTACTGTGCTAAATTCTTTTCACATGTGCAGCAAAATAGCGATACGCCCGGTTTTCTACTTATACCCCCGCCTTCCCCTGTCAGCGGCAGTACGTTCATCCACTTCGTCTTGCCATCCATTCCTTTTTGTTGCAATATAGTCAAATTTGGCCGTATAGGGTTTGATGTCGAGAAGAGGCGTACCATCCAGAATATCCACACCTTCGCAGAATAGCACATTATCTTTTATAGTGATTAATTCAACGATGCTCAATCCTATACCGTTCGGACGGCAGGGCGCTCTGGTAGAAAACACTCCTCGTTCAATATCCTGAAGAAAAGGTTTTACTCTGAGTTTTACAGGTCCTTTACAATGAAAATGGTACAACAAAAAAATATGTGAAAAGCCTGCAATATCTTGCAGCCCCTCTTTGAATTCATCGAATACTTCGACCATTCCTTTGCAGCCCCGCGCATATACCGGCTGAATCGGTGTTTTTTCCGCCTGTGCATGTTCGCTTCGGATAATTCCTATCGGTCTGTAGATAATAGAAGATTCGTTCATCCCCGCCTGTTGCTCCCCGTTTCCTTTCATTCAATATGCCCTTGAAGGACGTAAAAAGCTCCTCATGCCGACTACATCAGCAATATAATTGAACGTACCTGAAGTTCTCACATACTTGTGCGGCGCAAACCAATGCACGCCTATCCTGTTTTTCTTACTCCCTTGTCATTACGGCGCCGCATTCCGGACATTTTTTTTCAAAACATGGCATTGCGCGTTCATGCGGTTCCCGGTATCCGCACCGGGGGCATCGGCAATATCCTGCCGGCCCTTCTCCCGCCCCTCCGGTACGGCCGGGTCTTCCGCCCTGATTCTGACCTCTGCCTGCTCCCATCTTTCTACCTTGTCTTCCCCTCATCATACCCTTTTCTTCCAAAAACGTTCCGTTCATCCTTAGTCTTCCGCGACGGCCCCTGCCCATACAACCGGGCATTGCAAACACATCTCCGTCAAGCCTGTCCGAGAGCCACGCACGCATTACCTGAACCAGATCTCCAGCTACAAAAGGAATAACCTGAATTCCACAGGCGCGCACCATTTCGTGAAGCGGGCGGGAAATAGCACCGCATACAAGCACTTCTATTCCAAGCTCCACCAGACGGGAAACCTTGCGTACCGGAAGGTCGTATAACAATTCTTCATAGGCCTCCCAGATCACCTGCCCCGAATCTATTTCGATTATATAGAAGCGGTGTGCTACATCGAAGACCGGAGCAATGCGATTCTCCCATTGAGCGAATGCGGCTTTCATCTATTACTTCCTTCCAATATAATCACGCAACGGATGTGCCATGGAAACACTAATAATGGCCAGTTTCGGCTAAATCTCACTTTCTCCCCATATGCGTCTTTTTCCCCTTTCTTGAAGAACTGCTCATTCTTCCCGGGAATATTCCGAGTTTTTTCATTTTTCTGAAAAGTGTCGTCTTATGGATTCCGAGCTCTCTTGCCGTTGCAACACGGTTATAATTATTATTTTCCAGGGCCGAAAGCAAAATCTGAACATCCAGAAGTTCGTGGGCGGAACGGCGAGCATCAGGAGACGAGGTCATTTCCTTGCCTTTTGTCAATTCCCCGGGCAAATGCTTGATCCCTATGAGTCCTTTGCTGCAGAGGATAAAGGCCCGTTCTATGACATTTTCCAGTTCCCTCACATTCCCCGGCCAATCGTGAGCCATGAGCAGCAAGAGAGCTTCGGGCTCAATCCCTTCGACACCTTTATGCTGAAGACGATTGAATCTGTCGATGAACTGTTCCGCAATCAGCGGAATGTCTTCCTTCCGCCTTCGAAGGGGGGGCAGTTCTATTTGAATTACATTTATCCGGTAATAAAGATCCTCACGAAATTCGCCTTTTCGCATCTCGCTGCCCAAATCCTTGTTTGTTGCGGCAATCACACGGACATCGGCTGTCTCTGAATGGGTACCTCCCAGCGGCTCATATGTCCGCTCCTGCAAGACACGAAGCAGCCTTACTTGTAACGCCGGACTCACCTCCCCTATTTCATCGAGAAAAATCGTCCCGCCCTTTGCCAAAGCAAAACGCCCGGGTTTATCCTTGTGAGCCCCCGTAAAAGCGCCCGCCTTGTAGCCGAAAAGCTCCGATTCCAGCAGGGCATCCGGCAAAGCCCCGCAGCTTACAACTATAAAAGGACCATTTCTGCGAGGGCTTAAATTATGCAGTGCCCGTGCCATCAGTTCCTTTCCGGTACCGGTTTCACCCAGAATCAGGACCGTACTCGGACTGGATGCAATAGCAGGAAGCACTTCGAATATTTTCTGCATGTCAGGACTTCTGCTCACGAAATCACCTATCTTGAACTTGCCTTCCAGTTCGCTTCGCAGGGCTTCGACTTCGGAAAGATCCCGAAATGTTTCAGCACCTCCAATCGTGTTACCCTCTGAATCTTTCAGGACGGCCGTCGAGACACTTATTGGAATTCGCCTTCCATCGGCCTTTATGATATACCCTGCTTTCCCGATTACGGGTTTTTCCGTTTCCAGTGTCAGGCGTAAGGCACATTCGTCACCGCACATGCTGGAACGAAATACTTCCGAACAGCGGCGCCCGATCGCTTCTTCAGCAGTTACACCGGTTATCTCCCGGGCAGCCCTGTTAAACGATGTAATATTCCATTCCGAATCCACTGTGAATACTCCATCGGAAATACTTTCAAGGATAGCATCGGTTGTGGAATATGGCCGGGATGCCGATTTTGTATCCGGTGACTTCTTTTTATTTACCTTCTTCATAGCATCTATTTTAAATGTGTCCCTAAATCAGCTTTTAAGTGATGTGCTCCTCCTATAGCCTCAAGATGCAAAAGAGCAGTTAAAAACGTACCTGCAGCTGAAAAAATTGCACATATCATAAAAGCAGTCCGGTAGCTGTCTGAAATATCAAAAATGCGTCCGGTGATCCAGGGACCGAAGGCACCCCCAAGGGCAAAGCCGAAAGAAATTAATCCCAAAAGATATCCATGTGCTCTCAATCCGAACAAGGCTGCGACAAGAGGCGATTCGGATGTTACTCCGCCTCCATACGCCACACCAAAAAGTGCTGCAAACAGAAAGAGAGCCCACGGATCTTTGGCAAGTACCAGCCAAATGAGGGCAGCTGACATAAGGATAAAATTTACAAGAAATATCGTTCTGCTCCCGAAAGTATCAGTCAGCCGCCCCATCAAAAGCTTTCCCGCAATACTGAATACCCCTATTGCAGCAAGAATTTTTGCCGCTCTGCCCGCAGAAAGGCCGATTCCAACCGCGTGTGCTACAATATGCACCATAATCGAAAAAAGACAGAAACCAAAGCAGATGATCATGGCAAAATATATCCAGAAGCGAAGAGTGCGGAGAGCTTCTCCTTGTGAAAGCCCTTCTCTATTACTGCTGCAACTGCCGTACACGCATTGTTCCGATCCGTCGGCTGATTTTCCGATATCGGCGGGATCGCGTTTAAGAAGCTGAGCCGAGCTTACAACAAGTATCATCAGGGACGCTCCTAATATGAAATATGACATCCGCCAGCCGTAACCGACGATAAGCTTGTTGGCAAGTGGCGGCCCTGTAACGGCTCCTATTCCTATTGCTGCCGAGATTACACCGGTCATCAGGCCTCTTCTTTTATTGAACCAGCGGGCTATCGTTGACATGAGAGGAACAAAACCTCCCACCATACCGACCCCCACAAATATTCCGTAAAAGAGATATAACTGCCATACCGAATTGACAAAGCCCATCATTATGTACCCGAACCCGAGCACCAGACCCGAAATCGACATTACCACACGCGGGCCGTAGGTATCATTTACTCGTCCCCCTGCAATCCCGGCAAAACCCATGATGATCGAGCAGAGAGAAAAGGCACCGGCTGTCGAAGCCCTTGACCAGCCGAACTCTTGTATGAGGGGAATAAGAAACACACCGAAAGAATAAAATACCGCCCATAAAACCAAAAGTATGATTGACGCAGAGGCCACAATTATATAGCCGTAAAATATTTTCGACACATCGGGATTCATCGGCACAGTCTCCTGTAAATTAAAAGTGCGTTTTACCACGAATGTCTTAAGAATGCGAGTAAAGCCTGGATTTAATCATTCCAGGTTTCAATGTCTGCATGACAGCACCTGAAGGCGGCATTCGGATCTGGATTACGCAGATCATCCGGACCAGAACATGCCTGCCTTTGCCGGAGGAACAGAGGCCTTGTCATTTTTTGACGGGCAAGTGGAATGAGCAGGGATTCCGGGTTTCTGAGCTGTCCGTGGCACACGACAGTAAAATACAGTCTTCACCCCATTTTCTTTCACGTCACTTACACGTTTATATTAAGATTACATGTTAGCCGGATAAAGAGGCAAAACCATGGAAGAAAACAAAAATGAAATGGTAATCACCCGCATCTTCAATACCCCTCGGGAACTCCTGTGGAAGTACTGGACCGATTCCGAATTTTTTAAGCGGTGGTGGGGGCCAGATGGTTTCACCTGTCCCTTCTCGCGAATAGATTTTCGTGTGGGTGGGTCCTACCTTCACGCGATGCGCTCGCCGGAAGGCAAAGATTACTGGAGCACCGGCACCTACAAGGAGATCAGCCCCCCGGAAAAAATTGTCGCCACCGACAGTTTCGCCGATGAAAAAGGGAATGTCGTTTCCTCGGAATATTACGGCTTGAAAGGCTTCCCCATGGAACTGGTAGTCAGCTTGACTTTCAAGGATCTGGGAGAAAAGACGAAATTGACGCTTGTACACAGGGGCATCGGCACGGTGGATGAAAAGACCCGCCGTGATATGAAGGAGGGTTGGAATCAGTCATTCAACAAGCTCACGAAAAACCTGTCTTCAGGCATTTGAGGGCAGAACAGAAATAAACGATTCCACACAGGAAAGGGGAAAGCTTTCTTCATGAGATGCTTAAATTTTCTGCTGATAAATACCGGGACGGCGCTGTTCCTTACATGCCTGTTTTTTGCAGGGGAAACATATGCACAAGGCGGCAGGTACGGCGACTGGCACGGCATGATGGATGGATGGGGAATGGGGTGGTTCGGGGGAATTATCATGATACTGTTCTGGATCCTTGTAATTGCAGGACTGATATTGTTTGTCAAATGGCTGGTACAGAATACGAAAGGCGGATCACAGGCTGATTCACGCGACCCTTCACGAGCACTGGATATACTCAGAGAGCGCTACGCGAGGGGGGAAATCAACAAGCAGGAATTTGATGAAAAAAAGAAAGATCTTCTTTCCTGAATAGCGGCAGGAAGCAAATGAAGAACCATGATGGATAATGACCACGATTCCATGAAGCACAAAGACCACGGAAATCACAAGGGCGGCGATCACCACGCCCATATGGTGGCCGATTTCAGGAAGCGCTTCTGGATCTCCCTGGCCGTTACGATACCGATTCTGGTGTTGTCGCCCATGATCCAGGCCTTTGTCGGACTGGAACGGGAATTGAGGTTTCCCGGTGATGCCTACATCCTCTGGGTGCTCTCGTCGGCGGTGTTTTTTTATGGAGGCTGGCCCTTCCTGAAAGGAATATACGATGAGCTCGGGAAAAAGCAGCCGGGAATGATGACATTGATCGCCATTGCGATCACGACTGCCTATGCCTACAGCAGCATAGTGGTGTTCGGCCTTGCCGGCAAGGTCTTTTTCTGGGAGCTGGCCACGCTTATTGACATCATGCTCCTGGGACACTGGATTGAAATGAAATCCGTAATGGGCGCCTCCCGGGCGCTGGAGGAACTGGCCAAACTCATGCCTTCGGAGGCCCATAAGATACTCCCCGGGGGAGGCACTGAAGACGTACCGATCGAAGATCTTGAACCCACAGATAAAGTGCTGGTAAAACCGGGCGAAAAGATTCCCATCGACGGCCGGGTGGTAGAAGGCGAAAGCGCCGTCAATGAAGCGATGCTTACGGGAGAATCCACACCGGTCGATAAAGCCACCGGCGCCAAGGTGATCGGCGGCACGATCAACGGAGAAGGCGCGCTGACCGTGCAGGTCGAGAAGACAGGCAGGGATTCCTACCTTTCCCAAATAATACACCTGGTAGAGGAGGCGCAGAAGAGCAAATCGCGAAGCCAGAACCTGGCAAATCGGGCAGCCCTGTGGCTGACCGTGATCGCCCTTTCCGGCGGGGCGGTCACCTTGATCATCTGGCTGGCCTTGATGGGCAGGGATTTCGCCTTTTCCCTGGAACGGACGGTCACCGTCATGGTGATTACCTGCCCCCATGCATTGGGGCTGGCGGTGCCGCTTGTAGTGGCCGTATCCACCGCCCTTTCGGCAAAAAACGGGCTTCTGATACGGGACCGGGCGGCCTTCGAAAAAGGAAGGAACATCCAGGCCATTATTTTCGATAAAACAGGCACCCTGACGAAGGGTGAATTCGGCGTTACCGACACCATCGTCTTTTCAAAGGAAATAGAGGAGAAGGAACTTCTGAAATATGCCGCCGCCATAGAAGCGAATTCCGAGCACCCCATCGCGAAAGGGATCGTCGCTGCAGTCGAAAAACCGCCGAAAGTAGACGACTTCAAGTCCATACCGGGCAAAGGCGCCCAGGGACGGGTGGAAGATAAAGAAATCAAAGTCGTACGCCCCGGTTTTCTCAGGGAAAAGAACATCACGATGGAAGACGAACGGATCGATGAGTTCAATTCCCAGGGGAAGACGGTGGTCTTCGTGATGATCGACGGAAAATTGCAAGGCGCCGTTGCCCTGGCCGACATCGTCAGGGACGAATCGAAAGAGGCCATAGCCAGACTCAAGGAAATGGATATCCGATGCATGATGCTTACCGGGGACAACAACCTTGTGGCGAAGTGGGTCGCCCGGGAGATCGGACTCGATGAATATTTTGCCGAGGTCCTGCCCCGGGATAAAGCGAAAAAGGTGAAGGAAGTGCAGTCCAGAGGCCTTATCGTGGCCATGACGGGTGACGGGGTGAATGACGCCCCTGCACTGGCGCAGGCCGACGTGGGAATCGCCATCGGCGCCGGCACCGATGTGGCCGTCCAGACGGCGGATATTATTCTGGTGCGCAGCAATCCCCTCGACGCCGCCTCCATATTGAAGCTATCCCGCGCAACGTACCGCAAAATGATCCAGAACCTCGCCTGGGCCACCGGCTACAATGCCGTCGCCATCCCTTTGGCTGCAGGCATTCTCTACAGTTACGGGATACTCCTGTCGCCGGCAATGGGCGCCGTATTGATGTCCCTCAGCACGGTAATCGTGGCGATCAATGCAAAATATTTGAAAATCAGCTGATATTTTTGAAACTTACGTCAAATAAATGATGCGGCGGCTCAGTATTTGCTGGTATAGTATACACACATCAAAGGTAACAGGAATTTGATTTTTGCGGTTCCTTAATCAGGAATCAGATTGCGGTTAAAAAAGGGAATCGTTCACTTCAGGAAACTTCACCAACAGAAGGAGGATGCCAATGGCAGGACAATTTTATCGGCCTCCGGAACAGCCGCCCTCGATAGAAGAGATTTTGGTCAGGCTTCGCAGTAAATGGCGCGGATTCAAGGGGGGTCCTTTTGCGGCAGTTGTTATCATCGCGATCATATTGATTATCATCTGGACGGCATGGTTCACGGTCCAGCCGGAGCAGACCGGTATCGTTCAGCGTTTCGGAAAGGTGGTACGAACCGCCGGTCCCGGGCTCCATTTCAAGATTCCTTTCTGGGTCGAAACAGTGAGGACCGTCCCGACGGCCCGCGTGCTCAAGGAGGAATTCGGGTTCCGGACTGTTGCCGTAGGAGATCGAACCAGGTATGAAGAACGGCCGTATAAGGACGAATCACTCATGCTGACGGGAGATCTCAATGTCATCGATGTACAGTGGGTGGTCCAGTATCGTATAGAAGACCCCATCAATTACCTTTTTCTGGTAAGGGATACCGATAAAACGATCCGTGATATTTCCGAAGCGATCATGCGCCGGGTAGTTGGAAATCGTCTCGGCAGCGATGTGCTGACTGTTGCCAGGGTGGAAGTCGCAACTGAAGCGAAGGAAGAGATCCAGAAGGTTCTCACTGATTATAAGACGGGAGTGAGACTGGTAACGGTGGAGCTTCAGGACGTAACGCCGCCCGATCCCGTGAAGCCGGCCTTCAACGAGGTAAACGAAGCAAGGCAGGACAAGGAGCGGACGATCAATCAGGCCCAGGAGCAGGCAAACCGGGAGATACCCAAGGCCCGGGGAGTAGCGGCCCAGAGTATAAGTGAAGCCGAGGGGTATGCCCTCGAACGGGTCAACCGGGCCAGGGGCGAAGCCGATCGTTTCCTTTCCATACTGGCAGAGTATGAGGGCGCGCCGGAGGTCACCCGCCGCAGGCTGTACCTGGAGGCGATGGGCGGCTTCCTGTCGGAGATAAAGGGCCTCTACATCGTCGATGATGAACAGAAGGCCCTCGTCCCGTGGCTCCCGCTTCAGTCCGGCGGGAATGTCGCCGCCGGGGGGGAGCCCTCGCCTGCTCCGGGGCCTGCGCCCCAGGGAGGTGCAAAATGAAAAGAACCTCTGGTATTATAGGTCTTGTTGTTATTGTGATTGTCCTGCTCATGCTTGTGAGCGCCTTTTACACATTGGAAGAAGGGCAGCAGGCGGTGATCGTGCAATTCGGCCGGCCCGTCGGGGAAACGGTGACCGAGGCGGGGCTGCACTTCAAGATTCCCTTCATCCAGGAGGTCCGGCGGTTCGAAAAGCGCCTTCTTATCTGGGACGACGATCCGAATCAGATTCCCACAAAGGGGCGGGAATTCATCTGGGTGGATACGACGGCGCGCTGGCGCATAGCCGATGCACGGAAATTTCTCGAAAGCGTGGCGACGGAACGGGGCGCCCAGTCGCGCCTGGATGACATTATCGATTCGGTGGTGAGAGATCAGGTTTCAAGCAGCGAACTGGTGGAGCTCGTTCGGAGCTCCACCTGGGAAGTGCCTGAAAAGCAGGCGCTCGAAGAAGTCACGGAGGAGCGTGAAAAGGAAATCAAAAAGCAGATCGTCCGCGGGCGGGAAGAGATAACGAGGACGATTCTTTCGGAGTCGCGCAGGATAATTCCCCAGTACGGAATCGAGCTTGTGGATGTGCGCGTCAAACGCCTCGATTACGTAGAGAGTGTCCGCGAACGGGTCTATGCCAGGATGATCTCCGAACGGAAGCGGATTGCCGCCCAGTTTCGCTCCGAAGGAGAAGGACGGAGTGCCGAAATCCTTGGGGAAATGGAAAAAGAATTAAGGCGGATCAGGTCCAACGCATATCGAAGGGTCCAGGAGATCAGGGGCAAGGCAGATGCCGAGGCAACAGGAATTTACGGACAGGCCTATGGCCGTAATCCCGAGTTTTACGCCTTTCTGCGTACCCTGGAAGTCTACAGGGAAGGATCGAATGAAAATACTGTCGCCATTCTCACCACGGACAGCGATTTTTACAAATACCTGAAGGAGGCGACTCCCCCGCAGCACCAAAACAGGTAAACGGTAACTAAAGATGCCGCCAGGAAGGAGGCCTCTGATATCGCGCAGAGGTCTCCTGCCTGAGAAAAGGAGGGAATGATGAAGGTGTTAGTCTACAGCAGCCGGCCTTATGACCGGGAATTCCTGGATAAGGCCAATCGCAAGGCCCATGAATTCCATTTTACCGAAGCCAGACTGGAGGAACAGAGCGCTGTTCTGGCAGCGGATTTCCCTGCAGTATGCTGTTTCGTGAGTGACGATCTCGACGCCCGGGTGCTGCAAAAATTGCATGAGGGGGGAACAAGGCTCGTCCTGCTCAGGGCCACGGGCTTCAACAACGTCGATTTGGAAGAGGCTGCGAAACTTGGAATGACGGTCATGCGCGTCTCCAACTACTCCCCCTATGCGGTCGCCGAATTTGCCGCCGGTATGATACTTGCCATGAACCGGAAAATTCATCGGGCGTATCAGAGGGTGCGCGAGGGAAATTTCCGTATCGACGGGCTTCTCGGCTTCGACCTCTTCGGCAAGACGGTCGGCATCGTGGGAACAGGCAGGATCGGTTCCATATTCGCCAAAATCATGTACGGGTTCGGCTGCAATCTGCTCGGGTTCGACAAATATGAAAATCCTGAATGCATTGATCTGGGCCTTCGATATGTATCGCTTGAAGAATTGCTGAAGGAATCGGACATTGTAAGCCTCCACGCCCCCCTGACGCCGGATACCCGGTATCTGATCAACAGCGAAACGATATCGCTTATGAAGGAAGGTGCCATGCTGATAAATACCAGCCGCGGAGCCCTGGTCGATACCCAGGCCCTCATTCCGTATCTGAAGCGGTGCACTATCTGTGCAGTCTGCCTCGATGTGTACGAAGAGGAAGAGCATATATATTACCGGGATCTTTCCGATCAGGTTATCACCGATGATACCATTTCCCGGCTCCTCACTTTCCCCAACGTCCTCATTACCGGTCACCAGGCATTTTTCACGCAGGAAGCCATGGAGACGATCGCCGAGACCACCCTTCGCAACCTGAACGATTTCATCGCCGGCCGGAAGAACGAAAACACAGTCGAAGCGGAAAAAGTAATGGCTTAACGGCATTTTCCGCAAATAAAGGTGCATTGGTGGAACTGGACTGGATGTTCGCCATAATAGCCCTGTTGCCGATACTTGCCGTGGGCATCCTCATGGTGGGCTTTTCCTGGCCGGCAATCAAGGCAATGCCTGCCGGCTGGCTCATCGCCGCCGCAGCCGCCATTTTCGCCTGGAACATGCCCGGTCGATGGCTGGCGGCGGCGACAATCGCCGGACTCATCAATACGATCGATATTCTCTTAATCGTTTTCGGCGCATTGCTGATATTGCAGCTTTTGCGGGAAAGCGGTGCCATAGAGACAATAGCGGCTTCCATGGCGGCGATATCCGAGGACCGGCGGGTGCAGGCAATTATCATCGCCTGGCTGATGAGTTCCTTTCTCGAAGCCGCAGCAGGATTCGGAACGCCTGCTGCTATAGGAGCACCGCTCCTGGCGGGCCTTGGCTTCCCGCCCCTTGTCGCAGTGATTGTTTCTTTGATAGGCAACAGTACCGCCGTCACCTTCGGCGCCATAGGGCTGCCCGTGTGGGGAGGCTTCGAACCAGTTTCAAATATGGTCGACCTGCCGCAAGGTGCCGATTTTCATGATTTCCTTCGACATATCGGCGCGTTTGCCGGGATGCTGCATTTTTTGATCGGGACCTTCATCCCTTTAACTATTACCGCAGTCATGACAAAGATTGTCGACGGTTCATTCAAAAAAGGGCTCGCGGTCTGGCCGCTGGCCCTGTTCGCCGGATTATGTTTTACGATCCCCCAGATGCTCATCGCCGTGTTTGTCAGCTATGAGCTGCCTTCCCTCCTGGGGTCCCTGATCGCCCTTCCGGTCTTCATTTTCGCGGTTTCCAGGGGATTTCTCGCCCCGAAGGACATCTGGAACTTTCCCCCTCGAAACCGCTGGCCCGATGAATGGGAAGGGAAGATAAAGGCCGGCGCCGGGGTCGGCGAGCGCACCATGAGCACGATAAAGGCCTGGATTCCGTACCTGCTCATCGGAACCATTCTGCTTGCCACCCGTCTTGAATTCTTTCAGTTGTCGGCAGCGCTGCAATCGATCAAAGCAGGCTGGACAGGCATTTTGGGAACCGATATCAGCCGCAGCATTACCCCGTTTTACAATCCGGGAATCTTTCCCTTTTTATTCATTGCACTCTTTGTCCCTTTCATTTACGGGCTCGGATGGACCCGGACGGCCGGCGTCATGGGCGATACTGTAAAGAAAATCGGTCCGGCGGCGGCGGCGCTCTTTTTCGCTCTTGGAATGGTCTTCATCATGATGAATTCCGGCGGCGCCTCCGGCCGTGATTCCATGCTGATTGTCATGGCGAATAGCGCTGCCGATGTCGCCGGCAGGGCGTGGTATATTGCAGCGCCCCTGGTCGGACTTCTGGGCACCTTCATTTCCGGAAGCAATACCGTCTCGGATATAATGTTCGGCGGATTTCAACTCAACACGGCCAATCAGACGAATCTTCCCAGGGCGGCGATTCTGGCCCTGCAGGCGGTCGGCGGAGCGGCGGGAAATATGATCTGCATCCACAATGTCGTCGCCGTCCTGACCACGGTGGGGCTGCTGGGCAGGGAAGGCCCGGTCGTGAGAAAAAATATTCCCGTAGCCCTCGTCTACGCCCTATTGGCAGGCATATGCGCATGGCTCCTTATTCTTGCAGGCGCCCGGGATTTTCTCATTATTTGATCATTCGCGCCGCAAGGGGCAGGTGATCGGAAGCGATCCGCGTAAGCGTGCTCTTGAATACGGATTTTGCCTTCAGACGTTTCGGCGGGTCGGCGAGAATATGATCCAGATGGAGAAGGGGAAAACAGGAGGGAAAGGTCGCCCGCGTACGAAAATAACCGAAATGCCGGTGGAGCCAAAACATCGGCCGCCCCCAGAAGAGCCATTCATTGAAATCTCCCATAAGAACAAGCGGCGCTCTGTCGCCTTTCGACAAACACTCGATCAGCTGCCTCACCTGTACGCGCCGTTCACCGGGTTGAAGTCCCAGGTGCGTGACTGCACACTGGATTCTCTCGCCAAGCCAGTCGATATGGACGATCAGAATACCCCGCGGTTCCCGCCGGCTTACGCTGATATCGAACCGTTCCACATCAATGACGGGCAGCCGCGTCAAGAGCGCATTGCCGAAATCGCCGGTGTTTTTGAGGATGGTCGGCCCGGCGACCGCTTTCATTCCGGTCAGGAATTCCAGCCTGCCAATGTCGTCCCCCTCGCTGTCAATCCGGTTGTCGACTTCCTGAAGGCCCATCAGATCCGGCGTCATCTCTTTGATGACCGTTGCAATTCTGTCGATATCCCTTCTGCCGTCCAGACCCACCCCTTTATGTATATTCCATGTGGCAAGGCGCAATCCCGATTCATCCATTTTTCTTTTCCAGGCGAACCAGCCAGTATTTCACCAGAAACAGGATCAGCGCGCCGCAGACAAGGGCGGCCGCGGCCACGATCCAGTTCCACCAGTTCGGATTATTTATGGCCGTTTGAACGCCTCTTTCGAAAACGATTATTGCTATGATCCCCGGCCCCATGCCGGCGACCGTGCCGATCAAGAACGGCCATATGGGGATGCGCGACGATCCGGCAACCAGATTGACGGTAGTGAAGGGCGCTATGGGAACAATGCGGATGAGAGCGACCGAAAGCCATCCATGCTTCGCGAGCCGGCGGCTCATACGGTTGGCACGGTCGCTGGCCAGCTTGCGCACCCTGTCCCTTCCAAGCCTTCGCCCTGCCGCATAGCCTGCCAGCCCCCCCAGAATGCTGCCGCCCAGAGCGAGGGTCAATCCCATCAGAGGACCGAAGGCAAATGCCGTTAAGACAATCAGTACGGTGACGGGGAAAAAAAGGCAGCTGCCGATTACATATATGAATAACACAATCACAATCGTAAAGGAGCTCTCCCGGACATAATCCAAAGCGACAAGGAGGTTCTCCACGTTCAACCAGAGATTGAGAGGCGACCAGTGCCAGATCATGATCAAAATAAGGACAAGAAAGAACAGAGAGGCAAAAACCAGAACCTTCTGTTTGGCATCCACCTTGGCATCCCGGCGGCCGGTGCCGAAGCCGAAGTAATCGAGAAGTCCCGTAATGCCTACCGGGCTTTCGGGATCGACAATCATGTGTGCAGGCAGAGTTTCCATAAAAGAACTGTCTTCGGGATCCGGCAGTTCCTGTAAAAACCTGTCTTCCTTGTTCAGTTTTTCGACAACGGACAAGAGGGAACCCGTTTTCCGGTAGCAGTCCGCAACGATTTCCGGTTCAGATCCCAGATGTTCGGCCAAAAGGCGGTTGCGCAATCCGGCAATCGCTTCCGCTGTCTTCTTTTCGCCTCCGGCGAACAGCGCAAGATTGCATTCCGTATCGAATCCCATGGAGCGGTTGTTCAGATTGGCGGAACCAATCGTCGCTACTTCGTCGTCAGCGATATACAGTTTGCTGTGCAGACGTATGAATTCGGATTGGAGTCCCTTCCGGTCGGGATAGCAGATTTTCAATCTTCCATACCGATCGGCCTTTTTCAGGTTGTCAAGCAGACGGCCGCGCAGGGCGCCTATGGTCCCCTCCTCCAGCCATCCGGAACATTTCAGCGGCAGCAGCAGGAGGACTTCAGGACCTTCTTTTTGCCCGAGGGCCTTTTCGAGAGCGGCGCCGATTCGAAGCGACGTCAGATACTGATTCTCGATATAGATGTACAGCCGCGCCCGGTCGATTGCGTCGATATAAAAATTTTCAATTTCACGGATCTCGGGATCCCCTTCGTATTCAGGCATGGTTCTGAGGATGGCAACTTCCGCATTTTCAAGATCGGGGGAAAACCTTTCGGGCCAGGGCCCCTCGCCTTCAATAATCGCGTTTCGGAGCCGGTCTCCCGTCACCCGTTCCCAGCGGTGGCGTGCCAGAATCGACAGCTTCGCCGCCGCCTCACCTTCCACCATTATCTGAACATCATGATACGGACCGTATGCGGAACCGTTATCGATCCTGCGGTGATTTTCGGACATATGGTCAGACGTATCCCACCGATGGCTTGTCAGATCCATCCCCCCGATAAAGGCCAGCCGGTCATCTATCAAGGCAATCTTCTGATGATGCGAGGCACCGAGGGGATGGTCGTCATCGAGGGCAAAATGGACCCGCCTGTGGGTTTTCCATCCGAAACTCAGAACAGGCAGAATTTCACGCGTAAAGACATAGAACATGACGAAATCCCAGTCGAGGATATAGATATTAAGCTGCTTTTTTTGCCGCGCCAGCCTGTTTAGAAATATTCCGAGCATTTCCCCTTTTCCGTTTCCGTCCCGTCGCAGGGCTATCCTGCTGTCAATATCCCAACCGAGAATAAATATATTGTTCCGGGCCGCTTCACAAGCCTCTGCAAAGGCACGGAAATAGTTTTCACCATCTATCAGAAAGGCGATTTTTTCCGCTTGGGCGATTTCCCAGCAGTTGTGCTCCTTCCGGAAGAACATTTCTCCTCTTTCAACCTGATTGCCGTTTATTTTCACAGATTCGCTTCTCTCGGATTTTCACATGAATCCGGTCTAAATTTCAAGTGCGCTCCGGCTTTGGTCGGCTGATTAACGGACCGATTCTGCAACCTTTCCCTCGCCCAGTGATGTCAATTTGCCGGACATGATAAAATCGCGGATAATATCGGCATGATATTTCAGGTCATCGGCCTTTATTCCAAAACCCTTCGCCGATTCGGATTTTCCTTTTTCCCTATCCCCTTCAGCCATAGTGCGCAAAATTTTGACCCTTTCTTCCAGGTGGCGGATTGCCTTCCAGAGCGAATATTCAATAACCTTGGACTGTCCCTCGAGAAGACTCTTTTCAGTGAAAGAGTGTCCCGTGTGGCAGACATAGCGGGCAATCGGCTCATTGTCCCTCTTCCACATAACACCGCCGCATTCCGGACAGGTAAAAGGGGTTCTCCGGCCTAGCTTTTCCATCTCGTCCAGATCGGGTATATTGTACTCGGAATTTCTGATATCGGTCATAATGTCCTCAGGTACGTCGGAGGGTGCGCCGGCGGACTCACCCGATAAAGCGATTATTTTTTTGGCGATCCCCTCCAGTGGCAGCACATGATCGATTTTAACTTTAGAGATCGCCGTCTGAGGCATTTCCGGTGCTTCAGCCTCGGCAGGGTCCTGCACTATTGCAATGCCGCCGCATCGCTTTACGGCGGCAAGACCGCTGACGCCGTCATCGAGGTAGCCGGTCAGGAGAACTGCAATGACCCTGGTGGTGCAATATCCGGCGGCGGACCTGAAAAGAACATCGATGGAGGGGCGCATGCGATTTTCCCGAGGTCCGTGGATTACCCGCAGATGATTCTCATTGATCAGCAGGTGCCGGTTCGGAGGCGCAATATAGATGACCCCCGGCCTCATTGTCTCCCCGTCTTCCGGGTGAAGAGCCTGAAGTGCTCCCTTGCCTGACAGGATCTGATCGAGTACGGACAGCCCCTTGGGAATATGCTGGACGATAAAAATTTTTGCCTTGAAATCCTTCTGAAAATACGAGACGATTTTGGACAGTGCTTCAACACCGCCGCAGGAAGCGCCGATCACTATTATATCGCGGCTGGACATGGTGGCTGCCCTCCTTTCGAGCGCCTTTTGCCGGATGGACGTTCGCTGCTACTTTGTGCGGTCCTCCTTCTGAACGTTCAGTTCGCCGCCTAAAAGTACGATGTAGGAAGTAATGAAAAACCACAGCAGGAGAATGATCACGGCGCCCATGGAACCGTAGGTTTTGCTGTAGCTTCCGAAGTTGGCAACATAAAATGAGAAAAGGATGGATGCTGCGAGCCAGAGGACGGTCGCCGAAACTGATCCCCAGGAAAACCAGTTCCATTCGGCAGACTTTCTATCCGGGCAAAACCGGTAGGCCAGAGCCAGGCCTAAAATGAGAAAGAGCCCGAGCAGCGGCCAGCGCAGATAGGAAAAGGCGATGTCGAATACAGACGTAAGGTTAAGCAGGCTCATAATAGCGGGGATGGCAATCACGGAAATGATGGCGATAAGCCCGAGGGCTATCGCACAGAAGGTCATGAGCAGGGACAGGGCATTCAATTTGATGAATCCCCTGCTTTCCTCTTCATTGTATACAATATTTAATGCGGTGATTAATGCTTTCATCCCCTTGTTGGCGCTCCAGAGGGTCAGCAGGATGCCCGCTATTGCACCGAGGCCGAGCGCGCCGCCGGAATGCCTGACGATCGTTTCGAGCTGCGTGCGAAGGATTTGATAGGCCTGCTGCGGCATGACGCCACTTAAGGATTCGATCTGCCGCTGAAGTTCCTGCGGATCGGCTACAAGTCCGAAAATGGAAACTGCCGCGGCAATGGCAGGGAAAATGGCCAGGAACCAATAAAAGGCAACGCCTGCGGCCACAATCGAAAGATTGTCTTTCGATTGTTTGTCCTTTACACTGACAAGGGTTTTGACCCCTGATGTCAATAATGGACACCAAAAAAATAATATTTAAGCTGCATTCCTCCCTGCATGGAATTGCTGTTCATACATAACGGGGGATACGTAGCCAAGCCTCTTCTGAATCCTTTGC
>JALNXD010000014.1 GCA_023230565.1 Syntrophales bacterium
CCTCCGGCAATGCGCCTTCGGGCTTCTTTTAGCAGATAAGGCGGACATGGTTGTGGCAAGCGCGTCACTTTTTATCGAGAGCTATACTGATTTTCTCTCTCAACTCTCCCACACTTACGGGTTTGGCTATGAACATTCTGCTTCCGATACACCCGTCATTTTCAAGCAGTTCCGAATCGCTCACTATTGCTGTGACGAAAATAATCGGAATTGTCCGTGTAGCCGGACTTTCCTGCAATGCTTCCGCCACCTCGCCGCCGGACATTCCGGGCATCATAACGTCAAGAAGTATGATATCGGGTTTTTCCTTTCTGGCAAGCTGCAACGCTGATATTCCATCGATTGCCATTATCACCTGAAACTTGCCTTCTGCTTCAAGGCTCCTTTTTACCAGACGACAAAAATCTTGCTCGTCATCAACCACGAGAACTTTTTTCATTAATTAACCCCCTTTGGCTCCTTCTCTTTCAGATCAATAAGATTGCTCATATTCTTTTCAAGTGCATCGAGACTAAAAGGCTTGAAAAAATATTTATCGGCGCCCGCGTCAAATGCCGATTGAATGATATTTTCATGGATGACGGCGGATATGATGATAACTGCGCTTCGAGGACTCAATCTTTTTATTTCTTTCAACGCTTCTATCCCGTCCAGGCCGGGCATTATAAGGTCAAGCAGCACGCCGTCAGGCTGCTGGCTTCCTGCGTGCCTGACAGCCTCCATCCCATCGATAGCCGTTACGACACAATATCCTTTATCGCTCAAGTATTCCTCAAGCAGCCGAACAATTTCAAACTCGTCATCGACAACAAGAATTTTCCTCATACCTTCTCGCATTTGAGTTTTATGTATTCTCAAGTCAAAGGAAGTTCGATATAAAAAGAGCTTCCCCCCCATTTGTTGTTTTCAGCCCAGATTCTGCCGCCGTGCTGTTCGATTATTCCATGGGATATGGAAAGGCCCATGCCGGTTCCTTTTCCGATGCCTCGTGTGGTGTAAAAGGGCTCAAATATATGGTGCAGGTGCTTTTCCTCTATTCCGGTTCCTGTATCGGAAACGACTATCCTCACGCGCTCGCCTGCCTCTGAAGCTATTTTTTTTGTTTCTATCCTCAGAAACTTATCTTTTTTGTTTTCCATAGCAGCAAGGGCATTGGTAAGGAGATTGATAAACACTTGCTCCATCTTTTTTCTATCGACCTGCAGGACGGGCAGAGAAGCGTCGGAATGAATATCCGTGACCACTCCTTCTATTTTCAGTTGAGTGGCGTATAGACGCAGGACTTCCCCGACTATTCCGTTAATGTCATCAGGGGCCATTTTATCGGGGGCAGTTCGCGAGAACTGCTTGAGATTCTCCGTAATCGCAACGATGCGCTCAACCTGTTCCTTGCACACTGCCAGCTCCTGAAGGTCCTCTTGATGAAGATTTCCGTTTTTTTCAATAAGCTGCAACTCCAGCGAAATAATGCCCAGCGGGTTCAATATCTCGTGGGCGACCCCCGCCGATATTCTACTGAGAGAGGAAATTTTCTCCGCCTGTTGAATTTTCTTTTCCAGTTCCCTCCGGGTGATTTCGGCCTCTCTTAATTCCGTGATGTCCTGCGCGATGCCTCCAAGCGATCTCAGGGTACCTCTGATATCAAGAACGGGGAACAGCGTCGTTCTGAAAATCTTTTCTTTGCCGTCCACCGGTATGGCGTCTTCAACTACTATGGGAACCCGTCTTTCGATAACTCGCGCAAGTCTTCGCATAAACGCATCCGCAGTATCAGGCGGCAGGAGTTCATGGAATGACTTCCCCACCAAATCTTTTGCTTCTTTGCCGTATAAGGCGCATATCGCTCTATTGACCGTCGTATAACGGCCTTTGCCGTCGAATTCGCTGATGAGAAGCGGGCTGTTATCGAGTATGCCCTGCAGCCGATCTCTTGAGTCCCTTAATTTTTCAAGAGCCTGTTTTCTCTGGGATTCAGTCTGCTTCAGTTTCGTAATATCCTGGTAAATAACTTGATAATGTCGTGCCCCGTTCCATAAAACCCTCTTGCGCCTTACCCAGAGATAGCGAACCATATTGGCACTCGTTATCAATTCGATCTCATATTCACCCGATGTATCCCTCTTACGCCTGCGCTCTTCTTTACGAAGCATGTGTCTGTGCAAACTTTTTTTTGTGTATCGATCCGTGATATGCGAGGTCTTCATTTCATTGATATCGGCATATTCGAAAAGATCCAGAAAACTCTGATTCACGTACAGCGTTTTGCCTCCTCGAGAAACGATACGTATGCCCAGGGGTGAATCGTCAAGCGATCTTCTGAAGTTATGTTCACTTACCCTCAGAGCGTCTTCGGCTTTTTTTCTTTCTGAAATGTCGCGCGATACGCCGTGCAGCCCGATCAATTTGCCGTTGCGGTCGCGCATTCCGCGAAGCATATTTTCCATCCACACGGTGTTCCCGCTTTTGTCATAGTATTCGATGTCTATAATCCTCGACCTCTCGGGATCACTTTTCCCTATCCGTTCGATTTCCAATTCCCGGACAAGAAGACCCAATGCTCGTGTATGCGATTCGGGAGTCATTATTTCAGATACTTCCTGCTTAATCCTCTCTTCTGGGGTAAATCCTAAAATCTTCTCTATGGAAGGACTTACATATGTGGTTTTCAAATTGAGATCCAGGGTCCAGACGATGTCGGTCATTGCTTCGGCCAGAAAACGAAATTTTTCTTCGCTTTTACTCAGTGCATCTTCGGCCAATTTGCGCTCGGTGGTATCGGAAAAGAAATTGCGAAAGTGCACTATGTTCCCTTTCTTATCCCGAACTGCCCGGACATCATTGATTGCCCAGAAGAAAGACCCGTTTTTCCTTGCAAGCCGGCACTCCACCTGAATCCTTTCGTCACCTTTTTCCAGCTTCCTGATAATATTTTCTCTTTCCTCAGGGTCCGAGTAGAGCTGCTGTCCGATGTTTTCAATGGCCTTTATCATCTCGCCGGATGATGCATAACCAAACATTCCGGCAAGTGTCTGGTTTGCATCGATGAGCGTTCCCTCTTTTGTAGATGTGAATATGCCGATAGGAGCGATTGACATCATCTCCCGGCACTCTTCGAGCGTGTGATGAAAGTGCGGACTGCAGGACGATCCCTTATTCGGCATGATTATCTCCTGTCTTTTTGTAAGAAGGGCTTGCGGCGAGGTTCTTCAATGAATGAAAAATTAACGGACTTGCAACGAGATGTAAATCCATTCGAGAGAAAACCGGTTGGTTCAGACTTCCTGGATTCGGAAACACAATCAAACTCATTCGGCCGGCTCTTTATCAGTTGAAGTTATTCTATTCAGGTAGAAGCGGTTTGCAATCAGACCATGAGCCTGTAAAATCACACCATGAAGGTACTTAATAGAAATTTTTGTAAAAATCAAAAGATATTTCCGGAAATATATGAAATATGTCACAGTTCAGAATCCCTGACAGATGCCACGCGATGATCTCGCTTCAAGAAGACCGGTAGAGGCAAGAAAGATTCAGGGGCACATTTCACATTGCGCACTCGGAGCAGAAATGCAGGATCTCATATACTTATGATTCGCAGCATATTGCCCTGAAAAAGTTCTGCCAGGGATTCCGCATGAATGAATGCCGTTTCAGTCCCAAAACGGCTAGACATCTTCAATTTGCGGTAATGTCCAGGTTGCACGGACTGCTGTTCCCGAACCTATTCGGGATTTTAAAATAAACTTTCCTCCTGATAGTTGTGTCCTTTCCTTCATTATCGAAAGCCCCCACTCCTTATACCCGGAATTATCACCATACGTTCGCCGATGTTCAAAACCGCACCCGTTATCTTTTACGAACAATCCCAGTGTTCTTTTTCTTCTGGTCAGAGTGACAAATACTTTTGTTGCCCCGCTGTGCTTTGCAATATTATTGAGCGACTCCTGGAGAATCCTGTAAATAACTATTTTCAGGCGCAGCGGTATGTCGGATTCAGTTACTTTAAACTCTCTCGTTACTTCTACGGCAGGATATTGCGCTTTGAAATCATTAAGAATTGATAGGGCAGTTGACAGAATACCCATATTTTCAAGTGTGGCAGGCCACAGGGACGCGCTAATTTTTCTCAATTCTTTTATACCACCCTGTATGAGCGGAACGAGGGACTCAAGTTTCTGCAAACCGACTGCTTCATCGTTTTCAAAAAGATTGCGTGTTGTTTCAATTCCATACTTGATTACCGACAATGTCTGTCCGATACTGTCATGAAGATCATGGGCGATTTTTTTACGCTCCTCTTCCTGAACAGTAATGAGCCTTTCTGAAAGCCTTTTCAATTCCTCTCTCGAGGCCCTCAGTGCTTCATCCACTATTTTGCGATGCGTCATATCATGGCCGACCGAAAGTATCTCAACAATCTCGCCTTTTTCATTTGCTATTGCCTTATGTGTCCAGGCTATCCAGACGCGTTCGCCGTTTTTCCGGACATTCTCATTTTCCGTCATCTTGTACCGTTCCGGGTGAACAAATATATCTTTCAACATTTTTTCCATTTCAGACCCATTGCTTTCAGCCGGAGAAAGAATTGTACCCGATACGTGTTTCCCGACAATTTCTTCTTCGGAGAAATCGAAAAACTGCTGCGCATACTCGTTAAAGAATGTGATGCGTAAATCAGTATCCAAGCGCATAATAATACTGTTGGCGCTTTGTACCAGCTCACGATATTTCGCTTCGCTTTTCCTGAGCGCTTCTTCAATTTTTTTACGCTCCGTAATATCGCGGGATACGCCGAGAAGACCTACGGGAAGCCCTTTCTCGTCTTTGATAAATACTATCTTGTCCTCTGTCCACACCGTGTGTCCGTCTTTATGCTGTTGTTCTAATTCAATCCCCCCGATTAACACATCGACTTCTTTTCGATCCGCCAGACTTTTTTCCAACGCATCCCTGAAGTTCCGAGTAGCGATATCTCTCGATCCGGCCACCAGTGTGGCTCCGGCACGATGCCCGACGGCATCCTCATAATCGTATCCCAGTACCTTTTTCAATGAAGGACTCACATAAGTAAATCGTAAGTCCATATCGGTCGTCCAAATCAGATCGGTAACATTTTCAGCGAGGAGACGGTATTTCGATTCCCGCTCTTTCAATCGCCGCTCCATCATCCTGGACATCGTGATATCCTGAAGCGAAACTATGCTCTGTTTCGTATCGGGGATAAAATTTACAGTTGAAAAAATCTGCTTTCTTTTACCGGATCTGTCGATAAGCGTAAACTCGATTTCATGCGGGGCGGATTTTTGGTCAATCCTTCTTTGGTTATGATAATATTCCAGTTTTTGCCTGTCGTTTTCCGAAACAAACTCTGTCCATCTTTTTTTGCCTTCAACTTCCGCTTTGTCAAAATTTAGAAGTTCTTCCGTTTTGTTGTTAATAAGAGAAATCGTCATATTGTTTTCTATTATAAGCATGGCCGTACCGGTTGTCTCAAAAATTGTCCGGTAAGCCATTTCCGATCTTTTCACTTTTTCATACAGCTCATGACGCTCGGTGACATCACTCAGAAACGTAAGAGAGGACGGCTTTCCCTTCCAATTAAGGAGCACCACATTAACCTCTACCCACTGAGTATTTCCCTGACTGTTGGTGATCCTGAATTCATATCTCGTCGGGGCTCCTTTGCCCAGCCTTCTTTTCCTGTAAATGTCAATTATCATTTCCCGATCATCAGGATGGATAAATTCCGTAAATTCACGGCTCATGAGCTCTTCTCTCGAATAGCCGGTGATTCTTTCCAGATTTTTATTAAGGGGAATTATTTTACTCTCACGAAGGAGATATATTGCTTCGATGGCGTTTTCTATAACCAGCTTCGCATCAGATTCAGATTCAGAGAGGGCGCTCCTCAGAATATCCATTGAGATATTCTCATGTTCACTTGTCCCGACCGGTTGCGTGTAACCGTCCTTGTGTTTCCCCGGACTCTCTTTTTTATTCACATCAAAAAGCACCGAGTGAATCTCCTCACCCCGGCCGGACTCCCCTTCGACGGCGATGCTTTCGCATACTACCGTAATTTCTGAACCGTTACTTCTCATAATTTTGAGTTCAACCTGTCTTTTCTCACTGATATTCTCCAAAATATCCCGCATATGATTACAAAATATTCCCCGGCTTTCATCACACAGGCAAGAGACGAAATTCTCTCCAGGAGCCTCTTCTGCTTGAATCATCAGCAGGTCGGCACAGGCGGAATTCATGCTTTGCACGATACCGTTTTCATCGGCTATGAAGTAAGAAACAAGATCCGGCATGCCAAAAGATGAGGACCTATCTTTGCATGCCGGTGTTTCTTCCTCGATCGTCTGCTTTCTGCCCTTCAAATCAACCTCCCGGAGTATTGTCCAAAGATTTGGAGCCGGCACGTAAGCCCGGCGCAGATCCTTTTTACGAGTTGGAACACGCGCCACTTGGATTCGAGTAACTGTGAAAGGATAAGGATATTGTTTCTTAGTATACATTCGTATTTTTGTCAAAACCGAAAAAGCAAATATGAGTACCGCGCCTCCCTGCCCGCTTTTTAATCTTTTTTGCTTTTTTTGCAGGAATGCAATTTTTGAAGTGGTCATCACTTAGAGCAATCTTTACTCTTCCTGTTGAGACTGCCTTCACACGAAGATATATTTTTACTTTCTTTTTGTTTCTTATTTTGCTATGGAAAGAAACGAATCTGAGAGAGGCGCGGGTGGCATTTTTCTATATTCAATCAACTCTGACAGCTGTCTTCTGCCGATGTAACTAAATACAGCGAATCCTGATGCTCACATTCACACTACACTGGCTTCTTTCTCCGCCACCCGCGTTATCAAGATTATATTCGAAAAACGTGTAAAGAAAATCCCGAAAAAGATTCCCTGATAGTTTTGAGTTCAGTCTTGTACCTGCTTCGCATTCACAGCTGTATACTAATGTGCCTTTCAAATATCCGGCGATCTGCTGTTACATACTACACTGATTACGGCGCCGGTGTTATCTGCGAATCGACACCGGTGTACATTATCAGGAGCTTATCCCCTATGGCCCATACAATAAAAGCGATAGCAATGGAAATCCCGGCTGCAATAAGTCCGTATTCTATTGAAACGGCACCTTCTTCACTTTTTAAAAAATCTTTTGCTGAAGCCATATATCCCTCCCGTATCGAGATTTAAATGGGTATACCAGATTCAGCAACAAATATGCCATTGTTCAAATAATTGACTTTTCTGACAAATCCATTGCATTCCACTATTGAGTGCCAATGTTATTTTACAGTTATAAAAAATCTTTACACTGACACTACTGTTCAGCTGTTCTTTACCCATGACTCCCGAAGAGCGACTATACGGTTGAATACGGGGCGATCCGGCAAAAAATCACCCGAATCGGCACAAAAATAGCCGAGCCGTTCGAACTGATAGGCATTGCCCGGCACTGCATCTTTGAAACTCGGCTCCAGATAGCAGGGGGAGAGTACTTCCAGTGAATCGGGATTGAGATAATCCTTGAAATCTCCACTTTCTCCCGCAGGATCGGGAACCCGGAAGAGCCGGTCGTAAATGCGTATTTCGGCTGGTATGGCATGGGCTGCGGAAACCCAGTGTATCACCCCTTTTATCTTGCGGCCGTCAGGTGGCGGCCCGTTTCTCGTTTCGGCATCGTATGTGCAGTGCACTTCCACTATTTCACCTGATTTTTGATCCTTCACTATGCTCTCATAGCGAATGACATAGGAATTGCGAAGCCTCACCTCCTGTCCGGGAGCAAGCCTCTTGTATTTGCCGGGCGGATTTTCCTGAAAATCGTCCTGCTCGATATAGAGGATCCGTGAAAAGGGAACCGTGCGCATCCCCATTTCCGGTTTCTGGGGGTGATTGGCACACTCGAATTCCTCACTCTTACCCTCGGGATAGTTGTCGATAACCACCCGGAGGGGCTTGAGCACCGCCATGGCCCGGGGCGCCGTCTCGTTCAAATCCTCGCGAACACAATGCTCCAAAACAGAAATATCTACAAGGTTTTCATTCTTAGCAACCCCGATAACAGCGCAAAAATTACGAATCGCCCGGGGCGTATAGCCACGCCGCCTCATTCCCGCGACTGTGGGCATGCGGGGATCGTCCCATCCTTTGACATAGCCTTCCTCGACCAGTTCGATGAGCATTCTTTTGCTTAATACCGTATAGCTCAGGTTAAGGCGGGCGAACTCGATCTGCTGCGGCCGGTGGCTTTCGATCAGCTGTTCGACGATCCAGTCGTAAAGAGGGCGGTTGTTTTCGAATTCCAGCGTGCAGATGGAATGGGTAATTCCTTCCAGAGCGTCGGAAAGGCAATGGGCAAAATCGTACATGGGATATATGACCCACTTCGCCCCCGTCCGGTAGTGGGGCTCTCTTTTTATCCGATAGATAACCGGATCGCGCATCACTATGTTGGGAGATGACATGTCGATTTTTGCCCTCAGAACATGGGCGCCGTCTTCGAATTCTCCTGCCCGCATCCTTGTAAAGAGCTCCAGGTTCTCTTCGATGGACCGGCTTCTGTAGGGACTTTCTTTTCCCGGTTCGGTGAAATTTCCACGGTATTCCCTGATTTCATCGGCATTCAAGCTGCATACATAGGCCTTGCCCATTTTGATGAGTTCACAGGCGAACTGATAGAGCCGCTCAAAGTAATCGGATGCGAAAAAGAGTCGATCGCCCCAGTCGAAACCGAGCCAGTGGATATTATCTTTTATAGAATCGACATATTCCAGAGATTCGCCGCTGGGATCGGTATCATCGAGCCTTAGATTGCAGGTGCCGCCGTACCGGGCGGCGATTCCGAAATTGAGGCAGACGGACTTTGCATGCCCTATATGGATATAGCCGTTGGGCTCCGGCGGGAAACGGGTGGCGATCCGTCCTTCATGTTTCCCGGTTTTCAAATCATCATCGATTATTTCGCGAATGAAATCGCTTTGAGAGGCCGTATTGGATTGTGCCGTATTCATTGGCTTGACACCTTTCTTCTTTTCGTGACTGTAATTTCTACGGCAATGTCGTAGAGCGTGCTCCTGCGGCTTTCAATTCTGGAGACATGGTTTTGAATTGTGCAAGGCATGCTGTAGGGAATATATGGGTAACTCACAGTGATGTCAACAGAATAGCGCCTGCACTTCGGTTTTGAAATACCGTAGAAAGCCACCGCCGCAAAATATACCATTCATAAAAGGCGGGCTTTTTTCAACTGACTTTATTCTCCTGTGTTCTCAGGCTCGCTCTACTGCCACGGACTGCGCTCCCATGCGGTAGTGTGCGGCCTTTGCAAGGACCTGACCGGCAAACCGCTCGGGAATGTCCACATAGGTGCATCGATCGCGAATGCTGATTTTGCCTATCGAGCTGCCCGGAATTTTCGAATTTCTGGCAAAGGTGTCCAGCACTGCTCCGACATGAATACCATCGGCTTTTCCCTTTTTCAGAACAAACCGGACCATGCCTCTCTCCGGGGAAACCTCTCTGAACGCCCTTTTCCTGTGCGCCGGTTCACCTTTTGCAACTTTGCCGCCGGAATTCTTTACATGATTTCCCGCCATTCGTTCTTTTCTTCCGGCGATCTCTTCCTCGATAGAATTGAGGGATTCGACGGGACGCTGTTTTTCATTCGATCGCGCCAGCCTTAAGGCTGCCGCGGCAATCTCCAGCGGATCGAATCCTTCTTTCATCAGATCCTCCGCAATCTTCCGCTCCCGGCGGCAGCGATCCCGCTTCAGCCAGACCATTACCTTATCCAGAAGTTGCGCACCTCTCCTTTCTTCGATTGCCTCTGGTGTGGGCAGGACCGATCTCGTAATATTCTGCTTTATGAACCCTTCAACTTTGCGCAGAAACCAGATATCTTTCGGGGTTGCCAGCGAAATTGCGATACCACTCCTGCCGGCCCTGGCCGTTCGCCCTATGCGGTGGACATATGCTTCCGGATCGCCGGGTAGATCGTAATTTATGACATGAGAGATATCGTCTATGTCCAGACCCCGCGCGGCCACATCGGTCGCAACCAGCACTTTCATCTTGTTCTGCCGGAAACGGTCGAGGACGCCTTCCCTGGCATCCTGGCTCATGTCGCCGTTCAGGGCCTCCGATGAGAAGCCGCGGCCTGCCAGTTCTCCGACCAGTTCCGCCGTACCGATGCGCGTGCGTGCGAAAATAAGCGCACTTTTGATTTCCTCCACCTCCAGAAGACGGCTGAGTGCGGCTACTTTGTCCTTTTGATGCACTATATAATACCGCTGTTCGACGGCAGATACGGTGACCTGCCTCTGCTCGACCGCACATATTTCGGGTGTGCGGAGATACCGTTCGGCAAGGCGGCGGATCTCGGGCGGCATAGTAGCGGAAAAGAGGGCCGTTTGCCTGGCCGGCGGTGCTTTATCGAGTATGGTCACGATATCATCGATAAATCCCATGCCGAGCATTTCATCGGCTTCATCGAGAACGACCGTGTCAAGCCTGCCAAGATCGAGCGCCTCCTTCCGGACCAGATCGATAATCCGCCCCGGTGTCCCTGCAATAATGTGCGCCCCTTTGCGCAGGCCCTTCAGTTGAACCCCGTAAGCCTGTCCGCCGTAAACCGCCAGCACCCTGATTCCGCGATACTTCCCGAGCTGCTGAATCGCCTGAGTGACCTGCAGGGCCAACTCCCGCGTGGGGGTTACCACCAGACCCTGTACATGGCTCTTTTTCGCGGCGACGGCATGCAGAAGGGGCAGCGAAAAAGCAGCCGTTTTGCCGGTTCCCGTCTGGGACCGGCCGATTACATCATGGCCTGCCATCATGGCCGGAATGACCGCAGATTGAATGGAGGTCGGGTTTCGATAGCCCACCTCGGCAATTGCCTGCATCAGTTCCGGATGCAGGCCGAAGATTGAAAATAATTCTGACATGAAAATGCTCCTGCGTGCTTTACGAATCCTCTGTGTCGCATGCCTCTGTTGCCTGCATGAGCGGCTCTTACGCACGTAGAGCATCTTCACCGCAACAAAAAGACCCGGCCCCTGAAGGCCGGGCTCAATCATGGAATGTTCGAAAGAAGATTAAATTTACATCAACGAATGATTGTGGCGCCTCTATATCACAATTTGGAATTTTTCCAATCTTTATTTTGAAACTTTCCCGTTACCTTTTTATTTTTGCCTGTGCTACGAGGCCTTCAATTCGGCAGTACAGTGGGGACAGCGTACCGCCTTCGCCGGTATGGTCGACAGGCAGTAAGGGCATGCCTTTGTTGAAGGTACGGCAGGCGGTTCTTCCTTCTTGAACTGAATTCTGTTCATGCCCCTGACCACAAGGAATACACAGAATGCAACAATTATGAAGCTTATGACCGTATTAACAAAAAAGCCGTAATTGACGGTAACGGCACCAGCCGCCTGAGCCGCCGCGAGCGATGCATAAGGTCCGGCTTCGGCCCCCTGCTTGAGAACTATAAAAAGATCCGAAAAATCGACGTTTCCTGCCAGAAGACCGATCGGCGGCATTATAATATCGTTAACCAGCGATTTTACGATAGTTCCGAAAGCGACGCCGATGATGATCCCCACAGCCATATCGACAGCGTTGCCTCTCACCGCGAATTCCCTGAATTCCTTGAACATGGCACTCCCTCCTTATCCCATGCAAATCTGTTAAAGATCGCTGCCGCACGAAAAAAAGCCCGGGCGGCCGCCCAGATCCTTCTACGTGTCAGGCCTCAAACAAATTCATTTGCGATTTTAATTACTTCTGGCGCTTTTTTCAAGATATTTGCGCGGGGGCATTCTTTTTTTTATGATGCATAAAAAAGCGCATTAAGAAAAAATTACGCACCGGCGGGGCACCATGAAGTGAGGCAACGGTTTTGAATTTTTCATTCCTGTCTCTCGCAGCGATATAGACGCCGCATGCGCCGCACAGAGTCGCAGGGCGCCATCAGGCTTTTGTCTCTGATCTCTTCACCCCTTAATTTTAAACACTTTCTCTTACTGCTTCATTGCGATCGGTCAACACCCTGCATTTCCAGAAAATCAGCCAGCACCGGATAGGGCTGAGCACCAACCAGACGGGCATTCTCCAAAATAAAGGTCGGCACGGCCGTTACACCTTTTTCTCTTGAAAGGGCCCAGTCGGAATCGACGGCGGCACTATAGGCCCCGGTCAGGAGCACATCCCGCGCCTCGTCGGGAGAAAGGCCGACTGAGGCGGCAAGACCGGTAAGAACATCGATTCGGGCGATATTCTTTCCATCGACGAAATAGGCCCGGAAAACTGCATTATGAAAGGCATCGCCTCTGCGCGTCGATCCGGCCCAGAGCCCCAGTTCCTGCGCCCGCCTGCTGTTAAAGGTTTTATCCCTGTCTCGCAGGGGCAATCCCAAATCAGCCGCCGTCTCCCGAAGACGATTCCTGATTTTTTCGATATCGACAGTGCTGTAATCGGCAAACAGATCTCTCAGAAGAAGGCCTTCTTCGGGAATTTCAGGATGAAGCGGAAAGGCCCGCCATTTCATAGCTATTCCATATTCTTTTTTCAGTTTTTCAATACGCCCGGTAATGAAATAGCACCATGGTCAGATATAGTCCGAAAAGATTTCCAGGATTGGTACCCTGTCCATACAATGCTCCTTCATTTCAATATTATCGTACTTCTGCAATTTTCTGCAGAAGGTACTCAATTTCCTGCAGTCCCAGTTTGCCGTCGTTATTTATATCCCCGTCTGCGAAAACCCCGGTCACATCCCCAACCAATGTTTTAAGGATAAGGATCACATCAGCGAGATCAGCCCGATCATCATGATTCACATCGGCTCTCAAAAAAGTATAACAGGCCATCCCTTGGCGTGGAACACCGTCTGCGGCCTCGAAACTGCCGGCTATAATGATTCGCTCTCCCGAGGCGAGGATCTTTCTTACGGTACCCGTGACCGACGCATTGAAAGAAACGTCCCTCAACCCATTCTGGCCAAGACGTACGAGGCTGTTATAGAGTTTCCCGTTTACCGCGTCATAAATCTGCATATTCCCGCCGACCAGGATTTTCCCGTCATCCTGGACGCAGATACTGTAGGCGGTAAGTCCCTGATCGCCGAAGGGTGAAGAAAAGGTTTCATCCATGGTTCCATTTGCATTCAAGCGCGCAAGGGTGGGACTTTCTATAGTGCCGACGGTAGAAAAACGGCCGCCAATCAAAATTTTGCCGTCCGGCTGCAATGCTATCGAAAATATTTCGCTACGGGAATTGAAAACAGTAAAGGCCGGAGATGTGAACGTGGCATCAAGGGACCCATTGGGATTGAGTCGTACTATGTTCTGTACTGCCGATCCCGAAAAGCTGGAAAAGGAACCGCCCAGGAGTATTTTGCCATCCGGTTGAACGGCAACGGCATTGATCCGGTCGAATTCGTAATCTGATTGCTGATAGTTCGAAATCCCCTCACCGGGAGTAAATGTCCCATCGATGGAAAGATCTTCGTTCAGACGCCATATACCCGGCGAATTGGCCATAGCGTCCGCCGCGGCAAGGATCTTTCCATCGGACTGCAAGGCAAGAGCTCTCAGGCGGCCCACGTACGCGGAGGCCTCTACCGACCCGTTCGGATCGAGAAGCGCCACATCTTTGTAATCCTGGCCGGCAATGCTATAAAACGTGCCTCCCACGACAAGCTTTCCGTCGGAGCGCACACGCACATCCGTCACTGAACCTCCCGCCGTCAAGAGAGTTGTAAGCGCCGGGTCCTCCTCGCCGCTGGGGAAGAGACGCGCCACACCGGGAGCGCTGTGCCCGTTAATGAGGTAGAACTCGCCGCCTGCCAGTATCTTTCCGTCAGATTGAAGGGCCAGAGCCTGTACATTCGCCTGACCGCCGACTATAGGCTTGAAATTGGCGTCGGGAAGAAAGTAGGGGCCGGAGAAAAGGCAGAGACCGGCATACAGTCCTTCATCGGAAGGATCGTCCCGGTACGTGAAACTTCCTCCCGCCAGAACAGTGCCGTCCGATCGCTCCGCCAGTGCCCAGACATCGGTGGGTTTTCCTTTGAAGCGTGCATAACTGTAAAATCCTCCACCGGCTTCATGAAGGACATAAACGGCGGCATTGTGATCAGTCGGTTTCCCGTCGAAATACATGACCGGATTCCAGCCTCCCACAAAAATATAATTTTCCGAAGCCGCAAGGGCGGTGATTTCATGGAGGTAGTTTCCGATCAGGCTGGACCCGCCACTCGGTTGAAAGGTTGAATCAAGGGTCCCATTGGTCTCAAACCGGGCCATCTTTGAAACGGTTTGACCCGCCGCCTGCGAAAAGCTCCCGGCAATGAGAATCTTTCCATCGGGCTGGAGCGCGAGGGCGAAAAGATCGCCGCCGGCCACGCCGGCGCCGAAGGCCCCGTCGAGTGATCCGCTTTCATCCAGGCGGGCGATACCTCTTTTTGCCGACCCGTTTATTGTGGCAAATGACCCGCCGATTACGATGCTTCCGGACGCCTCGATGGCGATATGGGTTACGGAACCATCGGCCCCCGAACCGGGCTCGAACGTCGGATCGACCGATCCATCGGGATTGAGGCGGATGATCCTGTTTCGGGGAGCCGTGAAATCACCGCCGACCAATATTTTGCCGTTTTCATCGACCTTTATCGCCCGGACAAGACCGGAAATGCCGTAAGAACCAGTCTGCCAGTCATAACCGCCGGCATCAAAAGTCTCATCCAGGGAACCATCGGCATTGAGGCGGAAAAGATAGCTTTGTGTACTCGCTTCCTTGTAACGCGTCAGATATCCCCCTATGAGTATCTTTCCATCAGCCTGCCCGGCTGCGGCACGGATCTGATCCACCTGAATGTTCCCGGATACTTCAAAAGTCCTGTCGACAGTTCCATCAGCATTGAGACGGGCAATATGTTTGGCGGGATAACCGCTTATTGTTGTAAATGTTCCGGTTATCAGAATTTTATTTCCCGATAGCGGAATTATTCCGGTTACGGAACCCGGCGCTGCAAACACCGGATTGAAATCCTCACGTACTATCGTCTTGGAGATTGCGGGGCAGGTCCACGAAAGGGCGGTCAGACATACGATCAAAAAAAGGGCAGCGGTCAAAATTTTCTTCTTCATGGCAATTCCTCTGTATCGGACAATTAACAGGTATCAGTTCAAGGTATTGGCAGTTTCCTTATATAACAACAGTTTCAGTATCTTATATGCTCTCTTTGCAGATAACTATATAACAGAACATAGCTCAGTTACTACTGAAAAATTACATTTTCCGGACGGAACAAATATTTCTTTAACTTTCTTTTTTTATTCAAAATAGTGGCAATAATTCGCTAATATCGTATAAGGAAATATTTATCGGCTTACTAAGAGTGTTAAAGCTAAGAGGGATCAGAGCCGATAGTTCATTTAATTTATTTCGGGACGGCCCGAGGATGTTATCTGCAATATACAATTCACAAATAAAGCGGACGCGGGGAAAAGCCAATGCAGGATAAAAGATTACGATATAAGCTTATCATAATAGTATCCATTATTCTCGTCATACCGATCCTGATCGCCAGTTATATCTACGTGCGGCATGAATCACTCGATTCTTCACATGTAGTTCTTTTCGCTTTTATCCTCATATTGGGCCTTGAAGGCATCATACTGATTCGCCTTATCTTCGACGAAGTCTCCTTTACAACGGAACGTTTGAAAGAAGCAGCGGAAAAAGGGAAGCGGCTGTCTTCCGACTTGCAGCATGAAGTATTCGAAATGAAGGAAATTTCTACTTCCTTCAATCAAATCATGGATCAATTGGAAAAAACGAATGGGGTTCTGGAGGTACATGTCCAGGAATTGAAGTCAGTACGCAAAAATCTTTTCGACATTATCGATTTTCTTCCCGATGCAACATATGTGATAGATAAAGAAGGAAAAGTAATTGCCTGGAACCTGGCCATGGAAACAATGACGGGAATCAGCAGCAGTGAAATAACAGGAAAGGGAGATCTCTCATATTCACTGCCTTTTTACGGAGAAAAAAAGCCCATGTTGATTGATTATGCCCTTAATCCGGAGGCATTCGCAGAAACACCTGTTAACCGGAAGGGAAATATTTTTTCAAAAGAGGACTTCGCACCCTCATTGAACGGCAACAAGGGTGCGTATATTTTCTCAACCGCATCGGTGCTTTACGATTCTGAAGGAAGGGCGACCGGGGCCATAGAATCAATTCGCGACGTGAGCTGGCGAATAGAAATAGAAAAGGAAAAATTTCATTTGGAAGAACGTCTTCATCGGGCGGAAAAGATGGAAGCCATGGGAACGCTGGCCGGGGGGATTGCACACGATCTGAATAATATTTTGGGGGTACTGGTGGGATATTCCGAACTGCTTTTGGAGAAAATCCCGGAAGATGACTCATTGAGAACATATGCATGCAATATATTGAAATCTGGAGAAAAAGGTGCGGCAATCATTCAGGATTTGTTAACTCTTGCCCGGCGCGGAGTATCAGTTTCGGAAATCATAAATCTGAACAGCCTGATTTCAGATTATTTTGAAACGCCTGAATTCGAAAGATTGAAGGATTTTCATAGCAATGTGCACTTTGAAGCCGATCTTGACGAAGATCTTTTGAACATTAAAGGTTCACCGGTTCACCTGGGAAAAACGATAATGAATCTTATTGCAAATGCTGCAGAGTCTATGGAACGCGGAGGGGTAGTAAAAGTAGGAACACGCTGTCTGCACCTTGACAGGCCCGTAAGAGGATACGACGACATCCGCGAAGGTGATTACGCCGTTCTCAGTGTATCAGATATGGGAACAGGCATATCAAAGGAAAACATAGAAAAAATATTTGAACCTTTTTATACAAAAAAAATTATGGGAAGAAGCGGAACAGGTCTGGGTTTGACTGTAGTCTGGGGAACAGTAAAAGATCACAACGGATATATAGATATTGTTAGCGAAACAGGCAAAGGGAGCACGTTTTCCATCTATTTACCTGTTACCAGAGAGGAAATTTCTAAACTCCCGGAGACAGTTACGCCCGATTCTTACAAAGGAAGGGGAGAATCCATATTGGTTGTTGATGACGTCTACGAACAGAGAGAACTTGCCGTCGCAATGCTGAGCAGGCTTGGCTACAGGGTAATGGCGGTAGAAAGCGGAGAAGAAGCTGTTGAATTTTTAAGGAACAATAATGTGGATCTCATAGTGCTTGACATGATCATGGATCCAGGAATGGATGGTCTTGAAACATACAGAAAAATAATAGAAGTTACTCCGAATCAGAAAGCAACAATAGTCAGCGGTTTTTCTGAAACAGACCGCGTGAAACAGGCACAGGCCCTGGGCGCAGGTTCATATGTAAAAAAACCTTACGTTCTGGATAAAATAGGTCTGGCAGTAAGAAACGATCTCGATGATCCTCAATTCAATAAATCCGTTTAATCCGCTCTTATCTATGTGCCGTGGCAAGTTTAATGGCAAGGCCGGCAAAGACTATCCCCGCAATACGGTTGATCAGGCGCTGCACCTTCTTTGAGCGGTTAAGCCGGTTACCGGCAAATCCGGCAAGAAGCGATATAGTTCCGAATACAAGAAGAGTGGCTGCAATGAATACAAGGCCGAGGAGCATAATCTGAACTGCCACAGAACCCCTGCCGGGATCGGCGAATTGAGGGAGGTATGCCATAAAAAAAATTGAAACTTTAGGGTTCGTAATATTCATTATTATACCTCTCCTGCAGGCTTGCCAGGATCCTAAATTATGTGTCTTTTGAAAGTTGATTTCGGCGGCAGAGGAATGAAAAGCCTGCCATGCGAGATAAAGCAGATAACATGCGCCGGCAATTTTCAAAAAAGTAAATGCAATGGCTGATGCCTGTAATAGTGCGGCAATCCCCAAAGTAACCGCAGCGGTATGGAAAACAAGTCCTGTACACAGGCCTAAGGTAATGATTATCCCTGCTTTGCGGCCGTGCATGGCAGATTGGGTAAGGACAAAGATATTATCGGGTCCCGGAGCAAGCGCGAGAATAAAAGATGCTGCAAAAAATGCAGTGAATGTTTCAAAGGAAAGCATGTAATGCCCTTAAATAACTACACTTCAATTTCCATTCCTTCCTTTGCAAAAAATATTTCCATCGGGCCCCTTATTTCAGGATTGCAAAACCGCGTGGCAAGGGCTTCAATTTGGGCATCTGTTCTCTCCGGGTCATGATGGATCAACGCCAGTTTTTTTACCTTGTTCCTGAAAGCTGCCTCTATGGCATACTCAATGGAGCTGTGTCCCCATCCCCTCTTGCCATTTTCATATTCTTCTCTTGTATACTGCGCATCATATATAATAAAATCGGCATCTGCAAAAAATTTCTCTACACGCCGGTTCTGCTCCTTTGCCGCTTGCTCACCTTCACGAGCGGCATTTTCTATATAGGAAGGGTCTGAAGGATCGGTTGAGAAGAGATTTCGATAGGGTTCCGAATCGAAAACCGTGACGAATGATTTTCCCTTATACTCAATTCGATATCCTATACATGCAATTGGATGATTCAGATATTTGGTAGATACTGTAATTCCATCCCCCAAATCAAAGCTTTCTTCACCTATTTCTATATATTCTATAGTGGATGCCAGCTCTTCTATTCTGACCGGAAAATAACGATAGACAAATTGTCCTCCAATGACTTTTGCAAGTGAATCATCCTCATAGGTGGTTGGCCCGTGAATGCGGATATGCATTCCAGGAATATACATTGGAGTAAAAAAAGGAAATCCGAGGATGTGGTCCCAATGAGTATGAGTGAGGTAAATATCTATTAATTTCAATCCTTGAGAAATATCATTGGCCATAAGAAAATTTCCCAACGGGCGGATTCCTGATCCGGCATCAATTATCAGCATTCGATTCACATCGGTAAATCGTATTTCGAGGCATACGGTATTCCCTCCGTATATTGCCGTAGAAGGCCCTGGACAGGGAATAGATCCCCTTACACCCCAGAATTTTATTCTCATTTTGAACTATCCTCTCGTAGTCGATTGAAGAAAGATCCGGGCCTTTTCGATTTCTTCCTCTACAGTTTCTTTAAGGCCTTCCAATTGGGCTCCGGTAAATCCATTCGCTGACATATTATGATTCAGGGTATCCCCGTCCGGCGGCAAATCTCCGGCATTACCTATTCCCAAATACTTTGAAAACATATCCGCCAATTCAATAATTTTAACTTTCTGTCTGTTTTCTTCCGCAGCGTTGTCAGGATCGTGATGATGATGAAGGCAGTCGCTGATCGCGATCCCCAACTTCCACTTTTCACCTATCATCTTGCCTACCTGCATATGATCCAGTCCTAAAATTTTTCTTTCCGAATTATAGAGAACGCAGCGCGAACCGGAACTAAGTATTTGAAGATACTCATGCGAAAAGAGGCTGATTAATGGAATTTTACCCAGATCATGCAGGAGTCCTCCCACAAAATAATCTTCCCTTTGTGTTATCGGAACTTCCTTGAGAATAGCGAGCCTTTTGGCGGTAACTCCCACACAAAGACAGTGAAGCCAGAAATTCGTCATCGATAAGGCATGAAACGAAATTCGCCCGAATGAATTCACTATGGCGCTGCCGATTACGAGATTCTTAATCGTATTCATTCCCAGCATGATTATTGCGCGAGGCAGAGATGTAATCGTATTGCAAAGCCCGTAATATGCGGAATTTACAAGCTTCAGAACTCGTCCTGTCAAGACCGGATCAAGGGCAATAACACGATTGAGATCATCAGGCGACGTAGCCGGACTGTTACATATTTCGAGCACGCGTGTCACCGTTACGGGAAGACTGGGCATGCCGGCGATGAATCGTACGATGTGACTGGAATGTGAATTATGATTTTCCGGAAGTCCGACCATAGCCGCTGTGCTCAGATCTCGCAAAGGATACTAGATAGATGGAGTAAGAAATTATAATGAAAATACTCCTGTGTCAAACATTAAAACACATTCGAGCAGCAGATTTCAGAACTTTGGTATGTGAGAATAATCACAGAAGGCACACACCGGACCTTCAAGAAAGACCTCAAGGACAAGTTTTCAAAAAAAGGCGGCCTCATTAAATCTGAAACCGCCCCCTACAGCCCTGCAACTTTTCTATTGTCCGCCAACAGCCGTTTTTCCCGCAAGCCTTCCCAGTATAAGAGCTTTACCGAAAGCTGTCCCTGTCATGTAGGCAACCCCGTGCATACCGCCGATAATTTCGCCGGCAGCATAAAGACCGGGGACAGATTCTTCAAAGACATTTATCACTTCGGTCTTGTCGTTTATCAGGATTCCGCCATAGGTGCCTAGAATGGCTGCCGTGGAGGGAAAGGCATAAAAAGGTGGCTGATCTATTTTTACCGGTTTGCCGTAACTTGCCACGAGAGTCGTTCGGCCGAACTTGGAGTCGCCTCCTTTCTCGACATCTGCATTATATTCTTTCACCGTCCTCTCCAGAGAATCGGCAGGAACATTCATCTTCTGCGCCAGTTCCGTCAAAGTGGGTGCACTTACAATACGCCCCCTTTTCTCCAGACCGGCGGTGCGCCCGAATGGATCCGACATGCCCTTTTCACGGATAGCCGCATCGTAGAGCTGAAATCCCATGGCATCTTTTTGTGCCAGAGCGGCATCTCCAACCAGTTTGTACGACAAGGATTCGTCAACGAAACGATTCCCTTCCTTGTTCACAATAATGGCCCCCTGATAGAACATCAGGACAAAATCTTCAGAAATCGTCTTCGCTTCGAGATCGAACCCGAAGGTTGCTTTAATATAGGCCATGTCCTTGATATCGGCTCCATATGCCCACGCCATTTTCAGACCGTCTCCGTGATTTCCCAGCCCGTTGATCGCCATTGCTTTGGCCATTACGGGAACAAATTTTGCCAAAAGATCCTTGTTGAGAGAAAATCCTCCGGATGTCAGGATTACCGCCTTTCTGGCACTGTAGGTCACCGGTTTCTTCATAGTTCCGGCAATTACGCCTGCGATTCTGCCTTTTTCGTCCATTGCAAGCCGGTGCGCCGGTGTCCTCATGACAAGTGTAACCCCTTTTTTACGTGCTTCGTCACGTAAAATAGCCAGTACATCGGCAGGTTTTACATAATGGCTTCTGGGAACACTCATGCCGCTGGCTATGCCTATTTTCAGGAAGTTTACTCCCAGCGTTTTCAGCCATTCGTAAGTTGCCAATTGATTATCCACGTATGCCTGAACAAGGGACGGGATATTTTCGTTACCCCCCACTTTCATCATATCATCATAAAGAAGCTCATTTGAATCCTTGATTCCCTCAGCCGCCTGCATATCGGTTCCCGCAAAGCACAAAGCACCGCCGCAAATAATACTGCTGCCTCCGATAACAGGCATTTTTTCCAGAAGAATGACCTTTGCGCCGCTTTCAGCCGCATGGATTGCAGCCGAGAAACCGGCACTTCCCGCTCCTATAACCATCACATCCGCTTCATTGTCCCATGTATCAGGTTTTTGGGTGACTCCGAAAACTTTTCCGCCGCCTGCATATAAAATTCCTGTCACTGCGGCACCACCTGTTGTTAAAATGAAACTTCGCCTGGTGTACCCTTTGCCTTTCATGTCCCTGGACATCTGAATCCCTCCTTTATTCCGTAAATTTTAAAATAATATTTCGACCCCGGATAAAGAAATAACTGCTTGGAAACCTCACCTTTTAGCAGATAAGAATACAGACACATTAAACAGGTAAGAGAGGTTAATAAAGAAACAGGAAATCTCAGGGATGGCAAGACACGGAAAACAACTTTAAAAACGATTTGGAGTAACCAATAAAGAAAGTAAGTATTCAGACAACAGCATGTCCGCAGCCGGAAAATATCCTTGCTGCTCCGGAAGACCGGAATCAAATATTATGTAACAAAATACCAAAATTACCTGATTATGGTCAACGGTTAAATTGCGAGAATCAGGAAAATTTCGTCTGAGCGTCTCTGTATTTGCTCGCAAAACTGTTCCAGCGAATGCATGCGGCGGCTCAAAGTTTGCCGGACGGCAGCTTCACATCGATCAAAATTGACTTTTTAGCAAAACTTTCCTATTTACCCTTTTAAAAAATACCGTCTCACGATAGTATCGCGGCAATAATCATACTCCAGAGGTGTTCATATGAGCGAAGTAGCGGAGAGAATCATTTATACTATGATGCGTGTGGGAAAAAACTATCATCATAAAGAAGTTTTGAAAGATATATCTCTGTCTTATTTTTACGGTGCAAAAATCGGCGTTCTGGGATTGAACGGATCCGGGAAGAGCTCCCTGCTCCGAATTATGGCGGGAGCCGATCAGGAATACGAGGGGAAAGTAATAGTATCTCCTGGATATACCGTGGGATTTCTGGAACAGGAACCAAAGCTTGATCAGGATAAAACTGTAAAAGATGCCGTTGAAGAGGGCCTGCAGGAGATTGTCAATGTCGTACGGGAATATAATGAGGTCAGCGAGAAGTTCGCCGAACCCATGTCCGATGACGAGATGGATCGGCTGATGGAACGTCAGGGCGCCCTTCAGGAAAAGATCGACCAACTGGACGCCTGGGATATCGATTCGCGGCTGGAAATGGCCATGGATGCACTGCGCTGCCCGCCCGAAGATACACCGATCCGGGTCCTCTCCGGCGGCGAAAAGAGGCGGGTGGCCCTCTGCCGTCTTCTCCTGCAGAAACCGGACATACTTCTTCTCGACGAACCCACCAATCACCTGGATGCGGAGACGGTGGCCTGGCTGGAGCGGCACCTCCAGCAGTATGAGGGAACCGTAATCGCCGTTACACATGACCGCTATTTTCTTGATAATGTGGCCGGCTGGATCCTGGAGCTGGACAAGGGGCGGGGCATCCCCTGGAAGGGCAACTATTCTTCCTGGCTGGAGCAGAAAGAGCTGCGCCTCAAAAACGAAGAGAAAGGTCAAACGGCGCGACTGAAGACCTTGGAGCGCGAGTTGGAATGGATCCGCATGTCGCCCAAGGGGCGCCATGCCAAATCGAAGGCCAGGATCAGCGCATACGAATCGCTCCTGAATCAGGACTATGAAAAAGAGGCAAAGGATCTCGAAATCTATATTCCACCGGGTCCCCGCCTGGGAAAGGTCGTCGTGGAGGCGGAGGGTGTCGCCAAAGGATTCGGCGATCGCATGCTCTTCGAGGACATGACCTTTTCCCTGCCCGCCGGCGGAATCGTGGGTGTCATCGGGCCCAATGGCGCCGGCAAGACCACGCTCTTCAAGATGATTACCGGAGCCGAGAAACCGGACAAGGGCGAAATTCACATAGGCGAAACGGTAAAAATCGGCTATGTCGATCAGGAACGGGACATGCTGGACCCGCAGAAGACCGTCTGGGAGATCATCTCCGGAGGAAATGAAACAGTTGTGCTGGGAACGCGCGAGATGAATTCCAGGGCGTACGTGTCTCGGTTCAATTTTTCGGGAACTGACCAGCAGAAGAAGGTAACCATGATCTCCGGAGGTGAACGGAACCGGGTTCATCTCGCCTCTCTGCTCAAGGAAGGCGCCAACCTTCTCCTTTTAGACGAACCTACCAACGATCTGGATGTGAATACAATGCGTGCCCTGGAGGAGGCACTGGAGCATTTCGGCGGCTGTGCAGTCGTGATCAGCCACGACCGATGGTTTCTCGACCGAATTGCCACTCACATCCTGGCCTTCGAGGATGACGGCTCGGTGATGTGGTTCGACGGTAACTATTCAGAGTACGAGGCGGACCGGAAAAAAAGGCTGGGCAGAGCAGCCGGTCAGCCTCACCGGATCAAGCACCGCCATCTGACAAGATAGAATGTATTTCTCCATTTTTAATGTGAGGGTTCGGCCTCTTCAACCTGCCTGCGTCCCCACCTCAGGTCTTCGATTATGAGATAGAAAGAAGGGACCAGTATGAGGGTGATCAGAGTGGCGAAGAGGACGCCGAAGCCCAGCGAGATGGCCATGGGGATCATGAAGCGGGCCTGGCGCGATGTTTCCAGAATAATGGGCGTCAGTCCGCCGAAGGTGGTGAGCGATGTCAGCAGGATGGGCCGGAAACGGCTGATGGCGGCGCGGTGAATGGCATCGGTCGCGGACAGGCCGTCCTTGCGCCTTCGATTGGCGAAATCGATCAGCACCAGCGAATCGTTCACGACAACTCCGGAGAGTGCCACGATACCGAAAAGGCTCATGATGCTGAGACTGTAACCGAGGAGATAATGCCCGAAAACAGCCCCCACAATACCGAAGGGGATGCTTATCATGACGATGATCGGCTGAATGTAGCTCCTGAAGGGAATGGCCAGAAGCGCGTAGACTGCCAGCATGGCCAGTGCCAGGCCCATAAAGAGGCTCCTCATGCTTTCCGAAAGATCGGCCTGCCTGCCTTCGAACCCGTAGCGCAGGCCGCTGTATCTTTTTTCGAGATCGGGAAGCGTTTCCTTTTTCAAGGTTTCCAGAATGAGCGCCGCATCGCTGGGGGGATTGACATCCGCCGTTACAGTAACCACCCGCCTGCCATTGCGGCGGTCTATGGAGGTATAGGCTCTCCCCCGCTCCATGGTGACCACCTCTCTCAGGGGGACCTGACGCCCCTTTCCCGTCCTCAGTATGAGTTCTTCCAAACTGTATTCGGATGCTCTGTCTGTCTCGGGCAGCCGCACGATCACCTTAATCTCGTTTCGCCCCCGCTGCTGCCGCAGGACCTCCTCCCCGTAAAAAGCATCACGAACCTGAGAAGCCACTTCCCGGGCCGTCAGCCCCAGTGCCCTGCCCGCAGGAAGCAGTTTAAAGTCGATCTGTTCTTTGCCCGGAGAAAAGCCGTCATCGATATCGGTAACTTTGGGGAAATAGCGCAGCGACGCTGCCAGATCCGCGCTGGCCGTTTCAAGGACTGCGAGATCCCGGTGGCTCAGCTCGATGGACATGGCCGCCCGTCCACCGGGTCCTCCTCCATAGGATCTGAAATTAAGCGATTCCACACCGGCAACGGTACCCACATTTTTTCTCCATTGCGTCACAAACTCGGCCGTTTCGATGGGGCGCTCTTCCGGCGGGGTAAGAAAGACCCTCACCGAAACGGTATGGCTTCCGGCTGTTCCGTTCACAGAAGCACCCACATGGGTATAGATCCCTTTAACAAGCTTCGGTCCTCCGTGTTGTTTTGCCAGTTCCTCGGCTTCCGCTACCAGCCTGTCCTGAAGCGCTTCCGTTCTTTCCACCGCCGATCCATAGGGAAGAACCGCTTCAGCCAGCGCATAATCCGATTCGATCCGTTCCATGAGGGTAATGCCCATCCTGCCGCTCTTCACATAGGCCAGCGTCACGGCAAGGACCGCAAGGCCGACGGCAATGGTCAAATAGCGCCAATCGAGAACCCTTTTCAGAAATGGTCCGTAGAAATCTCTGACCAGACGGCTGAATCTGTCACTGAATCGCTGCTGCATTCCGTGAAGCCAGCCGAAGGGGCCCCAGCCAGTCCTCTCTTTCTGATGTCCAAGGTGAGCCGGCAGGATTAACAGGCTTTCGACCAGGGAAATTGAAAATACCGTGATAACGACAATCGGAATAACGCCGAATATCTTGCCCACCATTCCGGGCACAAACATAAGGGGCATGAAGGTCACGATATTGGTAAGCACGCTGAAGGTCACGGGCATTGCCACTTCCCGCACGCCTGCCACGGCGGCCCTGAGAAAGGGGTACCCCCTTTCACGAAAGGTATAGATATTTTCTCCTACTACGATGGCATCGTCCACCACGATTCCAAGAGCAACGATAAAGGCGAACATGGACATCATATTGATGCTCGCCCCGGCATAGGGCAGGAAAAGAAAGGCCCCGAGGAAGGAAATGGGAATCCCCATGGTCACCCAGAAGGCAAGCCGCACTTCCAGAAAGAGGCCCAGGAGTATAAGAACCAGGGCAAGTCCCATATAGCCGTTTCGCAGGAGGAGATTCAGGCGCTGCCGGTAAGTGTCCGAGAAATCGTTTATAGTGTCAATCGAGATCCCCGGTGGAAGTGCGGCGCTGAGCGTCTTCACATACTCCATCACCGCATCCGCCACTGAAATAGGTGTTTGATCGCCTACCCGGTAGACATCGACCATGATGGCCGGCTTTCCGTTATAGGTGGAATAGTGATCGGTATCCTCGAAACCGTCGATCACGGTTGCGATGTCTTCGAGAAGGACCCGCGTGCCGTCTCCGGAAGTGATAACCGGTATCTGGGAAAATTCTGGGCCATATTCCCGGCGCTCCTTCATGCGGACCAGAATTTCCCCGCGCTCTGTTTTGAGCCCGCCGCCGGGCAGTTCGACGGCAGATGCCCTTATTTTTGCTGCCACATCGGCGAGGGTAAGATTATAGGCCCGCAAAGCAGTCTGCGACACCTCTATGCCGATTTCAAGATTCCTGGTTCCTCTCAGATCGACCTGCGTAATCTCCGGGTTTTGGAGAAGCCCGTCCCGCACCCCTTCCGCCACTTCGCGAAGCACCTTTTCGTCATGATCGCCGTACAATACCAGCGAAATCACCTGCCGGCGGCGGGACATGATCTCTACATTCGGTTCTTCGGCTTCTTCCGGAAAAGAGGTGACGCGGTCGATTTCATTCTGAATATCCTGGGCAAGCTTCTGGATAGTATATCCTTCGATCATTTCGACGGTGACCGTTCCCGATCCTTCCCGGGCACTGGCAGTCACTTCCTTGACTCCATCCAGGCCGGATACGGCTTCTTCCACGGCCAGCACGATGCCCTGTTCCACTTCCTCGGGACTTGCCCCCGGATAGGCCACCGATACTGTCACATATTCCAGATCGAAATCGGGAAAAACTTCCTGCTTGATCTGCATGCTCCAGATCAGCCCCCCCACCAGAAAGACGACCATCAGGAGATTGGCGGCCACCGAATTTCCCGCCATCCAGGCCAGGGGGCCCCGCCTGGTGTGCTCCGGTGCATTGACATCGGAAATATGCGTGCGTTCCCGCATCCCGATCACCTTGAGGACCTGCCCGCAGCGGTGGAATCTCCCGATTCACCCTCGGCAACAATCTTCATTCCCCGGACAGGGGCTGCAAGATCGGACGTGATAAGATGGTCTGTCTCATCGATTCCGCTTTTTACCAGAACCGATTCCGCATCGCGCCAGACGATTTCCACGGGCCGTATGTCCAGAACTCCCTTGTCTGCAATCCATACTTTGCCCCCATCCCTGAGCGCGCTTCGGGGGATGGCAATTACATTTTCAATTTCCGGGCCCTCGATTTCGGCCTTTACGTATTCGCCGATCAGAAGCGGCGGTTTCGAAATTTCCTGTGTTTTGAGATCCAGCGGGTCCTTTATGGCTATCAAAACCCGGGCCATGCGCCCTTCCTCCTCCAGATCCGCAAGCAATCTGACGACCCTGCCCGTGCGGACCGCCGGCAATTTTCCGTCCGTCCCGTAAAAAACTCTGGCCGATGATCCGCTGTCTCCGTTGTCCCGGGGAACGGATATCCACTTCAGCCGGTCCACCGGCACCGCCGCCTGCACCCGGTATTCGTCGGTCCCCGCAAGAGCGGCAATTTCTTGCTGGTTCGATATATAGGAACCAAGATCCACATTTTTTGCCAGAACGATGCAGTTGAAAGGCGCCCGTATCGTGGTGCGCTCGAGATTGAGTTTTGCCTGGTCCAGTTCGGCCTTGGCCGCTGCAAGGTCTGCCTTTGCCTTCTCGAGGTGTGGTTTTCGAAGCGCCAAATCGGCATCGCCGTCACTATTTTTTCTATCGGCACTGTCCAGCGACTTGAGAAGTTCCCATTCCCTCTTCGCCACATCCTGACTTCCCATCTCGAGTTTCAATGCATAGCGCGCTTCGGCAACCTGGCGCTCCTTCTGAATGACGGCAAGCTTGTAATCCTCCTGATCGAGAACGATCATTTCATCGCCTGTTTTGAAAATGCCCCCCGTCATGAATTCCGGATTGATTTTTTCCACTGTTCCCGAAACCTGTGCCCGCAAGGCAATCTGCCGGGCCGGCACGATGGTGCCCATGACGGGAACGAATACTTTCGTGTCGGATTTTGAAACCTTCTTTACAAGGACAAGGGGGGCCTTTTCCGGCGGCCGCTTCCTTTGGGCCTCGGGAGCGGTGCTGAATACATAGGAAGCCGCAACAATGCCGGCAGCCACCACAAGAAGGGGAAGCACGATCTCGCAGAGCGTTTTTAATTTTTCTTTTTTCCCCGGCCTGCGTGAGGGCGTCGCTGTCTCTTCATTCATCGTTTCCATCTCAGGGTCATCCTTCGGGAGTATTCATTCCTTCCGTTTTTTCCGTCTTCACTGCTTTTTCGGGGGCAAGTGTTTGAGTCCAGGTTCCCCCGAGCGCCCGATAGAGGGCCACGCGGTTGAACAGCAGTTCCACCCTGCGGTTGAGGAGCAGCACTTCCAATTCCTGCACTCTCAGAAGCTGGGTGAGTACAGGCAGATAGTCGTTCAATCCCTTTATATACCGTTCGCGCGCTTCCGTCAGGGCCTTTCGGGCCGTGCGTATTTCTTCTTCGAGCGCCACAATATGCCGGCGCTTTTTTTCCTCGCTGACGAGGGCATCTTCGACCTCTTTCACGGCCGTATATACCGTGCGCCGGTAGGCCGATAAATTTTCATCCACTACTGCCATTGTCCGATCCACCTCGGATTTTCTCCTGTTTCCGTCAAACAGAGGCGCAGTCAGATTTGCGGCAAGGGCATAGAGCCAGTTGTTAAAAAGGCCGTCGATGCCCCCCGATAAATATCGCGTGGAGGCGCTGAGATAGATATTGGGAAGCCGGTTGGCCCGTGCCGCCGAAACCTGCCAATCCGCCGCTTTCAGGCGAAATCCCGCCGCCCGCACATCGGGCCGTGCCGAAAGGAGATCTGCGGGTAGTCCAGTTTCCGGAACCGCTGTGATCTCCGGCAGACTGCTTTGTGCGATTGCGAGCGGTGCCTGCGGGAGCTTTCCCATAAGAAGTGCCAAGCTGTGTTGAAGCAGTTGCTCTTCCAGTTCGACCAGCGGTATCTCCGATTTCACTTTTTCCACGATCTGCCGCTGCTGATAGACTTCGAGGGCCGAGGCCTTTCCCTTACGGAATCGAAGCTCCACCAATTCGAGGTAAATCAGATTGATCTTGAGCTGCTCCTTCAAAATCTCCCGCTCCATTCGTGCGGCAATAATCCCGATCCATCTTTCGGAAACCTCGGCGGCCAAAGTCATAGCGGCCGCATTGAGATCTTCCCGTGTTGCCGTCGTATCGAGTATCGCCGCTTCCTGTTCCGAACGAATCTTTCCCCACAAATCGAGTTCATAGCTGCCGGCCAGTCCAAGTGAATAGGTTTCCTGTGAAATTGTGGTCCTCCCTCCGAAGTCGTTATTGAACCGCTGGCGAGAGCCGGAAGCCTCCGATGTACCTGTAACTTCAGGATACAGCGATGCGCCCGCCTGACGTGCCAGGGCCTTGGCCCGGTTCAGACGGGCCCAGGCCTCCCGAAGAGTGAAGCTCTCCGAGAAGGCCTCAGCTATGAGGGCGTTCAATTCGGGTGCATTGAATTCCTTCCACCACATGCCGGGCCTTTCGGTTCCCGGCTGGTAGAGGGAATAGACGGCAGGCAATGCACCGGCCGGCGATTTTCGTATTTCCGGTGCAAAGGGACTGCACGAAATCATACAGAAAAGAACCGCACCGGTCAAAAAAGCAGCCATCGTTCTATTGAATTTCATGCTTCATTTCTCTTTCCGAAATACCCCATCTCTGATTGCCGTCCAGCGGGTAAAAGAGCAACGCCCCCGTATTCCGGTTTCACAGTTTATTATGGTAGTCGTTATATCACTCTTGATGGTTACACACTATAATTGAGATGCACCGCTTTAGCATTGTTTTTTTATTCTTCCTTCCGTTTTTTGGGGACGGGTTCACATTAAATTCAATCCTGTAAAATACTTCTATTTGATTAATGTGAACCCGTCCCCATTTTTTCTGTAACCGGACGGGATGAACCGGCGACTACAGAATTAAAGGCGCCTTAACATTTAAAAGATCGGAAGCATGGAATGAAATCACGGCATCTGGCAGTGGTGGCGGTTATGGCGGCTGTTATAAGGAACGGAGGGCTCAGGGCAGAAAACTGTTCCAGGAGCGCATGGAATTGAGAAAATCGCTGCTCGACAACAGCGATGCCGGTTCTCTCTAATGGGTGATTTATGGGCGCAAAGGCGGAAGGCCGTTCTCTCGGGCCTTCCGTTTTCCATCCCAAAATCATTGGAAGTTCCAGCGGTTTTCGGGTACCATTGACGCTCGCAAAAAACTGAAGATGACATGGATCGATGGGCGAAAAAAAGGGAACACGCAGCGAGAGCGACGATGAAATCGTCCGGCAGGTCAGGAATGGAAACAGAGATGCCTTTGCACAGCTGCTGGAACGGTACGGCGATTATATCATGCGCCTGGTCCGCCGGCACGTGCCGCAGGACCAGGTCGAGGAAACGGCCCATCTTGCATTTGTGAGGGCGTATCAATCCCTGGACAATTTCAAAAAAATGGGCGCCTTCAAGCAGTGGCTGGAAAACGCATTTTCCGATACTTCGGACGTAACATTTCTGGAAGAAGGATCCCGCAAGGAGGCAAGGGAATTGCTGGATTGGGCCCTGGCAAAGCTTTCGCCGGAAGACAGAATGGTGATAGAGCTGGTCTATCTCGAGGAATTATCGGTAAAAGAGGCGGCCGATCTCCTCGGATGGTCCGCGGCCAATGTAAAGGTCCGGTCTTTCAGATCCCGGAAAAAACTTCATTCGCTGATTTCGGGTTTGATAAAGGGGTGAATGCATGAAGAAATTTCAAGTCAGTGAAAGCACACTGAGAAAAGCGCTTCAAGCCGCCTACCGGGAGCGCGCCGCGGGGCCTTTCGAGGCTGAAGGCTTCTGGCGGATGGAGGTCATGAGCCATGTCAGGAGGCTTGAACTGCCCGCGCAAAAGAATGCCGTTTCCTTTTTCAACGAGCGCCTGTGGCGCTTGACTCCCGCTCTCTGTCTTTTGATTGTGATGCTTACGGCGGCGGTGGCAGCGGTCGATATGTCCATGGAACGCGAAGTCATGCAATTTTTTGCAGCGGATCCCGTTGAATTCACTGTGGCGCAGTTAATGGAATAAAGAAAGGACGGACGATGACAAAACTCAAGACAGGCGTGGCCATTTTCCTTGTATTCTGCCTCGGCGCTCTGGCCGGCTCGCTGGGTACACATTTATATCTCAAGGACAAACTATCCCATTATATCAAAAGGGATCATCGGGCGCGGGCCGAATATCTCCTGAAAAAGTTGACTGAAGAACTCGATCTGACGGAGGCCCAGCAGCAGTCGATTCGAAACATCCTCATGGATTCGGCAAGCAAGATCAGGGAAATTGACAGGAAATTCCGCCCCGAAATCAAAAAGATCATAACTCAGAGTTTTGAGTCGATACGAGAAGAACTCAAGGAAGAGCAAAAACCCCAATTCGACGAATTTATAACACGGCTGCGGGAGAAACATGAAAAAAGAAAGGACCGTGCTCCGCCGCCGGAAAAATCGTAAACAGCCCATTGCTCGAGGAGCATATTTTCCCTCGAACCCTCCACCCTCTCCGTTTTCTTTCAGAGCCCGCGAAGGCGTTCGTCTCTCAACAGTCGCCCGTTTCTTGTCTTAAGGACGGCATCGATCGTGGCGAGCATTGCATCCTTATCCCGCTGCAATGTTCCGTTTATGGGCAGGTAGTTGGAGGCATGGATCCCCACGAATTTCAGGTTATCCATACTGATGTGCGTAAAGAGCACCTTCATCTCTTCCAGGGTTTCAAACGCATCCGGAATCTCGAATTCCCCGGCCTGTACTTTTCTGTAAAGAACCGTACTGGGCACCGGCGTTACTGTCAGTGCGGCGAGATAGTGCGGCTTCATTTCATTGGTGATCTTCGCAGTGGCCAGGGCATGTTCGTAAGAGCGCGTGCCCTTGCCGGCGATTCCCAGAAGGATCATGGATGAAAGGCCGATATCTGCCTCGATCAGGTTTCGGCCGGCCTGCAGCATTTCATCGGAGGAAACTCCTTTTTTAATCTCGGCAAGGACACGGTCGTCGCCGGACTCCACACCCAGATAGGCCTTGGTGAGCCCGGCTTTTCTGAGGGTTCTGAGTTCCGCCATGGTCTTTCTCAACGTGCTGCACGGCCCCACATAGGTTCCCACATGGCGAAGCGACGGGAAAGTGCCGTACAGCTCTTTCAGAATCGTAAGGAGGATATCCGTGTCTATTGCGATTGCGTCGCCGTCGCAAAGAAAAACCTTTTCAATGTCGCCGTAACAGCGCCCTGCCAGGGCGATATCGGTCCTGATCTCGTCAATGCCGCGGATGCGGTAACTTTTGTCCTTGTACATGCCGCAGAAGGTGCAGCGGTTATGGGAACAGCCGATAGTGCACTGCAGGAGATAACTGTTCGCCTCGCTGAAGGGTCTGAAGATATTTCCTTCATATCGCATCATTTCGCTCCATCGTTATTTAATCCGGTAGGGGCTTATCAGAATATGAAGTCAAAGGCAATCTGGTTATCTGGTTTATCCGGTTATCTGGTTGGTGTGGTTGGTTGGTTCGTGATCTCTTGCATCTTGCTTCCTGATAATTTTTGTACTACATAAAGGGCAATTTTTGAGAAAGTACTGTCTGTAGCCTGCAGCAAATAGCCCTATTGCTATTCCTTTATTTTGAAAGGTTTATGTATGGCAAAGTCCAAAAAATTTTATGCCGTCGCCAGAGGTCGAAATCCCGGCATCTATACTGAATGGTTCGGGCCCGGCGGCGCCGAGGAACAGATTCGAGCAGTAAAGGGTGCACGCTATAAGGGCTTTTCTACGCGGGAGGAGGCGGAACGGTGGCTCGGCAATCCATCGACAGAGCCCCTGAAATCGGCGGGAAAAGCAGAAAGAGGGGACGCTTCCGTAACCGAAAACTCCGTCATAGTCTATACGGACGGAGGAGCTCTGGGGAATCCAGGGCCGGGGGGGTACGGCGCCGTGATTATCGACGGCGATAAACGGACCGAGCTTTCGCAAGGGTTCCGCCTTACCACCAATAACCGCATGGAACTGGCGGCCTGTATCGCGGCGCTGAAAACGCTGAAGAAGCCCTCCGACGTGGTTCTTTACAGCGATTCCAGTTATGTGGTCAACGGCATTACGAAGGGATGGGCCGGAAAGTGGCGCGCCAATAACTGGATGCGCACGAAGGACGAGGCAGCCCTCAATCCGGACCTCTGGGCGAGGCTCCTTGAACTTGTCGAGTTTCACCGGGTCCGTTTTGTCTGGGTCCGCGGCCATGCAGGCAACAGGGAAAACGAACGCTGTGACGAGCTGGCAAGAAAGGCCGCCGCCGGACCGGGTAAGATAGAAGATAAGGGATACATACGGAAATAACGTCGAATTTTGAATTGTGAATCGGTATATCGCTCATTCATTAAAAATAGCAAATTACATATTACGAAGTCACCATGGCCTTACTCACCTTAAAGAATGCAAGTCTCGCCTTCGGCGGTCCGCCGCTTCTGGAAGGCGCCGATCTCGCCGTGGAGCGGGGCGAACGGATATGCCTGATCGGCAGGAATGGAGCAGGGAAATCCACCCTGCTGAAGCTGATTCATGGCGAGCTTACGGCCGACAGCGGCCTGGTTGCACGGCAAACGGGATTAAGAACGGCCCTTCTGCCCCAGGAGGTGCCTCTCGGTATAAGCGGGGCGGTCTACGACATTGTGGCCTCGGGACAGCCGCACTGCGCCGGACTTCTGAATGAATATCACCGCCTGAGCAGCGTCCTGGCAAAGGGCGATAACGGTTCGCTGGAAGAACTTGAAGACATTCAGCACCGGCTGGAGGCCGCCGGCGCCTGGCAGCTTCACCAGCGGATCCGCACGGTCATATCGCGAATTGGCCTCGAAGAAGAGGCGCCCTGCGAAACACTTTCCGCCGGCCTCAAACGGCGTGTGTACCTGGCGCGGGCCCTGGTGAGCGATCCCGACATACTGCTTTTGGATGAACCCACAAACCATCTGGATATCGATTCCATTCTCTGGATGGAGGAGTTCCTTCTGCGCTCCATGAAAACAATGCTTTTCGTCACCCACGACCGTACCTTTCTGTCGCGCCTGGCCACGCGTATCGTAGAGCTTGACCGGGCCTGTCTCACATCCTTTCCCGGCGACTATGACATCTATCTGACCCGAAAGGAAGAAATGCTCGAGCGGGAAGAGACATTCAATCGTGAATTCGATAAAAAGGTGAAGCGTGAAGAGATCTGGCTGCGGCAGGGAATCAAGGCCAGACGGACGAGGAATGAAGGCAGAGTGCGGGCGCTCTTGTCTATGCGCTCCGAAGTTGAAAAGCGCCGGGCCCGAAGCGGCACGGTGCGCCTCATGGCGCAGGAGGCAGAACGTTCGGGAAGACTGGTAATCGCGGCCAGGAATATCTCCTTTTCATACGGTGAAAACATCATCGTGAACAATTTTACGACCACTATACTGCGGGCCGACAAGGTGGGAATCATCGGACCCAACGGCTGCGGCAAAACCACACTCCTTCGCATTCTGGCGGGAGACCTCGAACCGGATAAGGGATCGATACGGCGCGGAAGCGGCATTGAGGCGGCCTATTTTGATCAGCTGAGGGCCCAGCTCGACGATGGAAAGACCCTAATCGAGAATGTCTCCGAAGGGGGCGATACGGTCTTTGTAAACGGAAAATCTCGACATACAATCGCCTACCTGCAGGATTTCCTCTTTACGGCGGCCCAGGCCCGGTCGCCTGTTGCGGCGCTTTCCGGCGGCGAACGGAACAGGCTCCTTCTGGCCAAGCTTTTTACCCGGCCATCGAATGTGCTGGTTCTGGACGAGCCGACCAACGATCTCGACCCGGAAACGCTCGAATTGCTTGAGGCCATGCTTATCGAATATTCAGGGACGGTCCTTATAGTGAGCCACGACAGGACCTTTCTAAACAATGTGGCCGCTTCAACGCTTGTATTCGAAGGACCGGGTCTGGTGAAGGAGTATGTGGGAGGGTATGACGACTGGATTCGCCAGCGTCCCGCTGAAGAAAAAGCCGAACCTCTTCGTGAACCGAAGAAGGGTAAACCGAAGAGCGTGCACGCCGGCCCGCGCAGGCTTACCTTCAAGGAAAAGCGGGAGCTTGAATCCCTTCCCGACAGCATTGAGAAGCTGGAATCGGAAAAGCGATTCATCTTCGAAAAAATGGCGGATCCGGCCTTTTATAAAAACTCCGGTTCGCGCGTTGGAGAATTGAACGAAAGACTGGAGGCGCTGGAAGAAGAGCTGGCAGCGGCCTACTCCCGCTGGGAACTGCTGGAGGAACTGGCCCAGGAGGCCTGAAAAGCGCCGGTCTGGGAAAGAACCAATATTCGGGAAGCATGATAAAAAAGGTAATGGCGCAAAGACAATCCAAAGAAAAAGACGCCCGCATTACGCCCCGGCTCGTCGTCAGATACACTCTCCTTCAGATCCCCACCCTCGTTCTTCTCGTGCTGATCCTCATGTTCCTCAGACAGCGGATCGAAATTTCCTGCTGGATCTTCTGGGGACTCATCGTCTTGAAGATAGCCGCCGATGTGGTCCTTTTCCCTTTTATCTGGAAGGCCTATGACTGGGACCGCAAGGCGAAAGAACACCCTATGATCGGCCTAGCCGGAAAGGCCCGGGACCGCCTGGCCCCGGAGGGATATGTACTGGTCCGCGGCGAACTGTGGCGTGCCGAAGTGAAAGATAAAAGCGAGCCGGTGGAAGCCGGCGCCTCTATCCGGGTGCGGGGCATCCGGGGACTCACGCTCATTGTCGAACCGGAAAGAGAAACTTAAGACTGATCCTCATTTTTTCTTAATTATTGAAACCCTGCATTAGTTCGTGGTACTGTCCGATGTACAGCGGTTTTTTTTGAGCATTGCGTATTTCGTATTTTTACTTTTATCAGCCCGGCAAAGCCCGATCAGGTGAGTCAGATGAAAGTCAGCCACAGGTGGTTTCACGCTGTTTTTTTTGCCTTTCTCGTCCTTTGTATTTTCAGCGTGTGCGATCTCGATGCCACTGAACAGTACGCCCGGGAAACGGGCAAAGGCTGCACGTTCTGTCATCAGGAACCCACGGGCGGACCGCTTGCGACGACCGGGTTCGCCTATATACGAAACGGCTACCGTTATCCCATTCCAGAAAGAATCCTCGACAAAACAGCATCCCTCACCACACCGCTGCACAAAACGATACGGTTCATCGTCGGATACATCCACCTGCTCGCGGCGGTGGTCTTTTTCGGTGCCATTTTCTATATCCATATTTTTGTGCGGCCGACGCGCTTTTCCGGTGGCATCCCGACCCATGAGCGCATTTTAGGTTTGAGCTGCATGGCCGCCCTCATTGCCACCGGGATCTATCTGACCTGGTTCCGCATCGACCGGTGGGAGCAGTTCTTCGACAACACCTTCGGATTCATGCTCTTTATCAAGATCGTTCTTTTCGCCATGATGATCATCCTGGGACTTACGGCCGTCACCTTCCTGCACCGGAAAATGCGGCAGGAGGCGGCAGGTTCTTCCGGCGCCCTTTCGGGGGAAATCACGGGACAGACCCTCGGCCGCTATAACGGAAGCGAAGGAAATCCTGCCTATGTGGCCGTCGATAGCCGGGTCTATGACGTCACGGCGAGCCCGAAATGGAGAGGGGGCCGGCATTTCGGCAAGCACACCGCCGGCGCCGATTTGACGGCCGCCTTGAAGGGAGCACCCCATGGGAGCGAGGTTTTCGAGAATATTCCCGTTGTAAAAGACTTGCAGGAAGGCGAAGCGAAAGATCTGAAAGGAACGGCCCATCGAATCTTTGTGGTGTTCGCCTATGTCAATCTGGCCCTCGTTTTTCTCATTCTTGTCTGCATCAGCATGTGGCGATGGGGATTTACCGTCCCGACACCTATAGCGGCCGAAGAACGGCCCCTTTCCGGTACGAGCTGCATCGAGTGCCATGGAAAAACAAAACCGGCCCTCGTGATCGACTGGAAATCAAGCATGCACGCGAAGGTCGGCGTCGACTGCTATGACTGCCACCGGACAGACAGGGAAGGCCCCATGGTCAATACCGTCCACCTGTCGAACAGTCCCGTTCCGGTGGCCACTGTCGTCACGCCCCGGCGCTGTGCCCAGTGCCATCCATCCCAGGCGGAAGAATTCGCCCGAAGCAAACACGCCCACACTCTAGAAATCATGTGGAAAATCGATTTCTGGCTCAAAGACGGCATGAACAACGCCGTCGAGCGGAATACAGGCTGCTACAGCTGCCACGGCACCGAAGTCACCCTGGTAAAGGGAAAGCCCGTCGCCGGCTCCTGGCCCAATGTGGGCATCGGCCGGATCAACCCCGATGGTTCGAAGGGCTCCTGCTCCAGCTGCCATACCCGTCACCGCTTTTCAATTGCCGAAGCCCGCAAGCCCGAGGCCTGCGACCAGTGCCATCTGGGCCCTGATCACCCCCAGATCGAAATCTACAACGAATCGAAGCACGGCACGCTCTATCATGCCGAGGGCCATCAGTGGACATGGACCCCCGAGGACAGCGCCTGGACGGCGGGACGCGATTTCCGGGCGCCGACCTGCGCCGCCTGCCACATGTCCGGCACGGGACCGCTCTCCCCTACGCACGATGTGACCGAACGCATCGCCTGGGAAACGCAGGCGCCCTTGACGATCCGCCCCCAGGATTTTGCGCCTTTCCCCGCCCGGACGGACTGGCGGACCGAACGCAGCAAGATGGAACAAGTCTGCCTCCAGTGCCACTCCTCTTCCTGGACGGGAAGCCATTTTGAAAATTACGATCAGGTCATAGAAAATTATAATGAAGTATACTACCGCCCTGTCAGAAAGCTGATGGATTCTCTTTACGATCAGGATCTCCTCACCCGCCGGCCTTTTTTTGATGAAGAACTGGAATGGGAGTTCTATGAATTCTGGCACCACGAAGGAAGGCGGGCCCGCATGGGCGCCGCCATGATGGCCCCGGATTATGCCTGGTGGCACGGCTTCTATGAGCTCAAGCACCGGTACAATGCCATCGTAGAAAAAGCTGAGCAATTGAAAAAATCCGGTCCTTCAAGCCTGCATGATGATTTTCCGGGAAAATATAAGGGAAGATCACAGGGAGAAAAGGACCAATAAAATCCGCCTGCCCTTTCGCTCCTGCAGCGAATATACTATCACTTCTTTTTTGATTCCAGTCGTGAGTTTCTCGGCCCCTCCCCTTGTGCACCAGGAAAGAAGGAATTATAAAAGCCGTCAAAATTTATTCAAGCTGAATTTTATGGTATAGTATATAAAAAATATCGGCACCCGATACGGTCCGATTTCGGGTATTGCAGAATGGCTATGGACGCATTCAAAGGTATTATTCTTATTCTGCTTTTGGCGATGCATTCCTGTGCACCGGCATTGAGCGATATTTCGCTTCATATCCCTCAGTCACCCTTCTCTGCCGGCATCCATGTTCAAGGGGACAGTCCGACTGCCGTCTTGAACCGGTTGTCGGGGGACTCTTCGGTAAATCCGGGTGACTTTCCGGTAGCCGAAGTGCTCCGAATCGAACAGGCGATTACGAATCGTCCTCTGGTGTCCGGCAACAGAGTGGAGCTGCTCATTGACGGACCGCATACATTCGAAGCCATGTTCGCCGCAATGCGGTCGGCCCTGCACCATATTCATATAGAAACTTTTATTATAGATGACGAGGAAATCGGCGGTCAACTTGCAGATATCCTCATCGAGCGTCGCAAAGCAGGGGTTGAAGTTCGTTTGATATATGATGCCTTTGGCGCTCTCGAGGCTAAAGAGAAATATTTTGAAAAACTTAGACACTACGGCATACAACTGCATGAATATAATCCGATAGACCCCTCCAGCATAATCCGCCTCTGGCGCATAAACAATCGTCACCATCGTAAAATCACCGTCGTGGACGGCCGGATCGGATTCACCGGTGGTTTGAACTTCAGTGGCGTATACGCCAGTTCATCAAGCGGGTACCGGAAAAGCTTAAAAGAAGGATGGCGCGATACTCATATCAAAGTGGAAGGGCCGGCAGTTGCACAACTTCAAAGAATGTTTGTAAATCTCTGGGCACAAATCCATGACGAACCAATTCTCGGCGGTCCTGAATACTTCCCTCCGCCCGCGCTTGCGGGGCGGCAACTGATCCGCTTGGCCGACAGTAAGGCAGGGGACAGTGAAGTGGATATCTACACACTTTATATGACTGTAATCAAAAAGGCCCGTGCACGGATATGGATCACCCAGGGTTATTTTTCTCCCGACCGGAGAATGCTCGATGCATTAAAGAATGCCGCCGGCAGAAACGTGGATGTCCGACTGCTTTTGCCCGGCCTCACGGATTCGTGGATCACGATCAATTCATCCAGGGCGCACTACACCGAGCTTCTCGAATCAGGCGTTCGCATTTTCGAAAGGCGGGATGCCCTTCAGCATGCGAAAACGGCAGTCGTCGACGGCATCTGGTCGACAGTTGGTTCAGCCAATCTTGATTCCAGAAGTTTTCTCCATTCCAATGAGGCCAATATCATTATCTGGGGAAGAGACTTCTCCACTAAGATGGAGGAGCTTTTCATCGCCGATCAGCAAAAGAATATGGAAATCGATCTTAAAACATGGAGCAGGCGTCCATTTTATCGCAAACTTATGGAAAAATTTGCCGGTCTTTTTGACTACTGGCTGTAGAATTTATCAATCGCGTTCATTATCGTTCTGATTTCGTATTTTTAATCTCGAATACATATATAATCCGTACACCGCCCTGGCCGAATCCTTCGGGAATTCATAGAAAGGAATATTTCTGTCCCTCATCAGTTCATACACGATACCCGTCATATGCCGCCTCATTGTAAGAACGATCAACGGTTTGCCAAATTTCCGCGGTATCAGGGACAGCTTTTCGGCGGCATCTAGTTTTTCTTTTACTGTCTCGGGCGAGATACCCCATAACGGCGCATCTGCGATAATTGCATCAATTTCAGAATGTGCGGCAAGTTCTTCCGCAATTTCGGCTATCGTCATTCCGCGGGGATCGGCGGCGAGATCTATGGGATTTTTAGGAGGTGCCGCATGGGGCAGGAGATAGGGAGACAGTTTTTTCACAGTCGCACTATCCAGCTCCGGAACACGCAACCCATACCCATTGCAGGCATCGGCACATACCACGCACATTCCACCCCCGGAAGCCACTATGCCTACACGATTGCCCTTTGGCAGAGGTTGTTTGGAAAGAGCTTCCGCAATATCGAAGGCATGACTGACATCATAGGTTCTGATGATTCCTGCCTGGTGACAGGCTGCATCAAATGTATGATCAGAACCGGCAATTGAGGCGGTATGGCTCATTGCAGCTCTGGCGCCATCTTCTCCCAGACCGCTTTTGTACACCACGATCGGTTTCTTTTTTACTACCTCTCTCGCGTTTACAAGAAACCGGTGTGCGTCCTTCAAGCCCTCGATATACAGTACGATTACCTTCGTATTGCTATCCTCCCCGAGATATTCAATATAATCCGCCATGGATAAATCCGCCTGGTTACCCACACTCAGGAAGGAATTGAATCCATACCCCTTATCGCTCGCAACTGCCATTAGAAAGGCGCCCATCGTACCGCTTTGGGAAATGAATGAAATACCCCCCTTCTGTGGCATGAAATCAAATGCAGTATTCAGGCGCACTCCTGACACATAAATACCCATGCCATTTGGGCCCATAAAGCGGATATTGGCGGATTTTGCAATCTTGACAACCTCTTCCTGAAGTGCTTTCCCCTCCGGGCCGGTTTCAGCAAACCCTGCCGAAATAATAACCATTGCCTTAACCCCTTTGGCGGCACAATCCCTCACTGTATCAGGTACTTTCGGTGCCGGGACGGTGATAATAGCCATATCCACCGGACCGGAAACAGCTCCGAGATTTGGATAGGCATCGAGCCCTTCGATTTCTTTTGCCTTCGGATTTATGGGATAGATTGCTCCCCTGAACGAAGACTGGAGAGGTCTTGCCACCATATCGTTTCCCCACTTGCCGGGAGTATTGGATGCGCCGATTATTGCTATGGACTGGGGACGGAAGAGGGGTTTTAATTCATCATATATGCGTTTTGTCATAATCACTTCCCTATGAATTATTTTTTCTCAACAAAAAAAACAGTCGCAGCCCAGCCGGGAGTATTTCTCTTGTCAATAGTTTTTCGTTCTAAAGAACAGTGTACCACATGTCAAATCAGCAGGAACCGCTCTTTACTGTTTCAGAGAAATAAGGTCCGATATTGCTGTACGCCCGAAACAAGGAGTTATTTATAAATTGATAATTGAATCACAAATGCTTCAGGCAATTTCACTTATCGAATTATTTTCCGAATATTCCTTTGAGCGCCTCTTTCGCCTTTTCCTGCACCGGCGCCGAATCTGTGTCTCCCGCTTCTCCCTTCCCCTTCAGAATATCCTTGAGATCCCCGGGCGCCTTCAGCCGTTTCTTGATCTGGGATTCGACGACGCCCTTCAAATCGGGAGCGAATTTCGGCGAAGAAAAGGTCCCCGTGACGAGTACCGGAACCATGAGACCCGCCCGCTCTTTCACGTCCTGCTGCCCTTTGAGAGTCCCCACTATCTTCGGCTCCACACGCAGGTCAAGGGTCTCTTTCACGAGGTCGATATCGCCTGCGGCAGCCACCCGAAGGGCCGGAGCCGCGAGATTCATTTGAGTAACATTGACGAGGCCGTTATCGATCGTAAATTGTACCAGAAATTCGCTGAAGTCGGTTTTCGGTCTTTCCGCCGGCTTCTCCGCTCCGAAGGCCGCCTTCATATTACGCACCATACCGGGGAGGTCGATTCCGACGATGGCCCCATCAGTGAAACGGAGATCTCCTTTACCGTCGAGGGTCCTCTTGATGGCATCGGGATCGTCCCCCTCCATGTTGAGAGACATCTTCGCCTGGGTCGCCCCTTCCAGAAAATCCTTTTTCATAACATCTTTCAAAAGGGGTTGCACCATGATCCCGGAAGCTTCGAGATTGACGGCGGTTTTCGGCCGTTCTCCGCGGACGTCCAGATCGGCCTGGCCGGCAATGGTTCCCTGATAGGCCTTGAGATCGAAGGGATCGACACGGAAGATCCCGTTCTTCCCGCTCACTTTCACGAGTATATCCTGGACACGGGCATCCATCACCTTGACCTTGCCCGCCCGCATCTCCGCATCCAGCACCAGTGTCCGGAGCGGTCCGTAATCGGTTTTCTTCTCTTGCGGTGCCGTAGGGGCCGAAGCTGGAGTCGGCTTTTCTACGGCGGGTTTTTCTCCTGCAGCCGGCGCCGGTGAAGCGGTTGTATCTTCGGCAGGCGCCCCCGCAGGAGCCTCCTTTTCCGCGGGCTGCGGCAGGTACCGGTCCACATCTATCTCATCGATGTTCATCCTGAGCATCACGTCCGGTTTTGCAAAATCCTTCGCCTGTGCCGAAAAGGTGATAGTGGACTGGTCCAGATTCATGATTCCGTCGTTTACGGAAACAGCTGAAGGAGTCCCTTTCACCTTGGCCTTGAGGCTTACCCTGGTGAGTGCGTCTGGATCGGCGGTGACCACGGGGAATGCTTCTCCCACGGCATTGACAAGTTTCCGCGGCGAAAAAGGCGCGATTTCCAGGGCCAGATCGAAGGAAGGTTGTTCCAGGGCCTCTTTCACCATTCCCTTGACGGTCAGAGAGAGTTCCTCGAAGGCCTTCACTGCGATATCCAGCGGAATATCTTCCCTGCCCGGTTCGCGGCCCAGGGGACCCACCGTCCCGTCAAGCGCGAGCGGTTTCCGATCGAGGTTTGCTGAAACCATGATGTGGACGGGACGGTCGAAGGACACATCGTCAAGTTCGAGGTTCAAATCGGTGATCTCTTTCCGCGTTCCTGCTGCAGCATCGATCCAGAGGAGTGTTCCGTTGCTCACCGTCATTTCGGCAACGGCGATATTCTTGACGGGCAGTCCGCCGGCAGAACCCTTTTCAGGCTCTTTTTGTTCCTGCGGCGCTTTCGAAGACGCCGCCAGGGCTTCCAAATTTACCTTTCCCTCCTTGTTTTTCTCCAGGACCACCTTCATGCCATCCACAAGGAAGCGGTCAACCTGAACGTCCCGGGAAAGGAGGGGAATGAGCTTTACCTTCACATCAAAAGATTTGACGGCCAGGAGATCCTTCTCTGTAAAGCCCGGTGGATTGCCCAGGTGCAGGTCGGAAAATTCGATACCCGCCCAGGGGAAAAGAGAGAGTTCAAGTTCACCGTTGATGGAAAAGGGAAGGCCTGTCGCCCGGGATACCTGCTTTTCAACATAGGGTTTATATTTCTGGGCATCCACAAACATGGGGATGATAAGCAGAGCCCCTATCACAATTACGATAAGCCCGATTGCACAGATCAAAATCCATTTTACCGCCTTCATATGCTCCTCCTTCAGGGGGTCCCCACAAGATTCTCGCAACATTCATTTTTTCATTTTTCTCAGAATGCATTATATCCTGTGTACGAATGAACTGCAATTATTGAATTACATTTAATTATTTGGATATGATCGATTGGAAAGCCCGGTCTGCCGCTGTGAAAACTCTGTAAGGCTTGAAAAAACCCTAAAAAAAGATTCAATGCTCTCAGAAAAATCGCGCGAAAATAGTATTGAGCACGGCGGTTACTGCACCACAGTTGCATTTTTTTATGCAGTGATGCAATACCGCGGATACGTGCTGTAGAAAATGTATGCCTGTTTTTTTGAAATCATTTTGATAATTCGAAATACAGCCTCGAGCTCAAAATGAGTTCACAATCAAATTATTTCGTATCTTGCCCTTTTCCTGTTCACAGTCCGCAAGTATTTTACCCTGGGATGGCCAAATACCATCATTATGGTAACCGCCTCGCCTTCCTTGATGCCGATTCTATCTTTCAGTTCCTGCGATACATCGAAGGCAAGTGTGGCAAAACCCGTAAGACAGGCGCCCAGGCCAAGGGCGTTCACCATGAGTTCCATATGGCCGATATTGAAAGCACCGTTCAGTTCATCGCATTTTCGGCTTACTACCAAAAGCGCATTCGGCGCATCGTGCAATAATAAATCTTTCTTTTTTTTCTGATAGACCGAATACCAATATTGCCAGGTCGATTGAAAATCCAGATACTGGTAGGGTACACGCATCGCCTTTTTATCGACTTTCGCAATGTCGAGCTCCGCCAGGGTTTTCAGGGCAATGGGCGCAATCTCCCTGAGTGTATCTTTTGTAAGGACGATATAGCGAAGATTCTGCAAATTTGCACCTGTCTGTGTATACCGCCCCATTTCAAGTATTTTTTGAATATCCCCGTCACTGACTGGCTCATCGGTGTACTGACGGGTACTCCTTCTGTATTTGACGAAGTCCAGCAGGCGGTCCGGTGAAATCTCAAATTTTCGGGCGGTATCATATTCTATTATCTCGGCCGGGTCGTACTCGCCGGTGAGAGTTATCGCTTTTTGGGCACAGACCGCGGTGCAGTGCCCGCACTCGATACAAAATTTGCCGGGAACCGCTTTCCCGTCCTTGATCCTCAGACTAAGAACAGTGCAGTCCGCCGCACATGTCCCGCATCCGATACACTTGCTTTCATCTACCGTTACCATGGAAGTCTCCTTTGGCGAAGCTTTTTATGCTGTTTGGTATAACCAAGTCTCCCGATCATGTCAAGAGAGAGGATATTTTCAATGATCACATAAATGTCTTTTTTGACAGTTGCGGCTGCAGCATGTGTAGGCGGCGGCATAGCCGAAAAAGAAAGGCTCGGCAGCAAAAAATAAGTCTCCGTTGACTGTCGAGGTCTCCTATAGTATTTTACGAAAAAATCAGATTATGATGGAGAGACAGTTATGAAAAAAAATGAGCCCGGTGAAAGCGGCAGAAAACTGGCAGCATTAATAGATAAGGCAATCGAAGACGGCGAACTTACTACGACGGAGTACGACAGGATTCTCGCCCTTGCCGACCGGGACGGGGTTATCGATTCGCAGGAACGGCAGCTCCTTAAAACGCTGAACGATATGCTGGAAAACAAGACGATTAAAAAAGTCCCAGGTTGAGGTGCTTAAATAATATTGGCAGAACAGATGATAAGCGCCTCTATTACTAATGGATAAATTGAAAATGGATTTAGAAAAGATACACCGAGGTCGTTATGACAGGGGCAATTGCGGGAGATATTATTGGGTCGGTATACGAGACCTATCCTATCAAGACAAAGGAATTTCCACTTTTTCATCCAGATTGCCGCTTTACTGATGATTCCGTTCTTACAATCGCAGTGGCCAAAGCTATTCTTACAGATGGGGATTATCTCAGGTGGATGCAGGAAATCGGCTGCCGGTACCCGCATGCCGGCTATGGCGCCTCTTTCATTCACTGGCTTGGTTCTGAATCACCCCAACCCTACTGCAGCTGGGGAAACGGCGCTGCCATGCGAGTGAGTCCGGTAGGGTGGGCTTTTGATACCATGGACGATATCCTGCAGGAGGCAACCCGTACTGCGCAAATATCTCATAACCACCCCGAGGGGATCAAAGGAGCGCAGGCGACGGCCATGGCCGTATTTCTGGCAAGGACAACTGGTGACAAAAACTATATCAAGAAAGAGATAGCAGGAAGGTTCGGGTACGATCTTGATCGGACTGTCGACGATATCAGGCCTTCTTACAATTTCGATGTATCCTGTCAGGGAACAGTTCCGGAAGCAATTTTTTCGTTTATCCAATCAGATTCCTATGAGGATGCCGTCCGCAATTCAATTTCCCTATTCATTTACTTCCCGGTCTGATCACGGCCCTGCACAGCGCGTCACAAAGAGCATCCGACTGTGCATCGGTTCCGACGGTAATACGCAAAAATTGTGAAATCCGTTCCTGTGCGAAATGGCGGACGACAATACCTTCCTTTCGCAATGCTCGTGACAGTTCTTCGGCATCGTAAAATGGATGGCGGACAAACAGAAAGTTTGCCTTGGACGGCAGCACTTGAAAACCAAGGCTGCAGAGATTTTCAGCCAATGCTTCCCTTGTGGCGATTATCATTTGCCGGTTTTTCTCAAAGTGAGACCGGTCTTCCATTGCCGCCACCGCACCGGCAATGGCAAGCCTGTCTAAGGGGTATGAATTGAAGCTGTTTTTAACGCGCTCCAGGGCTTCGATAAGCTGGCGATTGCCGACGGCAAAGCCTACCCTCAGACCGGCCAAAGAGCGTGATTTCGACAAGGTCTGGATGACCAGGAGATTAGGATACGTGTCAATTAATCTGATCGCCGATTCGGCACCGAAATCCACATATGCCTCATCTACCGCGACTACCGACTCCCTGTTGAATTTCAGCAATTCTTCAATTACCCCCGGATCCAGGGCAATTCCTGTCGGCGCATTTGGATTGGGGAAAATTATTCCGCCGTTGGGGCGCCGGTAGTCTTCAAGCACAAGTTCGAAAAATTCGGAAAGCGGTACTGTCTCATATTCCACATCATACAATTTGCAGTAGACAGGGTAAAAACTGTAAGTGATATCGGGATACAAAAGCGGCAGCGAGTGTTTGAAAAGCCCCAGAAATACGTGAGCCAGCACCTCGTCGGAACCGTTACCCACAAAAACCTGATTATGGGCCACACCATAGTAGCGACTCACGGCCTCCTTGACGCTGTCCCCGTCCGGTTCCGGATATAGCCGCAGATTGGCATTCGCCTCGGCTTTTAAAGCTTCCAACACCTTTGGTGAAGGCCCGTAGGGATTTTCATTCGTATTCAGCTTGATCAGATTTGCAAACTTCGGCTGTTCGCCCGGAATATAGGGCGTTAGTTTGTGAACGATCGACGACCAGTACCGACTCATGTCCATATCCTTATGTTGAAAGCTGTCTTATTTACTTTACGGCTCATGAAAAGATTGCGAACTGTGGTAAAAATATCTCTTTTGACCAAAATGTCAAGATCTTCCGCAATTCATGCCTTTCACCAACCAAAACCATCCGCCTTTTATTAATCTCGACCTTGCATATAAGCGATGCGGCAGCTCTTTTATTCTCCTGTTCATGATTCCAGATTTTTAGCACTCGCAAAACGTCGTATTCCCCTCCCACCGTGAAGGGTGATTTTCCGAATTTTTACGGGACCATCAACTTTGGCTTTGACAAATTTCTCTTTTATCTATACCTCTATCATATATGCGGCATACTCAAAGGAAGCGTCATATGAAAAATCCGATTACCACTATCAGCTGCTGCGCGTTGATACGCTGACACCGACCGTCAAATATGCCTATTCCAGAGCCTGTTTACGTTACTTAATACGGCCTGACCGAATGGGAAGAGTATCATGATAGTTTAAAAATAGAAGGCGTATGTTCATAAAATTTTGTAAAAAGAAGGATACATCGTAGTAAGGATTAACCCACATTATAAGGAGAAAAAATATGAATTCTGAAATAGTTACTGTACCCAGGGGAACTTTTAACGTTCGCGACAGAGGCAATACCGAGGGATTTCCGGTTATCATGCTTCATGGATGGCCTGAAAGCTCTTACTGCTGGGAGGCGGTCACCCCCTATTTGAATTCGAATCTGCGCGTAATCGCGCCCGACTTGCGAGGACTCGGTGAAAGCGAGCGCACTCTGGGTAATCCTGACTTGTACCAGAAGGCCGAGCTTGCCAAAGATATCGTTGAAATCGCCGATGCATTGAAAATCGACAATTTTTTCCTGGTCGGGCATGACTGGGGAGGGGCTGTAGCTCAGGAGGTCGCTCTTGCAATTCCAGGCAGAGTGAAAAAGCTTGTTATACTGAATATTGCCATAATAAATAATGCAAAAGGACTGGCAGAGGCTATTGAAATCATGCATGACAGAGGCTCTGTTCCTCAGTGGTATCAGTATTTTCAGCAGCAGCCCCGGCTGCCAGAAGCCATGATAAAAGGAAATGAATCCGTATGGATTCCTTATTTCTTCGGAAAAGCGGGAAAAGAAGGCCGGATTCCCAGGGAGGCAATTGAAGAATATATCCGCTGCTATAAAATCGAAAACACTCCGGCCACAGGTGCCGGGTACTATCGTGCCATGAAGTACGATGCAAAAAGATGGGCTGAAATTGCAGGAATCAAATTTTCCATGCCGTCTCTTATCATTTATGGAAATCGTGATACAGTGGTAATCAGAGAATATATGAATCATCTGGAAGAATGCTTCGACGATATAAAATTCGTAGAGGTGGAAGCGGAACATTTTCTGCAGGAGGAAAAACCCGAAGAAGTGGCGAACCATTTGAATAATTTCCTCCGGGCTTAATACAAAAACCCTTAGTATCGCAGGATGAAAAGGGATACCGCAATTTTCAGGACAAAGGTGCAGGCTGGATAGTATCCTATGAATACCGTTTTTTTTCCTGTGACCTGCTATGAAACGCCATATCCGAAATGGCTTCCGGTGGTCAAGCAGGGATGCCGGGCGGTGCCGCCTGAGGTCAGGGCGAATTCACCTGCTCAGGCGCCTTTTCGCATCCCAATTGCTGCCGGCAGGCTGTTGAACAGCGCCTTTCCCTGTCATGCGCAATCCGGTACGGGAATATCGGTATACGAATCGGTCAGCCTCAGGGAAACCTGCTTCAGAGGTCTGATCGTCGATTGCAGGGCGTGATTTCAGGTTAATATGGTCTCTTTGATTATTCGGTTTTCTGGCTTTATTTGAATTTCCGTCAAAATCTTTATTTCAGATCCCTTTCCTCTTGTGCTTTGTACGAAAAGGAGGCTTTCCTCCATTTTTTATCAGTGCTTTTACCGGATCAAGTTCATAGGGGGAGCTTTCTTCGATGGCCTTGAGAACCGTGCCGCCGCCTGTGAAAAAATAATATTGCGAGTCGTCGAGAACCGACAGATACAGCCCCGGACAGAGGTCCTTGAATTCTTTCAATGTATCGCCGCCCCCGTAAAGCTTTTTAGCCTCCCTGTTATGGTCGATTTTTCGATCCATCGCCGCCGAACCTTCTGTAAAATGAGGAGTATACCCCATTACGGCATTTACGAAGATAGTACGGGCGCTGTCGATTACCTTCGAAACTGTTTTGTCCTCGAAGGATTCGGCCGCGACATCCAGAATGTATCCAAGTCTGGTTCCCTTTTTAAAATCTGAAACCATTCGCTTCCGGTATTTGCCCTCTATCTTCCCTTCCATAGTATCCGATTCATAGACGCAGGGCAGTTCGACTATTTTTTTAGCGTCCCGGTCCATATCGACCAGAGATCGTGCCGCCTCTATTTCTTCATCTTCCATTCCTTTAATGGATAGGCCGTATTTTGCCGCCAGATATGTATTGTAAATTACGCCACCCAGAATCAGCTTGTCGACCTTTTTATAAATTTCATTGAGAGGACCGATTTTGGTATTGAATTTCGCGCCGGCAACTACCGATAGAAAAGGCCGGTCAGGCTCAAGGACGTTGGAGAGATTCTGAAGCTCACGCTGCATAAGGTAACCTGCAAACGAGGGCAGACACTCGGTAATATCAACTGTTGAAGCATGGGGCTGCCACGAACCGAAGGCGTCATTCACAAAGACATCAGCCAGTCCGGCCAGTTGAAGCGCAAACTGATCCCGCTCCATGCCTTCACCCTCTTCCCCCCGGAACCATCGTGAATTGGGCAGATAAATTGCCCCGATCTCTTTCCTGCGCAGACGCCTGATAGCGAGATTAATCGATGTATCGATATGGCTGATTCCGCGATTACCGTCAGAGGCAAACCGCGGAACATGAATTTTGCTGTGCAGTTTGTGCTCCAGATAGTCGGCCAACGGTTCAACCGATGTGGAATTATCGATTTCTATCGTGCCATTTTTCTTGCGTGGCCGCCCGATATGGGTCATGATAACAGGACGCCCTCCTCTTTCGACAATATTGAAAATGGTACCGATCGTCTGGTCAATTCTATAGGGGTCCTCTATTTTCCCCTTTTTCACCACATTATGATCCACCCGGAGCAACACGATCTTTCCGTTCACCGGGGCATGCTGAAGCAGGGGAAGATCTGGATCAAGTGAATTATTCATAAAACTGCCTCGCTGTCATCCGTTATTTTATTTTTCATGCGTGTAACTATTTGCCACAACTGTATCTATGAGTATGAAAAACCGGATATATATTCATTTTGACCCTGTTTAATAAAGATGTTAGAGATACAGGGAATATTGTGCAGGCGATCATTCGCGTACGCGCTAACACTACCGGAAAGGAGAATTAAAATGCCGTCAATAGAACCTACCGAAGACCAAGTGAGCGATTTAAGAAATCTGAAGCATGAGGGACCGATAATAATGCTTAATTTACTTAAATTCAAGCCTGATGGAGGGAAAGAATTATACGACAAGTATGCCGTAGCGTCAACCAGATTGATTTTGAAGCTTGGCGGGAAGATACTGTATTATGGGAAACCGGTTATGCCGGTCATCGGTGAAGAGATGTGGGATGCAGTTATACTTGTCTTGTATCCTTCCATTCCGGCGTTCCTCGGGATGGTTGAAAGCGAACCCTACCGGGCAGCAGCTGTTGACAGGCATAATTCACTTGTAGATTCAAGACTTATTGCTATGGACACAATCCCGCTGGACCCGCGAATTACAGTATGAAAAGGAGGAGATTATGATTGAACTGGAAGAATATCGTAATGCCGGACGCCGTCTCACAGATGCTTTGCGGCTTTATACCGATCCCGTCGCAGTCAAGTATATAAGGAATGTTGATGAAATCCCTTCCGAAGCGATCCGCCCTTGCGCCAGGGGCCAGAAATGGTCACTATGCCAGGCGATAAGCTACAGCCGCAGATGGCACATGCATACGGCAATGACGTCGGAGGACAATTTCTGTGTTCCCGCGACCGTAGGCCACCGGTGGGAAATCGTACCGGAGGAGGATCTGATCGAAAGCCAGGTCAGACAAAAATGGCATAAGAACAGGACAGCCGAGGAAAATAAGCTCCAATTCTTCTACAATTTTTTGGGCAAAGAAAATTATGACAGGATGGAGCAATTCAAAGGATTTGTCACTTCGCCGCTGACGGAAACTGTCATAATACCGGATTCTATTCTGATTTATGGAGATGGAGTTCAGATAACCCATATTATCCAGTCACTTACGTATGAATTTACGTCTCCTCTCATCTCTTCATTTGATGGATTCGGAGAATCTTGTATGAAAGGAACCTTGATTCCTTTTCTGACGGGGAAGCCTCAGATTGTCATACCGGGTATGGGCGATCGAGCGTTTAGCGGTACAACCGAAAACGAAATCGCCATCGGAATTCCCGGACTTCATCTTTTCAGTGTGCTTGAGAATCTTTTTAAAGCAGGCGGGAAACTCAATATGGGACAGCCGGCGAGAACAGTTCTGCCTAACAATATTACAGAAAGAATCACCCCGGGGTTTTCGTTCATGTACGATAAAATACAGGAGTATAAAAGCAGGAATAGATAAGTTTTAAAAATAATGGATGAATCGACACTTTTCATGCGCTTCGGCGTAGCCCTGGCAATCGGCATTCTTGTGGGAATGCAGAGGGAATTTGCCTTTGATGATAAAAACCGGGAACTTGCCATGGGGGTGAGGACTCTCGCGCTCATGGCTCTTCTCGGATGTGCGGCTGCTTTCCTGAGTGAACTGGCTGAATCTCCCTGGCTGCTCATCATCATCATTCTGATTCTGGGCTCATGGATAGGAATGAATCACTATATCGAAGCGCAGCGAGGGGAGGAGGGGCTTACTACGGAAGCCTCCGCTCTTCTCACAGTTCTCGCCGGTGCTCTAGCCTTTTGGAATCAGATTACTCTGGCAGTTGCTCTGGGTGTAATCACCGCGGTTCTTCTTTCGGTAAAGCCCGAACTTCACCGTTTCGCGCAAAAACTCACCCGCGAAGACGTATATGCGACTCTTAAAATGGCCGTAATTACGGTAATTATTCTTCCCGTGCTTCCGCAAGAATCTTTCGGTCCGCCCCCTTTCGATGTACTGAATCCGTTTAAGATATGGCTTCTTGTTATATTTATATCCGGCATCAGTTTTGTCGGTTTTCTTCTGATAAAGATTGCCGGAGCCAGGAAAGGCATTGGGCTTACGGGCCTGTTCGGCGGCCTTGCGTCAAGCACGGCGGTTACACTCAGCTTTACCCAGAAAAGCAAAGAAGCTGCAACTCTTGCGAAACCGTTCGCTTTGGCGATTACGGTCTCGTGGACCGTGATGTATACACGGGTAGTAATTGAAGTAGCGGCGCTCAATGCGGGCCTTGCAAAAATGCTTATCGTGCCGATGGCGATTCCTGTTGCCGCCGGTCTTGCATGCTCATTGTTCCTTTTTCGAGTGCAGAGGACAGCCGAAACAAGCGATTTCGTCTTCAGCAACCCCTTCGAACTTGGGCCTGCGATAACTTTCGGAGTTGTTTTCTCGATAATCCTCGTAATAAGCAGAGCTGCGCAGGTATATATGGGAGAGGCGGGCATCTACCTTTCCAGTATTTTTGCGGGCCTTGCCGATGTTGATGCCATCGCCCTCTCAGTCACTGAATTGACCGGGAAGTCCGGCGGCATTGATTATGGAACGGCAACTCGTGCAATTCTCATTGCCGCTGTCGCCAATACAGCACTGAAAGGCGCAATCGTTCTCGTGCTGGGATCGGCTTCGCTCCGCCGGGCTATAATCCCTGGATTCGTGTCTATGTTTTTGTCGGGTCTTATTGTGGCCCTTCTTATTTGAATCAGGAATTATTTTTTATTAACTTTCTCCCGATCTCATATGCGCAGGCAAGAAGCTTCGGACTCGCTTCTGCAGGCGATGCATGACTGTTCGTATGAACAATTCTTCCGACTTCAACAAACCCGAGACCACTTCCGGTGAACCCTGCGAGATATCGGATTGATTTTTTATACTGATCGGGATCCGGGGCACCTTGCGTTGTAATCAGGGCATATGTCTTTCCGGGAGGAACAAGTGATTCATACCCTCCACCCGGCAGGTCTGCATACAGCGAATAGAGTCTATCGATAAATAGTTTCATCTGACCGGAAATGCGATACATATAAATCGGACACCCGACTACCAGACCGTCGCAATTTTTTATATCTTCAAGAAAAGGAGAAAGCCCATCCTTTTGTGCGCATGTTCCCGGATTTGTACGGCAGCCAAGACAGCCCTTACACCCCTTCTGGTCGATTTCATGAAGCCTTACCTCTTGAGTATCAGCACCTTCAGAACGGGCACCATCAAGAATATTCCGAATCAATGTTGAAGTGTTTCCCCCTTTGCGAGGACTCCCGTTAAAAGCTAATATGCGCGCCATTTACTTTTCCTCTCCTTTTTATTTGATAATGACAAAGCGTTATTAAAGAAAGTTTCATATCAATTCCCATATATTTTTGCAACTTATCCGGACTGAAGATTTTCAGGCTCCTCCCTTTGAGTTTACGTCAAAAAAGCCTTACATCTGAGTGGCTGTCATGAGGAGCTTTTTACGATATCGTCATCCTTTTATTTCTTGACTTTCAGCTTTACAGGAAATATCGTCGGGGTCCCCTGTAAAATTCGGGGGACTTGCCCGTGTGCGGAAGATCTTATAATTCTCTGGGGGAATATAGTATGTCCAGCGTCCATGAACTTGATCGTCTTTTTCACCCAAAAAATATTGCGATAGTAGGTGCGTCGAAAAAGGGAAGCGGCTTTATGTGGGGAGGCAACACCTTTATCGAAGGTACCATTAAGATGAATTTTCAAGGCCGTATTTACCCTGTTCATCCTTCAGCAGAAAGCATTTTAGGCCTTCGAACGTATAAAAGCGTCCGTGAAATTCCCGGAGATGTTGATCTTGTAATATTCAGTATTCCGAATGGCGCTGCCCTTTCTGTCATGGAAGATTGTGCCGCTAAAAAAGTTCCTTTCGTCCATGTATTCACTGCCGGATTCAGTGAGACCGGATCGGCGGAAAAGAGCAGAGCAGAACAAGAACTGATTCAATGTGCACGAAACGGAGGAATTCGTGTCGTTGGACCTAATTGCATGGGGGTCTATTGCCCTGAAGGAGGTGTCTCCTGGACAAACCAGTTTTCCAGTTCACCAGGTTCGACTGGATTCATCTCACAGAGCGGTCAGCTGGCAGGGCTGTTTATTCGCGAAAGCTACCCTTACGGCGTGAGATTCAGCAAAGTCGCCAGTTTCGGAAATGCCGCAGATCTTGACAGCGCTGATTTTCTCGAATATCTCGCTCATGATGATACAACACATATTATTTCTGCTTACATCGAAGGCTTGAAAGATGGAAGAAGATTCTTCAATGAAGCACGAAATCTGGCAGGTAAAAAACCACTGGTGGTATGGAAAGCAGGCCTCACCGAAGGAGGCGAGAGGGCTGCTCAGTCACATACGTCTGCAATAGCTGGCTCTCCCCGCCTCTGGGATGCGCTTTGCCGCCAGACGGGTATCATTTCCGTCACCTCGATGGAAGAACTGATTTTTACAGTATCGGCCCTTCAGAAAGCGACATTTCCAAAAGGAAAAAAAATGGCGATACTTGGAGGAGCGGGAGGCGGCAGTGTTACTATGACTGACGAGGCCGAAAGAGAAGGGCTTCTTGTTCCTCAGCTATCAGAAGGTACTGTGAAAGAACTGGAAAAAATAGTTCCTCTGGAAGGAAATAGTGTGAAAAACCCCCTTGATATGATGGCACCCCTCTTCCAACTGAAAACTTTTACCCGTCTTATCGAACTTCTGCGCGAAGATTCTGAAATTGACGGACTCATATTCTCCCAAAGGGTGGATTGGTTTATAGAAGCAGGCGGGCAGCAGCTGCTCGATACGGTGATAGAAAGAACAGTAAAGGGGGCTGAGGAATTGGATAAGCCCCTGTTTGTGGTTCTTGAAAATCCTTTTTCACTGGAAGGTGAATCTCTGAGAAGGCAGGTATTCGAAAGATTTCATAAGGCCGGTATTACAGCCTTCCCTTCTTTTAAACTGGCAGCCCGGATCATCAATAAACTCACTTCTCATGCCCAGTATTTGCAAAGGGCACTAAAATGACACATATTCTTGAGGCAGTCCAGGCCACTCGGTTGTGGCATTCAGGGCGGGCGATCATGAATTGTTACCCGGTATATCTTATAGAATATAGAAGATCCGGATCTGAATGACTGTTATGCAGCGGGTGAGGTGAGGTTGCATTAAATCGGCGAATCCGGTTCAGCAGAATCTCTTACCGTTATAATTCCTTTTTTAAGCAGGTATGCGAATGAATTCCGGTTGCTCAGCGCCTTTCTTATCGTCACTTTTTGCGAAACATACCTCTCGAGAGACAAAAGAATGATCAACCCTATGGCATAATAAATCAAACCTGTGAATTGCCGAAAGTACAGGAAATATATCAAGGCAGCGGCGATAGTTAAAGGGAATGAATAGAGCCACACAACTAAATGAAAGAGCTTGATCAAAGGATTGTTTGAAATCCTTGAATAATTGGTAAGAAGACACCCTCTGTTAAAACGGATCATTACCTGCCCTCTTCTGTATTTCTCTACTACGACATCATGTAACGTTTGTGCCTTCTTCATGTGCAACCTCTTTCTGTTTACTAACGATTATGAAAAACGAAGAATATTATATGGACCCTGCTGGCGTTTGACTTATATAAGGAACATCTTACGGAATTCAGCATTATTGACTTTTGAAAAATTCGGCAACCTGGCAGTCACTTGAATAGTGACCCATGGCTTTGCGTCCTGCCCTCGCGGACAGTTTGCCCTTTCGGTTTTCAAAGAGCGGTATGGATATTTTAGTTCGATGCTACATTCAATACGTATAGTTGTCAAGAGAGGCACTTGTGATTGCGTTCACAGTTGTGCTTTCCAAAAAGAAGGCCGGGACGGCTCATAGCCGTTCCCAGCCCCGGGGAGAGGATGGCGTGCTTACGCCCTGATCAATTTTCCGGTTTTCGAATCTCGCGGATAGAATCGACACCCGGTTTTATTACATTTCATTACGCAATCTTTTTTTTAATATTACGATTCAGTTTTCCGATTTCCTCAAAAATGCCGGTTTTTCAAAATCAATCGAGTCGTCGTCGATCATACCCATTTTTATGATAACAGGTTTTTCTTTTTCCGCTACTTCCTTATTTCTCATGAACGCGGGTGTTGACAGATCTTCTTTTTCTTTCTTGAAATTGCTGAAATTCGAAATGTTCGGAACACTTTCCTGCTTTGATTCTTTAGCGTCAAAACCGGTTGCAATCACTGTGACTCTTATTTCATCTCCCATATTTTCATCAACTACTGTACCGAAAATTATATTGGCATCTTCATGAGTTTCCGTCTGCACAAGACTGGATGCTTCATTGATCTCGAAAAGAGTCATATCCGGACTTCCCGTGATATTAAGAAGCACTCCCCGGGCTCCTTGAATGGAATTATCTTCAAGCAGCGGTGAAGAAATGGCTTTTTGCGCTGCTTCAACTGCCCGGCCTTCGCCGCTCGCAAGGCCGGTTCCCATCAGGGCCAGTCCCATATCGGACATGATACATTTCACATCGGCAAAATCCAGATTGATCAATCCGGGAACCATAATCAAGTCCGAAATGCCTTTTACACCGTGATAAAGTATGTCATCCGCCTTTTTGAAGGCATCCTGAAGCGACATATTTCTCCCGCTGATACTGAGCAGTCTCTGATTCGGAATGACTATGAGGCTGTCCACTACTTCCTTTAGCGCCTTTAAGCCCTCTTCCGCTTGCATTCCTCTCTTTTTTCCTTCAAAAAGAAAAGGCTTCGTGACAACTGCGACTGTGAGAATATCAAGCTCGCGGGCAATTTCCGCAATCACAGGTGCACCTCCCGTTCCTGTACCACCTCCCAATCCTGCCGTAATGAACACCATATCGGCACCGGTTATCAATTCCCTGATCTGATCTTTCGATTCAGCCGCCGCTCTTCTCCCCTTCTCCGGATCGGAACCTGCGCCTAATCCGCGTGTAATCTCAGATCCAAGCTGCAGTTTGGACGCCGCCTTTGACACTTCGAGCGCCTGCGCGTCAGTATTGGCAGAAATGAAATCCACTCCGCTCAGTTTATAGTTTATCATCATGTTTACTGCGTTTCCGCCACCGCCGCCAATTCCTATCACCTTGATTTTGGCTCCGCTCGCTTTCTTTCCACCTTCCAAAAGTTCAAACATAGCTCATCCTCCCTCCTAGAAAAAATCGTTAAACCACTTCTTCATCCGCGTAACTATCTTATTTACCATATTGACTTCGTTTTTCTTGAACCGCATGCCGGACCTGTTATGGCTCCCATGCACTACAAGTCCCACGCCCGTTGCGTACATCGGGCTTTTTACTATATCGTTAATTCCACCAACACCGTCGGGGTAACCTTTTCTTACGGGCATATTGAAAATATTTTCAGCAAGTTCCACTGCTCCTTCTATCATTGAAGAGCCTCCCGTAAGAACGATGCCGGCGGCAAGTAAATCTTCATACCCCGACTTGGTAATTTCCTTACGGGCAAATGAGAGAATTTCTTCCATTCTCGGCTCTATAATTTCTCCCAGCACCTGCCGCGAGACTTTACGAGGATTGCGCCCTCCCACACTTGGCACTTCTATCGTCTCGTCTTGGGGTATCAACTCCGTGTAGGCACATCCGTATTTGATCTTCAACTTTTCAGCTTCCGTCACAGGCGTCCTGAGTCCCACTGCGATATCGCTGGTAACATAGCCTCCTCCCAACGGGATTACAGCTGTGTGTTTGATACTCCCTTCCGCAAAAACGGCTACATCCGTTGTTCCTCCACCAATATCGATAAGTGCCACGCCCAGTTCGCGTTCATCCGGGCTCAACACTGCTTCACTTGACGCAAGGGGTTCAAGCACGATATCATTCACATCAAGCCCCACACGGTTGACTGATTTTACAATGTTTTGGATTGATGTAATTGCTCCGATTACGACATGGACCTTCGCTTCAAGTCTTACACCGGCCATTCCGATTGGTTCTTTCACTCCATCCTGGTCGTCTACGATATAATACTGAGGAAGCGTATGAATTACCCTTCTATCGAGTGGTATAGCCAGTGCGGTTGCCGCTTCTATTGCTCTTTTCACATCAGTTTCATCAACTTCACCTGCCCTTACGGCAACAATTCCGTGGCTATTCAGTCCTTTGATATGACTACCTGCAATGCCTGCGTAGACCGACTTTATCTCACATCCTGACATCAGTTCCGCTTCTTCCACAGCTCTTTTTATAGAGTCAACAGTACTGTCGATATTTACGACAACTCCTTTTCTCAATCCCTTTGAACTGTGAGTGCCGATTCCAATTATATTGAGCCCGCTGTTCGTTATCTCTCCGACAATTGCACAGATTTTAGTGGTGCCTACGTCCAGCCCGACAATGATACTTTCTCGCCTCGCCATTTAGAATATCGCCCCTTCCGACCTCATATGCTTGTTCGCCTCTGTGCGCCCGCCTGAGGGGGATTTTCCCCTCCTCCGCTGTATACGATGATCCTGTCCGATTCCATAAGATTAATGCTGACAAATGCTCGACCGCTCTTTTTTGCCGAAAGATCGGAGAGAACTTTTTTCAACCTCCGGAACTTCTTTTCGTAATCACCGAATCCTAATTTGATCAGACAGCGGTCGGTAGTATATATCGTGTATCCATAAATCGAATTTCCGTTGATTTCGGATATCTTTCCGGCTGAATAGGCTCCGCATCTGGAAATGAAATCGAGCAGATCAAGCGCTCCTCTCAATAAATCGAAATTAACAATTCCTTCGGAACACATTCCTGTCAACAGAGATAGATCAACTCCGTCACTTTTGACCAGATTTTTGAAAATAGTCCCCTCACGATCGACAAGATAAAAACCTTTATCCCTCCTGATAATCGCGGCCGGAATACGTTCGGTTACCTCAATAACCAACCTGTTCGGTAATTCTCTTCCAACCTCTGCGTCTTTTACCCAGGGATTGGTTCTTATTCCGGATGCCATTTTTTCTAGATTTGCCGTCAATATATTCATGGAAGGTTCAACGCCTGCAAGTTTCAATATAGTCTCTTCGGAAATTCTCATACCTCCCCGTACGGCCGTTTCCTTCAACTGAAAGTAACTGGAACAAATTGCAAAGTTATATCCGTACACCATCAGCAATCCAAGTCCGGCGGCAGCGCTCATCACTGCAAACGTTTTTATGACCTCCGGATAGATTTTTGCCGACCGCCTTTTCAATCTGTATTTTCTTGCCTCCAGTGAATTTCCCAGGGGTCCGTTCATTTTTCGTCCCCTATTATTTTTACTTCTGTTTCCAGAAGAATCCCGGTTTTTTCCTTCACTGTTTTTCTCGCCATATCAATCAGATTAACAATGTCCCGGGCGCATGCAGCTCCTTTATTGACAATAAAATTACCATGCATTTCTGATATTTGCGCATCACCGATTTGATACCCTTTGAGTCCCGCTTCCTCAATAAGCTTTCCTGCCGGCAATCCGGGAGGATTTCTGAATATCGACCCTGCGCTTCGCAAATTTATCGGGTGCTTCGACTTGCGAGAGGCTTTAATCTCCTCCACTCGTTTTTTTATCAATTCAGTCGATCTTGAGACCAATTTTATACATGCGCCGGTTATAATGCTTCCTTCCGGAAGATTGAGGCAGCGGTAGTCAAAATGCAGATTATCCCGTCTTAATGCCTCTATATGCGTACAAGGCCTCAAGGTAAAAATCGTTTCTACAATATCCTTCATTTCGCCGCCGTAGGCGCCGGTATTCATTTTCAAAGCGCCACCCAGACTTCCGGGAATCCCTTCGCAGAATTCAATTCCTCCCAATGAATGTTCTATTGAAAAATCGACCAGCCGGCTCAGAGTAGTCCCTGCTTCCGCATAGAGCAAAGTCTCTTCTGTGCCGGTACTTACGATTTCTATTCTCTTAAGGCCCTTCAGCGAAATCAGGGCACCACGGTATCCGCCATCGCGGACAATAAGATTAGAACCATTTCCCAAAGGCATAAAGTCGATTTTCCGCTGTTCGAAAAAAGCGAGGATTCTTTTCAGTTCTTCTACATCGGCCGGCACAATAAACAAATCCGCAGTTCCTCCGGCTCCCATGGAAGTATGGCGCGACATTGGTTCGTCTAAAATTATATCTCGCACGCCATATAATAGTTGAAGTTCTTTCTTCAGCTTCGCCTTGTTAACCATTTTCTACTCTACTCATCCCAGAGTCTTACAATGTGGCAATCTTTTTTTACACGCATTGACGCTTTTTTGTGAGGCGTGGCACCTCTAAATATGAACTTTCCTTCAAATACGGCCGTACTCATAATGTTGGCAATTACCGCAACGGCTGCCGCTCTTTTGCCTGCTGCAATGTCTTGAGCAACTCCTCGCCTATTTTCCATACGTTTCCCGCCCCCAAGGTCAAGATTGTGTCTGTTGGGTTAAGTTTTTCACTTAACCGCTTTACAATCATACCGAAATCGGAAATATAGACCGTGTCGGGATGTCCCGCTTCCTTGATTGCCTTGCAGAGAATCTCCGAATGTATACCGGTTATTTCCTTTTCGCTTGCTGCATATATATCAGTCAAAATAACTGAATCTGCGTCATTGAAGACAGAGAGAAACTCTTTAAAAAGAGCTTGTGTTCTTGTATAGCGATGCGGCTGAAAAACTACTGTTATTTTGCCTTTCCATATCTGGCGCGCCGCCTGAAGTGTCTCCTTTATTTCCGTGGGATGGTGGCCGTAGTCATCAACTATGACAATGTCATCAATCACGCCCTTGATTTCGAGTCGCCGATGCACTCCCTGGAACAAGTCGATTCCTCTTTTTATACTCTCGAAATCCATGCCCATCTCACGGGCAACTGCAATAGCTGCCATCGAATTATAGACATTAAACAGACCGGGAACCCTGAGAGTCACTTCACCAAGCATTTTACCTCCGTAATCAAGCCTGAAACGCGACCCCATTTCCTGAAATGATATGTCATGAGCTTTGTAATCGGCATCGGTTTCGATACCGTAACTTATTACCCGGCGCTTTATCAGCGGAAGTACCTCTTTTATATGCCCGCAGTCTTTGCAGACAATTGTAAAGCCGTAGAACGGGACTGAATTGGCAAACTTGATGAAGGCATCTTTAATATCTTCTATCCCTTCATAGTAATCCAGATGTTCACGATCAATATTCGTTATCACCGCAATGAGAGGCGCCAGCCTGAGAAAAGAACCATCGCTTTCGTCGGCCTCCGCCACAATAATTTCTCCGCTCCCCAGATGAGCATTGGTACCTATATTCAAAAGCTTTCCGCCGATAACCATCGTCGGATCCAGTCCGCCCGAAGCCAGAATGGTCGATATCATCGAAGTAGTCGTTGTCTTTCCATGGCAGCCGGATACGGCTATGGAAAATTTCATCTTCAGAAGTTCAGCAAGCATTTCCGCTCGCGGGATAACGGGAGTACCTCTCCGTTTTGCCTCTGTAACTTCCGGGTTGCATCCTGATATTGCCGTCGATGTCACCACGACATCGGCATCTCCTAAAAATGACTCATCATGACCCAAAAATATTCGCGCACCGCGGGATCGCAGCCTTTCTGTAATATCAGTCTCCTGAAGATCCGAACCGGTTACTGAATATCCGAGATTTATAAGAACTTCTGCAATACCGCTCATTCCGATTCCACCTATCCCGATGAAATGTATATGGTGTATCGTCCTTTTCATGTAGTCTTTTGTTTCGAAATACTTCATACTTTTCTTCTCTACGCAGCAAGAGCCATCAGCTCATCGATGATTCGCTTCGAAGCATCTGGCTTGCCCAGTTTCTTTGACTGTTCTCCCATATTCTTCAATTTGGCTCGATCGTCAAGCAAGCCTCTGACCTGCGATGCCAGAAGCTCGCCTGTCAGATTCTCCTCGATAATCATTTCAGCCGCACCTGAATCTACAAGCATTTTTGCATTCATGATCTGGTGACCACCCGCCGAATATGGATAAGGAATCAGAACAGCCGCTTTTCCGCTTGCAGTAATTTCTGCAATAGATGTAGCACCTGCCCTGCACACAAGAAGATTCGCCCGGGCATACACCGATACCATATCGTTGATAAAGGGATATACCTCTGCTGACCACCCTTTTTCCCGGTACTCCCTTGCAATTTCCAACCATTCTTTTTCACCTGTCTGATGAATGATTTGCAGTCGTCCTTGCAGATCTTCAAGGTAAGAAAGAGCATCTGCAAATGCCCTGTTAATACTGGAAGCACCTTGGCTTCCTCCAAATATCAGAATTGTAAATTTATCTTCCCCGGGTCCGTTTACTTTTTTTTCTTTTCTTATAAATTCTTCTCTCACGGGATTGCCCGTGTGAACGATTTTGTTTTCCGGAAAATACCCTTGTCTATCTTCGAAGGTGATAAAAATTTTCTTTGCGACTTTTCCAAGGATTCTGTTCGTTATTCCGGGTACCGCATTTTGTTCCGCGACCGCCGTAGGAATCCCCATTAGAAATGCAGCCATGACTGCAGGGCCCGAGGCATAGCCTCCCACTCCGAAAACGACATCGGGCTTGAAGAAATGTATGATCCGGCACGATTGAATCATGCTTTTCGGTATTTTTCCTGCTCCCTTCAATCGCTTCAACAATCCTTTTCCCTTTATACCTTCAATGTCTATGGTTCGAAATTCAAAGCCCATTTCAGGCAAAATGCGGGCTTCAAGACCTTTGTGCGTTCCGATAAAAAGAACTTCACTTCCGTTTTTTCTTGCCAGAAGTTCCTGCGCAACCGCAACGGCAGGAAACACATGGCCGCCTGTTCCTCCACCTGCAATAACTAACCTAATGCTCTTATCTTTCCGAATCATTTAATTCGTTCCTTGACTCCCGGCCTCATACGTGGAGATGTTAAGCAAAATACCGACCGCAGCCATACTCACAATCAATGAAGTTCCTCCGTAACTCAGAAATGGAAGCGCCAACCCTTTGGTTGGAATTAGGCCCATCACAGCTGCCATATTAATAAATCCTTCCAGGGCAAGCAGAACGGTTAACCCGGCTGCCAGAAGCATTCCGAAGGCCTCAGGGGCTCGAAAAGAAATCCAGAATCCCCTTATTATCAGTATGGTAAACAGAGAGATCACGATTGCTACACCTACAAATCCTCCCTCTTCTGCGATGACGGATAAAATAAAATCCGTATGCGGTTCGGGAAGATAAAAAAGCTTCTGCATGCTATTGCCCAGTCCCACTCCAAATGTACCGCCGGAACCGAAAGAGATAAACGATTGAATAATTTGAAATCCCGTATCGCTGGGATCCTTCCAGGGATTACGGAATGCCATGAGCCGCTCGAGACGATAGCTTTCACGAACTACCAGGGCAAAGGCAAGTGGAAAAGCGGCCGCAAGAAGTGCAGTCAGGTGAATGATTCTGCCTCCTGCAATAAAATACATACACATGACAACGGCAAGAATGATAACCGCAGTCCCGAAGTCGGGCTGCATTAAAATTAAAGCCACAACAATCGAGGTTATTGAAAGCGGAATGAATGCGATACGGAAGAATTCTTTTACATGGTCCGCTTTCTTTGTCATATAATAGGCCATAAAAATCACTACAGCAATTTTCACCGCTTCAGAGACTTGAAATGTCACAGGACCTGCTTTTAGCCATCGGGTCGCACCGCCCACTTTGGCGCCAAAACCGGGTATGATCAGGAGAAAAAGAAGAATAAATGAAACGAGAATACCCGGGTAGGCAAGTTTCTTCCACATGTGGTAAGGAAAATTTGAAAGCGTAATCATAAGAATGAGGCCGGCCAGGCCAAAAAGAATTTGTTTTTTTAAAAAGTGGTATTCATCACCAAAACGATCCTGGGCAATAATAAAACTCGCACTGTAAATCATGACCATCCCGACAGACACGAGTATGAGCGTAACGAAAAGAAGCATGATATCAGGTTTCCCGTTTTTCTCACTACTGGGAGCAGCCATTTACATTGTTCCTTTATCTCTTTCATTCAAGCCGGTATACCGCCGAACAACATTCTTAAAACACATTCCCCGCTCTTCATAATTTGCGAATTCATCGAAGCTTGCACACCCCGGTGAAAACAGAACGGTGTCTCCTTTTTGCGAATCTCTTATTGCCTCGACAACGGCATCGGCGGCAGAAACGGTATAACTGGTCTTTACTAGAGAGCCTAATGAATCGCCGATTTCATACCGGGCCTCACCGAACAGTATTAATTTTCTCACTTTCCTTTTCACCAATTCTGTAAGGGGCGTAAAGTCACCGCGCTTATTTCGTCCGCCCATAAGAAGCAAAACGGAATCGTTCAAAGACTCCAGAGCTCTTACAACAGCACCAACATTGGTCCCTTTTGAATCGTTATAAAACTCGATGCCACCCTTCTCTCCTATATACTCGCACCTGTGTTCCAGCCCGGAAAAGGATGCGAGCGTTTCCGAAACACTTGTTCCCGGACATCCGCACAGCCGAACTGCAATTACGGCAGCCATTATATTTTCCATATTATGGCGTCCCTTAAGCCGGATATTATCGAGATGATATACCTCTCTTTCAGGGAATAACGAGAAATGTAGCGCCTCATTTTCCACATATCCGCCGTTTTCGAGCGAACAGGAGGAACTAAAAAAATGTACTTGGCTTCTGATTCTGCCCGCCAGGGCTTCCGTACCTTCAGTGCAGACATTCAAAACGGCATATTCGTCAGGGGTCTGATTTTCGAATATGCGCTCCTTTGCAGACCGGTACGCATCGAAACTTCCATGGTAATCCGCATGATCGGGAGTCATATTAAGGAGAAGCGCAATCCGGGGATGAAAAGTTTCAATCCACTGCAATTGAAAACTGCTTACCTCTGCCACCAGATAGTCGAATTCATCATCCTTCCCGGCACAATGGATGAGAGGGGTTCCTATATTTCCACCTACAAAGACTTTTTTACCCCACGCCGAAAGTATTGCACCGATAAGGCGCGTTGTGGTTGTTTTCCCGTTTGTACCTGTAATTGCTATTATCGGTTTATTGATAAAACGAAATGCAAGCTCGAGTTCGCTCATAATCTTTATGCCCCTGTGTAGCGCAGCCAGAAGCAGAGGATGTTGCGGGGGCACGCCTGGTGAAGGTACGATTAAATCCGTTTCTGAAAGATCAAGCGAGCCTGAATCCATTACGCATGTGATACCGTAATTATTTAAATCAGCCATTGCATTTAAAATGTCGGGCGACTCTTTATCATCATGGGCAACTACGCGAGCTTCTTGTCCGGAAAGAAACTGCGAAACGGCACATCCCGTTTTGCCCAATCCAATGACAAGAATTTTTTTTCCCTTTAAATTCATCGTAAATTTATCTCAGCTTCAATGTACTAATGGCAACCAGTGCGAAAATAATCGAAATTATCCAGAAGCGGACAATGACTTTCGGTTCCGCCCATCCTTTCAACTCGAAATGATGGTGAATAGGAGCCATCCGGAATATCCGCCGCCCGTTTGATACTTTGAACCATCCCACTTGAAAAATCACAGAAATCGTTTCTATAACAAAAATGCCGCCCACAATGGCCAGAATGATCTCCTGCTTTGTCAAAATAGCCAAAGTGCCCAAGGCGCCGCCCAAAGAAAGCGATCCCACATCTCCCATGAATATCTGTGCGGGATAGGTATTGTACCAAAGGAACCCAAGTCCTGCTCCGACCATGGCCCCGCAGAATACTGTCAACTCTCCCGCACCCGTTACCTGAGGTATCTGAAGGTATGTCGCAATTTTGTAGTTCCCTGCAAAATATGCAAACAATAGATATGTAACAAAGCAGATTGTGGCGGGCCCTATAGCAAGGCCGTCAAGTCCGTCGGTCAGGTTCACTGCATTTGCCGCACCAACTATTATAAAGGTCGAAAGGACTATATAACCCCATCCGAGATCGGGAAGTATGGTTTTAAAAAAAGGAATCGTAATATTCGAACTGAAACCCGGCTTCAGATAAAGAAGACAACTTATAAAGAGCGCTATGAGTATCTCTGCTAAAAGACGAACTTTGCCCGGCAATCCGTGGCTGTTTTTCCCGACAAGTTTTTTATAGTCATCGATAAACCCTATCAGTCCGAACCCTGCAGTCACGAAGAGCACCATCCATATATAATCGACGGTCAATTTTGCCCAAAGTAATGTTGAAATGAGGACGGAAAAAACAATCAGAACGCCGCCCATCGTTGGAGTACCCTTTTTGGAATTGTGAGTTTCCGGCCCGTCAGTACGAATGGGCTGCACAAATTGAAGTGCTTGCATTTTCTTTATGAGCCAGGGGCCGAGCAAAAAACAAATAACAAGGGCCGTAATTGACGCATAAATTGTGCGAAACGTAATATATCGAAAGACATTGAACGAGGAAACCAGATCGCTTAAGGGATAGAGAAGATGGTATATCATAATTCTCTGCACCCCCGTTTACTGCAGGAAAACACAATTCCCAGTTCTTTTTTTATTGCTTCGACAAAGATGTCCATCCGCATGCTGCGAGAGCCTTTTACCAAAATCCAAAGGTCACGGTGGAAAGACGTCCTAAGTTCGGATATCACATCCCCTGGCGACACATTTACATGAATGCGATCACATTTCATCCCGCCCTGCAAAGCTCCCGAGGCCACAAATTTTGAGAATTCCCCTTTTAAGAACAGTGCACTGGCGCCTGTCGCCGCAACCAACCTTCCCACTTCTTCATGCGCATTTTTGGCTCTATCTCCCAGTTCGAGCATATCTCCTAAAACCACTATACTTTCTCCCTGCTCACGCAGATCGTTCAATGTTTTTAACGCCTCAGCAACAGAGGAAGGGTTTGCGTTATACGTATCATCAATAAGAGCGCCACCCGTTTCGAATTTATAAAGCGTCATACGCCCGTCCACCTGGCGGAAATTCCTGAGCCCCTCACAAATGTCTTCGTAGCCCATCCCCATTGCCCAGCAGCAGGAGGCTGCAGCAAGAGCGTTATAGATATTGTGGGCGCCTAACGTAGTCATATCGATTCCACACGCTAAACCCCCTATTTTAATTGTGAAACTTACTCCCCTTTCACCACGGGAAAAAATATGTTCCGCCCGAACAGCTGCCTGTTCCGTTATACCAAAGGTAAGGGCCTTGCCTCTCCATCGATCCTCAAGAATTCTTATATGTTCATCATCTCTGTTTATAATGGCAGTGCCTCCAGATTTCAGTGAGGAAAAAAGACGCCCCTTTTCTTCTCTGACTGCATCTATTGACCCGAAACCCGCGAGATGAGCCGGTCCTACATTTGTTATGACCGCAAAATCGGGATCGGCGATTTCGGCAAGGCGACCGATTTCGCCCGGCCTGTTTGCTCCCAACTCAAATACACCTGTATCGTGGAAAGCGCGAATTGAAAGAAGGCTCAAAGGGAGTCCCACCAAATTATTGAAGTTTCCTTCGCTTTTAATCATATGGCCTGATCTGTTTCCTATGGAGGCGATCATTTCCTTGGTCGTGGTTTTTCCAGAGCTCCCTGTTACGGCAGCAATGGGGATGTTAGTATGACGGCGCCACCATCCTGCAATATCTCCCAGCCCCTTCAATGTATCGGCAACTTCAATGATCGTCGTATGGTCAGGTATATCTTCATACAGAACTTCTTTTCCTCTCGCTACAAGAATGCCGGCAGCACCGTTTTGCGCTGCATTTTTCAAAAATTTATGCCCGTCGAAACGCTCGCCTGCAAGTGGAATGAAGAGAGTCCCCTTCACCGGCCCTCTCGAATCCGTACTTACCCCTTCAAAGAAATTATTATGCCCTTTCCTGACAAGCTTTCCTCTTGTAATTTCAGTTACTGTCTTAATATCCATAAGGAAATCTGAAGTTTTCAACATTTCTTCCCCGATCTCCAGTATTCCAGCATTTCTTTCGCCACAATGCGGTCATCGAAGGAAAATCGACTGCCGCCGATTATTTGATAATCCTCATGACCTTTGCCTGCTATGAGCACAATATCTGAAGAACATGCCGACAAAATGGCACGTTTGATCGCCTCTCTGCGGTCAGGAATTATCGCATATCCTTTCTTGATTTCTGCTAAGGCATTATCAAAATAATCAATCTTCGATATACCTGTCAAACCTATGCCTTCCTCTATTTCGCGAATTATAGCACCCGGATCTTCAGTCCTTGGATTATCTGAAGTCACTACTGTTATATCGCTTAATTCAGCAGCTGCCATCCCCATCTTCGGCCGCTTTGAACGATCTCTACGGCCACCGCATCCAAATACAGTGATAAGCCTGGACCGTGTAAACCGGCGCAACGTTTCCAGCACATTTCGTAGCGCGTCTTCCGTATGAGCGTAATCAATAAATACTGCAGGTTCATGGGGACCGCTCATTTTCTGGAGTCTTCCCGGAACAAAACCCGCATCGGCGATTCCTTTTTCGATAAAATCTTTATCGATTCCCAATGCAATCGATACGGCAACTGCCGCCGTTATATTCGACAGATTGAATTTTCCTGTAAGCGTAGATGAAATATCCAATGATCCTTCAGGAGTTTCTATTGTCGCCTCAATACCCTCAATAGAAACTGAATATTTTTTTACCCTGATATCAGAATGGCTGTCGATGCCGAATGAGACGGCAGAACCTTTGAACTCTTCCAGAAGTCTTATCCCCCATGGATTATCGCTATTGATGATCATATTCTTCCCTGCAAGAATTTCCGTAAAAAACCTCTTTTTTACATTGAAATACTGTTCCATGCTGACATGGTAGTCAAGATGCTCCGGGGATAAATTGGTAAATACTCCGAAACTGAATTTGCAATCGTCAATTCGATTCAAATCGATTGCATGAGATGATACCTCCATTATTACATGGCGGGCGCCTCTCTTTTCCATCTCTTTAAAGATCTTGTGAAGATCGGGAGCTTCAGGGGTCGTATGTGAGGTTACAAATGTTTCATTGCCGAGCCGGCTGTTTATTGTTCCAATAACTCCTGCTTTGTATCCGGCTTTATTTAGAATCGACTCCACAAGATATGAAATTGTTGTTTTTCCATTAGTTCCCGTAATACCGATCAGGCTAAGCCTGCCAGAAGGATCTCCGTAAAAATTTTTTGCCGCCGTACTCAAAGCGCGTCTGCTGTTTTGCACCCGCACTGCGGCTACATTGCAGGGACGCTCGAACTTCCGCTCACATAAAACGGATAAGGCTCCCGATCTAATTGCATCACCTATATAGCTGTGCCCATCGTATTGTAATCCTTGCACCGCTACAAAAAGAGAACCGGAACCGCATTTTCTTGAATCAAAAGATATATCTTGAACTTCAATCGAAAGATCTCCTTCAACAACAGGATCCGGCATTCCTTTTATGATCTGTGACAGCTTCAATTTTTCAAAGTTTCCTTCATCTGATTTCATTGTTAAAAAATACTGTAATGCAGGTTTCTTCGTTATCTTTTCCGGGAATTACAGTCTGATTCACTGCCCATCCATTTCCGGCAGTTCTTATTGAAATATTTAAATCATGCGCAGCACGGATGACCTCTCTTATCGACATGCCTGTAAAATCAGGAACTGGCGAATTCAAACCTATTCTTCTAATTTCGTTATCTGCGCCATAAAAATTACCCGATGCCGATACTTCTATAATCTTCATTTCCCGTTCAATACCTCTATCGGCTACTCTTTTCAGCTCTATATCTTTATTGAAGCAGGTAAGTATCTGTTCCGAAATGTCTCTAAAAACCGGAGCCGCCGCCATACCGCCCCATCTGTCTTTTTTAGGTTCGTCAAGCATTACATAGACCGTGATCCTCGGGTTATCGGCGGGGAAAAAGCCTATGAAGGAAGTGATTACTTTTTTTGACGAATATTTCTGCAGTGCCCTGTCGAATTTCTGCGAAGTCCCAGTTTTACCGGCAACAGACACGTTTGCTATCTGCGCTCGCTTCCCTGTCCCGTCATCGCCTTCGACTACATTGGTAAGAATTGAGGTAATCCTGTCCGCAGTAACGGGTGATATCACTCTTTTCACTGCAGTGGGATGAAATTCTTTAATGACTTTTCCTTCTTTATCGACCAGCCCTTTCACCAGATGCGGTTTCATTAGAATTCCCTTATTGGCGATGGCCGATATCGCTGTCACAAGTTGTATTGCCGTCACTGAAATGCCCTGTCCGAATGCCATAGTAGCAAAATCGACAGGCCTCCAATTGCCCGGATCCCTCACAATGCCCCCCACTTCACCGGGAAGATCTATTTCGGTTTTCGAACCGAATCCAAATGCTTGCATGTATTCGTAAAGCCTTTTCTTACCGAGCTTTTCTGCCACTTTTACCGCACCAATGTTGCTGGAATATTTTAAGACATCTGGAAGTAAAAGTTTTTTGTGCTTTTTATATTGGGCTTCATGAATGACTCTATCTCCCACAATATAAGACCCATTCTCGCAATCGATAGTATCCGATTCCGATACGACTCCCTCTTCGAGCGCCGCAGCGACCACAAAAGGTTTGAAAACGGATCCCGGATCAAAACAATCGGTAACTGCTCGATTTCTTAACAGTTCCGGACTGTATTTCGTGAAGGTGTTTGGATTAAAAGACGGGTAATTGGCAAGAGCAAGGATCTCTCCTGTGCACGTGTCCATGACTATCGCAGTTCCACCTTTTGCCTCCTTCAATTCTACAGCCTCTTTTAGCCGTAATTCCACCATATACTGAATTCTGCTATCAATTGTAAGAATAAGGTGGCAACCGGTATCTTCTCCCGGCATCAGCTTTTCCGAATCATTATCACCAAGATAGATTCTTTTACCCCGCGCATCCCTCCCCCAGAGAACTTTGCGGGGAATACTCTTTAAATATTTTTCATATTCAAGTTCCAGGCCTTCCAGACCAGTCGAATCAACTCCTGCGAAACCCAGAATATGGCACGCGAGATCTTTATGAGGATAAAACCGTTTCGGTTCTCTAATTACATGTACACCGTCAATATTCAGGGCTTCCACCTGCTGCTTTTGATTCGGTGAGACCTGCCGGGCTATCCAGCAAAAACTCCCCCGCTTTGATAAATCTTTTTCAACTTCTCTCCGGTCAGCATTGCATGCACGGGCCAAATCACGAGAAACGCTCCGGGGTTCCGTAATCTTCGAAGGATCAGCATAAATTGAATCAGCTTCTACAGTTACAGCCAGTTTTTGACCGTTTCTGTCAAGAATCATTTTTCTTTCAGGATACAGCACGAGATTCTTCGTATGTTGTTTTTCAGCCAGCGCCTTGAGCGTTTTTCCTGAAATAACCTGCAACTGAAGCGCTCTTGAAAGAAGCCCTACAAACAGCACAATAAAAAGTATCGATACGGCTGTTACCCTGAATCGAATCCATTTTTTCGCTTTTTTAGTCATCGAGGAAAATTACCTGTTCTCTTTCAGGATATATCATCTCTAATTTTGAATTGGCTATCGTTTCAATCCTGCGAGGTGACTTGAGTGTTTCCAGTTCAACTTTGAGTCTTCTCGATTCTTCGATAAGTGCATTTTTATTATCAATTTCTCTTGCAATTTCATAATTGAGCTTTGTTATATTTACATGAAACCACACATATACAAGTGCGATAATCATGCAGACAAGTACACCGGTTATTATGAGAGAAAGTTCTTGGATATTTTTTCCATTTTTAGTGGCCACTTTAAACTTTTTCCGCTGCCCTCAGGCGTGCAGAACGCGCGCGTGGATTTCCTGCTTTTTCTGCTTCACCGGCCTTTACAGCGTGTCTGGTTACTACTTGCAATTTTTTTACTTTATGACATGTACATACCGGAAAATTTTTAGGACATGTGCATCCGGTTTCCGCATCCCTGAAAAAGTTCTTCACAATTCTGTCTTCAAGTGAATGAAATGAAATAATGCATATTCTGCCCCCTTTTTTCAGTACATCCATACTATCTGCCAGGGCTTTCTCCAAATGTTTCAGTTCTTCATTCACTGCTATTCTGAGAGCTTGAAATGTTTTTGTGGCAGGATGAATTTTCCTGTGTCCTCTCCTGCTTGAAACTACCTCCGCGACAAGAGCGGCGAGTTCGGAAGTAGAACATATGGGACTCTCTTTCCGTCTTGCCACGATTGCCCGGCTTATTTTACCGGCTTGCACCTCCTCACCTAAATTTCTCAAAATATGCCTCAATTCGTCCTCCGGATAGGTATTCACGATATCTTGAGCGGTCAGCACATCCCGATCATCCATCCTCATATCGAGTGGTGCATCGACTGAAAAACTGAAGCCCCTCGCCGCGGTGTTCAACTGATGAGAGGAAACACCTAAATCAGCCAGGATTCCATCAACTTCCTCAATATGAAATTTCATTAGGACAGATTTAATCTCAGAAAAGCTGCTCTGGCTGAGATACAATCGGCCGCTGAATTCATTTAAGCGCCGCCCGGATTCGTCAAGAGCATCTTTGTCCCTGTCGATGCCTACCAGCACTCCATCAGGTGCCGTATTTTTTAAAATTTCATAGGCGTGACCACCGCCACCAATAGTAGCATCCACATAGATGCCGCCTGATTTTACGTTAAGCAGTCCGACCGCCTCATCGAGCAGAACCGGCCTATGGAAGAGATAACCTTCCATTATATTCCCAAATCGGCAATAAACTGATTATAATCTTCGATATTTTTGCTTGTCTTGTCGAGAGCCAGATCAAATCTTTCCCTGTTCCATATTTCTATAGATCGTCCCATTCCGGCTGTAACGATTTCCTTTTCGAGACGCGCATAACTTCTCAGTGATGGCGGGATGAGGACCCGTCTCTGAGCATCAAAAGTCAGTTCCACCGCACCGGACATGAGGAGTCTCTGGATATCTCTCACTTCTCGTCTGATAATTGATTGTCCGTATATTTTATCCTCAATGACCGACCATTCGGCATAGGGAAAAACTAAAAGACAGCCTTCCCAATTCGTCATTACCAGCCGATTGTCATATTTTTCCGCAAATACCTCATAAAGTTTCGCGGGGAAGATGATTCTCCCTTTTTCATCAATATTGTGATAGTATCTCCCCCTGAAGTATGACAATGGGCCTTATCCTCCACATTCATCCACTTTTCTCCACTTATAGAGAACTATAAAGACGCCCCAGAGCTTTGTCAAGCAAAAAAAGCTATTTTTGTCTTTTAATTTGATATTTTATGACTGCTTTGGAATGGCTGGAGAGATTTGAAGAAAATTGATGGGATCCATCATTTTTGGATACAAAATAGAGATAATCCACATCTGAAGGAAAAAGAGCAGCGTTAATCGAAGCGGCCCCGGGATTACAAATGGGTCCAGGTGGAAGTCCTTCTATTACATATGTGTTATAAGGGGTAGAGCTCCTGAGATCCTCTTTCGTAATATTCCCTGTGAAGCTTTTCATCCCGTAAATGACTGTGGGATCACTCTGCAGTCTCATTTTCTTTTTTAACCTGTTATGAAACACTGCGGAAATGAGAGGCTTTTCTTTTTCCAATGCCGATTCTTTTTCTATAATGGAAGCAAGAGTGATAACCTCATGCACGGTAAATCCCAGTTCTTGAGAACGCTCGAGCATATCCCCGGATATTTCTTTCTTGAACCGGCTGATCATAAATGAAATTATGTCTGACTCATCCATTGTTTTATCTATAACATACGTATCCGGGAAGAGATATCCTTCAGCATTTTCTGCTTTGATGCCCATAGAAGCAAGAAAATCGATATCGCAGGCTCGCAATCGGAACATTTCCGCATCCGCCAGCTTCCAGGCTGCAAAACGATCAGCAGCCTGAGCAACTGTAAACCCTTCCGGAATAGAAATATTGTATTTTTTGACTGATCCTGATTTCAGCTTCTCAACCAGCCTCAGGGGTGTCATTGATCCAGACAATTCATATTCGCCCGCCTTGATGAATCGCCCTGCATTTTTTAATCTTACCAAAAGATAGAAAGACCTCTTATTGGTCACAAGACCGTTTTCTTCCAGGATAGTTGAAATTTCCGGAAATCCTCGCCCTTTTGGAATTTGCACTGTAATGGTCCCGAGAACGGGATCGATAGGCCTGTGGATGAAATCATAGAAAAGGGCGCCTGCAATACCAACTGCAATAAATCCTGAAAGTGCTACGGATAAAACAATTTTTTTTAGCGCCGCACAGTTCATTGAGTCTCACCGAATTCTTCAAGATAATTGAGATATCCCTGTAAAATCAGTGATGCCGCCAACTTATCGATTATTCCTTTTCTTTTCTTACGGCTCACATCAGCTTCAATAAGGATTGATAGTGCTTCAGCACTGGTAAAACTTTCGTCCCATTTCACCACAGGTATACCCAGCCTGGATTCCAGTCTATCAGCAAAATCTGAGACTCTTTGACATTCCGGTCCCTCAGAGCCATTAAGCCTCACAGGATAACCGATCACAATTTTTTTAACCTTATACTCCTTTGCGACTGCTGCTATTTCGTCAAGATCCTCCTTTAAATTTTTCCTTACGACAGTTCGTAAAGCCTGAGCCGTAATTTGCAGCTCATCGCTCAGCGCAACCCCTATTCTTCTGCTTCCGTAATCTAGTCCCATGATTCTCATATCCGCTTTTCTAACATATATAGTACTGTATTGACAATACTCCAAAAAAACGGCCCCATCGGACTAATATTTTTCCTGATCCCGATTTTAAAGAAAACATCATGCATGTTCTCACAAATGCTCCTGATGCCGGCCTGACCGGTATGAGAAGCTTCTAAGTCAGCGATATGAAATCTCATTCATTTTCCCATTTCATGAAATTTTGTTCGCGGATCAGTGGTATTTCGCCATGCCGTCAACGCAACACGCCCTTCCCGGCTTTGCCTGAGCTGCCGCCCGCGAATGTGCCGAGACAGCTTTGCGAGACGATGCAATGGACACAGGTCTGAGTCGGGCAAAATTTCATGCCTGCAAATACAACGCAAGTATGTGAAAGCTTCGCGTACTTCCCATTTATAGTGCCAGGGCCGGCATAAGGAGCTTTTTACGGAAGACTTCATCTTTTTCATTTGTATAATAGCCTGTATTCTGGTAGCGTTACTTTCCACAGTTATAAAAAGGGTTTGCTTCGGTAGAAAAATATCATTAGGACAGTTCAGCAGTCTTCTGAAGAAGTACATTGTTTTCGGATTCCGGGAAATCAGACAGGCGATGAAATATAGTACAGTGACAAAGGTGTTTTCAAATAACTCCGGAATCCATAACATCAGAGACGGGTTACCGATTCGCATATCGGAAGGATAATAAAGAATTCAATGAAGCATATTGTTTTAGGTACGGCAGGACATGTAGATCATGGAAAAACCGCACTTGTAAAAGCTCTCACCAATATAGACACTGATCGTCTGAAAGAGGAAAAAGAACGGGGCATTACTATTGAACTCGGATTCGCCTCTTTCAAACTCGATGAAGAACTTATTGTTGGCATAGTTGACGTGCCAGGCCATGAAAAATTTGTAAAGAACATGGTGGCCGGCGCCGCCGGAATAGACCTGGTGGTTATGGTTATAGCCGCTGATGAAGGAATAATGCCCCAAACACGCGAGCATCTCGATATATGTCAATTACTCGGAATTAAATATGGACTGGTTGCATTGACCAAGACGGATATCGTTGAAGATGAATGGCTGGATCTTGTTACGGATGACATACATCATTTTTTGCGAGGGACTTTTCTGGAAGGTGCACCTGTTATACCTCTTTCGGCAATAACCGGCAATGGACTGGAAGCGTTTGTAGAAGCACTGAAATCAATCGCCATCTCAGCCGAAGAGAAGCGCCACTCAGACTTTTTAAGGCTTCCTGTCGATCGCGTATTTACGATGAGAGGATTCGGAACAGTGGTAACCGGCACTTTGATATCTGGAACAGTGAGAACAGGTGACACAGTGGTTATTCTGCCGTCTGACACAAGGACAAAAGTACGGGGCATTCAGATCCATAACAAAAGTTCAGTATTCGCTGATGCAGGGTACAGAACAGCTATAAATTTTCAAGGAGTGGAAAAAGCTGCAATCAATAGAGGCGATGTAGTCACTCACCAGGGTATATTCGAACCTTCTCAGCGCATGGATGTTTACATTCGCCATCTGCCCCATTCGAAAAAAAAATTGAAGCACAGGGCGCCTGTCCGATTTCACACGGGTACGACAGAGATAATGTCAAGAGTCATTCTTTTGGATAGAAAAGAACTTGCGCCGGGGGAAGAGGCGTATGGACAGATCCTGTTGGAAACACCCACCATTGGCATATCTCAGGACAGATTCGTTCTCCGAAGTTATTCTCCTGTTACGACTATAGGAGGAGGAGAGATAATTGATCCGGTTGCCGTTAAAATTAAAAAATTTTCTGATCCGGCTCTGCTGGAATTCATGAAACTCCACAGGGGAAGTAAAGAGGAAAAAACAAAAATTATTCTTGACCGTTCAGGTATCAGGGGGATATCAATCAGTCGGCTCGCTACAAGAACCGGCATACGGCTTTCAGATCAGAATCATATTATCGAGGATATGCTCGCAAAAAAGGAAGCTATTCTGATAGATAAAGAAGAACGCAGAGCAATCACAGCCTCAGTATATAAAAAGCTGATCGATCAGATGCTTGTCATCATAAGAGACTACCACAAAAAGCACCCGCTGAAAAAAGGGCTTGCGAAAGAAGAACTCCGGATCAGGCTGGGCAATGACGTTCATCAAAAATTGTTCAGCAGGGCACTTAACGATCTTGAAACGGGAAAAGTTCTTATAACGGATAAAGATATTCTCTACGATGCATCTCATAATGTGAACCTCGACGGAGAGCTTGGCAGTCTTAAGGAAAAGATTTTGGATATGTATAAAAAGTCCGGCCTTACTCCCCCGTCGACAAAGGAAGTAATCGAGAATTTCGAAAACCAAAACAAGGAGTGCCGCAATGTGCTGAATGTGCTTCTTAACGAAGGATTATTAGTAAAGCTGAATGAAGATATGATTTTTTCAAAGCAATCGCTTGAATCACTTCGTGCCGATTATAAAGAAATGCTCCTCAGGGAAGGAAAATCCAGCCCTTCCGACTTCAAGGAAATGACAGGTCTATCGAGGAAGTATATAATTCCGCTCATGGAGTTCTATGACAAGAACAATCTTACTATTCGGGTCGGCAATCAGAGGGTTTTGAGAGAGAGCGAAAAAAAATGACCTCACCGATAGTCACGTTTTCCGTCCGGCACTACGATAATGGCAAATCGTATCAAATAACAGATCGCATTATCAAAGAAACATCAGTTGCCATACTCGTGAATTCTCAGCCGGTGGTAAAAATTGCATGTACTTCGATACATGTAGAAGAACTCGCCTTGGGGTTCCTTAAGACTGAGGGAATTATTTCAAGCATCACAGATGTAGAAGAAGTCAAGATTACAGAATCGCCTCTCGCGGTAGCGGTGATTACGAACCTGTTTGATACGCTGGAGGATGCCGCAATTTCAAAAATGTCAAGCGGAGCTGAAAAAAGGAATCACACAAAAGTTATGCAACCCGTAGACAGTGATTCGTCGATTCCGGCACAGACCATTCTTTCTCTTATGGAAAAACTTCTTACATCGTCGATCCTCCATGAAACTACAAGAGGAACTCATTGTTCCGGGATTGCGGAACAAGGAAATTTTATTGCGTTAAGAGAGGATATAGGCCGCCATAACACGATTGACATGCTTATCGGCTATTCACTTATGAATAAAGGAAGCAGCCGCGACCAGGCAATTGTAACAACCGGTCGCATCTCTTCCGAAATTGTATCGAAAATCTGGTGTCACGGAGCTCCGATCATTATTTCCCACTCGGCACCTACATCGAAAGCAATTCATCTTGCCCAGCATGCGGGGATAACCCTTATAGGGTATGTAAGAGGCGATCAAATGAAGATATATACACATGAAAAACGGGTGATATTTTGAACGAGAAAAAAGTATTTATAAAAGATATTAAAGCCGGAGACAAGATCACAGGTATCTTTCTGGTCACAGAAAAAAACCTGGCCTTCTCACAGAAGGGAAATCCCTACCTGAATCTGCGGATACGAGATAAAACAGGCGAGATGGACGGAAGAGTCTGGGACAATGCGATCGAAATAAATGGTAATTTCAAGAAATCCGATATGATACGGATAGAGGCAAGGGCTGTCAGCTACCGTGATTCGATTCAGTTATCAATTTTCGATTGCAGAACCGTTGATATCTGCCAAGTGAATCCCGCCGATTTTTCTCCCGCTTCACAATATGATATTGAAGAAATGTTTTTATCTCTTATGAACATAGTAAACACAATCGAAAACCGCTTTTTGCGCCTCCTTTTGAATAATATTTTCGGAGATACGGAACTTATGAAAATTTTCAAGCACGTTCCGGCTGCAAAAGGATTTCACCATGCATATATAGGAGGACTTCTGGAGCATACCCTTTCAGTAGCCCGTCTTTTGATCAAGTGTGCTGATCATTATGAAAAGATCGATCGGGATCTTCTTTTGACCGGAGGTATTCTTCACGATATAGGTAAAACCTGTGAGCTTTCTTACAGTTCAATAATTGAATATACCGATGAGGGAAGGCTCGTGGGCCATATAGTGCTCGGTGTCGAACTGCTCGACCGGAGATTATTTGAAATAGAAGATTTTCCCGATGAACTTGCCCTCAAATTACGGCATATTTTATTGAGTCACCATGGAGTTCTTGAATTCGGATCGCCGAAACGCCCCAAGATTATAGAGGCTCTCCTGGTGAATTTTGCTGATGATCTCGATGCAAAAGTAAATGCCTTTCAGGAGTTTATGAAAGAATCCGACGGTGAGTCCAGTTGGACTCCATTTCATCGCTTAATGGAACGGTATATTTACAAAGGTTTGCAGCCGTCTACTGAGCCTCAGACTGAACTGAAGAAAAAGCTTTGAAGCGATCTCCTGTTCTGAACCGTCTGCGGCATCACTTTTCGGAACGCAAAACAACCAGCGAAAAAGCCTCAATGGTAATCTGATCCCGAGCTTTGAACAACTGTTCATCCTCGATCCAGCCTTCTTGTGTATCAAGCTGTTTTAACCAAAGTTCTCCCCACTCTGAACCGGGGAGAATAAACTTCAGAGCTTCATCGTGGGCGTTAAAAATCATATAGAAGTTATTGTCGGTGACCGGTTCCCCTCGCGGGTAAGGATTAGGAATTGTTTCACCATTCAAAAAGACACCGAGAGACTTTGCATAACCCTGCCCCCAGTCCTCCTCGGCCATTCTTTC
>JALNXD010000015.1 GCA_023230565.1 Syntrophales bacterium
AAGACCCCGCTCGTGCAGAGCTTCAAGCACCATTGACACGTCGCCCTGCTGAAGATACCGCACTCCCCCGTGAATCAGCTTTGTGCTGCGGCTCGAAGTACCCTTTGAAAAATCCGATTGTTCCAGAAGAATACATGCATATCCCCGTGAACTCGCATCTACCGCCGTTCCCAGTCCCGATGCACCCCCTCCTATCACTATAATATCCCACACTTCATCGAATGATTCCAACGCAGCTATCATATCATCACGATTCATACATCCCCCTTCAGGAGTCGAATAGAAAAGAATTGCAGGGTATCATTCCATCCATTTTCCTGCCCTTTTCAGTGCTCTTGCCCAGTTGGTACAGAGATTGTCTGCATGATTCCGACTCATTTCAGCATGAAACACCGTATCCTTTTTCCAGTATGATGCAATTTCATCAAATCCTTTCCAGTACCCCACGGACAATCCGGCAAGGAAGGCCGCGCCGAGAGCCGTAGTTTCCAGGGTGACCGGTCGCAGTACCGGTATATCAAGTATATCCGCCTGAAACTGCAAGAGCAGATCATTTGCTGCAGCGCCTCCATCAACCCGGAGCTCTTCCGCTTGAATGCCTGCATCATCACTCATGGCATTTATCACGTCGCGCACCTGAAAGGCGATGCCTTCCAGTCCCGCTCTGGCTATATGGCCTGATTCTGTCCCGCGTGTGATTCCTATGATAAGTCCTCTCGCATATTGATCCCAGTGAGGAGCTCCAAGACCGGTAAATGCGGGCACCATATACACGCCTCCATTATCCTTTACAGAACCGGCAAGTGCTTCCACATCAGCCGAATGTTTGACAAGCCCGAGTCCATCCCTTAGCCACTGAACGACAGCCCCCGCAACAAAAATGCTCCCTTCAAGGGCATAGGTCGTTTTCCCGTCTATCTGCCATGCAATCGTTGAAAGAAGATTATTTCTTGATACTACACGCTCGGCGCCTGTATTCATGACTGCAAAACTGCCGGTCCCGTAAGTATTTTTAATCATGCCTTTTTTCGTACACATCTGTCCAAAAAGAGCCGCCTGCTGATCCCCTGCTATCCCCCCGATGGGAATCGGTGTTCCGAAAAGTCCCTGCTTTGTATATCCGTATACTTCGCTTGAACTCCTCACCTCCGGCACCATGCTCCTGGGGATGTCCATAAGGGAAAGAAGGGTTTCATCCCAGCAGGTAGTATTTATATTGTAGAGCATGGTTCTGCTTGCGTTGGATACGTCTGTTATATGCATCTCGCCGCCCGTTAAGTTCCATACCAGCCAGCTGTCGATTGTTCCGAAGATCAGGTCTCCCGCTTCAGCTTTTTTAAAGGCCCCCTTTACATTTTCAAGAATCCACCGGACTTTCGGGCCCGAAAAATATGCATCGGCCACAAGCCCGCTTGAATCTCTGATCAGTGCTTCATATCCCTTTTTTTTCAGCATATCGCAGAAGGAAGCTGTGCGGCGATCCTGCCAGACAATGGCATTATAGATCGGTGTGCCCGTGAATCTGTCCCAGACCACCGTAGTCTCTCGTTGATTGGTAATACCGACAGCCGCTATCCTGTCTGCACCGATTCCCGCCTTTGCAAGCGTATCGTGAGCGGTAGCGATTTGAACGTCTAATATTTCTAACGGATCGTGCTCTATCCAACCCGGTTTTGGGAAATACTGAGGAAATTCCTTCTGCGAAGAAGAAATAACAGAACCTTCCCTGTCAAAAATAATTGCCCGCGAACTGGTTGTCCCCTGATCAAGCGCTAAAATATAAGTATCCATGAACCCCCCTTTTGCACGCGTAGTCTCAATTCTCCATATAGAGGCATGAGGACTTTTTAAAAAAGACCTCGCCTCTTCGGGTCCTTTCACTGTCTCGAATTATTTGATATGATATAAATACTTCGAAAGTCAAGAAGAAGCATGATGTTACAACCGGTTGCAAAGAACATGGAAACAGAAAAAGTAAAACATCGTTATGACAGAATCGCGCCTTTATATGATATACTCGAATTCCCCATGGAGAATATGGTATCGGCACGCCTTCGCCGGGAGCTTTTATCAGGCATCGGAGGAAAAATTCTGGAAGTCGGAATCGGAACGGGAAAAAATCTTCCCTATTATCCGAAAAACGCCATGCTGACAGGAATCGATATCAGCCCCGGAATGCTTGCGCATACCAGAAGGAAAGCGAGTGAACTGAAAATCGAGATCGCACTGAGCATAATGGATACAGAGAAGCTGGCGTTTTCAGAGGGATGCTTTGATTTTGTTGTCTCGACATTCGTATTTTGCTCCGTCGCCGACCCGGTTCGCGGACTCAGAGAAATCAAAAGAGTGCTCAAAACCAATGGAACCGCTCTTTTTCTTGAGCATGTAAGGAGTGAAAATCTTTTTTTTGGAAAACTTATGGATGCAGTCAATCCTTTTGTTCGTAAAATCATCGGCCCCAATATCAACAGGAGAACTGTTGAAAACATTAAAAACGCAGGGTTTACACCAGTGCAGATAAAAAGCACGAAAGCTGATATCATCAAGCAGATATGGGCCAAACCGACAAGTGTTTATACTGGGAAACAGCAAAGGTTCAGACATGAAAGCCGCAAAGGTACGTAACAGCAAAACTGGAAATTCAGAAAATAGTACCAAAGAAAAAATGCGAGCGATAGAGGTTCGTCTTCACGGACGAGGCGGCCGCGGAATAGTGGCGGCTTCGGTACTCCTTGCCAAAGCATTTTTCAGAGCAGGATTTATGGTACAAAACAGCTCCTTTGGAGAAGCGGAAAAAAAAAGGGCACCCGTCACTGCCTGCCTTCACATAAACCAAAGAGGCAGCGATAAGGCAATCACCGGCAATAACCGGAATCCGGATCATATATTGATACAGGACCGAACGCTTCTTCAAAATGCTGATATTGCAAAAGGGCTCAATCCCGGTGGATGGATACTCATAAATGCCCCCGAATCATGCACTGAAACGGAATCATTTCTCGGGTTCACCCCGGCCTATATTGACGCATCTAAAATTGCACGCGCTTATGATTTGGGAAGCAGCAGCCATCCTGAAATAAGTGCGGCGATGATCGGCGCCTTCACTGCTCTTCTGGGCATACCCCCCTTTGAAAAGCTAATGGAAGCCATCGAAGAGGAGTTTGCGGATGAAGCCGACAAAAATATACAGGCGGCACGAGAAGCATTCAGAAACGTAAGACGTCCCATCCTGAAATCGTAAAAAACATTTATTTCGTCGGAAGCGTGAGGTCACTTTTAAAGCTGGCAACGTTCTATGAACTATGAACAGGAAGCGTCGGCAGCTTTTTTCATCTCCTTGATCAATTCCCGCGCGATCACCAGCTGCATTATCTGGTTTGTTCCCTCATATATGCGGCACCCTCGAGCATCCCGATAATATCTTTCCATCGGCGAACCATGCATGAATCCATATCCGCCCGCTATCTGCACCGCACGATCGGCTATACGTGCCAGTGTTTCCGTTACGAAATATTTGGCTGCGGCGGCGGGTACTACGGCTTTCTCACCTTTATCAACCGCACGTGATGCCTCGAGTACCAAAGCGCGGCAGGCGAGCCATTCCGTCTTGGAATCAGCAAGCATACCCTGGATCAGTTCAAAATCTGCCAAGGGCTGACCGAACTGTTTACGGCTCAAGGCATATTTTACAGTTTCTTCTATAACCCTTTCGGCTATACCAACTGCGCTGGCCCCCACAAAAAGGCGGCCGAAGTCCATTGTGTTCATTGCCCCCTTGAACCCTCTTCCTTCAACCCCGCCTATGAGACCGGCAGCGGAAACTGAACAGTCGCAGAATTCTATACTGCCGATATCAGATCCGTGTTCACCCATTTTTAGAACGGGTTCACTGAGAATCATACCACGCGTGCCTCTTTCAATAACGAATGCCGAAGCGCCGGCAGCTCCTGAATTTTCAGCCCCGGTCCTGGCAATGACGGTAAAAATACCGGCCGTCGGCGCATTTGTAATATATCGTTTGCTTCCGTTTATTATATACGTATCGCCCTTAAGAACAGCTTTGGTCTTGATATTGATGGCATCAGAGCCCGCCTCGGGTTCCGTAAGGGCGAATGCCGCCAGATCTTCCCCGCTTGCGATGCGGGGAAGATACTTTTCTTTCTGCTCTTCCGTTCCATCCTTCACGAGAATGCGCGAACCCAAACCGATATTGATGCCGAATTTAGTGCTGAAGGCCGCACCCGACCGTCCCACGGCCATTGAAATCAATGAAATCTCTTCCATCGATAAATCAAGGCCGCCGTATTTTTTTGGAATTGACAGGCCAAAGAGCCGAAGCGTGCGCATTTGATCAATAATATGGGAAGGAACTTTATGCGTGGCATCTACTTCGGCTTCTATCGGCAGTAAGCACTCATTCACAAACTTCAGTATATGTGTATGATATGCATTAAAATCTGTATACGCGGGATCCATTTAACCGATACCTCCATTGCATCCATCTATTACACATCATATTTACGGGAAGGAAGTATTGTACATAGTACCATAAATGTCAATCAAATGTTGGGATGCGAGTGAGTCATTAAAACATTGGATGTATGCTGCACTGAAAACGAGAGTGAAAAGCGCCGATGACCGGCGCTTTCTCATTGAAAATGCGTGGTGTGTGAATGTTATATCTTGAGGTGAGGCTACCTGAATGCGTTATCATCCAGGCAATTAATTACTCTCCCCGGTCTACCGCGCCGGCAGCAATGGTGGCGCCGGACCGGGGAGAGTTATAGCTGATAATTTTCAATTTTCACCAGGAGCATTCGCACCCCTGTGAATATTTAATTACACTGTTGCTTCTCTTTCTCTTAATCGAGAATCCCTTCAGGTATCGGATACGTCCCGAGATAGACCGGTTTTCCACCCTGGACCTGATAAATTCCCAGTGGAAACATCAGCTGGCGTTTGATCCCGAATACGCCCTTCAACCCGAATGAGAGGTCCCCAAAAGGAGAATCCCACTTCATATTCTCAAGGTGATTCGCCAGTGTCATCGAATCGAAGCTTTGAGTTTCCTCGATTGCTTTCGTAAGGCAGGGAACCAGCTCCGTATGTGGCCAGATGTTCGGATCCCATTCTTTTTCCGGCCATTTTGAGATAAACCGGTCATATACCGCCTGCTGTGCGGGATTTTGAGGTTCGATGGGTCCGGCGACTGCCAAATATGCCTTTTCAGCATGCGGCCCCGCAATCTTGAGAACCTGGGCGGGATCGGGTCCCCATGCAAGGAGAACAGCTCCTTTGTACCCAAGTTCTCTGGCCTGTTTGCACATAAGCGCCGCACTTGTGGGATCCGTGTAGCTGGTGTCTATGAGATCGGGTTTTTTGGATATTATTTTAGTCAGTATGGAACTGAAATCTTTGGATCCTCTTTCGAAAAACTCCGCCGTGACAATCTCCAGCTTGTTGATGTCAGCAAGCAGTTTGGCTGCCGCGAGGCCGCTTCTTCCGGTTTCGTCATCTGCATTGAGAACCGCAACCGTTTTTATTCCTTCTCTTTTCATCAGCAGAGGATAGGTAGTCGAATACATGTTTTCAATACCGGGATTGTACCTGAAGACGCGAGGGTTGTCAGGATTGGTAAGCGATTTTCCGCCGCCTGCAAAGTTAAGAGATAATATATCGTTACTCTTCAGAAGCGGCAGACAGGCAATAACATTGGCACCGCCTCCGATGGCCAGGAAACGGCACTTGTCAGCATAAATTGCCTTATTGGCCGCTTTTACCGCCTCAGCAGGAATATACTTTGAATCGTAGGAAAACACTTTCCATTTATACGTTTTGCCATTGACCTTGAATCCGCCCTTTTCGTTTACTACATCAGCTCCCATCGAAATTGACCGGTAATTCGGAATACCCCATGGTGATGCCGGGCCGGTAAGATAACTGATGATTCCAAAATTTACGTATTCCGCGTCCTCGGCGATAGCCGTCTGAGGACCTGCAATCATGCCGATTGACAGAAGACAAATTCCGATGATAAAAATAAACTTTTTTCTCATGCTCCTACTCCTTTTTCTTATAAGAGTTTACTCTGCTAGAGCGTGCAGTATAGGTAAAAGGATGGCATATGTCAAGAAAATCTTGGTAGAACACTTAGGTAAATATCAGTAATACGCACGGTTAAAGCTGCTGAGTGAGCATTGCGTCGCACAGTTTGTCGGTATTCGGTACAAGGAGCCTTTTACAAATTCATGGATAACAGGAGAAATCCAGGATGGGGTAAGTAATTGCTTCTTATAGACATGCCAAGATCCGGAATGGCTTCAGGAGATATTTAAAGGCAACAGGAAATCCAAAACCGGAATGAATATTGCTGCGTTCCGGTCCAAAAGCATTCTCTCTTCACCTGCCCGCGCCGATCGCAGATGACCGGCGCAAATCAGGTGAAGAGAAGCTATTCATTCATGGCATTCGAAACACAAACGCGATGCCAAACAGAATATCAGTTTCTTATTCGAGAACCCCTTTCGGCATTTGCGGTGTCCCGATAAATACCGCCTTGCCGTCTTTCACTGTGAAAGCGCTCAAGGGGAACATGAGCTGGCGCTTTATACCGAATACACCTTTCAACCCGAAGCTCAACTCTCCAAAGGGGGAATCCCAGGTAGCATCTTCCAGGTACTTGGCGAGCGTCGCCGAATCGAAACTTTGGGTCGCTTCAATTGCTTTGGTAAGGCAGGGAACAAGTTCCGTGTGAGGCCAAATATTGGGATCCCATTCTTTTGCCGGCCATTTTGAAACAAAGCGATCGTAAATCGCTTGCTGGGCCTCATTCTGAGGCTCAATGGGGCCTGCAACTGCCATGTAAACTCCTTCGGCATGCGGACCTGCAATTTTGATTACCTGAGCAGGATCCGGTCCCCAGGGAAGAAGGATGACTCCCTTGTAACCAAGTTCCCTTGCCTGCTTGCAGATAAGGGCGGCACTGGTCGGGTCGGTATAACTGGTTTCAATCAGGTCGGGTTTCTGGGCTATAAGCTTCGTCAATATTGAAGCGAAATCTTTTGATCCTCTTTCAAAAAAAACTTTTGAAATAATTTCTACATTATTGATTCCCGCAAGCAGCTCCGATGCTGCCAGGCCGCTTTTTCCTGTTTCATCCTCGGGGTTGATCGTCGCGACCGTCTTTATTCCCTCCTTCTCTATCAGGAAAGGATAAAACGCTGCATACATATTTTCGATCCCCGGATTATACCTGAACACAAGGGGATTGTCCGGATTCGTGAGTGATTTGCCGCCGCCGGCAAAATCCAGAGACAAAATATCATTGCTCTTCAAAAGTGACATACAGGCTATCACACAGGCTCCGCCGCCGATAGCCAGAAAACGGCACTTATCTGCGTAAATTGCCTTGTTGGCCGCTTTCACCGCCTCAGCGGGGATATACTTGGAATCGTAGGAAAAGACCTTCCATTTATACGTTTTTCCATTCACCTTGAAGCCGCCCTTTTCATTCACCATTTCGGCTCCCATGGAAATCGACCGAAAATTAGGAATACCCCAGGGTGAAGCCGGTCCGGTAAGATAGCTAATAATTCCGAAGTTAATGGTTTCAGCTTTCTCTGCAACCGCGGCTTGCGGGGCTAAAATCAGACCAAAAGCAAGAAAAAAAATACCAATTGCTGCAATACACTTTCCCTTCATAAACTCATCTCCTCATTTTAATTAAGCTTTGGGACAGTCCGCCACAAAAAAATCCCGGCTATAAAAAATCAAGCCGATCCGAAACTGATCAACTTGGTATCTTCAATAATTTCCCGTGTATACGAGGTCCCGGTGAAATTACTACGGCTTCAACCCACGTCCCGCTTATTGCAGGGCTATTATAAGAATACGCCTTATCTGTCAAGCCAATCTTCAGCAAAAAATGCAGATATATACTCCAAACAACAGTTGTCACAACGCCATAGTCCTATGAGAATTTCGGTTAATTCGCACCGTGACTCTGAACCCCGGAATGATTCAGTAATAATCGGCAAGACCTTTTTTATGTATCTCAAAGCGCTGTAAAGCAAAAATCGTGTTCCACACCCCTTTTTTCATATCTTCGCGTGCGCTTGAAACATCCTTACCCTCCGGATCTTCATTGATAAAAGCCTGCCTGAAAGCTTCTATTTCACCCTTTTTGAGTTCTATTTCCGGTCCCAGAGGCATACGTTCTATATATATTCTTTTTCTTTTGTTCAGCTCTACTTCCTTGAAAACGTATCTGTAAGAAATTGCCTGTTTAATTGCCGTTACATCATATCTGACAAGAAGCGAAAGCTCCGCACAATCCATATGTTCCATAAGAGAAGAATGAATGTACAGCCGGTCCCTTGACGCCCCAAAAGCCCAGAGGTCCTTCTTACTCGGCAAAGTATCAAGGACACGTACGCAGGCAGCTAATTTTTCAGTCTCTCCCCTTACGGAAATATTTCTGATCAGCCCTGTCCGCGTGAGATCTTCATAAGGCTTCTTGATCATTTCAGCTCCCCTTCGTCTGGCTGCTGCTTTTTGATACATATTTTTATATATAAATGAGCAATAATTTACAGGCAGATCTATCTTTTTTTCGAAAATATGATGCATCACCTGCAACGCAGTGAGCTCGGATTCAAGAACGGTTACTTTTGGACCATGCAGAAACGTATAGTTTCGTTTTTGAAGTGCATCGAAATTGTATGGAGTCAGTCGCAACTGGTGCAGATTAAGATAGCCGACACCTGCGTTTTTCAGAGTTCCTGCAAGCTCGCACAGGGTTTTCAAATCTTCCGGTATTGCGGGAATTTCTACCGTAACTGCATCAAATATTCCCGCAGCCAGAATCACCGGCTTCAGCCGGTATCCGATGGCGCCGATATCAAAGCGCACTTCGTCTACTCCTTCTGCATGAAGTGCTGAAAGCCTTTCTTTCGTAGCCAGGGTACCGTTCGTATACATCCATATATATACGCGGTCTCCCATACGTTTTCTCACCGAACCTACAAAGCGGAGAGTTTTTTCATACGTCAGTAGCGGCTCTCCACCGCTCATGCTCACTCCTTCAAAACCCAGCCGCTCCACATAATCGGCATAGTCCCGTGAATCCGAAAAGGAAACCGTATTCGTTTGAGGGACATCTTCGGAATTCTGTTCGGCCGGGCAGTAAAAACAGTTCATATTACATATCCCGTTTACAAAAAGACAGGACCACTTTCCGTTTCCGCAGGCGCGGCAACCCGGAGACAGCCGGCGGACATCAAGCTTGCTGTCTCCATGACTTAAAAGCGCACCGCAGGAGATAAGAGTTTTCATCAGTTCCGAACGCAAGACCTCCGCTCTTTCAGTCTCATCTGGTTTGATCCATTTTAATTGATTGTACGTATTCTTATATTCACTTCTGTTTTTTTCTATATTACTCTCTCTTTCAGCCGATTCATTTATTTCGGCGGCTGCCTGCACTGGCGCTTTGCCATCTTCAATACTAGTTTTCATATTTCGTCCGCCTTTTCGGATTCACTCGAAATCGCAGGCAATTATATTGAAAAACCTTTAATTATCCATTAAATTTTTACTTGTCCTAACGAACAAAGAGGCATAAAGAAAGCCATTAGTTTTAAAATCTTTTTGAATCAAAAGGCCGTAATGAAGAAATTTCTTGCAGTGACAGAAGAACAGACAGTTTTCCAGCAAATCCAGACAAGTTTCAGATCGAAGAAAAGGGTCGATCAGGCACCGGATTTACAAAGCGCACTTGAAATGCTCCGGAAAAATCATTACGATTTTATTTTCATAGATCTTGAGATTTTGCGCCGATCTGCAGTTGACGTAGGGTATAAAGGAGCGCTTCAGTCTTTGTGGCTGGTGTATCCTGATGTGGAAGTAATTGTAATGACTAATCAAAACATGATCAGAGAGGCTGTACTGGTTGTTAAGGCGGGAGCCAGCAATTATCTGACATATCCGCTGAACACGGACGAAATAAAGTATGTGGCTGAAAGTATTTATGAATCGATTATCGTCCAGTCCGCCCTTGATTATATGAGAGACAAATTCTGGGAGGGAGAGTCTCTCGAGATTGTGCAGACAAAAAGCCCTGCAATGAGAAAAGTCTTCGATAAAGTACGTTCAGTCGCGACGACTAAAAGCACTGTTCTGTTAGAAGGTGAAACAGGTACGGGCAAGGGAGTACTGGCAAAACTTATCCACAAACACAGCAGCAGAAAGAAAGGGCAATTTATCAGCATTCATTGCGGTGCGATTCCGGATACTCTTATCGAAAGCGAGCTCTTCGGACATGAAAGAGGCGCCTTTACAGGTGCCGTGAGAAGGCAGATGGGAAAGTTTGAAATTGCAAAAGGCGGAACTATATTCCTTGATGAAATTGGAACCATAACCCCTTCCGCACAGATAAAGCTTCTGCAGGTGCTTCAGGACGGTATTTTTCAGAGGGTAGGAGGAGAGGAAACGATAGAGGCTGACGTAAGAGTAATCGCGGCCACCAATATCGACCTGAAGCTGCTTATACAGGAAGGGCGGTTCAGACGAGATCTTTATTACCGTTTGAATGTTTTCCCGATCGAAATTCCTCCTTTAAGGGAACGAAGCGAAGACATCCCCCTTCTGATAGAAATTTTTCTTAAAAAACTGAATAAGTTTTCGGTAAAAGAAATCCATGATGTACATCCCGATGTAGTGACGGCCTTCCGCCGTTACGAATGGCCGGGGAATATCAGGGAGCTCCAGAACCTGATCGAGCGCGCCCACATAATAGAAACCTCATCGGTATTGACACCCGAGAGTTTTCCGAGTGAGCTTTTCGATTCACTTATTCCATCACCCTCCTTCGAGGTTGATACTTTAAAAACTCTTGCCGAAACACGCCAGATTGCCTGGGAAAAAATAGAGAAGAAATATCTGAGAGAGATATTGGAAGAGGAAAAGGGAAGCATTAAAAAATCTGCTGAAAGAGCCGGGATTACAACACGGCAATTATCAAAATTGATGAATAAATATAATCTGCAAAAAGAATTATTCAAATCTCCCCGCCATATTTGATCATACTGCACTGCCAAATAAAAAAACGGAATTATCAGTTCGTCTGCAGGTTAAAACGGAATTTTTTGTTCCGTTCCTGAAAAAATAATATTTACGGATAATTACTCTTTCCTTTCTTCCGACACCATAAAAAAGGGAAAGTAAACAGGAATCAGAAATTCCTGTTTTATCAGAGTGCTTAAATTGTATATCCCTGGTTTCAATGACTTATACGCATGGCACATACATTGCGTTTGACCTGCATCATATCGAATACGATCAGGCGTATATGTGCGCAAGGAGGCACGATGAAAAAAAACAAATTAGCAATATACTTGATCCTTTCTATTTTTTTTCTGGCCATGAGTAATCAAAGTATCACGGCGGCGGAATCGATCACCGGCGAAGTAAATGATGATTTCCAGATAATTTCGGAAACCGGTGAGGCATATAATGTCTATTCCAGTGAGGCAGGAAACGAAGTAGTCGAGCATGTCGGTGAAAAAATCACCGTCACAGGAGAAGTAGAGATTATCGAAGGCGAAAAATGGATAAATATAATTTCCTACACACTTCTGGAAGATAGAAGCGATAAAGATACACAGTAATAATTCTGAAAATGATCCTGTATGTGCACGCAGAAAACGGGGAGGAGAAAAATGGAGCCTGATTACATCATCGAAGAAACGGAGCCTCCCGGTAGTCGTTACCGGGGACATCGATTCGAACAAAAGCTAAGCCCGGAAAATGTATTTCCGTCAAAAACAGCGAAAGAGATCCTGAAACCGGCGCGAGGTCCTGGGTTTTTCATAAGTCCGGAAATACGGAAATTCAAACGACATTATTATAAAGGAGTCACAGATGCCGAATGGAATGACTGGCACTGGCAGATACGTCACAGAATTGCATCGGCCCCGGACCTTGAAAGAATCATCGAGATATCGGCAGATGAGAGTGAAGCTCTTTCTCATCAGACCGGCAGATTTCCTTTCCAGATAACCCCTTATTACGCAAGCTTACTTGATCCCGTTGATCCGCATCATCCGTTACGGCGCACAGTTGTTCCGGTCACTGCCGAAGAATTTCATTCCGCCGGAGAAGAAGATGATCCATTGGGAGAAGAAGCGGAAAGTCCCGTTCCCGGGATCGTACACCGCTATCCTGATCGTGTGCTTTTTCTGGTATCTGATCTCTGTTCGACCTACTGCCGTTACTGCACAAGATCAAGACTCGTAGGAAGGACGCACTGCCAGGGGAGTATTCAGGAACGGATTGCCGGCGGAATCAAATATATAGCAGCAAACCGCCAAATAAGGGATGTGCTCGTTTCCGGAGGAGATCCACTTATGTTTTCCGACGAGAGGCTGGAATGGATTTTGGTGAATCTCCGCCGAATACCGCATGTAGAAGTGATCAGAATAGGGACGAAAACCCCGGCGGTGCTGCCTCAAAGAATTACCGCAAATCTGGTCCGTATGCTCAGGCGATACAATCCCTTATGGATGAGTCTGCACTTTACACATCCTGAAGAGCTGACGGATGAAACAAATCAGGCATGTGAGCGACTTGCGGACGCAGGTATTCCTCTTCAGAGCCAGACTGTTCTTCTGTCAGGAATAAATGATTCGGCTGCCGTCATGATGGAGCTGTTTCACAAACTGGTAAAAATCCGTGTAAGACCGTATTATCTCTATCAGTGCGATCCCATTTCAGGATCGTCTCATTTCCGCACTCCCGTGGCAACGGGAATTTCGATCATTAAAGACTTAAGAGGGTATACGAGCGGATTCGCTGTTCCTCTCTATGTGATCGATACCCCCGGCGGAGGCGGCAAGGTACCGGTCATGCCGGAGTATGTAATGGGACATGAAGGAAACACAATTCTGCTTAAAAATTATGAAGGAAAGATTTATCGATACGAGGATAATCCCGGACTTTCGAAAGCCATCTGCGAAAAGCCGCAGGAGTGAAAATGAAAATCGGAATGACATATGATCTGAAAGATGATTACCTTAAGTCCGGGTACAACAAGGAAACCGCGGCGGAATTCGATAGTGAAGATACAATCTTCGCAATAGAAAACGCCCTTCGGGAGCAGGGACACCGGACCGATCGCATAGGCAATATAAAAGCCCTTACACGAAGACTCGCGGTGGGAGACAAGTGGGACCTGGTGTTCAATATTGCCGAAGGGGCAGCCGGCTTCGGACGGGAGGCCCAGGTGCCCGCTCTTTTAGATGCATACGGAATTCCCTACACCTTTTCCGACCCTCTCGTTTTGTCAATTACTCTTCATAAAGCAATGACAAAACATATCGTACGCGACCTCGGAATCAATACGCCTGATTTCACAGTTATTGAATCTGAAGCCGATGTAAAAAAAATCGGCCTGCCTTTTCCGCTTTTCGTGAAACCCGTTGCAGAAGGAACAAGCAAAGGAATTTCGGCTACTTCTATAGTTTCAGATATTCATGCACTAAAAAAAGAATGCACAAGAATTCTCAATTTATTTCATCAGCCGGTGCTTGTTGAAACGTACTTGCCGGGACGGGAATTTACTATCGGCATTATCGGAACAGGTAAAAAGGCCGAATGTCTCGGAGTGCTGGAAGTTCTTCTCAATGGAAATGCTGAAGAGGGTGCCTATTCTTATCAAAACAAGGAGCACTTCAAGGAGCGTGTGATATACCGGCTCGCGAATGATTCAGGTGCACGGGAGGCAGCCCGCCTTGCCATTGACGTATGGCGAGGGTTGGGATGCCGCGATGGAGGACGTGTGGATGTGCGCAATGACGGCAATGGTGCACCGTCTTTCATAGAAGTAAACCCCCTGGCAGGCCTGCATCCTGAAAATTCCGATCTTTGTATCCTCGCTTCCCATGCGGGAATTACTTACGGAACACTCATCGAACGGCTTGTGCGCGCAGCCCTGGACCGGATACCTTATAATTATACTTGTAAAGAAGTCGGATGAATATATGCACATGCCACGGATAGCACTTGCGCATAACATACCTTCTGAATCGAATGATTCCCTTGATGTGCTCGATCAGGTGTGCGCCATTGAAGAAGCTCTTGACGATCTGGGGTTCGCCTCCCTGCGCATTCCCTTTACCAGGAATTTAAATTCTTTTTTGACTCAGATCAGGAAATCTCATGCGGATATTATTTTCAATCTCGTTGAAACTGTTGATGAAGAAGCAGCCCTGGCTTCACATCCAGCAGCGGTATTCGAACTGTTAGACCTGCCCTTCACCGGTTCTTCAGCCTCTGCTCTGGCTTTGACCACAGATAAAGTCACGGCAAAGAGACTTATGCGGGCATGTGGAATAAGGACGCCCAATTATTTGATTTATGAAGGAGCAGCATCCTTTAATGCCTCTCACCTCACGTTTCCGGTAATTTTGAAACCCCGCTTCGAGGATGCAAGCATCGGAATCGATCAGGACTCTATATACGAAGATGAACGGCACCTTCGAAAAAATATACAAAACCACTACGCCCGATACGGAAGTCTTCTTGTAGAAGAATATATTGACGGCCGGGAATTCAATGTTTCGCTATTCGGCTACCCCGTTCCTCAGGTACTTCCCCTTACTGAAATCGATTTTTCTCATTTTCCGCATACATTATATCCCATTGTAGGCTATAAAGCGAAATGGGACACTTCATCCTTTGAATATACTCATACGCCGCGCCTGCTGTCGCGCGAAACAGAACCTTCGCTTGCCGGCGAAATAAACAAACTGGCGTTTGACTGTTTCCGTCTCTTCGGCCTGCGGGATTACGCAAGAGTGGACATACGGGCAACTGCGCATAATAAACCTTACGTACTGGAAGTAAACGCGAACCCCTGCCTCAGCCCCGATGCGGGCTTTGCAGTCGCAACGGCCAATGCGGGATTTTGTTATGCCGATATGGTGGATAAAATTGTTCGTTTCGCTCTCGCGCGCTCGAAAGACAAGGCTCACCATGGAGAAACAGGTTGTGCATGACGCCGGACTCTTTAAGATCACACCTCTTTTACACTCCGATAAGGAAAAGATCCGCCGCATTATCGAAAATACAGGCGTTTTCAACATATATGAAATCAATGTGGCCCTGGAGCTGATCGATTCTGCCCTTGCGCGAAATGAAGGGGATGATTACCGAATTTACTGTCATCGAATCGAAAATGATGTAATTACCGGCTATATCTGCTTCGGTCCCATACCCATGACTCAGCAGTGCTTCGACATCTACTGGATTGCTGTTGATACAAAAATGAAAAGACATCATATAGGGACAAAACTTTTAGAATTCGCCGAATCTGAAATAGAAAGTGAAGGAGGAAGAAAAATTTTTATTGATACATCTTCCACGCCGCCGTATGAGGCAGCCCGAAGCCTTTATGCAAAATCTGGATATATCCCTGTTGCCACATTCGAAGATTTTTACCGCCCCGGTGACGACAAGATCGTTTTCATGAAGGATCTCAAAAAAAACAGCCGACTTTTTTGCGTTTCAGAATTCCTAAGCACCTGCACAAATTATTGAAAGAAAAAGCGCATTAATTACCTGTAAGTGATCGTAAAAAATGGGAAGTATTTTACTCCGAGGCTATGCGCATAAGAGCGTCGTAATCGCGAATAATTATTATTTTCCCTTCTACATCAAGAATGTTCTGAGCGGCAAATTTTTTGAAGACCCTGGAAAGACTCTCGGGAGTGGTCCCCATTATTTTCGATAATTCCCGATGAGAGAAACTCAGTTCGACTACATAGCCGTCTTTCTGCAATATAGCGGAACGGGCCAGGAACGTTGCAAGCCTTTGAGGAAGCTCTTTTAATGAAATAGATTCAACGAGAGTGAGCACTTCCTTAAGTCTTCTCGAAAATAATGACAGAAGATTAAAAAGAATCGACGGTTCCTCTCTGACTACCTTCTCGAGTATGCCCGCCGGGAAATAAATGATTTTGGTATCATCGAGGGCCATTGCGCTCGCAGGAGATACTTCGTCCGTAAGCGCCGTCAGACAAAAAGGTTCACCCGGTCCAAAAATAAAAATAGTCTGTTCCTTGCCTTCGGCTGAACTTTTAAAGATTTTCACTTTTCCCCACACAATTACATAAAGAGACTTCGCCTCCTGCGAATCGAGAATAATCATTTTTCCCGCAGGAAAGTTCTTTTCTTTTGCGCTGACGGCAAGAATTTTTTTCTGCCCGGGAGGCAAACCCCGAAAGAGCGGCATATGTTCCAAAGCCCGAAGAATATCCATTTGATCCATTTCTGATTTGTTGATTTTGTTGATGTAGATCAATGCATTTTCTTATATCATGCATACAATGCTATTTAATTAAATACATACTATCTCATGAGCCTCATGAATTGAAATAAATTATGAAGAGGAACAAATGAAAGATAATCAAGGAAGCTTTTCGAGAAGGTCTTTTCTGAAAGTGACAGGCGGTCTTGCCCTTATGGCCGGGATACACATTCCGAAACCGGTTCAGGCAAGAAGCACGGGAATGTTGGCAACACTTATCGATCTGAGCCTTTGCGACGGGTGCCCTGACCTCGATATTCCAGCGTGCGTCAAAGCCTGCAGAGCAAAAAACATGGCCGGCATACCCGATCCGGTCGATCCCATGCCGGCACTGCTTCCGCGGGGAGTAAGAGAAGATTGGTCAAAAAAGAAAGATGTCACTGACAGGCTCACACCTTACAATTGGATTTTTTTGCAAAAGGCGGAAGTCGAAAAGGACGGCGATACGAAGACTTTATTCATACCGAGAAGATGCATGCATTGTGATAATCCTGCCTGTGCGACGATCTGCCCTTTTTCCGCCAATCATAAGCACACAACCGGTGCGGTTATCATAGATAAAGATCTATGTTTCGGAGGCGCAAAATGCAGAACCGTGTGTCCCTGGAACATTCCCCAAAGACAATCCGGCGTGGGAATCTATCTGGACATCCTGCCCGAACTTGCAGGCAACGGTGTCATGTTTAAATGCGACCTCTGTCAGGACAGGATTCTCAACGGCGAAACGCCTGCCTGTATAGAGGCCTGCCCCAGAGGGGCGATGAGAATCGGCAGGCGCAATGAAATGTATGAAGAAGCCGAGGCAAGAGCGAAAGAAATAAATGGTTTTGTGTATGGAAAAAACGAAAACGGAGGGACATCGACATTCTATATATCGCCGGTGTCATTCGAAACAATCGATGCCGCCATACATGCCAACCCGGGAAAACCTCATTTGAAACCGGTGAAAAGGGCACTGGCAAAAACGGATGGAACAGGCAAATCGGTTCTTCTTTCACCCGCTATAGGACTTGTAGCGGGTATTGCCGCTGCTGCAGGCACCCTGATGAAGAAGAGAATCGTGCGTGTAGAGGAGGAAAGAAAAAATGGGCGATCATAACCCGCAAGAAAAAGAAACGGTAGTGCGGCATGGCATCATTGAACTGGCGGAACACTGGATAATCGCTTTCTCCGGCATTTTGCTTGTCCTCACAGGCATTTTTCAGCTTCCCGTTGCAAAGAGGTATTTTATCACGGACATCCCCGGAATGGCCTGGTCGGGAGACTTCATCTTTACACTGGAACTTCATTATGCCGCATCAATTCTTTTCATTGCAGCGGCTGTTTTCCATATCATCTATCATGGCATCCTGGGCGACAGGGAATTGATCCCCCGAAAGGGAGATGTCAGGGAATCGATTGCTGTAATAAAAAGTTTTTTTGGCAATTCAAAGGAACCGCCCTTTCACAAATATCTGCCGGAACAGCGTCTGGCCTATGCAGGCATGGCGGTTATCATTGCAGGCCTGATCATCTCCGGACTTGTTAAAGTCTATAAAAACATCTACTCCCCCGGCCTTTCGCCAGCAGTATTATGGTGGGCAACAACGGCACATAATATTTTCTTTGTTCTTTTTGTGCTTGCCATTATCGCTCACATCGGCGCGCTGATTCTGAAACCTAACAGGCCAATGATACGTGGCATTTTTACCGGAAGCGTAAGCCGTGAATACGCACGAAGCCGCCATCCGCTGTGGATAAGGGAAACCGAACAAACAAGTGAACCTTCCGGCTCGGAAGAAGCCCGCCCCGAAAGCAGAGATCCTGTAACTGCGAATGAAAGCAGTGTACAGGACGGCAATGAAGAGAATGGCGAAAAATAATGCAGTCCAGGCAATTACATTGATGCTTGAAAAATAATTGGGTCAGCCGTTAACGACTGACCCAATCTGATGCGCAGATTTAATTAAATAATTAATTTATTCTTCCGATGCGTCCAGACCGCCTGAGAGCAAAACCCCTCCGTCCACTACAATTTCAGCTCCGGTGGTATAGCTTGACGCCTCTGATGCCAGATAGAAGGCTGCTCCTACTATTTCATCGGGATCACCGATTCGCTTCATGGGAGTAATGCCGGCCAATTCTTCTTTCTCTTTCTTGGCCTCTTCTTCCGAAAGGTGGAACCAGTGAGAGTCGAGCATTTTCGTACTGATCGGTCCGGGAGCAATTGTATTCACCTGGATGTTATATGGCGCCAGCTCCATGGCAAATGCCTTTGTAATCATCCGGACTCCGGCTTTCGAAATACTGTAAACGCTCACGCCCGGTTCCGGCTTGAACCCGTCGACGGATGCGACATTAATGATTTTTCCTCCGCCCTGGTTTTTCATGATTTTCGCAGCGGCCTGGCTTAAAAAATAAAGCCCCTTGATATTCAGGTTCATGATAGTATCCCAGAGCCGCTCATCTGAATCAAGAACAGTGCCCATGGCAGGGCTTGCGCCGGCATTATTGACCAGAATATCAATCCTTCCGTATTTTTCCATCACGGTATCGACCACTTTGCTGATTTCTTCCATTTTGCCTAAGTGGGATTGAAGGGCAAGGGCTTCCCCTCCGAATGACTTGATCTCAGCAACGTTCGCCTCAAGATCGTTTATCTTGCGGCTGGTCAGTACAACCTTTGCGCCCGCCTTGGCAAACCCCAGGGCTATTGCTCTTCCAATCCCCCTGCTGCCTCCGGTGACAATCGCCACTTTTCCCTGTAAGGAAAACTTTGAAGCATCAAACATAATTTTCAATCTCCTTTCATCTTTCTTATTTCTAAAAAAATAGTGCCATTTTTGAAAAGCAGAAACCAAATCTGCCTGAATACCGGATTTTGTCAAGCACAAATAATGAATGAGCACAAAATCGTCATTTATAAAACTATATGTGCTGTGTGCTCGTTTATTTCTCTACAGCAGAACTTTTCCCTATTTTCAAATCCAGCCTGCTTCGCGTAAGACTTCCACCGATACGGTATTGTATCTAATAGCCTACCGCTCTTACAGGGGCAATGAAAAAATGGATGCAACCCGCAATTTTAATGTAAATAATCTGCCGTTTTTAACGCTGCTTGATGACTTCTATCAGATATTGATGCGAGTTACAACTTCTGACAATAAGATTTTATAAAAAACAGCTACTGCGAAAGAATGTCTTCAAGAGCTTTCGGGATATGATTGATGATATCGCGGATCTGGGTCGCCGGTGTCGGTCTTGCATATGAACCCGCAAGACGGTTGGTTTTCATTGCGATGCGTGCCGCATCTTTTACATCCATTCCCGATGATATCAGTGCGGAAAGTATACCGGTCAAGGTATCCCCAGTCCCGCCGATCGCTTCCATTGCCTCCTCGACAGGACTATCGACTTCACAGAGTATTCCTTCACCGTCGGAAAGACAATCCTTGCGACCTTTTACCAAAAGAAAACGGGCTGCATTGCTATTTTTATAGGCCCGAGTGATGAGATCTTCAATCCGGTTTTCCTCATGAAGAATAAAACCCCGGGTATAAAACGGATGAGGCGCTGCTTCATCCGCCAAAAAGGCGAGCTCTCCGATGTCCGGTGTAAACAGATCATACATTCGGGCATACCCGCTCATTTTGGCCACATACATGAACCCGGCATCGGCTATCGTAAATGGTTTTCTTTTCATATCGCGTATAACATGCTGCAAGCGCGTATGACAGTGAACAATGGGCTGAAGATAATGAAAAGTGAAGGTATTAAAATACTCTTCGGAGAATACATCTATCATATATTTATACAGGCTTCTGCTTCCGAGCCCTCGACCGGTATCACCAGCTATATATGCTACGGGGGCGGGTATTCCAATCACTTCCGACGTTTTTGCCGCCGCACCGATCAAGGCCGCCGTTCCCCTTTCCACAGGAACATATTGATCATCGACAGTCAGGCGGCCGTCTCTCATCATGGCTCCGCCTCCAACAGTCGGCATGTCCTCTTTCGGTATAGTTCCCATTATTCCGAACATCTGCGCTGTACCTCCTCATATGCCAACTGCAGTGCATATCCGCAAAGAGTGTGTCCGATCGAACGAGGGCTGGGGGCTTCGTTGAGATTACGCCCTACCATCCGGCTTGCCAGGAAAGGAACATCGGGGCATCCTCCCCCGGAAATATTTACTATTATTCCTGTTTTTTTCTCAACAGTGAGTTTCATATTGGCCGCTCTGACCATTATATAATCACCAAAATCCTTAGTATGAAATAAATTGACAGGCTGCAGGAGGGGGCCTGTGACGGGAACAATCCCGATGGGAATTATTCTTTCATTCTCAAGAACTCTGAGGATGTTCAATTCTTCAATGAGAGGGAATTCTATAACAAGATCGCACCCGGTACGGATCTCGGGCGGAGGTCCCATGACGCGAACCTCCCATCCCCCCTTTCTCAAGATATCCTCAGCTTGAATTACATCACCGGTATGATCGAACACCATTATTCCCCGGTCGGCGCATTCATTTGCCCCGGGCAAATTCCCCTTTTGCTTCCTTCTGAATAAATCCTCTAAAAGCATTGTCTACTTCTTCCTGATTTTGACTCTGAAATTTCCTTCCTCTTCAAGGATATCTATCACACTCCAACCCTGACGTGCGGCGGAACGGACGACATTTTCCTTCGATGTCTCCGTATCTGTCAATATCTCGATTTCGTCCGCTTTCTCAGTTTTTATCGCATGGAGGGTCATCAGGACCGGCTGGGGACACGAAAGCCCTCTTGCATCGATCTTTGCGCTCATACTTTTCACTCCTTATATGTGTTTTCTTCTCATCGTGAATCCGATGAAAAGGCATACGATCATACCTGTGATTACTGCCTCGATACCGTAGATACCGATACCTTCCGGCGAACTTGCCAAACCAAAGTTATGGGCAAAACCCGCCCCGACAACCATTCCAATCACGAAGACGGCGGCATCTCCGTCACCTTCCCCCGCAAGAAAGAGCTGGCGTCCCGGACAGCCGCCCGCAAGGGCGAAAGCCAGGCCTGCCAGCGTCATGCCGGCAAAATTCCAGAAATGCATGGTGTGAGCTATCGGCTGTTTCTCAAAGCCGGGATGAAACTGACCGAAAATGAGGTTGGTTGCAAAGGCCGCAGCAATGAGTGCCACAACTCCCGACAGGAGATGCGCGTGCCGAAAGAGGATGAAATCGCGGAATGCTCCCATAGTGCAAAAACGGCTCCTTTGGGCTAAAAACCCGACAGCAAGTCCGATAATCAAGGCGATAACGAGCGGCGCATGCATAGACCCCGGACCTTTTACGCTATAGAAGAGAATACCGCTTTTATTCTGGCCGGCCACCTGAGGAAACGATATGAGAAGTGCCAAAAGACCCGCCATCATGAGCGGCATCATCAAGCCCGCGGTCCGGCCGGTTGTCTGCGTGCGTCCCAGATTGTATCCTTTCTTCAGAAACAGGGTCCCGATCCAGATTCCGAATATCAGACCGGCAATACCGAGAACGGCATTCCCGTCTCCGCCTGCAAGGCGCAGTGCGGCGCGCCAGGGACAGCCCAGAAAAACAAGCGCGCCGATCATTGCAAAAACACCTAAAACAAAACGGACAACGGGAGCGGAACCGAGGCGCGGGCGGAACTCTTTGAAAAGATACGCCGCAATGAGCGATCCCAGGACAAATCCGATAATCTCAGGACGGATATATTGGACGACTGATGCACGATGGAAGCCGACCCCCCCCGCAATATCACGTTCGAAACAGGCAACGCAGATTCCCATATTTCCAGGGTTGCCTAACTTCTGCAAAAGAGGGGCAAGAACACCGATTACGGCTCCTACACCAATAATCCCGTACCTGGTGGCAAAAATATTTTTCATTCCTCATATCCTTTCTTTTCGTTCCCTGCAATTCGTACCCGCATCCCCTCACATCCGATCTGACTGACTTAAAGTTCATTTTGTTGCCTGAGGAATCTCAATAATAACCGATTTCTTTATCGGTCCTTGTATACCTTTAAATCCACAACCCAAGCCGTTAATAGTAAGTATTTGGTTATAAGTCAAATTCATTATTTGAATATAGCAAGAAACCGTATAAACGATGACCGGTATGGGTATCGCGTGATAGCAAGTGGTGTCCGAAACTCTCTTTTCTCGGCGACATCATAGAGCGAAACGTCATGTTCCATTCAACGTGACCGGTTATGATTGCATCCAAAAGGATTGTATGAGGACTTATGGCTATAACAAATGTATTGATTCCATGTTCATAAGCCTTGAAACAACAGAAAGATGGGTGTCGATTGGATCATTCGGTCTTTAAGGAGCTTGCAAAGATCGTGGTGTTTATCGCGATCTCGGCAACAACATTCTTCCTCTGCGCCGGCCGCGTGAATCTGATAATGGGATGGATCTATATAGGAGCGATCTTGGTCAGCACATGTACAGTTTCACTATTGGTGGATCCGGCGTTAATTACCGAGCGCGCAAAGATTGGCAAAGACACCAAGTCATGGGACATAGTACCTGCATTTCTCATAGGACGGATTGGCCCGGTCGCCATTCTTGTTGTAGCTGGTCTGGACGTGAGGTTTGGATGGTCGCCGCAGGTTTCGCTTGCCCTTCAGATCGTCGCATTTGGTATAGCCCTTATCGGGATACTCGTAACCGACTGGGCGGTCATTTCAAATAGCTTTTTTTCTGGGGTAGTCAGAATCCAGAAAGATAGAAGCCATACTGTAGTCGACACCGGACCATATCGCTACGTCCGCCATCCGGGTTACGTCGGATCAATTATGCATTTTCTTGCAGCACCCGTGATTCTCGGTTCCGTGTGGGGCCTCTTTCCTGCCGGGATCGTGATATGCATTACAATTATACGTACGGTGCTTGAAGACGGGACATTGAGGGAAGAACTTGATGGTTACGCGTACTACGCAGAGCGAGTTCGCTACCGCCTAATGCCGGGTATCTGGTGACTTGCCGCAACTTATGATGCTTGTGTTCGCCAAGAAAGAAACTGAGAGGCGGGACCGTGGGTCTGAAGCCGACCTACGGCCTCTTGCCGGCTGAGGGAATTTTCCCGCTTGCCTATACGATGGATCATGTGGGACCGATGGCACGGACCGTCGAAGATGTCGCCTGCCTGTTCAAGGCCTTGCCCGATAGCCGCTCGAGGGCCTTGCTCGAAGAGAAATACCGGTCCCGAAATGAGATTGCGAAGGGAAAAATCCGGCGGCTTGAAGGCGTACGGGCAGGAATACTCAAGGATCATGTCATCAAAGAGTTGTGTCATGAAGCCATATGGAAAGGCTACCAGGAGGTTTTAAAGGCCGCTGAGGATGAAGGGGCTAAGATCGTTGAGATTGCATTTCCCGATTTTGACGCGGTCTACACCACGGCTTTGATCCTTACCCTCGCACAGGCGAGTCAAATCCATCGTACGCGCATGGCGGATCATCCCGGGGGATTCGGTGAGGACGTGCGGTTGTTATTGGAAGCAGGGTATCTCGTTTCCGCCGTCGATTATGTGCAGGCGCAGAAAGTGCGCGCCAAACTGATTGAAACGGCACTTCTGTTGACGGAGAAGACCGAATGCTGGGTTATGCCGACCACGCCCAATCCGGCGATTCCCGTCGGCGGAACCGATCTTACCATAGCGCTTAACACTGCGCATTCCAGATAGGGGCCGGTTCCGGAATCGCCGATTTCGGCTGCGGGCCCGGACTGTATGCGGCGGCGCTGGCGAAACAGGGCGCTCAAGTGACGGGCATCGATTTTTCGTCGAGATCCATCGCATACGCAAAAGAAGCTGCGGCCCGCGAGCGGTTGAATATCCGTTATGTGAATAGGAATTACATGGACTTCGAAACGGAAGACCGTTTCGACCTTGTCCTGATGATTATGTGCGATTTCTGCGCCCTCGGCCCGGCGAACGGAGAGAGCTTCTGAATAAGTTCCATGGAATTTTGAAACCGGATGGTTCGGTCCTTCTCGATGTATATTCGCTTGCGACATTCGAGCAAAGGGAAGAGGCCGCGACATATGAGGCGAACCAGCTCGACGGCTTCTGGTCACCGAATAGCTATTACGGTTTTCTCAACACTTTCAAATATGAACAAGAAAAAGTAGTATCGGACAGGTACACCATTATCGAGCCCGGGCGCACCAAGCGGATATATAACTGGCTTCAGTATTTTGCGCCCGAAGATCTCGAGAGGGAATTTGAAGAGGCACACCTTTCCGTCAAGGCAGTAGATTCCGATGTCGCGGGTACGCCCTATGACCGGCAATCCAAGGAATTTGCGGTCATTGCCGGCAAAGTCTGAATCGGCAGAGCGGGAAGGAAGACCTGGAACTGAATGCCGGCAATAGGGCAAAAAACCGGAAGGAGGGGAGCAAAATGGGAGAGGTTGTTCATACGTCACGGATCAAAATATTCAAGGAACAGGGGCCGACCCGCAGGGCCATCATCGAAGGGTTTTCGGAACCGGTCTATTACGGCGTCCACGGCGGTATCAAGAAATTTTATAAAGTGGAGCCGGAAAAGGAGCACGCGGCGACCCTCGATCATATCGTCGCCGCGGTGGGCGGGTGAATGATGGGGACACTGGCCACGGTGCTGGCCGGAAAAAAGATTCCCACGCCGCAGCCCGATTACTGGGCCGATGTGGAAGGGGACATAGAAAACGTGGAGGGAATCCTCAAGATCGCCGCCATTCGTGTTCGCTACCACCTGAGAATCACCGAAGACAAGGTTCGAGATGCGAAAGAATGCTTCCTGAACTACATCCAGTTTTGCCCCGCCGCCCAGACGGTGATCGGCTGCATCAAGATCGAAGACGACCTGTGCTTTGAAGAAAAAAATTGATGGAATTACTTGGAGGAGAGTATGCCTCTTGTGATAACCACGTGAACAGCACAGAAAGAGACTTCCCGGGAGAAAGGAGTCATCGATGAATGTGTTAAAATAAGCCCTGGCAATCATCCTAATCCTTACCGGCATAATCTTCGTAAAGGATACCTACTCGGCCGGCCAGTTCGTTTCCAACTACTTCGCGGCGGGCGACTTTGCAAAAGGCGTGTTTGCGGCAGGTAATTTTTCGGCGGGCGTTTTCGCCGCCGGCACTTTCGCGATAGGGGCCTTCTCCGCCGGGATTTTCTCCGTCGGCATATTCTCTATCGGATTCTTTTCAATTGGGTTGTTCGGGCTCGGTTTCTTTGTGATAGCACTATACAAAAAAATCTTCTCCTCCAATGAGATACAGTGGCGCCCCTAACCGACAAGGCCGGAGCGAGTCTTCGGCTCCAGAGGATCTTCGTTCTGATTGGAGTCCAATCGTCTTCGTGGCAGCCTGGATGCGAAAGAAAACGTGCAGCCGCTCTACCGGACGCGATATAGCTGCATGACTTCGTCAGCCATATGAACCCCGCACTATCGGTAGCCATACCCGCTCATAATGAGTAAAAGTACATCGGGAGATACATAGAAAGCATATTCGATTCGGCGCGCCTGTCGATGAGTCGCTTGTCAGCGTTGATGACATGGACTTTGCGTTGCGCCTCAAGGCGTACGGCCGGGCCTGCGGAAAACGGTTCGGGACGATCAGGCACGCCGACACGACCTCTTGTCGGAAATTCGATCAATTCGGCGACTGGTACCTCTTCCGCAACCCGCGCCTCGTAAGGGAAATCTTCGAGGGCACTAACAGGCGAGCGGCCGACAGCTTTTACTACGACATCGAGCGGTGAGATGACAAAACTGCCGAAGTCAGCCGGCAAAGAATCGGCAATCAGATTTATGATTAAATAAAATAAAGTAATTGCAAAAAAGAGCTCTTTTTGTCATAAATGAGTCCATCCTGCCTAAAAGTTCGGACCCTCGCCGGTAAAGAGGGATAGGCTGTAAGATCATAATGGTGTCCGAACCTCACATACCTCGACGACATCGGAAATATAAGAAGCCTTGTGAATTGTCGGCTAATGAGAAACCCGTCATCTCTTAAAGCAGTTGTATATCCAAAAGCGCTGCGAATAGAAAGGAGAAGGAATAATGGAAATGAGCACCAACTATCCTGCACTTCCTTTAGAATCAGATATTCTTTTTTCGAATCATAAGAATGTGTACAAAAAAGGGATAGAAAAGCGGCAGAAAAAATTTATTCAGCAAATTTCTTTCCTTAAACCGTTTCTGAAAGAAGATGAAAAAATATTCCTTATAACGACAGGGTGCTCTCCCATGTCCTTTCTTGAGCAATTTCTGATGGGCTGGATTGTCTACTATCTCAAGAGGTCTCTATTTATTTTCACGAACAGGCGCATTTTTCACATTCCGTCGACATTCAACTACAAGTACCGAAATTCGATCGCTCAAATCTTGTATTCCGATTGCAGGAATATAGAAATAAAAGGACGATCCCTTAATATTAAATATAAAAAGGGAAAAAAGGAAAAATTTTTCTATATTGCCAGAAAAGAAAAGAAAAAGGTGAAGACGTTGCTATCTGCTATTGCATTCGACGGTTCTCCGGGGAAATCGGGCGGAAGAGTCCATCTCTGCCCGCGTTGTGCCGAAGAATTAGTCCAAGATGAATATACATGTCCGGGATGCCGCCTCGAGTTTAAAAATAAAGCTGCCGCAAGAAAGATTTCTCTCCTATATCCAGGCGGCGGCTATTTCTACACAGGGCATTGGTGGCTCGGAATTTGTGACGCTTTTAGTGAAGCCATTCTTTTGGTTCTCGTAATCGTGTCATTGGTCGAAGTCATTCAGGGGGTAGAAGGCGGTATCGAATCGCTTGTGACCTTTGCAATAATATTGACACTTGAAAAGGCTCTTACGGTATACCACTCCAATCATTTCATAAAAGAGTATATGCCGGCCGCTAAGGAAATAGTTCCGATCCTTGCAACAAAGTAATTGAAAGGATTTTACAAGTATCATCTTTTGACCGCCCCTGCCGGTAAATAAAATCGTCTTATCTTTACCCGGCCACTGGTTCCGCTTTTTCAGTCGTGCCCGGTACCACGTTTTTCATACCCAAATACACTCTCCCATTTATAGTCTTTCCTGCCGCGACTCATATACAATGTGAACGGTATCGGGAATTGTCCCCCTATAAAATCCAAGGCGAGTGTATCCTGCGGTTACCTTCTATTAACATTCCCATAATTTTTCTTTATCAAATTTTTCCTTCAGGATCCGTATAGATAAAATTAATCTGAACCCGTCCCCGATTTCTCCCCGATTTCTCCCGATTTCTTATCAATAGTGCTCAAGGCAGCATTGATCGACGACCTTGCCAGCACGGACGAATTGTCCTTTTGTGAGGACCCGTGGCGCCGATTTCAGACTGACAAGAGGATGATAATAGGGTGATTCGGGCGGCAGGAAACAATCACTGCCTATTCTGTAAAGAAGATCAAGAGGATCCTGACTTCGAGCGATACCTTTCGATATGCGAATTTCATCAATATAGCCTTTAAAATAATTCCCACCATCCTGATCTACTCCGATTCTTAGATCACGGTTTCCATAAGAATAGTAAGAACAAGTCCATGCGCAGATCTGGTGTATGCATTGTCCATTTACATAAAACCGCCATTGGCATTGCATGCGGGTGCTGTCAAGACGATACAGACCTGTACGCTCAACTGCCAGATGTACCATTTCATCATGAGGAAGCGGCCATTTAATACTTTTACTAAAACCTACTCCATATTGCGTAAATATCAGACTGAAATTGTAAGGCGCATAGAATGCTCTAATTTCGAATCCATAAGGATAATGCTTGTCTGAACGACTCATAAGACATCTTTCCGAACTACTTTCATCCGACCTAAACCATAGGTCAATTGTATAATTGAATGCGCCTGGTGAATTTAAGCTGCCGATGAAATCAAAATCAGATGAACAGGGAATTCTCAGGCAATCACCCTCTCCATCAAAATAAATTGAACTGCATCCGTATCGTGCCTTTGCAGTAGAGTGGTGCACATTGCCGTATCTGTAAATTGGATGTCCCTTTAAATCGGTAATAGTTGTGCTCCCGTCGACATCATCTGAATGAATGAGAAGCTTCGCATGTGAATCGATGATTGGGCTTGTCACATATACGGTTTCGGTATCCTGACCGGGCGGATCCGTATCCGCAGCAGTAATGGTGTAGGTCGTGGTACCTGAGGGGTAAATCAGTGCAGTTCCCTGCGGACTGACTAAAGAGCCCTTCCCCGGTTCGTGCTCCGGACCTAGAGCAGGATCAGCTGGTTGTATATAGCATAATTCGGAATTTCCGGCATTCCAGCTCAGTCTTGCAGGCCCACCGGTCCGTGCATTGCTGCACTTTAAACTCACTGCAGGGATAATTTCGATCTCTACACTCTCAATTGCCGTACCACCAGGACCTCGTGCCGTGATTGTATAAAGAGTCGGCTCTCTTACCGAAACCGTGCATGAACCACTGATATCTACATCGCCGATTCCAGGCTCTATCGAACAAGATGTCGCATTTGACGCGCTCCAGGTCAGTGTCGCCGACCCGCCAGGCAAAACAGCTGCCGGATAGGCGCTTATGCTTACCAGGGGCATACTTGCAAAAGAAGAAACAGCAATGCATAGAAGTGTTACTACAACCGGGATACCGAAAACCTTTTTTTTCATAATGTCTCCCTTCATTAATAACAATTAAGAATCGTTTCTGCCTGCAGAATCGGATCAGAGCCGCCTCTTCTTCATAATGCCTCATGGCATTTCAAATTCTTCTCACAGATAATGCAGTGTCGATAATTTCAGCCCACTGGGGGAAGCGGACAATACGCGCCTGCAATCCCTTTCGATCATCACCAACAAAAACAAGGGCTCTGCGCAGCGTTTCACAAACAAAAAATGAAATAAGGAGGATTAAGTGAAGAATACTTCGAAGTTTAAGTCGCAGAAGCAATCTTTAAAAAAAGCAGGATCGAAAACTCCTGGGATTGAAGATCGCTTTATCGTTAGAAACCAGTATATTCATATAAGTCAATTGTCAAGATAAATTACACTGCAGAAACAGGAATTTCCTATCTCGAAGAAGGAAATGAAATTATAAATATGGGCCGCCGCCGTCAGGCCGAACATGGAGAACTGCTATGAAGCGTTTCAATAACACTTCGCAGGGTAATGGGATCGAAGTCGCGTTCCACTTCGATGGAAAGCAGCGGCCCCATCTAGATGCGAATGCCAGCATACTCGGCTTCCGAGGAGGCAAGTTCGATAAACCCATGTTGTCCTTGCGGTTCACTGAGTTTTCGGCGCCACGAGTAGAAACTTGCGGTATTGATCTGATGCATCCGAACCAGGGCAACCTACTCATCCCGTTTGCCGCCTGCCACTCTACGATGGCCGACCAGTGGGCGGTGCGCTCTTATTGTGTCATGTGTCATCCTCCAGCTATGAAAATTGGTTCATGGCTGGAGGGTATAATCGGAATCGCTTCTAAGGGAAAGATGACTTGGTGGTGCGGTTACTGACAACAGTCATTTCCCAATCTGAAGATTTTTAGAAGTGCAATTTTGTACCCAAAACTGAAGTTCTCCGGTCGGTCCCTATTCCGTCCAATCAGGATAGCTATCCGTAGACCATACTTTTCCTACATTGGTGGCGGGCAATACCAAAGACTCGTCGCTTCCATCCACATTTATTACAAAAAGTTCGGAATAGGCAAAGGGAAGGCCCTGTCGAAATCCCGTATAACAGATCTGCTTCCCATCAGGGGACCAGCACATCGCTCCTTTAGGAAAGTTACTTTCCGTCACTCTCATGATTTTGCCACTTTTAACCTCCTGTACATAGATTTGATTAAATTTATCTCCTGAATTAAATGTAAGGAAAGCAATGAAGCAGCCATCTGGTGATAATGTGGGATATTGTTCTCCTGATACACCGTTTGTAAGCTGAATAATTTGGGGGTCATCTCCGTTTGCAATAGAATAAATATGTAGCTTTTTTCCTATTAAAGACATACCTTTCACCCAGCCAAATATTAAATTTTGCCCTTCCGGGGTAAAAGGTGATGGCCCAATGTATAAGGTGTGCCCGGCATGACTGTCATCGAGAATTCTTTTTAAACCCGTGCCGTCTCTATTTATTAAAAAAAGGCTCTCTACAAGATCGACATGCATTCCCATATTCGATGCAAAAACTATTTTGTTACCATCCAGGCTGAAGGCAGGATAAGATAGTGTGTCTTTCGTCTTCAATATCTCTCGAACGAATGAACCTTCTTTATCAAGGATAGTAATGGTTTTGTAATTAGAATAAGGTATGACAGTCTTACAGACAATATATTCCCCATCAGGGGACCACCGAGCACTGATGACATTTTCACGCAAGCGCTTTAATTTGCCTTGATTCAGCAGGTAAAGTTTCCTACTACTATCCTTCCCCTCTTCAATCCGATCGGATATGAAAAGGATTTTACCTTTCACAGGTGTCACTTTGTTGATCTCCATTCTCAAAGTTCCCTTTATTTTATCAAGGAAACTATTTTGGGCAAATGCATTTCCAAAAAACAAGAAGAGTATGCATAATGCGCTGAGCAAATACCGCAGAATTGTCGTCAGTTTTTGTTTATGGTTCAAAATCGACTCCCCATATATTCCGAGCATCGTAAAGATCGGCAGGTGAAATACGAACGTCTCTTTCTACACCCGGCAATAAATAACCAATGTTACTAAATGTATGCCATTGTAATTCACTGCAGATAGCTCCATGATTAAGCGATTGGTTAAACAAGCCAAAAAGACCCCAGATATTATATCTTAATCCCGCAGGACTTAAGATGAGTTCACTTTGAATCCCCGCAGCTTCTTTGCCACCCAAAAGAGGCCTCACCCAAAATATATCATCATACCTTTTTGCAAAATCAGAAACATTAACGAATTGTCCTCCAGCACTGCCATAGGATTCTGACAGACTATTATCTCCTTGATACATTCCTACATGATTAACAGTGCTTGTCGTCGCCCACTTTATCATAAGCGAAATAAATTCACGACCACTTCCGAAGAGTAGATCGCCTGGTTCACCATATATTTCCAGACCTATTAGAATTTTTTGTTTATGTGCTTCGATGACGGCTCCCGATCTCCGTCTTTCACCAATCAGAAGATGGAATAGTTTATTGATAACCGAGCCTTCATCATCCATAACAATCCAAGAGTTATACATACCATCGGCACTCGCAGCCTCTTCTGAAGGTGCATAGCAGGGATCGTACAGCTGCCATAAACTCTTAAACATTTCCGGACCTTTATATATTTCACCCATCATGTTTGTGGTAAAATCGGTCGGATCAAATTTTCCACTTACTGCCGTCAACCCCTCCGGATCAAGATACCGCAAGGGATTGTTCCTCACATAGGCGTAGAGGTTCAATCCATCCACGTAGCCTGCCGGATCGCACTGCATGAAGCGGCCCAGTTTTGCAGAGTACATGCGGCTCCGGTAGTACCAGAGGCCCGATTCGCCATCCCAACGCCTGCCTGTGTAGCCGTAGGGGTTATCGACTGTACTTTCACCGATCATAACTCCCTGGCCGTCCAAGATCGTCATCAGGCCGAAGGCGGTGTATTCGTAGGTCTCGACGATGTTCCCGTTCTCGTCAGTCAGGGCCGTCATACTGTACTGCCGGTCTTTGAGGTAGTAATATCGATTTCCGGCATCGTCTTCCATCATGATCGGGTCGTCGATGTAGAGGCCATAGACGAAAGACCGCTGGAATTGGCTGTCTTCGTACTCTTCGATCACCTGGCCGCCATCGTAAATATAGGCAGTCGTGTGACCCCCATATGATTTTGTAACCCGCCTGTTCAGTGCATCGTACGTATATGTCGCAATAACAGATCCTGACAAGCCCTTGACCGCAACCAGCCGATTCGCCCAGTCATACTCGTATCGTTTGGACGCATCACGCGTCATGTTACCCCTGTCGTCATAGCTCGGTTCGAAGCCTGCAATGTTTGTATATTCGTTCACTCCATTTGCCGTGCGCGATTCCTGATTTCCGTTCTGATTCGTGTATGTCCAGTTCCCCTCAGGATCATGCTGCCACTGAATCGTATCCATCGTACCTTGCTGTTCAATGATCAGACGGTTTAAATCGTCATATTCATATTGCTTTTCAATTAGTTCTGACGTGAGAGAAGGTAAGGTAAGGTAGTAATGGCGCGTTCAATAGTTTCTGAAAATATGTTGCCTCTTCCAGTATAGTCTGTTTCCATGGCATAAAGGGTGGTATTGTTAATGTCCGTATAGATCCGATTCCCTTCCATACCACAATCATTATAAGAAAGGCTTTTTTCTATCCCATTGCCCAATGTCATGGCGGCAACGCGGCCGTTCAGGTTGTAGGTAAAGTCGGCAATACTGACTTCGGACTGATCCTTGATCGAATCGGGAAGGTTAAGGCCGTTGTATGTGCGGTGAACCACAAATCCTCCCGTATCGGGGTATACGAGGTCTTCCGGATTCCCGTTCGTATCATAAAATTTTTCAACCCGTTTCCCGTCCTGCATCTCAGCCGTCACTTCATTGAATGCGTTGTACTCGAATAACACGGAATGCGTTGCATTGCCTTCATTGTAATCATCGGCAACAATCATTCTGGAAAGCGAATCGTATTCAAAATGCCGGACTTCCTGATTATTCGCATATACATCCGTAAGTCGATTCATATCGTCATACCATTTAGTTATCATGCTCCCGTCGGGACGTGTTTCCTGAACTATATTACCTGCCTCATCATAGTCGTACGTTGTCACATCGCCTGCCGCATCTTCCACGCCCACGGGACGGTTCAGGGCGTCGTAATAGGTGCGCGTCTCATTGCCCCGGAGATCTATCACGGCGGTTACGTTGCCATTCGCATCGTAGCGCCATGCCGTTGTGTGTTCCAATGCATCGACGGTCCTGATACGGCGTTTGGCCATATGTAAAAATGTTTTATCACTCTCCCTTGTTAGTGTCATTTGTCTCGACGATAAGATGAAAATGGTTGTTCATGAGGACGTAGCCATGAAGTGACACGTCGAAGTTTTTCAGGCTTGCACCAAGAATATCGAGAAATTTGTAGCGATCAACATCATCCTGAAAGATGAGCCTGCGCTCATTTCCCCGGCAGGTTACATGATAAAAGGCACCGGGGTATTCTATGCGAATCGCTCGTGCCATAGTGTCCGTATATACACCCCCTTCTCAGTCAATAGACAACGACTGTCCCCTTACTGACTCCTTTCATTAGCTGCCAGGCTGCCTTCCTCAATGCCGGGATCGACAATGAGGTGAATATGATTCGTCATCAGGCAATAGGCATAAACCCGGCAGCCCAGCTTCTCTTTCCATTCCCCCAGATTGTCAAGGTAATACAAATAGTCGTCGTCGGAAACAAAGACAACCTGCCTGTTGTGCCCTCGCTGTATTATGTGGTGTGGGTATCCGCTTATGACAATACGGGATTTTCTGGACATGGCACCTTCATTATCACAGCAACTTCTATTTCTAAGAATAAATAAATCTGTCCCCTTTTACTCTCCCTTTTACTCTCCTGTCCCCTTTTACTCTCCGAGAAGAGCAAAAATTATCCCCCAAATGCCTGACAAAAGGAGTATGCTTGAAAACACTTTCAAAACGAATGGCGGCATCCAATTGAAATCGACACCGAATCGATTGCTCCATGAAACTATCCTAGCTTTCCATAGTTCAGCACCTTTCCTAAAACATACCCAATACCATCCAGCGAATACACAGATGAAGTAAGCTATTGCAAACACTAAAGGCGGCGTACTCATAAGTCTCGACGATGTTTCCGTTCTCATCGGTCAGGGCCGTCACACTGTACTGCCGATCTTTGAGGTAGTAGTAACGGTTCCCGGCATTGTCTTCCATCATGATCGGGTCATCGATGTAGAGGCCATAGACAAAGAACCGCTGGAACTGACCGTTCTTGTACTCTGCGATCACCTGGCCCCCGTCGTAAACGTAAGTAATTATTTGACCGGTATTTTCAAGAAACTTTGAAACCAGCCTGTTCAGGGCATCGTACCTGTATGTCGCAATGACGGATCCTGACAAGTCCTTGACCGCAACCAGCCGATTCGCCCAGTCGTACTCGTAGGTCTTAGCGCCATCTGAAGTCATGTTGCCCCTTGCGTCATAGCCCGGGGTCATGCACGTAACATTTGAATATTCGTTTACCTCGTTCGGAACCCGCTCCTCCGGACTGCCGTTCTGATTCGCATAGGCCCAGTTTTCCACAGGATCATGCTGCCATTGCACGGTATCTGCAGTTCCTTTCTGTTCAAATGTCAGACGATTCAGGTCGTTTTAGGTCTTTTCGATCCGCCTGCCGTCCTGCGTTTCGGCAATGACCCTGTGGAGCGGGTCGTATTCGAATGCCGCGGCATGGGTCTGACGGCCTTCATTGGCATTGGCGGCGCCCGTCATACGGGAGAGCGCATCGTACTGGCAAAAAGCAAGACCTGACCCTAACTGCTCTCCGGCTTCGGTTTTTTTCTGAAAATCGTCGCCCTGTTGCCAGCAAACGCAGGATTGACAACCCGCTTACGCCAGTTTTTATCAAACCGCGAATCCTGCGTAAATTGAGAGACAAGATCCGAAAATCCCTCCATTTCTTCATTAACCTCGACATTCTGACCACTTTCAAGCGTAATTTCAAAACAGATCAGATCAACTGTTCCAAGATCTCTTTTGAATGCCGAAATTTTTTTTACTTCAACATAAGGAATCGAAACTATGATATTACCATTTTGAGAAATGGCGAACATCTCTCCCTTAACTTGAATGCATGTTTGACTCAATTTGAAAACCCTACTAGCAAAGTGGTATAGTTTGCTTATCAATTTCGTTAGCATAGAATGACTTTCATAAATCTAAGGGTTGTTGATAAAATCGTAAATCGCTATTCCAAGTTTTCTACCTAAATAACCGCCCGCAGTTGCCCCAGCAACACTACCAGCTGCAGTTCCTGCAACTGGCGTGACAAAACTACCCCCAATCGCACCAACAATTCCACCACCTACACAACCCAAAAGCCCAATGCTTACTTCAGCAAGTTCTCGATAAGGATTCGGCGAAGCGTATACTTGATAAGCATCGTATCCTACACCTGCTATCAGAAGAACCGGACCAGCAATTCTAAATGCACCCCCTACACTGTTTACAATATTATTGCTGATATTCGCCGACCCCAGAGAGTTCGGATGGGGGCCAAGGCCCGGACGGATGGCCTCAATTGGCCTGCGAACTAAGGGTGGTGTTTGTTCTCGAATTGCCTGTTTGAGTGCTGTCCGTCCTAATGAGTCATTTGGATCAAGCAAAGCTACTCCAGTTTCATATCGAGCTCTTGCAAGGCCGGCATCGCTGATTTGCTGTCCAATTGAAATTGCAATATCGGCAACTGCATCAAGAGCTATATTTCCAGTTAATGATTCTCTATACTCATCATTCCAATATAAAGATTGATATTCATTCACCGCCGTCAACCCCTCCGGATCAAGATACCGCAAGGGATTGTTCCTCACGTAGGCATAGAGGTTCAGTCCGTCCGCATAGCCTGCGGGGTCGCGCTGCATGAAGCGGCCCAGTTTTGCCGAGTACATGCGGTTCCGGTAGTACCAGAGGCCCGATTCGCCATCCCAGCGCCTGCCCGTGTAGCCGTAGGGATTGCCGACTGTACTTTCAATGATCGTACCTCCCTGGCCATCAAGGATCGTCATCAGGCCGAAGGCGGTGTATTCGTAGGTCTCGACGATGTTCCCGTTCTCATCAGTCAGGGCCGTGATGCTGTACTGCCGGTCTTTAAGGTAGTAGTAACGGTTCCCGGCATTATCTTCCATCATGATCGGGTCATCGATATAAATGCCATAAACGAAGGACTGCCGGAACTGGCCGTCTTCGTATTCCTCGATCACCTGGCCGCCGTTGTAAATGTAGGCGGTCGTGTGACCCCCATATGATTTTGTAACCCGCCTGTTCAGTGCATCGTACGTGTATGTCGCAATGGTCGATCCATACAAGGTGTTTACCTTGATCAGTCTGTTGGCCCAGTCATACTCGTATCGTTTCGACGCATCCCGTGTCATGTTACCCCTGTCGTCATAGGTTGGAGTTGCGGCCGTTATGCTCGTATATTCATTTACTGCGTTTGCCGTGCGCGATTCCTGATTTCCGTTCTGATTCGTGTATGTCCAGTTCCCCTCAGGATCATGCTGCCACTGAATCGTATCCATCGTACCTTGCTGTTCAATGATCAGACGGTTTAAGTCGTCATATTCATATTGTTTTTCGTATTGTTCTATCCCAATGAAGGGTATTGTGGAAATAGCACGTTCAATAGCTTCTGAAAGTATGTTGCCCATGCCGTCATAGGTTGTTTCCATACTGTAAAGGGTGGTGGTGTCAATGTCCGCATAGATCCGATTCCCTTCCATGCCCCGGTCATTATAGGAAAGACTCTTTTCTATCCCGTTGCCCAATGTCATGGCGGCAACGCGGCCGTTCAGGTTGTAGGTAAAGCCGGCGATACTGTTTTGGGACTGATCCTTGATTGAATCGGGAAGGTTAAGGCCGTTGTATGTGCGGTGAACCACAAATCCTCCCGTATCGGGGTATACGAGGTCTTCCGGATTCCCGTTCGCGTCATAAAATTTTTCAACCCGTTTCCCGTCCTGCACCTCGGCCGTCACTTCATTGAATGCATTGTACTCGAACAATACGGAATGCGTTGCATTGCCTTCATTGTAATCATCGGCAACAATCATTCTGGAAAGCGAATCGTATTCAAAATGCCGGGCTTCCTGATTATTCGCATATACATCCGTAAGTCGATTCATATCGTCATACCATTTAGTGATCGTGCTCTCGTCGGGACGTGTTTCCTGAACTATATTACCTGCCTCATCATAGTCGTACGTTGTCACGTCGCCTGCCGCATCTTCCACTCCCACGGGACGGTTCAGGGCATCGTAATAGGTGCGCGTTTCGCTACCTCCAGGATCGATCACTGATTTCAGATTACCGTTTGCATCATACGTGTACACTGTCGTTTGCTCTAATGCGTCTATCGTCTTGATCCGGCGTTTGGCCAAATCATAAAAATGTTTTGTCACTCCGCCCTCCTGGTCCGTCTCCATAACCAGATTGCCAACCCAATCGTATGCGTAACTGCTGCAATTACCGGCAGGATCGCATTCGAAAATCTTTCGGCCTAGTGCATCGTATTCAAACAGCCACTCTCGTCCTTCGGCATCTTTTCGCTTTTTCAGCAGATTGCGTGAATCATATTCATAGGACTTCTCGGCCATCTTTATCCCATCGCTGCCGTACATTTCGACTTTTGTTTTGTTTCCGTTCTTGTCATATTGATTTACTGTGTAATTTCCCTTGGGTTCGATGAATTCAACGAGTCTGCCCAGCGGATCATACCGGTATTGATAGGTCCGAGCGCCGGTGACGCCATAGTCGAGAGTCTTGGCAACAGGACGGTTCAGGTTATCATATTCATAGTGCGTTACAACAGGAATGTCGCTGCTCGCATCCTTCAAGGTTCGTATTTCATCGGTCAGGTTGCCGTTGGCATCGTAGAGATAGCTGGTGGTGGCGCCTTCCGCATCCGTAATGCTTGTCTTGCGGTTGGCCGCATCATAGGTGTAACTCGTCCTGTTGCCCCTTTTATCTTCTTTCGCTTCGAGGTTCCCATTTCCATCGTAACTATAGAGGATGGAGTTCTGGTAAGGATCCATCTCCTCGACGAGCCGGTTCATCCCGTCATAGAAGTATCGGAATACGTTGCCGTTTTTATCTTTTTTTCTGATCATGTTGCCCGCCTCGTCGTAGTCGAAGTACTCGCTGCTTCCGAGGGAATCGATTTTTTCGATTACTTCGGCCCCAGAAACGATGTCCCGGGCCGTATCGTAGATGTTTTCCGTAACGGCACCGTCTGCTGTCACGGTTCTGATCAGTTTCCGGTTCGCGTCATAGTCAAAGATCGTTTCATTGCCCAACGCATCGATCACCGCCGTTTTTTGGTTGTAATTATTATACTCGTAGTTCGTCATATACCCAGCGGGGTCTTTTTTGCTTATCAGATTGCCATACTCATCGTAACTGAAATATGTCACTTTTCCATTCTTGTCCCTATAGAAGTAAATATTTCCGGAAGAGTTGAACGCTTTATATATCGAGGTGTATTCATATCCGTAATCGATATTGTAATTATTACCGTATGAATCGTAGGAAAGAGTCGTTATGTTGCCGAGCGCATCGGTTATTATCGTCGGGCTTCCTTTGTCATTGTAGGCAAGCGATGTGGTGATACCCTTCGGATCGGTAATGGAAGTTGGCTTGTTGATCGCGGCGTCGTATACATAGGTCCAGGCTTCCCCCAGCGCATTGGTTTTTGAAGTCATGTTACGGTGTGCGTCGTACGTAAAGACAGTAGTGTTGCCGTTCGCATCGGTATGAGAGATCACATTGTGGTTGACGTCATAGTCGCTGCACTCGATTGTCCCGTTTTCATTGGTTACCCGGATCACGTCATGCGAGCCGTTCCAGAAAATCTTACGATAATAGCCCTTTTCATTCCAGGTTTCGGCATAACGGTTGAACCGGCTATATTGAAAATTGAAAGTATTTCCTTTGGCATTGGTATGGTAAGCAACCGTGTCGTTCTTATAGTATCCGATTTCCAGAAAGTCACCCTTCGGTAGGATGTATTTAATCATATTGTGGTTGTTCGAAGTATTTTCCTGATTCATTAGATACTGATATTCGGTCGTGTTCTCTTCCAGATCAACAAAAAATCGCAGATCGTCGCCATTACCGTAGGCATCCACGTTATAGTAGTAATAACAAGATCGCCCCGTGAAATCGGTCACGCATTCGATCTTTCCCCGGGGATTGTAGGCAAAGGTCAATGTGCGGTTAAGTGAATCCTTTATTGCCGATAACCGGTCCGGATGCGCCGCATTGTGATATTCAAAAGACAGTGAATTGCCATAAGGGTCTTCCTTCTTCACCAACAACCCATCGGCGCTGAACCGATACTTAATCATCGATTTAAAGGCTATCTCAAAGGTACTGTCAACATTTTTTACGAGCCTGAAGGTAGTGCCGGCCGGGTATGTATAGCTTCCATCAATAGCCACGGTGCAATAGTGGGGTGCAAGATCCTCATCAAGATACACGACATCGCCGTTAACCAGCAGAATCAACGTATCCGCATGATTCCACGCCCACCCGTAACCAAATGGTCCGTTGTAGATCAGCTTACTCATATATTTTCTTTTCACGGAGAGATCAAAACCACGGGATTTGATTTGAATGTCGGGTTGCTCGTCCTGGTAGAACTCGCCGGTAACGAGATCGACGGGATCGCCCCAGGGCGACTGCAGGGCCTCCACGTTTTGATTTACTATATCGATTTTCGCAATATTTGTGCAATCCTCAATCCCGTGTATATTCAGCATATTTTCATGCAAATCTAAAATTTCCATATCATTATAAAAGATGCCTTCACTGCTGACGATTTCAACTGGCTCCGCACCGTAATTCGAATCATAGAAATATTCATTTCCCAATAGATCAGTATAATTATCAATATAGTATAAATTATCTCCGGCTCCACCGCCGTTATCTCCCCCGAAATTGTAGGCATCGTAATCAGGTCCATTACTTATAAAAAGATATCTGTCAATCCCATTGCAAAAAACAGTCTGCACGGGAGTTATAACTGTGGCCCCTCCTTGTAATTCCGAAATTACCGCATCAATGGCAGCCATTTCTGCCCCGGTACGGTCGGAACCTGTATTTTTATGATAAAAATTCGCAATACTACTCAATTGATTGACATCCGTTAGCTCAACAACCTGAATCCCCTGTTCACGCGCAAGCATGAGACCTTTTACCGTGCTCAGACTCGGTGTATCCTGCCAATCCTCAAAAATTCGAGCTTCATTATACGAGGAGGGATACATTACGAGGTCCCGGAAAAAACGATTGAGAGGATCATCCCAGCAAATCTTTTTATAATCCATTATTTTTATAGGCCATCCGGTATTTCCATCATTGTATTCGGCTAATTCAGCCTTAAAAAAATTCCCAAAGGATTGGGTATCTATACTCCAGCGGGGGTGTACAAGAAATTTTGACTCGCTATCGGAAGAAAATGAATCGGGAGACACATAGATCATGGTTGGAGAAAAAGACCAGTTAATTCTTCCATGGAGAAATCCGGTCGATTTCATGACTGCTTCCCGATGCCGCATGAGATATGTCTCCGCCAGAATCGCCCCTGCGGGCCCCAAAAATGCTTCCCGCATACTCCCCGGCAATGCACCGGAGTCGGACGCCTGAAGGGAGGAAACTGTTTCAAGAGCTTGTTTTAATTTTGTGACAGTTTTTTCAGATGCGGCGAGCGGGTCGAAGGCCAACGTCATAAAAGTTCCGGCTTTTCTTGACGGCCTGGGACAAAATGCATTGTTATTGTGATCAGGCCAATTACAGCCCGGGACAAAAGATTCATTGGATGAAATAGGCTGCCCTTCGGTATCTTGTATATCACCATCAACCATCAGAACAGGTTTGAGCTGGGCTACTGCCGATATATCGCCACCACTGAAGGCTGCCTGAATTCCTGAGATTCCTCCATACCATGTGATCAGATCTGCATCATTTTGAGTCGCAGGGATAAAATCAAGACAAAGGCGCTTCCCGGCAATTTCCGGAAGGTAGAAGATTTGTTGCACTAGAGGGTTCGTGTAACCGGTATCACTCTGGCGATATATGGAGAACGTTATGTGGGCACGATCATCATTCCCGATAACCTGCAAATCTTCTTTATTCAAATTATAATTGAAGGAAAAAGGTAAATTACCCGGCAGGATAGATGACAGTCGTTTTTCCATATTTTCTTCATAACCTACATCGGCCAATGTTTTACCGGGATGATTCGAGTTCAGGTAAGTCTGAATCTGTTCTTCGTAACGTTCAAGGGCATTCTTTTGATAATCAACCTCGCCGGCTTTTACCGACCAGTCGCTGTTAAACCCCAGATATCCTTTAAAATCGAAATTGACGTCTATTGGTATTTTCCAGCCTGAAGGGGTGGCCCAGACGTTTTGGTCCTGTGTCTCTATCAGTGTTACCGGGAAAAGGTCGATTCCTTGCCCATACCGGATTCTTTTATACCATGGCGCCAGGGGAACCCAGCCTTTTCCCTTGTCTCCGCCGTCATCAATCCCCCGATAATTTACCAGTGAAACCCAGGCAATTGCATACGTGCCGCAATAGACAACTGAGCCGCTTCCATCAAGAAAGGTCATTTTTACATAACGAGCCGGAATATTTGATATACGAAAAAGAGTTATAATGAGCGAGGAAATATCCCAACTGTTACCCCTCTTAGTGAGATATGTCCCGTAAGCACCCAACCGCGAATAATCATATCCATCTTCATATTCTATATTTTCATAGACCCAGTTATAAATCTTGACGGGATCATTTTCCAATTCCGCAGCCAGCCCTTCAAGTTCCGGGGTAAATTGGCACTCTACGGTTTCCTGAGTATCGGCAGCATCAGGGGGCAAAAAGGCGAAGACTATTGACGGCATGAGACATATTACTAATAGAAGCGCCACGATTGATACCATTTGTGCATGCAGAAAAAGTTTCCTCATCGCTTACCTCTTCGTGATGTTATTGGTTTTGATCATTTTTTAAAGATAACTTCTTATATCTCACTGGTTTGTAGATGATGTTATTTAATCAATTGCCGACAAAATGGCTTCGAGGCAAAGGCTCGTCACATAAGAGTCATTGTTCCAACTGCCGTTTAAATCCTGATGAGCGATCAAGTAATTGCAGGCATAATTTTTTTCATAATGATCGAGACCGATGATCCATGAATATAAAGACAATAGCTCGTTATCACTTAATGGAGGATCGGGATTCATCATGGCGCGTAATATGTCTGCCGGTCCCTCTGTTACTAAATATTTAATCCACAAAAGCACTGCTGCGGTATCAATCAAAGAGGTCGCAGAGTTTATTGCCTCCTCGCTGCAATAGTATATCTCCGTAGCGGTTACTTCGTGCTTTTGATTTGCTATCCATGCATCAATACCTGTTAACGCCGAGAGCACCACATTTCCTATCAGCCCTGAAACCAGCGAAGAAACATATACACTGGGGGCATCGCCGGGCATCCAGCCGTAACAGTCGGGTTCGGTGCTTTCCAATATATTTTGGACCATATTGAACCGGAAATAATCAGTATGTTCAATATCCCGTGAAGTACACTTAAGGGCCATCGATGCCAGAACCGTATCGATCGGATCCGGGGCAAAATGTATCTGCGTTCCCCATACCCGGGTCGGTATAGGATCGGAATCTGGAATATGGACATTATGCAGCTGACCCATTGACTGCAATCGATAGACAAAGTCATCTACATTCTGTCCGTATTTGTGGAGTGTTAAAATCTTCCTTGCCAAATAATCGTTGTTATCTGCAGGAGTTCCCCTTAAGTAGAGGAGGGCCTGGCGCAGGGCAGGGCTGATTGACCCAGCCGCATTGAATGCATTTAGCGCCTGACTGGTACTGAGCAGCCTTCTGCTCTCTTTTTCATCCCAGTATCCCTTCTTATTCTGAGTCATCTCCAGATAGGCCTTTGCTCTTGCGATTGCCTCATTACATGTCTGTGCGGGGCTGGTTGCGTCTATAGAAACACTGACCAGTTCCGATACAGGGCTTTCTATGCCATTATCGGTTACATAGGTAGCTCCATACCAATACGTGACACCAGCCATGGCAGTCCCATCAGAAAAGCTGGTTCCGGCTAAAGGGTTCTGAGATATTCGCAGACGTGATGGTGGCGCATAGCCGCCTTGATGGCTCTTGTTCAGGATTTCACGGTCGAAATCGCTTATGCATCGGTAGATATAATAGCCGGTAACAGTAGCGCCAGTGTAATCCTCAGGAGTCGTCCAAGTAAGGTCGACCTGGTGTGTTTGTTCGTTGTATATGGACGCAATGATGGCAGCCAGCCACTCCGGCTGTCTTTCACCAACCAAATATATTTCGCTCTTGATATTTTCCCTGTTTCCGGCTGCATCCAACGCAAAAAACTGAAGATTGGTGCACTTATCAATCACCAGTTGAATAGGTCCTTTAAAGGCAATGGTGTTCGGGGCACCCTCATAGGGCGGATCGCCGTCTGTAGAATAGTAGATTGTGGCGTCTTCTGAACAGGTCAGTTCGACAGTCAATGGAGACGCATATTCTCCCGAGAGCATACTTGCGGTGGTGACGGGTACGGTCGTATCAGCTGTAAATACAAAAACATAGGTGTTCGTACTTCCGGAACTGTCTTCTACATCGAGGGCATAGTGATATTCCTTCCCGTCTACGGGGGATGCTATGGTTAATATAACCGCACTTTCTGTAACCGTTGCTTGATCTGTAATATCGATGCCTACTTCGTCGCGGAGCTTTACCGAGGAAATTCCCGCACCGCCGCCAGGGAGATTGATTGTGAACGTTATCTCTCCCGACCCGCCATCGTCAGTTTTTACAAGCGATCCATATCCCGGAGTGCTGTTGCTCAAGGTAACAGGTACGGTGATGCTGTCGGATGCATTGCCGTATTGGCCGATCGATGAAATGGTGTAGGTTGTGGTTCCTTGCGGCGTTAAGACCACCGAGCCTGTTCCATTGGGTCCGACAGTCCCCACACCCTGATCGATGGTAGTTGAGGTAGCATTGCCGGATGACCGCCATACTAGAGTGGCAGATTCTCCTTTAGCAAGGACCTGCGGCACAGCTTCAAGACTCACAACCGGATGATAATGAGGTGATTCGGGCGGCAGAAAACAGTTATTTCCTACCCTATAGAGAAGATCAAATGGATCCTGGCTTCGCGCGATTCCTTTAGATATGCGAATTTCATCGATATAGCCTTTAAAATAATTCCCCCCGAATTGGTCTACACCAATTCTTAGATAGCGATCTTGGTAGCTAAGTGGGGAAACGGTTGTATAGGCATATGTTTGATATAGAATAGAACCATTGAAATAAATCGTCAAAAGACACATCATTCTGTAATAATCAAGGCGGTACAAGCCTCTGCGTTCAATTGTCAAATGGCCAAATCCACTATTCTCAACAGAATAGTCTGAAGGCACAGATGACATTCCTATCGAAACTGAATATTGATAAAATCTAATATAGATACTACCTGTAGCAGGATTATAAGCGGCTGTGATATCAAATCCATCGGGATAGTATCGATTCCCTTTGCTTATAAGACACTTCTCTGAGGTACCTTCATCAGAGCGAAACCATAAATCAATTGTGTAATTGAAGGCACTCGGAGAATTTAAATTGCCAATAAAATCAAAGTCGGATGAATAAGGAATTCTAAGGCAATCTCCCTGTCCATCAAGATAAAGAGAACTATGTCCGTATCGTGCTTTGGTAGTCGAGTGATGTACATCGCCATACCTGTAAACAGAATGCCCTTTTAGGTCATGTATGGTCGTGCTGCCTTCAATGTCATCGGAATGGATGAGAAGTTTTGTGAAACCATCGAGAAAAGGTTCTGATACGTAGACTGTTTCGGAATCTTGTGATGGCGGATTCGTACCTGTTGCCGAAACAGTGAAGTACTCAGGGTATTCTAGATAAACGAGAGCAGTGCCCTGTGGACTGGCTGAAGAACCTTGTCCGGAGATTTCTTCTGGACCGAACGCAGGATCTGCCGGTTGTATATAACATAATTCAGAATTACTGGCAGTCCAGCTCAGACGTACCGGCCCACCAGCCCGTGCGTTACTGCACTTGAGGTTCACTGAAGGAATTACTCTAACTTCTTTGCTCTCTGTTGCCGTACCACCGGGGCCTCGTGCCGTGATAGTGTATGTAGTAGGTTCTGTTACCGATTCTAGTGTATATGTATCATTTGCATCGACTTCACCGATGCCAGGTTCGATTGAACATGAAGTAGCATTTGTTGCGCACCACGTCAGGATCGCCGAACCACCTGACGACACGGCTTCCGGATACACACTCAAGTTCACAACGGGGGGCAGTTTCACCATCACCGATGCGCGTGTGGTACCACCGGGACCTGTCGCCGTTATTTCATAAGTAGTATTTTCCAGAGGGGTAACATCAATTGTCCCGGACACAGGGTCCAATTCTGTGATCCCATTGACGGCGGGTTGGATAGAGCATGTATCGGCATTTAAGACACTCCAACTGAGCGTAGCTGAATCGCCAGATTGAATGATTTCGGGATATGCGCTAAGAATTATAGCAGGCGCGACAGCAATTGTAACAGAGGCTGTTGCTTCTTGCCCAAAGGCATTTGTTGCCGTTATTAAGTAGGTTGTTGTTTCGGTTGGCGCAATTTCCCTTGCACCTCTTGCACCGACCGCTCCCAAACCTGGTTCTATAACACAGGAGCTGGCACATCCGGAATTCCACTCCAATGTCGTTTTACCGCCGAACGGTATCATTTCATCATCTACGGAAAGAGTAACAGTCGGAATTACGTTTATCTCCACAGTATCGGTCGCTGTTCCTCCCGAACCGGTTGCCGTAATCGTATAAGTGGTGCGGCCGCTCGGCGAAATGGACCGTGAGCCACTCTCATCCACCGAACCTATTCCATTATCAATAGTACAGGTAGTTGCGTTGGTGGAGGTCCACGTCAGCAGCGCAGTATCCCCGCAACTAATAGTGGATGTATTAACAGTAATATCGACTGCAGGTGGTGTAGGTGGCGGCAGAACTGTTACGGTTACCGTGCGTAAGGCTGGAGCACCCCATATATCATCCACGTGAAGTGTATATGTTGCAGTGGGTATTGTATCAGGATAAACAGTCGTGGAACCAAACAAAGAAACAGACCCGACATCAGGATAAATATATGCAGTAAAACCACCGGCTGACCAGCTCAAAGTCGTGGGGGAACCCTGCGTTACAGTAGAAGGACTTGCATTGAAGTAATAAACATCTGCTGAAAAAACAAGGCAGGGAATACAAGATATAAATAGAAAGAATAATATACTCAAAATCGCTTTTTTCATGTGGGAACATCCTCCCTTGAAAAGTTTGAAACATTCCAATTTCACTTCAGACCTATAGAATTTGCATACTGCCCCTTAATCATTTACTTCATTTCATATGGCAGATTCATACCAGGCATGTCATTGTATTGACGAAGCTTTCGAAATAAATGATGACATCAGATTCGATGCAGATAACCCGGAATCGGATAAGGGAGTCATCTCCCTCAAAAATTAAAATTATAGGCCTGACGTAGCAGGCTCAAATCCTTTCTATTGAAGCGGATTTTTTGCACTGTGCAATCTTTAAGAAACATAAAAAAATGAATTAAGGGAGGATTCGGTGAAGAATGCTATGAAGTTTCGGTCGCGGAAGCAATCTTCAGGAAAAAGAAAGGATATCGAAAACTGTTGAGGATTGAAGATTGCGTTTTATTGTTGTTTACAATTCACTATATGTACTACAAATGTCAAGACAATTTTACACTGCGGAAACAGGAATTTCCAAATTGAAAGGAATCGTACTGCAGGAATCAGGATATCTCTTCTTTTTTACTTTTAAAGCATGCATTTTCGATTGCGAATGGCACGCAACAAGTATAACATTGGTGCATTCGCAAAAAGCCCTAAAGTTTCAGTTCGGAGACGCAAAATGTTTTCCAGGGAATACGACCCGCCTCTGTCGAACTAATTAATTTTAAAAGAAGCTTAAAGGTTTTTTGCATAAATAATTATTTTTGATTACCGGAAAAAAGGAGGAACAATGATGAAAGGCAAAACGAATGCAGGATTGATTATCATTGCGGTTTTTTTCTTGGCAATCATGGCCGGTGTGGCGCCAGTCGCGTCCGCCGAATGGTCGAATGTCAAAAACATTGTTGCCGAACCCTGGCTGAAGGTATCTGATGATCCTCATGTCGCACTCGAGGGATTGGCCTTCGACAGAGAGGGTAATCTTTTTGTGAGCAGTATATGGACAGGAGAAATATGGAAGATTTCTCCTGACAAAAAAATGACTTCCATCTTTAAAGATCCCCGCGTGCCTCAATGTTCAAGCATTGTCGTCCACAAAGACGGAAGGCTTTTTCTCTGCACCCTTCTTGATGGAAAAATAGTAAGCATAAAACCGGACGGAAGCGATTATAAGGAAATATTGACAAAGCTGCCCCTGTTGGAGGCCTTTGTACCCGATGATGGAGTGTTCGATTCGGAAGGAAACTATTATTTTACGAATATCGTCGGATCTCCAGCCAAACCGGTGGGCGGGATCTATCGTATTTCCGCAGATTTAAAAAAGGTCGACCTGGTACAGGGCGATCTCGCCGCACCGAACGGCATTGATATCGCAACCGGAACATACGGGAAAGAAACTCGCCTTTTGGTAACCGAACATGCAGCCAACAGATTGATGAGAATAGATCTTCTTCCGGACAAGGTAACGCCGATGATGCACGTGTTAGGACTGGGCGTTGCCGCATATTTTCACGGATACGGCCCTGATTCTGCACGAATCGATGAAGCCGGCAATCTCTATATCTGCAGTTATAAAGGCGGGCGGATATTCGTTATGGCTACGGCGGACAGTTATTTCGAACCTGTTGCCCAGATTCTCACGCCGGGAAGAGATAAAGGGGTACAGCGCGAAGTTCCCAGCGTGGTCATTAAGCCCGGGACCGATGAAGGGTATATGACAGTCGCATCTCACGGTAAAGAAGGTGAAGGCGCCTGGATCATGAAATTCAAGGCCCTTGGCAACGCCCGGACTCCTTATTCGCACCAGTAGGAAAAAAAGATATTCGAGAGCGCCCCAGGTGATTAAATGCCTCTTCCAGTTACGATTATTTTTAACGACATCAGTGTAAAAGGCGAGCTTTTCGACTCCCCCTGCTCACAGGCAATTGCGGGACGCCTTCCCATAGAATCGGTTTTTGAGCAATGGGGGGACGAATTCTATTTCCCAGTGAACGCGAACTTGTCCCTTGACGAAAGCGCTACGACAAACGTTAACACCGGGGATATAGGATATTGGCCACCCGGGGACGCTCTCTGTATCTTCTTCGGACCAACACCAATGAGTACCGGGCCGAAACCTGTCCCGGCCGGCAAGGTCAATCTGATCGGCCGCATATTTGGTGATGCATCCGAACTTAAAAATGCAAAATCGGCGGCTGTAATACGGATTGCGGCAGTTGAATAGTTATCAAAACAAATGAAGCGACTTACGATTGTCAAAACGGTGGAAGCGGGAGTTTCGGTGACTGCCGTCGATTTAATTGCAGATGCGTCGTGTCTTTCCAGGACACGGATCAAAGATGCAATGCAAAAAGGAGCATTCTGGCGGACTTCGGGGAACGGGAAATCGATGCGGCTTCGCAAAGCCAAAACCCTGCTTCATCCCGGAGAGCGTATCTCATTTTATTATGACGAGAGTTTGCTGGCCGTTATTCCGCCTGAGGCAAAACTGATAGAAGACCGAGGACAGTATTCGGTATGGGATAAACCGGCCGGCATGCTCAGCCAGGGTACACGCTATGGCGATCATTGTTCATTGCTCCGCCAGGTCGGGCAGTACTTCGATCCTCCCCGCGAGGTCTTTCTCATCCATCGTCTTGACCGCGAAGCATCAGGTCTGATGATACTTGCCCACAGCAAAAATACCGCGAGCCGTTTTTCAAAATTATGGCATGAGGGAAAAGTGGAAAAGATCTACCATATTCTCGTGTGCGGAAATCTTTTGAGAGACCGTCCTCAAGGAATTATCGATACTCCACTTGACGGGAAAACGGCGTACACATACTACCATGCTGTTTCTTATATTCCAGAAAAAAATGCCACTTCTGTAGAAGCGGTAATCAAAACCGGACGCCTTCACCAAATCCGGCGACACTTCGACAGCATCGGGTTTCCGGTTATGGGAGATCCCCGTTATGGAAAAGGCAATAAAAATACTGATGGACTTAAGCTTCAGGCGCAAGAGTTGCGATTCGAATGCCCCTTAAGCGGCCGTTTTGAATCTTTTTCTCTGGAAAGAACGTTTTAACCAAGAATTATCAAAATTCTCCTATCAATACATCGGCAAGAGGAAGCCTGCTTGGGGCATGTCCCCGATCCGCGGGATGGCCGACAGCCACGACTGCCATCAGTTCCATCTCACTTCCAACGTTAAGAAGGGAAGAAACTTCTTCAGCCCGATTCAAAATTTCGCCAAGCCATACAGCACCCAACTCCAGACCGTGAGCGGCAAGAAGCATATTCTGGAGACAGGCGCCAATGCTTTGATGGTCTTTGGTCTCATGATACATTACTTTATGGTCCAGAAAAACTGCAATGCATGCGGAAGCAGTTTCTATAATTTGCCTGTATTTTGTTAAAGCCGAAAGCCGGAGACGCATCGTCTCATTCTGAACAAGCACAAAACGCCACGGTTGATTATTCAGCCCCGAGGGTGCCCATGTACCGGACTCCATAATTTTTAAAAGATCCTCCCGGCTCACTGGTGCGTCAGTAAAATTCCTCACGCTGCGTCTCGAGTAAATTCCTTTAATGATTTCCACTGCTTTTTCCTCCCTGATTATACTCTTTTATGGTTTAAGCGGGCACACATACATAGACCCCTATGCGTTTTTTCATTAAGAAATCGCTATTTTCACTTAACAGCAGGCAAAATCCTTTTAATTTTGTATCCCATTTATGCAGTCTGCGCTTAAATAAGAAGAGGTTTACTTTACCCATACCCGAGGCAAAACAATTAATCAAGTTTAACTCATTGCTGTTCCCGCGAGAATTGCACTTCAAAGTAAGAAAAGCACCTCTGAAGGCTTTTCAATCCTTCTCGGTCTTTTGAAAAGATTCATTCGGCTCAGGCATGCGGAACATGTAATTTTTTTACTTTATGCGAGTGAATCAATTTTGATATAAATAAGTATTAAAAAATGAATGAAAGTTTCAAAATATGTCACATTATAATATGAAAGGAACAGCAAATGTCTTTTCTTCAAAAGAGCATCAGCCGCCGCTCTTTTATCAGATGGACATTTTCGCTTGCACTGGCATCACAATTTCCGATAAAGGCTTTGGAGGCTCATTCGCCGGCCCTTCATGTTGCAGAAAAGTCAATCTCGCTTTTTCATATACGTACAGGGGAACATTTTCATGACCTATATTGGGCAGAAGGAGAATTTATTCCCGAAGCACTCGAGGCAATCACTTTTCTATTTCGCGATTACCACACAGGAGAAGTCAAGAGCATAGACAACAAATTGATTGATTTCCTCTATGGAATTCAGACACACACGTCTTCCACTGAACCCATACATGTGATTTCAGGATATCGTTCTCGAAAAACCAACGAGCTGCTCAGGGAAAAAGGGCGCTGCGCTGTCCGGAACAGTTTTCACTTACATGGCAGAGCGGTAGATATCACATTGCCCAGTGTGCTTCTATCTGATTTAAAGAAAACGGCAGCCCGGCTTAAAACCGGAGGGGTAGGCTACTATCCGCATTTTCATTTCGTCCATGTCGATACAGGCCCTGTGCGGTTTTGGCAGAAGTGATAGTTACAAGAGAAAAAACGTTTTTCAAGAACTGATAACCCCTCGTTTCTGGCTGTTTTGTATCAGAATTCCACCTCAACCAGATAAGGAAAATGGTCGGATGGGTATGCTCCTTTCTCATTGTCACGAATAATTGCGGCATCTGATATTGTGAAATGGGAACTTGCCAGTATCCAATCCATTCTGCTTTGCTGCGGAGATCCCTTGAAACCATGGTGAGTGAAGCTTTCCGGTCCTTCACCACCGCCTGATTTCTCCCATGTATCTATCAGCCCTGTTTCAGGAGCAGTGAGCATTTTATAAAGACAAGATCCAGGGTTGTCATTAAAGTCGCCCATAAGGATGACCGGCTCTTTTTTTGATCTTACCCACTGCGCCAGAAGACGTCCTTGCTCATATCTGGCCTTTGCCCCCACATTATCAAGATGTGTGACAACCACCCATAATGATCTCTTGTTTTCTTTTACCTGGAGTCGAGCATAATTCATCATCCGGGGAAATGCACTGCCCCAGTCTTTACTTAGATGAACAGCGGGAGTTTTGGAAAGCCAGAATTCTCCGTTTTCCTTTACTTCGAATTTGTTTTCCTCGGTAAAGAGTGTAGGATATTGTGAATTATCATCCCACAGTCTGTCTTTTGAACAAAGCCTGTAGCTCGACAGACTGGAGACAAGATACAAAAGCTGTGACCTTTTCCCCTCCTGCGTGCCTAAAACATCGGGCGTGTATCGATTTATAAGCCGAACAACCTGGGTCCGCCTTTGTTCCCATCCGTTTGAACCGTCTATTTCATTTTCGTAACGAATGTTAAAAGTCATTACTTTCATTTGTATTTCATATCCTCCTGACTATTCTATTCCTTTCCTGGGATACCTTTTCGGTTTCTGAAGTATTCATTTCAGTTTATTTTTTCATATCTCTTATTTTTTTAGAAGTTTTTTCCTTGACATTTAAAAAGAATAGGTTTTCTATAGTATTTCTGAGATTTTGTTAGCTCATTTTCCAAAAAACTTTCGGTTCATACCAGCGCTGCTGCAGTTCTTTCAGAAACTCGTTTGCCCTTTGAAGTCTCTATTTTGGTTCACAAAATCAGTTGCTTAGGAAAGAACGGGTACCCGCGCAGATGTGGCAAGGGGACATTTATTCGCATACGGAGGAAAGGAGGGAAGTTTATTGGCTGAAGGAGTAGTTAAATGGTTTAGCGATAAAAAAGGGTACGGTTTTATTGAGGGGGAGAACGGCCAGGACCTATTTGTTCATTTTTCATTTATTAATGCACAGGGATTTAAGACCCTTTCCGAGGGAGATCAGGTAACGTTCGACATAGAAGAAGGAGACCGGGGCCCGGTCGCAAAGAACGTTACCAAGGGTTGAAAAAAAACAAGCACCGGGAGTATACTCCGGGGGCTAGCCATCTATACTGTTTTAGGCGGGAAACCGCCACGTATGCCGATGTCCTTTCGTAACCTGACATATATCAGGTTGCACCACATGAAAGGCGGGATATACTCCCGCCTTTTTTTAAATCCTCGTTACTCTGAATACTTCCTCGATGGTAGTAATTCCATCCAGGACTTTTCTTGCACCATCCTGCACCAATGTCACCATTCCCTCTTTTACCGCCTCCTTGCGTATCTGATTTGAATCGGACGTGCCGAGGACAAGTTTTTTGAGTTCATCACTGAAAGGCATCATTTCAAATATCGCACTTCTTCCTCTGAAGCCGGTGTTCATGCAGGCGGAACAGCCGGCACTTCTATATACAGTCGGCAATTCGCTCTCTTTGGCACCTATTCCTATTTTCATGAGAGAATGGCTGTCCGGAACGTATGGCTCTTTGCAATGGGGGCACAGGACCCTTACAAGACGCTGGGCTATTACTGCCAATACTGATGACGATACTAAAAAAGGCTCTATTTCCATATCGATGATCCGGGTAATTGCACTTGCCGCATCATTCGTGTGCAGAGTGGAAAAAACAAGATGTCCTGTAAGTGATGATTGTATGGCAATCTCGGCAGTTTCCTTGTCCCGGATTTCTCCGACAAGAATCACGTCCGGATCCTGCCGCACGATTGATCGCAATCCTCGGGCGAACGTCAGATCTATCTTAGGATTTACCTGGATCTGCCCGATTCCTTCCATCTGATATTCAACCGGATCTTCAATAGTAATGATATTGATCTCCGGATTATTTATTGTCGAAAGTGCGGCATAAAGCGTTGTCGTCTTTCCGCTTCCCGTTGGCCCTGTCACCAGAATTATTCCGTGGGGAGAAGTAATAAGATCCATAAAAAGAACAAGCCTGCCTTCGTCTATGCCGAGATCATTCAACTTGAAAATCATTCCCGTCTTGTCCAGAAGCCTCAGCACTACCCGCTCGCCAAAGGAGGTGGGTATTACCGATACACGAATATCGATTGATTTGTCGCCGATTTTAATGTCTATTCTTCCATCCTGGGGAAGCCTTTTTTCGGCAATATTGAGTTTCGCCATTACTTTGACTCTTGATACGAGCGATGACTGAATCTTCTTCGGAAGGTTGAGAATATTATAAAGAACCCCGTCTATCCGGTATCTTACAATGAGAGTATTCTGATACGGTTCGATATGGATATCGCTTGCTCTCTCTTTTACGGCGCGGGACAGCATGATATTGACAAGCTTGACCAAAGGAGCATCACTTGTATCATCAAGAAGGTCCGCCGTTTCTTCGATTTCGGAAATAATGCTGTCCGGTGATTCTTCATTTATATCCTGGATAAATTCTTCCGCTGATTGCCCCCCCTGATCATAGGCTTGATTGATAGCGGATAGAATCGCCACCTGTGTCGACAAGATCACCGGTGCCTCTTCCCATTCAAGGATATGCCTCAGATCATCGATAGGCTGGAGATCTGTCGGATCAAGTACTGCGATATACTTTTCTTCTGAATTTTCCAGCGGCATCATTTTATGTTTTTTCAGATATTGTATGGATACTTTTCTTGTAAAATCAGTTTTAATATCGGACGCGGGAATTTCTTGTTTAACAGAAATCCCGAAACGGCGGCTCATTGCTTTTAAAAAATCGTGCTCCGACACATTTTTTTTCGAAATAAGTACATCGGCCACACTGATGCCCTGGTTACGGCTGATCTCCCGCGCTTCATCGATTACGGCATCTATGGAATTATCAGCTTTTTGCAACTCAATACGTTCCGCCATGCTATTTGCCCTTCCGGTTGCTTTTGATTATCCCTTCTTCCATCGTATCGATACTGATCTTTTTCTCATCATAGATGCTCTTGGCTTCCAAGGGGTTTTCAACAATATGGGGTGTGATGAAGATGAAGAGATTTCTCTTCTCTTTGCGCTCTGAGCGATACCTGAAAAGATTACCCAGATATGGAATATTGCCCAGACAGGGAACCTGATATTTCGTATTTGTGACATCATCTCCTATAAGGCCGCCAATGACAATGGTATTATTATCTTTGATAGTCACAGCTGTCTTGGCCGTCCGTTTCAAGGTGGTCGGCCTGAATGCCACACTTTCTCCCGACGTAACCACTTTCGTGAGTTCCTGATAAATATTGAGCCTGACGAACCTCTCCTGGCTTATCTGGGGCGTCAGCCTCAGCGTGACACCCACGTCCTTATATTCGTAAGAACTGTAGTCGACGAGAGCTGATGAAGTTTCCGATCTGGTTTGATACGGAATATTCTCGCCTACATGTATTTCCGCCTCTTCATTATCGAGGGTCATGATTTGCGGAGTTGAAAGAATATGGACATCCTGATCTCTTTCAAATGCCTGAAATATGGCCCCTAAATTCGGAAAAAAAAGATCGCCGATTTTGATAGTCTCTCCAAGAACCCCCAATGAAAATCCCTGGGGAAAGTTGATAACCCCGGTTGAGTCTGGTTTTGGTATTATGCCTCCGCTTTTGAAGGCTCCCCCGAAAACTTTTGTTCGTCCGTCTGAACTCAAGTAGTCGCCGGCGGTCCATTCGACTCCCAGGTCGAAATCCCTGTTTACATTGACTTCCATAATAAGGGCTTCTATGAAAACCATCGGGCGGGGGATATCAAGTTTTCTGATTACATCTTCCAAAACGAGGTAATCGTCTCGATCGGCCGTGATAATGAGCGAATTCGTTGACTTGTCGGACACAACGTTCACATCCTTCGATACAACAGGAGCCATACCCTTTTCAGCCGTTTTTTCATCCTGCTTCGAAGGAAGATTCATGAGAACCTTCGTCAGTTCTTCCGCATCGGCATTTTGCAATCTGTATACCCTGATTTTATCTTCTCCTCTGGGGATTTCCCTGTCCAGAAGCTTTAAAAGCTGCCGAATTCTTTCCGTATCGTTTTCGCTGGCAACGGCGATAAGGGAATTGGTCCGTTCATCAGCTACAATCTTGACCGGCGGTTCGATCGATCCTTTCTGATCCTTTGCAGTTTTCTGAAATATCTGGTTCATCGATTTAGTGATATCTTCCGCCGCCGCATATTTCAGCGGAATAACGGCAATCTGTTCTTCTATCCCTTCAATATCCAGAGCGTCAATGATAGTAAGAAGCCTTTGTATATTTGAAAGCACATCAGTCACCACCATCATCCCTGTAGGAGGATAAGAAAGAATAACGCTCTCCCTCGAAACAAGAGGAGTCAGAACCTTCTTCATCTCATTCGGATTCGCGTATTTAAGGGAGATGATCTGGGTCACGACTCTGTCTTCCGGAGTAATCGACCCTTCCTTCAGCCGTGTTTCCACACTTTTTTCCCGCGCATCTTTCACAGGTATTATCTTAGTAATATCTCCTGCATCGACAGCCGTATAGCCGTGCACCTCCAGAACCGATTCAAATACTTTATATGCCTCTTTTACTGAAATTTTTCTAGGCGAAACAATGGTCACATTTCCCTTTACGGCTCTGTCGACTACAAAGTTTTTCCCCGCCAATTCGCTCATAAATTTGATAAAAACCCGGATATCGACATCGTCAAAATCAATTGTAACAAACTGACCTTCTTTAGATGAGCCTTCGGATACCGTTTTTCCATCATTTTTCCCTGCACTTTCACCAGGCGGGGAACTCTTTTTCACCTGCTCAACCGGGGGTTTTGCGAAAGGGGTTACAGGCGCCGTTTTGGCACTCTGAGGAACACCAGGTCTGGCTGCCGGCCTGGCTGTTCGAGACGGAGGCGGTGCAGGCTGCCTTGAAGTCCTCTCTTTCATTTGAGGTTGTATCTCCGGCGCAACAGATTTTCCTTCTTCCGTGGTAGGAACAACCGAATCTTCTCCCGTCACCCGCGCGGCTCCTGCATCTTTTACAGTCAGGCAAAAGAAAATACACACCACCGTCACTAAAGAAATCAGATATATTCTTGTATGTTTACTCACAACATGGGCTCCTGTATGTTTCGTTTTTCGACCGAAGTGCACCATTAAATGCACTACACTTACAATTCTTTGGCTTCATGCGGCCTTCTCAATTTCGACCGCGAAATTCATATCTTCTATTCGGCAACCGGCAGATCAACGAGATTTTTAAAATCTTTTGAATCGCGAAATGTTTCCAGGTCTCTATCATTTCTTGCCCAGTTTTTCACATCATCATTAAGCCGGATTGCCTTTTTTAAATATTCCAGACTTTTTCCCGTATTCCCCGCTCCTGCATAAAAACAAGCCAGATTGTAGAAAGGGTCAGCATAATCCGGGTTGAGGCCGATTGCTTTTTCAAAGAGTGCTTTCGCCAATTCCCTCTTTTCCCCTGCGAGATATACTACACCGAGGTTATTAACCGCAAAGACATGGTCCGGATCTTTTTCAAGGATTTCATTATAGAGAGCTTCCGCTTTTTTCAGGGATCCTTTTTTATGGCTGGAAAGCGCATTCTGATAAAGTATCTCGACTTCATTTCCGAGATTTTCCCGGTCCATCTTTTCCACCGCCTTATCAGTTTGCCTGCTGATCGCCGGAGCCGGCACTTGCCCTCCCCTTTCCGTCTTCGCATTCCATTGAAAATGATATCCTAGCAGCCCCAAAGCAGACAAGGAAAGCAAAATAAAAGAAAATACCGAAAGCTTTCGTATAAAATATCTGTGCTTTTTAAACCCCGGTCCCGAAATAATACCGCTATATTCCCCATAGAGACTATCCTTCTCTTTTTGCGCTTTCTTTAAAGCATCATGAATATAGCTCACGGGCGCCCCCACAAGAGAAAAAGAGAAAGCCCGCGTATTATGGCATCATGAAATAAGGTGAAACACAGGGCACACAGCATACCTGTCAGGGAAATAAAGAGAACCAACGGTGCTTTTCTCTTTTTGAACCCCTCCCTTCCTAAATATCCCGGGCCGATATCGGCGACTGCCTTATTGAGCACGTTTTTATCTATAACCGAAAGATTATCTGCATAGGCAATGAGAAGCGCTCTGTCACAGATCACATTGATCCTGCGGGGATTTCCTTGCGAGTATCGATAGATAATCTTGCGGGCGCTGCCGGCGAAACTCACATACTCTTCTTCTCCGCAGGCCACTTTCATACGATGATCTATATAGGAAACCACCTGGTCCTTGCCGAGTGCCGTCAATTCATATCGCACGGCAATCCGCTCATTGAGCTGACTGAGAGATGGCGCCCCGAGAATATCCGTCAATTCCGGCTGACCTATCAGAACAATTTGAAGGAGCTTTTCACGTTCAGTTTCAAGATTTGAGAGCATCCGGATCTGCTCCATTACGGGCGGGGACAAATTTTGGGCCTCGTCAATCAACAAGAGTGCATTTCTTCCTTCTGCAAAATTTCTCAGCAGAAAGCGGTTCAGGGCATCGAGATACCGTTTTCGCGTCGGTTTTCCGCGTCCCATTTTTATCCCGAATTCCTGCCCGATCATCCCCAGTAGTTCTATAGCGGATATCGCGGGATTGAAAATGAGCGCCGTATCGACATTTGTATCCATTGTTGCCAGAAGAGATCTGCAGATAGTGGTTTTCCCCGTACCGATCCCGCCTGTAATCACTATAAACCCTTTTCTTTCTTTAATCCCGTAAATGAGATAGTTCAGCGCATCACGATGCTGCGGGCTCAGGTAGAGATACCGAGGATCGGGAGTCAGATTAAAGGGATTTTCTTTTAGACCGAAAAATGATCCGTACATGAGAATGCTTTTATTTGTTGAACGTATACTGCAGGGTCTCCTGCCTTCCTCGACGTTTAATATTGAGAGTTATCTCGGAGCCTGTCTCCAGTTTTCCGTACATATCTATTACCTCCTTCGGGCTGCCCAAAGGATCGCCGTTTATTCCCTGAATAACATCGCCGTTTTGAAGTCCCATCTTTTGGAAGAGGCTTCCCGGCGCGATCCTGCTGACCATGAAACCGTCAGGCTTCCCACCCGAAAAATATGGACGCACACGCACCTGGGACATTATTTTTGTCACATCCTTCAGTGCCTCATCAATAACATCTTTATCTACTGAAATTTTCCGGGGCACTTCCGATTCCGCCGGACGGCCGCCTGCAGTTTTGGGACGTTCCTTTTTCTGATCTTCCATAGCAAGAATTTCATCCTTGTCCCCGACCCGAAGTATCACGCGCGTCCGCATTATCTTCTTTATCGTCGCATCACTCACGATATCACCGACTCGAAAGAGCCCCTGGTTCCGTTTACCCTGCTCCTCAATTACGGCATAATCGAATTTATCACTTCCCGAAACAGTACCTAAAAGGGCGAGTTTCAGCTTGGTCGGTTCCAATTCGTCCACATCGATCGCCGCCTCTTCTTCTTGCGCCTCTTTTTTTTCCGCGGAACCGAACAGATTTCTTGCCGAGATAATTTCAAATGCATCAAGCGGCTCTTTATTAAAAATCCGGTCGGCAGAGCTCTTTTCAACAATCCTTTCCTGTTTTTTTACCGAAGAAACTGTCCTCAGAATCACGCTATAAAAAATATCCACCGTCAGGTAAGAGATTGCCGTGATCGCGAAGAGAATAAATACTATACGATATGACGATTTCATCAGTTTTTCCTTATATTTATCGCAGGCCCGGCCATGGTGCCGCCGACAGACAGAGGAATTTTTCTATTCAGAGCAGGCACATGAATAAAGCCTTTCAGAGCGATCCTCGTCCTTTCGGCACTGCCGTCGAGATAGATGTTTCCATTTAATTCAGCGTTCATGTCATTTCCGATCATTGTAAGCGAATTCACTTTCAACGTCCTCGTCTGCAGATCGCCCTTAGCTTCAATTCGATCGAATGCAACCGTATCGAAGCCGAGAATATTTTCAATGAGTTCTATATTACCGTTAAAAAGGGTCCCTTCAAAGCGTCCTGAACCGTCAAGCAGGCCACCCGTAACTCCTTCGAAATCGCCGGTCCCTTTAAAGTTTCCTTCCAATCTTCTTCCAAAGGCCTTTTGAATCCAATCGCACTTCCCTATGTCGATATTTTGGAAATCGCCCGTAAATGTAACCGGCCCCGAAAGCGAAAAACGGTTTCTCATTATCATGCGTGCCTTTATGCTGCCGCCGTACGCGCTTCCTTCTATTCTCACAGCAGCTTTCCCTTTCAGCAGGTTTTTAATCGAAGGCACTACTTTCATGGCATCTATTATTACCGGTGCATGCGTTCTTCCATTAAAGTGTATTTTGCAGTTCTTCAGGCTGACGGTCGAAGGGAATATGAGTGAGGAGGAATCAATTGTGACGCCGGCATTTATGTATTTCATTGCCGCCGATTCCAGATAACTTTTAAAAAGCCCTGAGGGAAATAGAAAGAAAAGAAAAAATACCGTAATGGCAATCCCGTAGAGCGTATATCCGATCCACCCTCTTATTCTCATAATCAGTCTCTTTGTTTCGTCCGGTTCACTGTTTCGTCCGGTTCACTGGTTCATCCGCTTCATCTCGTTCATCCGGTTTGTTTGAACTTCAAACGGTGCTCCAAAATATTCAGCGTTCCTTGCAAATATCGAGCTTTTAATCAAATATTTTTGTCACCTTATACAAGGAAAGGGTAATCTATGTCAAGGACAGATGGCGGGTGGCAACAGGACCCTGATTCGGGAAGAAATTCTTCTCTTTAATCCCTTATACCGGAGATTCGCTGCAAAATCAGAAGAACGTCGGATAAATCTATCTTTCCGTTGCAGGTAATGTCGATCCGGCCGGGGGATTGACCGAGAGGAAAGCCCGACAGGAAACGCAACGCTTCAATAGCCTCGGCAAGTCCTACCGGCTCGATACCGGCAAGATCGATATCGAGAAGGGATGCGACATCGGATGTATTCATGATCAAATCTGGACATTTGACAAAAAGATAATATGAATCGTTTTCATTTTCAATAAGCTCGTAATATCCGCCGGCACCGCCCGGGTTTTCTTCAAGCGAAGCTCCGATATTATAGATATCCCTGCTGAAAGGATGTTCAATGCACTCGTCCGCTAGAGGAGAAACAGGTGATATAATAAATGAATTATCGGATGTTGAAACAGAGCTGTAAAAACCTTGATTTGCATACCCGTTCTTTCCCTTGATCGTAGAGGTGCCTTCCAATATGACCCTGAAGGTATCGAACTGGTCTCGTGCAGCAAAAAGTCCCCTTAAAACGAATTCGCTGCCGTAGACAGTCTTTTCATCGGACACCATTACCACAAAGGACTTTTCAACACTCTTTCCTCCTGCAGTGGCCGTTACGGTAATTGTCGCCGCTTTATTCAGACTTCCCGTCAGAGGAGTGACAGTCAAGAGATCTCCCGTAAAGGCCGCCGCAACGGCTGAAGGATTGGTGGAACTGACTTCAAGGGTCAGATCGTCGCCGTTGCAGTCTCTGGCATCGATGCGGATGACCTGAGAGGACGGCGGCTCTCCGTCCAGGACGATATCGGGCAGATCACTCAGAATTGCGGGCGGGCTGTCCAGAGAGGCATCGATAGTCGCAACTTCTTCGGAAGTCATGGAAGTCGTCGCAATTTCAACCGTATAGGAATTATTCCCCTGCTCGAAGGGCCAGTAGCTGCTCCCTTCGTGAAGAGAAACGACCATGCGATACTTTCCGGAAGGCAGGGTAACCGGGGCGGCGGCGATTCCGGACGCCTGTGTTCCGTCCAATCGAAGGATAAGAGCGCCGTCGAAAAGGTCATAGAGAGAAATGAAAAATCCGACATTGCCGTACTCCCAGCCGCGCACGGCCGTAATAGCGGTTTCCCCCTTCAGGTACACCTCGAAACGGTCTGCGTCGAGACCGCTGTCAAACTGTCCGGTGACGGTAAAACCCTCCATTCCGTCCCCATCTTCCAGATTGCGGCAGCAGTCGCCTGCGATTTCGCTGCATGGAATCACATTTGTATAGATTTTCAGAACAGGCGCAAAATCATACCCTCCGGTCTCCACTACTCTGTCAAGATAGTAGAAGTTGTCATCTGTTCCGCCCCATCCCATATTGACATGTATCTTGTCTCCTTCAGAACCGGAGCTGTAACCATCGGCAACGACCATGTGCGCAGCCGGATATTCCGGGGAACCGAGAAAAGACAACAGTACCGGATTATCCCGGCCGATCTCGCTTTTCAGCGCATTCAGGAATGCTTCTGCATCAGAATTATTAATTTCCGCAACCGCCGAGGAATACCCGAAGTGTTCCTGGAGGGCGGCAATATGGGGAGAGGCCGACGACCCGGAGATGCCGAAGGATGTTTCATTAATTATTGCAAGATCCAGAAGCAGAAGAGCGATTTCATCGACCTCATGTTCAGGCGTATTGCCTGCAATAATCGAGGGCATACGGTCCCAGTCGAAAGACCTGTCGAGGACCGCTTCCAGCGGCTCTCCGTTCCACATATGAACGGCCGCCCCGGACCCGCGCGCTGGAAAGCGGTAATACCGCATCAGCTGGGCCATAGCGACATTGACGCACCCTGCCGCGACCCGCTCACCTTCTATCCTCGGGAGGAACTTGTTATAGGGATAGCCCTGAGCCCATTTCGTCTGCAGCAGCCACTGATCGGGCGCCGGGATATAAAGGGGCGACTTCATCAAGTGGTATGTCAAAAGGAAGTCCCATCGCGCCTCCGTTTCAGTCGATCCTGCGCCCTGCACGGTTACAAGAGAAGCCGCGGCCCGGGCGTTATACTCCATCTCATTTAATAGATACTCGCGGTACCAACCCGGAAGCTCGGTAAAATTGGCTGAAAGCGAGTAGGCCTTAACAGGCGTGAAATGCCGTGAAGCGGCGACAAGGACATAACCGCCTCCTGCAAGATGCGCGAGAAATGCCGTCTCTATCTCAGGTAACAATGGGGCTGTTTCATTTCTGAAAATCAGTTCTGCGGCAAGAATTTCCTTGCCGCTTTTTATATAGGAAAGAAAATTCTCAACTATTATAGTGTAATCTTCGGATTCGGCACAGGCATGATGAACACCGGAAAAAGAAAAAATAAGAAGTGTAAGAACCGTAGAAAAAATAATCGTTCTGCGAATCGTGTTCTTCATGGGAACCAAGTACCTTTCTTGTAAAACGTGCGCGAATTGAGGCATCTTATGCGGGAGAAGAGGAAAAAGCAAGATATAAATCAGGTGTTTATGTAAATGATTATGATGTATTTCACAGTAACTCTCTTTTTCTTTGGCAGTGATCTTCAAGGGATAATCTGGTAAAGTGGCTCTGATTTTTTATCCATGCCATGCCTTAAAAAGGGAATAAAAGAAATGAAAGATTCAAAAAGAAAAATCATTGCTGCCGGATCGATCAGCCTTATTTTTTCCTTTCTCCTTTTCTTTACTTCTTATTCAGCTGCTGGCGATAACGGGACAACCTGCCCGGATTTTCAGATTGAAGTATCAAAAGGCCTCATAAACATTGATGTCAGGGAAGCAGACCTGGTATGTCTTTTAAGGGATATCTCGTACAAATCCGGAATATCCGTCACTTCGGGACCGGAAGTGACGGGCACCGTAACCATAAGGGCGGTCGATGCGCCTCTGGAAGAGGTTTTAAAAAAAATATGCGCAAATCGGGCGATGGTATTCAAATATAATGAGGAGACGGGCGGCTACAGAATTCTGCGCTTCGTTGCATTTGAAACGAAAAAAAATTCCGAAAAACCCGATGTTGAAGTAATAATGCGAGACAATGATAACGCCTCTCATGCAAAGGAGTCGCCGGCATTGCCTGTATTTGCCGATTCGGGAAGTGATCTTCACACTGAACCGGAAATGCAGTCTGCCGGACCAGTGTCGCCGCAGCCACTCGACAGCAAAGGCCGCCCTCTTTTTAAAGATCGGGAGCTGATAATCGAGTTCAAGGAAACGATTACAGAGGAACAGATAGAGGCGCTCCACCGAAGGGTCGGCATACTTTCGGCAAAAAAGATTTTTCATGGCAAATTTCAAAATATTGTCATCCCCTATGGCGGGTCCGAAGAAGCGGTCATGGAGGAATACAGGCGATCGGACATCGTCCGGTTTGTGGAACGGAATGCCCTGCGGTACCCGCTCTCGACCGTTCCCGACGATTTCCGTTATCCGGAGCAGTGGGCACCGCCGAAGATATCTCTTCCCGAGGCCTGGGATATCACCCTGGGAATTCCAGACGTTCTTGTTGCCGTAATCGATACGGGCGTGAATTATCTTCATCCAGATCTTTCTCCCAATATCTGGATCAATACGGCCGAAGCGGAGGGACTCGCCGGTATCGACGATGACGGCAACGGTTACATCGATGACATATACGGCTGGGATTTTGCCGATAACGATTCAAATCCTGCGAGTCCTTCCGCTTTAACCGAATACTACGAGCACGGAACTCATGTCGCCGGGATCATTGCTGCAAAAGGAAACAATGGTACAGGAATAACCGGCGTGGCACCACACATCAGGATTTTACCGCTGAAAGTGCTTGCAGAAAACAGCAGTTCCATTGCCACAAGTGATGTACTCATGGCTTATGAATATGCGAGAAACGCGGGGGCCCGCATTATAAATTGCAGTTTCGGAGGATCAGAAGAGAACAATGCCGAATATGAAGCAATTTCAGCGCTTAAAACCGCCGGCATCCTGATTGTATGTGCAGCGGGAAATGACGGCACGACAGCTCTCGAATATCCCGCAGGCTACGATCTGGAAAATATCATATCCGTCGCATGGTCGAAAAGCGATGACACACTGTCGCCATCTTCCAATTTCGGCCTTCCTGACGTGGATCTGATGGCCCCCGGCAATAATATTCTTTCTACTGTTCCTAATTTTTCCGGCTATACCGAGGCATCGCTCACTGTATTTTTTCACGACGGTACTGAAACGGCATGCGGCGCATTGCCGCTCGAATACGGCGCAGTGACGGAAAACGGAGGATTGGGCGGACCCCTTTACGATTGCGGGCTGGGGTATCCCGAAGATTTTCCGTCCAATATCTCCGGGTATATCGCCCTGATCGAGCGGGGGATACTTTATTTTTCAGAAAAGACGACGAACGCCCTCGACCGCGGCGCCTCCGCCGTGGTGATCTATAATAACGAACCGGGAAATTTCGACGGCACTCTGGGTTCAGCCTCTACGGCATGGCCCCCTGTTATCGCCGTTTCCCGGGAAAGCGGCCTCGCCCTCAAATCGGCAATGGCAGATGATCCCTTCCCCCCTTCGGCAGCAGTATACAACATTGTAAGCGATTCCCCGTCATCATACGGACTGCTGAGCGGCACCTCCATGGCTGCACCCCATGTAACGGGCGTGGCCGGACTCATTCTATCCATCCGGCCGGATTTACGATATGATGAGGTCAAGTCGGCAATTCTTGATACCGTGGACCGCTTCGACACTCTCTCGGACAAGCTCGTTTCCGGCGGAAGAGTGAATGCATTTGCCGCTTTGAAATCAGTCCTCGATACCACAGGAGATATTTCAGGCAACGGAATGCCTGGATTGGAAGATGCAATCCTGGCATTGAGTGTAGCAACGGGGAGTACTTCTTCAGAAATACGAACGGATTATGCCGGATCCGAAGATGACATCGGGCAAAGCGGCAAAATCGGACTTGAGGATGCCCTGTACATTCTTCAAAAGTCGGCAGGGGTCAGGTAAGAAGCTAAGCTCCTCATGCCGGCAAGAAACCTGTTACTCCGTCCTCTGGCTTCTTATTTCCGGCGGCGGCTGCATTCCTCCTCCGATTGTATAGGTCACCATCTGCAATACTACAGAAAGATACCCCGAACCCTCCTTACTCTGCTTGACCGAAATTCTTTTCACCGCTACGAGATCGGAAGGTGATTCAACACGGTGAAGGTATTCTGTCAGCTGATTCAAGGTAACATTTTCGAGCTTCATCTCCACCGACGATTCTCTGTAAGGCCCCTCAATTTTCGAATCGGAAGGTTTCATGTATGTAATGTTAGGCTTGATACCGGCATTTCCCGCCTCTTGTTCAAGGAAAGAAAAAAGGGTAAAATCCGAAGGCCTTTGGAGCAGCATCTTCTTCATCTGGCCCGAATCAGCTTTGATCAGGCGGTATTCTTCGGCTAATAGAGAAATCTCTTTCAGTACTTTTTTATTCTGTGCGATCGACCGTTTTATTTGATCCCTGGAATCAAGAAAAGGAAAAATCGCAAATTGAACAATGATGAAAATGGTTACAGCCGAAATACCTGCAATAAGGGAATACCTCTCCCGTTTGTTTAACTTTAATTTTATTCCTTTCATAATACCGGCTCCATTTTCAAATCGAAGCTGACTCGGCCTCCTGTCTTCATGAGTTTGGCGGAACTGATCGTCACGCTTTGAAACGTGCGCCCTTTTTCAAGGGCGCTTTTTATCGCGTCCACTGTATTAAAGTTATCCGTTTCTCCTTTAATTCTTATCGAGTCTTCATCATACGTAAAACTCGTAATGAGGAAAACGACCGATTGCGGCACAAGTCTTGACATATCCCTCAACACCGACAGAACTTTGGTCTCTCCCGCAACCATCGCCCTTCCGGTTCCAGCCTTTTTCGTTTCCGCAATTTTCGTCTTCATCTGGTGAACGGGATCGACGATCCTCGTTACATCCGGAACCGCCGTTGTAAAAACTTCTCTTATCTCTCTCCGCAAATCCCCAAGCTGTCTCTGGTCATATCGGTAATCCAGGTAAAAATTCACGAATAACAATATACAGATTACCGCTGCAACGGCTCCTGCCCATTTGATCTCGCGCCGGTACTTTTCCATTACGCCCCCTGAATCGGCGCCCTCCGGCAGAAAGTTAAAGCCGGCGTTTCCCTTTGATTCACGAATCGCCAGAGCCAGAGCTTGATTCATTACCAGCGGTTCCCACGGCTTTCTTGCCGTCTCCCTGAATTGAACGGCACCGCTTTGGACAATATCGATTTCATATGCGGGAATTTTTAAAAATGACTCAATTCCTTTCCTCAGCGGGATGAAAAGCGCTCCTCCTCCGGTAATATGCATGCATGGAAATTGTGTGTCCAAATCTCCCCGGAATGCAAGAAGATCGAGAGTTTCTTTTATCTGCCCGGAAAAAGATTCGATCAGACCGTCTATTTCCTCCCGGCATTTTTCAATTTCCCCTGCGAGCTTCATCCGCTCGGCCTCGGCGAAGTCTACTCCACATACCCGGGCTATTGTTTCGGTTATGCGATCTCCTCCGAAACCGAATGCTCTGATATGGCTGATTCTACCTTTTAGTATAAAAATGCACTCGGTCTGCTTCGCCCCGATGTCCAGGATAATGGACGATTCCTCGGGACGATCCGCGGCGAATAGCGCCGCAACCGGAACGGATCCCGCGTCAATGGCCGCTATTTCTGAAGCCGAAGAATTCAGAATATCCACTCTCTCATCAACGATGTTTCTCGGAACGGCGCCCGCCAAAAGGTCGGCTTTGCCTGTTCGATCCACTGTCAAGTAGTCCACAACTGCCGCATCTATCGGAAATGGAATCGACTGCTCCAACTCGTAAGGCAGGGTCTGCCGTATTTTTTTCCTGTCCGTGAAAGGCAGGCGCACCATTCTGAATGAACATTGTTTAAAAGGCAGGGCTGTTATTACAGCACTGCCATGGAATCCGGCTTTCCTGAATATTTGTTCAACTGCGGGTTTTATTCCTCCAGCCTCTGCAATATTGACCACCAGTGCATCTATAATGTGATAGCCCTTCAAACCGGCAGATACCGAAACCGATTTTATATGGCGTTCTCCTATATCAATTCCCGTTATTTTTTCCGGCATTTCTTCTCACCTTATTTACTTACCCTACGTTCCATGAAATTATTACAGGCAGTGTATCGCCCGATTCTCTTGTTACCACTGCGGTAATCGTCCGCATCATATTCCCGGTGCGACCGGTAGACTTGATTTCAAAAATACTGCTTGCAGCGGATATAAGGTCCGAATCTATCACAATACCCGCCATTCCCGGAACTGATGTATACCACGAAGGATTCGACAGATCATTATCTTCGCTCTTCCGGTATTCGTCCATTTCAGCGACCATTTCTCCGGTGATCTCACCCGACAGCGCTTTCAAGATCGGCAAAGGAGCCGTATTTATGTTTATCCTGCCTTTTCCGTATACCGTCAGATATGATGCAATCCCTCGCCTTTCATCAGTTCCGTAAAAAAGTTCGCGTGTGACCCCTTTAACCATCAGAAGCTCTTCAATCCGGTCCATAGGTGCATTTTTGCATGGATAAGGGTTTTCAAGCCCTTGATAGTAGCTGTTTTCGGCACCGAAACCGGTAATTTCATCATCTCCGTCTATCCAGTCTTTTACTGCATCTGCAAGATCGTTCGCCTCTTCTTCCGACAAACCGAATTCGGGCAAAAGCAAAAAGCGGATAAAAAGCTCCCGAATTTTCTCATTTTCATGATTATCTTTCACGAGATGGTTGACAGGAATCTTGCCCGATTCGTCGGTGATCGTCAGCTCAAAAAAACCCCCATCAAAAAGAGCGGCGGACTGGGCACTGAGTTCACGCGCCTTTGCCCAGTCTTCAAGAAACGAATCCACTGCGGCATCATCCTCTTTAAGTGCGCTTCTTCCGATATAAATACCGGATTTTGCTATATACTCAAGTTTTATACCATCCCGCGCGTTTGCCGATTCGTAGATCTGCATCCGGGACGCACGATTAAATTCGAGCGTAACGGCCACAATTATACTCATAATGAGAATCACCACAATCAAGGCAACTCCGTCTTCTTTCCGCAAATCCATTATTTCTGGGACTCCGATGCAGGAATAAATATTTTTGTTTCAAAACGATACGGGTTTTCCGGATTGGAAGGATTCTCGAAATCAATTTGCACACCTGCGACCGAGGGTATACGCCCTTTCTGTTCGGATGCTCCCGATTGCGAATCCCATTTTTCGTATTTCTCTCCACGGACATCCCAAAAAAACCATTTTACTTCTTTTATATTAGTGCAAATACCATATCCCCCTTCTGAAGAAAGAAATTCCTCTCCGTATTCTTCTTCTTGTGCCTCTTTTCTCTGAAGAAGTTCGTCTTTTCTCACCAGCAAATACCCTTGATCATCTTCATTTACTGTATAGTAGGAAATTTCGGCGATTCCGCCGTCCTTGCCATGAAAACCGAGATGACGGGATGATATGAACCGAAGGCTCATGAACAAGTGTTCTCCCATGTCCTGTTCTTCCGAAACGAATGTAAACGCCCCTTCGAAACTGCACGCCGATTCGAGATCCCTCGTAATCTGCTCAAATGCAGTACGGGCCATGCCGTATATTTCGTCCGCATAATCGGTATCACCGACAATTCGAAATGTCGCTGTATAGGCGCCGTACACAGTCGCAAGAACGATTCCCATAATCACAATTGCGAGAAGTATTTCAAGCAGGGTGAATCCCCTCCGGCGATCAAGCGCGGACACAGAACCTTTAAACATGTAATTTTTTATTTTATTACGCATTGCGGATTTCATGAAAATGATAAATTTTCCAAACCGTCCGGTATACCCGGAAATGGTTCTTTCCCCTTTTATATCAGCCAGATCTCATATCATAGCGGCTTTAAATAAATTTGTCTACGATACCGTGGATCTGTAAAGCTCGAGCCGGTATGTATTGTTTTTTGCCATTCTCTCGTTTCTGACAACAAGTACTATTTTCACAACGTACTCCAGTTCCGTATCCTCCACTTCAGCCTCCCATACGTACTCCTTGAAATCGTCTCCGAAATCCCCGTTTCCCGATGACAGTTCCCCGGCAGCTACCGCTTCCAACTCGGCCATTTTCAATTTTGCCAGAAATGCCGCTGTCGTCTCGAAACGGGAACCGGTTATCATTGAGATGCTTTGAGATTGCGACTGGAAAACCGCCGCCATTGTGACCGCAAGCACGGCCATTGCAATCATGACCTCAAGGAGGGTAAACCCGGACGTACCGGCCTTTTTTACTGTTATTTTATTGAATGTACCGCTCATTACATACATATCCCAACCCTCTCCCCTCAAAGGACAGGGAGTTTTTTTGTGATCCGTTCCTTTCAGTAAGCAGAAAATCGGTTTCCAGATATTGTCCTGTCACGACTTTCTCCTTTGTCTGCAATACAAACCGGCTCTTTACCGTTACGGCTCCCGTTTCCGTACTGAGGAAGAGGCGCTCGGTCCGGAGTTCTTTTTCCTCTGCGTTCAGTCGAACATTTCCCTCAAAAAGAAAACCGTCCCCCTTCGCACCCGTTTTCGCCTTTGCGGCTTCGATTCCTGCGATATGAGATTTGTCACGGTGCAATCTTATACATACCGGTGCCAGCACACAATCCGTGAGCGGATCCTTCAGAATGCCCGGAAGCATGTCATTCCATACCGCAGGCATGATTTTCCCTTCCTTCTGCGAAAATTCACCTTTAGCCCGGAACTGCAACGGTATTGCGTGCTTCTTATCAAAGCGCGACATCCCGTATATATCCACCCTGGCATTTTCCACGGTTATTTCTTTCAAAAGGCGAATTCGAAAGGGTCCTATTTTTTTTGTCTGTTTGATAATCGAATCGGCTTTAAGTGAAAATGAAGGGGTTCCATCATTTATAAAATAATATTTCAATCCCTGAAGCTTTATTTCCCCTTTCCGCATAATGCCCGGATCAATCCTTTCCATCGGCAGCGGGTCAGGAGCGTATACAATATAAATCATTGCCGCGCCGCAACACAGCACAGAAGCGATAACCAGCGGAATTTTGTAGCACCTTTCATGAAACATGGGGCGAATTGTAGGCGGCCTTAAAAATAAAATCAATGGTTATTTGATGGATCCGTAAAAAGCGCCTTTTTACCGGTATATCGGCAACATAATAGAAAGAATCTGAGACTGCCGCATTGTTTTTCATCGCGTGTTCAGATAAAGGAACATTGACAAAATTTCTTTACATGGTATGATCCGCGGCCGAAGGGACTGATTCGGAATACAAATACATCCACCTCGTAATACCCAATCAATGTAAGTAGTGTATTCAAAAATTGCGGCGCAGTGATGCGCTTTGATGCTCGTTTGGCATTTACTTGATTTTGAGCGGAAAACGCCCAGGGGGAAATAAAACTATGGATCTGAAACGACCGTTCGTGTTCCTTTTCGTTCTTTTTTGTATTCAGACAGGCTGGACAGGCGCCGTTCATGCTCTGAGTGCCGCAGGATTTATTCAGGAAGGAAGACAAGAGCTTGCTCTCAATACTATGCCGGGAATCAATAATGCGAAAGCGTGTTTTCTTTCCGCTCTCGATCTGGAGCCTCTGAATCAAGAAGCAAATCTCTTTTACGCCTTCACAAGAATTCTGGCGCTTGCTGATAACGATGCTTCCTGCACTTCAGGACCTCCAATTGAAAACATGAGAGAATTCCTTGATGGCTTCGGCTTTTCGGAAGAGGGGAGAAATATCTTCAACTGGACCTCGGAGGCACCCACTGATTATGAAGGAAACTTGCAGTTGCCCCCGAGTGTTCCCGCCGCAAGAGATGTCCAGGATTTTATCAGAACGATTTTAATTGAAGAAATTAACGGTGCTCTTGCAAATCTCGAATGTGTTCAAAGCTCTTTCACTGTTATGCTTCTGCCTTCGGAGACGGGAGACGTTGCCGAAACAGAGGTGGATTACGGCGATATTCTTCTCTTCCGCTCTTTTCTTTACACTCTGAAGACATATCTTCTTTTGTTTGTTTCTTACGATCCGGGCAATTTTAATATTCATGATCTGGTTTCAAAAATTAATCAGGATGCCCTTAACATCAATAATGATATCCTAAATGCCTGTCCGCAGCTTCTGAAACTGGCGGAAAACGGCACCATGCGGATCGCTGAAGCCCGAACGGCTCTTGTCTCCGGTATCGATAACTACCTGGCCGCTTCACAGTTCATAAGGAAAGAAAGCGACGATCAGTCCAATGATCTGATACTATATGAATATTCATCTGATAATATTCTAAAAGAGGCCCGGCTGAGTGCTCTTTGCAATGATATCAAATACTCCGTCACCACACACAGCCCCGTCAATTTCGGAACAAGGGAAGAAACCTGGGAGCTGACCAATGAGTCCGGCGACACCGTCCGCATGAAGATCATTGAGGACCTCCACGGCATTTTCATTGAAGGCGGCTACTCCGGATATAATAACTGCAACTTTCTCTCATGCGGCGGTAGCGTGTATCTGTCTTATATAAATGAAGGGACGATCAGGATATGGACATTGTCTGATGACCGGCGATATTCGGCGATACTCGAAGGGACAGTCAATGAAGAAAATACTTTCATCAATTCGGGAACCTACAGCTGTTCATGCCCCTCGGGAAACATATCCGGCAGTTTTACGGCCGCACGAATCGATGTGGCGGAGAAATCGGCTCGTGTAAATGCAGGTGAATTTTTCGAGGATCCTGTTTCGCTTCGGGATTATTTGCCAACTATCTCTGAAGATCCATATACGGGAGAAACTTTTTTCAGCTTCGACAGCTCATTTCCCGACCGGACATTCTCCGGAATTTTGCCCGACGGCATTCCCCTGGATATAATCGATTCTGCGATTGTGTGGGGTGCGAACAGCCCCCTGCACGGCACTTTCACCCTTTTTTATCTGGGACTTACCATAGCTCCTTGGGATATAGAATATATGTGTGTGCAAGGTCCGGACGGGCGAATATACTGGCAGGAAAGTTCACCTGCCGTCATCGTCGCCGGCCCCTCAAGCAAGATAATGTACCAGGGAGCGGCACCAGGAATTGTGCCGGACGGATGGTATACCTTTATCGTCATTAAAAAAGATTTGAATTACGAGCGAAGACGCGTCCATTTTACGGCCAATCAGATCCCATGCGTCGATATCGCCACGGCCCTGCCGGCTGAAAACGCCTGTACGGCGACGATTACCCCTGTTTTTTCCTGGAATCCTGTCGAGGATGATCGAATAGAACCCTTGTACTATCGCATCAAGATAGAAAACCCCGATGGAAAAACAATATATCGCTCGAAATGGTCAACCTCCGCATCGGCAACCGTATCGGCGGGCGTGCTTCTTCCCGATGAGGTCTATCGCTGGCAGGTGCAGACTCTCGATTCATACGAAGGAACGAGCGGAAAAAATATTTCGATAAGCAGTGCATCAACCTTCCAGACCGGATCACCTGACGAGCCCCTGGCCGTCTATGATGCGGGCGTAAAAAGCCGAGTGGAACCCGGTGGGGAATGGACCGATCTTTTCCTCAAATTAAAAGGATCATCGCCTTTGAATGCGTTTGTAACGGTTTCGGGGCCGGAAGGATTTTCTTATACTTTCAACCAGTCTGATATTACAGGGAGGCGCTACCTTCACTCCGAACCGTGCATTCTTCCGGAAGGGCGTTATACCTTTGCGGTCATCGATGAACACACAAAGCAGGCGGTCTCCGTATTCACGCAGTTCGTTCCCAACCGTCTTTCATTGCCTGACCGGATTTATACCATCCCTCATGAGTCCTGTATAGATACCGTAACCCCGGTTTTGAGCTGGTCCGCCGTTACCGACGAAACGGCAAATCCACTGTATTACCGTATTCATGTGATCGATTTCACAGGAAGACCAGTTTACACTTCACCGGGCACGATTGACACTTCCTTTGCCATCCCCGAAGGTGTTCTTACCGCACATAATCCCTATAAGTGGAGACTTGAAGTTGCCGATGACGGGTCGGAACCTCTGAATTGTGCCGTAACACAGGATCATTCTTTCTTTGTGAGCCCTGCTGCCGGAGCAATTCTGAAGGGGGATCTCAATCAGGACGGCAGGGTGACACTCTCCGATGCCTTGAGGGCATTAAAAATCATGATCGGTTTTCCGGAAGCTGAAGGCAGTGTTACGCTCGCCTGCTCTGATATTAATGGAGACGGCAAAATTGGACTTGCGGAAATTATTTATATATTCCGGAAGGTTGCGTGCATGATCGAAGAAACCTCTCCGGCGGCGTCAAGCACACCCACTGCATTGCCTCTGTCTTTCTGAACCAGATTGCGGCCGTCGGATCACGCCGCCGGCCGACGTTTCTTGCTCAAAAGACCGAATTTACCGCTTTCATACGGCATTTGAAATTCATATATCCGCTTGACTTTGATTCATTTATCGTTATAAACCTTACACATATTTCTTAAAGGCAGTGTATATGAAGCAATATTGGTGCCGCGCCGGGATTTTGATTTTTATTGTGGTGAGCATTCTGTGTGCAGCTCCTTCCGCATTCGCAACCGAGCTCTCTATCGCCGGGCGCAGCATTACCGCCGGAGAATCCTTTACATCAAAGATAATGGTGGATTCCGTGCAGAAACTGGCAGGAATCAAGATCGCTATCCTTTATGATCATACTATGCTCACATACTGCGGAGGTGTAAAATCGAAAGAGACGAACTCAATGATGCATGTAGTCAATGACACTCAGCCGGGCCGTCTGGTACTTGTTATGGCTGGTGCAAAAGGAATTTCAGGAAAAAATATCCCGCTTTTCACATTCACCTTTACGGCACGGGGGAGTCTTTCGGACTCAAGGGAAACCTCTTTTACAATTACGGAACTGCAGATGATGAGCGACACATTAAAAAAGATTGATGCCTCATATACCACCGGTTCCATTGTAATAATCCCTGAAAAAGCCCCGCCGCCATAATTCATTGCAGGAGAAAGACTATGTCACCGGAATCTTTTATCATAAATATTCCCCTCTTCCACACGCTCTCCCCGGAGGATCGGAAGCGTCTGGCATCATCAATCAGGAGGCAGTCGATCAAAAAAGGAGAAACACTTTTTCGCAAAGGGAGCGAAGGAACCACGCTTTATGTCATTATCCAGGGAAAAATAAAGATAGCTCTCCCTTCCATGCTGGGGGACGAAGTAGTTCTCGCACTCTTCTCGGACGGAGATTTCTTCGGTGAAATGGCCCTTCTCGACGGAATGCCCCGTTCGGCAGACGCCATAGCGCTCGAAGATTCCGAATTGTACGTATTGAACCAGAGCGATTTCGTGGCATTTCTCAACAGCAATGCGAATGCGATTCAGGCCATTCTCCGATCGCTCTCGCAGCGGCTGAGAAAAACCGACGATCTGCTCCAGGACACCTGCTTTTTAAATGTATCAGGCCGTTTTGCAAAAAAGCTTCTGGAGCTTGCAGAGGAAAACGGGAGGAAAATCGGAGACGAGATCGAATTCGACATAGCGCTGACTCAGACTGACCTTGCAAAAATGGTAGGAGCGTCCCGGGAAAGCATCAACAAAGAATTGAGGACCCTCAGAGAAAAAGGGCTCGTAAGTGTGCAGGGAAATACCATCTGCATTCACAACCTCACCCGCCTGAAACGGCGGATAAAATAACGAAAGTCCTTTGTAAAAAAGGTCAGAAAGAGAAAAAGTACGCAGCAGGGATAACGGCGATTTTTTCTCATACTAATCGAGTCGTTACATTTTTTTTTACGGAAACCCACCTGCCAGCTATAGATCATCAAACTAATGTGACCCATATCACTTTTTTTCTGTGAAAAAGATCACATAAGACAAATCTTCCGCTTGATGCGAATCTTCTTTTCTGATAGAAGTCAAAGAAAATAAAAGAAAAAAGGGCGGGAATGCTTATTCCTGCTGATTTCAGTGCCGCAGGAATGATACGCCCGCCCGGCAAAAAATTACGGAAAAAATTTTTACGAAATTTTCTTTTTGTCAAAAATCAGTAAAGATGGATTCGCAAAAAGTCAACAAACTCCCTCTCACTTGAGGAGAGAGGGTCAGGGTGAGGGTGATCAGTCATGCCATTGCGAGCCGTTATTTGCCCCTCCCCATCATCCCCTCCACCGATGGAGGAGAAAAACGACTTTTACGCATTCATCGACAAAGGTAGTTGATAAAACAGCCGGTACTGGGATAGGCGGAGTACGGTTCGAGTAACCGATAACGTCAGATCCATTTATTATCGCGCAATTAAAATATTTTAACCTTGAGGGAGCCTGCTATGAGAATGCCGCATTTTCAAAATCGATTCATCACCCTGTGTACCTTTCTGCTTGTCTTCGCCATTTCCTTTTCCGCCACGGCGGTATCGGCGACGGAGATCATAAGGAACGGTGATTTTACGTCCGATCTTTCCGACTGGATCGTCGATCCCGATATAGATCCCGCTTGGAATCCGCTTTCAAGCGGTGCGATAAGCCTCAATCCACCAAGCACCGATTACAACGGATATCTTGGAACAGTCGTACACCAGAACCTGAATGTCACCGGCATCGCCAATGTACAGGTGCAGCTCAGCATGGATCTCTGGAAGATGACCGCGTCTTCGGGAAATACGGTAACCGTCATTCTCAGCTATTTCGATAATGAAGGCCAGTTTCACGATTTCGACATCGTAACTCCCTTAAGCGACAATATTTCCAGTGATCCTCAAAATCCCACGACCGTCACGGGAACCTTCACTTTTCCCGCCGAGGCCTACAAACTGGTGGCATTCGAGATCGAAAAGATCGGCTATGGAAATCTCATGGCCGATAACATCTCTCTTGCAGCGGAAGGGATAACGGTGGATATCGTCCCCCTCATCTCCGGAATCTCCGCCGGCGAAGGCCCCTACGGCACCAGCATCACCATCACGGCCAGAATTTCGGTACCCTTCAGGGCGCCGTCTTCATCGGCGATAGCACCGACGGCGTAGTTATCAATTCCTGGACGGACACATCCATTGCCGTAACCGTCAACGACCCGGTGCGAAGCGGCCGGGTATGCGTCATGGCGGATTATGTGGAAAGCAACATCGATTTTTCCTTCGAGGTAACCTCGCCGAATTACACGGTGAACATCTTGAATGATGATATCAACGTGATAAAGGGCCAGGTCGCCGAATATGTGGTGGCCGTCGATTTTCTCAATGACTTCTCCACCGCCGGAGGCATCAGCTTCAGCATCGACCCGGCAACGCTCCCGGCCGGCGCCGTTGCGACCTTCACGCCGGTCCCCCTCAAGAACCCCGGCGGCGTCCTCCTGAAGATCGATACGGCCAATGTGGCCCCCGGCGATTACGAGATCCGCCTCAAGGCCGAAGAAGCCGCGACGCAGCCGCGGTATGTATCCTTCTTTATGGTCGTGACCACCATTGACACAATACGGTTTTTCAACTGGGTGTATGATCAGCAGACTCAAACGAACAACAAGGAGTACATCACGCAAATCGACCGGGCAACCCAGGGTTCGTTCCCGGTCAGTATCGAGGCCGTCGATGCCTTCGGGGACATCTGGGATATAATGCCGTCTTTCCATACGGGATTACGCAGTCCCCTGACCATTTCATCGAGCAATCCGGCGATAGTATATGTACAGCAATCCGCCTGGGGCCCCGAATTCCATGCTCTCGCCGCAGGAAGCGCCAATATCGTGGTCACCTCCAGCGATGGCATGCAGGCGACTTTGCCTGTTACCGTGACCATCGGAGAAACGACTCCCCAAGTCGCAATCAGCGTATTTCCCAGTGAAGTCAGCAGCAATTACACCGGCGATATCAGTTTTTCGGCCATAAGCAACTATCCTCTTTCGCAGGTGGGAACATCTACACAGGGCTTTTCGAATTTCAGCAGTAACTACTCAGACAATGGAAGCTGGGGTACAGGAAATCTTTCCTATTCGTCGACATTCCAGTTGGTGAACCAGGAACCGGACAACTTCACGGTAATGTTCTATGCCTCAACCTCCGACGGCACCACCAGTATTACCGCCCGCACTCCGCTCAGGATAACCGCCGATCCTTCACTGGCGGCGCTCAAAGGGGACGTGTGCATTCTCGACGATCTGTGGGCTGAAAATTTCACCCTTGAATTTTATGACCTTGCGGGAACCAAAGTATTCGAGCGGGATATTTTTATGATGCACCAGGTTGATTTTCAACTGGCCGGCATTCCCGCAGGCGACTACAAACTGAGGCTTGTCTTCGGTGAAGATGCGGCAATTACCCAATGGTATCCCAATGCCGGAAACTTCGCCGGCGCCCAGACGGTGACTTTTGCCGCAGGCGGCACTGTTGAAGATGTCTATTTCTTCCTGTCCCAGGGACCGACGATTTCATTCTCGGGGACCGTCAGGGGCTCCGATGTCAATTCACCTGTCGATGGAACACCAGTTGTGGGAGCCTCCGTGTATTCCACTGATGACTGGAATGTCTATACATCCACCGATGGATCGGGTGCCTTTACCTTGACCGGCCTGCCCGTCAACAGCCCCTTCGATCTGGAAATCACCGCAACCGGCTTTGTGACCACCTATTCACAGACCTTCAATACGGCGGATGATATCGCAGGACTGTGGCCCTTCGTCATGTTCACCTCGACGGAACTCGCTGGATGGCCCATCGCGATCATGCCGGCCGGCACCGGTTTCATCACCGGCCGGGTCGTCGATGCCGCCAACCCCTCGCTGCCGCTCGCAGGGGTCACGGTCAGCTACACCAGCGGCAGCGGCGGCACCTACAACGTCGCCTATTTCGACGGAACTACATTTTACTCAGGAGAAACTGCAACGACATCGGCAAATGGACTCTATTACATTTACGGAATTCAGCCCGGCGATGCGGTGTCCGTGCAGGCAACGAAAGATGGCTGGACTTTTAATGGCCCGGCATTCCGTTCAATCCACAGCGACAGCGTCCACGAAGGGTTGATCCTGGGCAGCGCATCAACTCCTTCATCGGGCATCTCCTTCACGGGTTCAGTGGTTCAGAGCGACGGCGTAACGGCTGCTGGCGGCGCCAGGGTGGAGCTTGCCGGGAACCCAGGCATATACACCACCACGGCGGCCGACGGAACCTTCACT